>CAZGRZ010000010.1:0-52458 GCA_964528285.1 uncultured Bacteroides sp. | reverse complement strand
CGACCCTCATCAGCAGCTATTGAAAGTATTAATTTCTTGTCATTATCATTTTTTAGAAAGCTCGATAATGATTTTTATATTCCATTTTTTCTTTGTTTGTCCCTTTATATCCAACAATCCACACAAGCATAACACCAAACCAAATTAACATACTCTCGCTCATCAGTCCATTCGTAAATCCCAATCTAAACGGGGTATCAGGCATAGTTAGTTTCACAACCTGAAAAATCACATAAATCACCAGCACATTCGTAAAAGCCATCCATTTTGGAAATATCGTTTTACCTGAAATCTGCAGATAAAACCAATACAAAAAAGGTGGAAGCATTAACACTTCGCTCAATATTACAATCCATGACAATTGAGAATAAAGGGCCTGTGCAATGGGCAGCGCCACTGTTTCATAACCATTACTGTTAAGCCAGGCAAATAAGCATAAAATCATTACATAAAACAAATGAAGGCACAGCCATGGAGTCAATCCGAAAGCCGTCAGGTAGTGATATATTTTTCTTTGCTTTTCCTGTTTTACAAATTTTGTGGTAGTAAACAGCGCAATTCCATACAGCAAAATAGCAGGGAATGCAACAAGCATGGACAGAGAATTTCTCCATGCAGGAATTTGTGCCACACCCTCAGTAAGCCAATATACATTTCCATGATAAGTTGTATTTCCATACATCATTAGCCAATCACCACTGCCCAATAAAATACACCCCAGCATGCCGCAAATCAAAGCTGAAATGATTTTTTTCTTGTTATTTACAATCATAATACTTACATCACTTTCTAATTTTTTATTATATAAGTTAGCACGGACTAACTCATTTGTCAAGTCCAAATTTAAGAGGCAGGGAAATCCCCACCTCTTAATAATTAGTTTATGCAATTGTCCAGTTCTGCGCCTGTGTCTGCAAATCGACCATATGCTTAAAAATACCATTTTTATTGAGCAAGCTCTGCGGTGTGCCTTCCTCTGCAACATAACCATCTTTGAGCACAACGATTTTATCAGCACCTGCAACCGTCCTCATTCTGTGGGCAATAATTAAAACTGTTTTATCCTTAATAAGTCTTGAAAGTGCAGTCTGAATAAGCGTTTCATTTTCAACATCAAGTGAAGCTGTAGCCTCATCAAGCAGTATGATAGGTGCATTTTTCAGGAACGCTCTTGCGATTGATATTCTCTGCCTTTCGCCACCTGAAAGCTCGCAACCGTTTTCACCGATATCGGTATTATATCCGTTTGGTAATTTCAAAGCAAACTCATCAACATTTGCAAGCTTTGCCGCAGCCAATACTTCTTCATCCGTTGCGCCCTTTCTGCCGAGACGGATATTTTCCATAATCGTATTGTTAAACAGCGTTACATCCTGAAAGACGATGGAGTAAAGTGACAGCAGAGTTTCGGGATCAATTTTTGAGATATCCATACCGCCGACCGTGATTTTGCCCTGATTGATATCCCAAAATCGTGAAGCAAGTCTTGAAACAGTAGTCTTGCCGCCGCCGCTCGGTCCTACCAAAGCAGTAACCTCGCCTTGCCTTGCCGTAAATGATACATCCTTTAAAACAGTTTCTCCGCTGTTATATGAAAAACCAACGCCCTCGAAAGTAATGTCGTAACCGATATTTGAAAGCTCACTTTCGCCCTCTTGGACAGAGTGAAAAAGAATTTCATTCATTCTTTGTGTATTTGTTTTTGCACTTATAACTGCTGCAAGATTTTGCAAAGCGGTATTGAGCGGATCATAGATTCTTGACACAACGAGCAAAAACATAAAGAAGGTTAAAATATTGATACTGCCCTTTATTAAAAGTGCAGAGCCTGCAAGCGCAACTGTTGCAATACCCAATTTAAGAATCAATGATGCCGAAACAACAAATACCGCAAGACCAAATTCATTTTTAACTGCTCTTGTTTCAACTGACTTGATTTTTTTGTTAAGTCCCTCAAGGTATGTGTTTTCTGCATTGTTTGCCTTTAGATCTTTTGAGGCTTCAATACATTCCTGAATCCCATCGGCACAAGTCATTTTGGCCGTCATTGATTTTTCACTGAGCTTTTCCTGTATTTTAGCTGAAAAGAAAACAATAGAAAAAGCAACGGGAAGAACCCACAGCGCAGCTAATGCCATTCTCCAGTCAAAGAAAAACAAACTGATTGCTATAAGTGTTGTGGAAATTATAGAGCCAATAAGCTCAGGAATATAGTGAGAGCCGGCAGTTTCAAGAGTTGCACAGTCATCCATTATGGTGCTTGTTAAGTCAGCCAAATCTTTTTTGCCGAAAAAGGAAAGCGGAATTTTACGCATTTTTTCTGCAAGTGTAATTCTGCGTACTCCCGATTCGACGTATGTTGAAAGATATGTTGCATTATATTGAAAATATGTAGTAAGTATTATTAATACAATGCAAACAATACATCCGATTATATAAAAAGCAGCTCTTCCGCCATGAATTTCGCCCTGCATTAAATCTCCCGTGAGATAGTACAGTAAGCCTACCGGGAACATAAATGAAAGATTTTGAAAAACACAGGCAATAATACCCTTGATCATATCCTCAGCACCTTGCTCGGATAACGCATATTTTCTCTGTAATTTTTTAACCATACTATTCACTCTCCTTCGCAACCTTCCACTGAACAGAAGTATTATATTCATTCCACATTTTTGCAAACAGTTTGTTTTCGGCTATAAGCTCATTACAGCTTCCGCTTTCAAAAATATGTCCGTTTTCAAGGACAAATATTTTATCTGCGTTAACAACGGTTGACAGTCTGTGTGCAATCATAATTACTGTTTTACCCTTTGAAAGTTCATTGAATGCCTGCTGAACACGAATTTCGTTATCGGGGTCGGCAAATGCAGTTGCCTCGTCAAGAATTATTATAGGGGCATTTTTCAGTATCGCTCTTGCTATTGCAATTCTCTGCTGCTCACCGCCTGAAAGATAAACGCCGTTTGCTTCTATTACTGTATTAACTCCGTTCGGCAGCTTTTCAATAATATCCATACATTGTGCCGATTTCAGCGCCAGGATAACCTCGTCATTTGTTGCATCAGGTTTTCCAAGCCGCACATTTTCGAGGATAGACGCTTTTATCAATCTGCTGTTCTGGAATACAAAAGAAACCGTATTCATCAGTTCGTTTTTAGAAATATCCTTAACATCAACACCACCCACTAAAACTCTGCCGTCTTTTGGGTCAAAAAATCTTGAAATAATATTTGCCAGCGTGCTTTTTCCTCCACCTGAAGGTCCGACAAAAGCGACTGTTTCACCGGATTTAATATCAGCATTGATATTTGTAAGCGCCATCTTTTTACCGTCATAGCTGTAGCTTACATTTTCTATTTTTACAGATGAATCCTTCGGATACTTTGGATTGACGGTTTCGGGCAAAGGTTTCATATAAAGTATACTGTCAATGCGTTTTATTGCATCATCAACAATCATTTTGTTTTCGCTTTGGTACATAATTTTTGTAAGTGTAACGGAAATAATAGGCGTTATGATAATGTAAAATAAAAGATTGAGCAAAAACTCTTTGCTCACTCCGTTTTTTGTAAGCAGAATACCTGCGGCAATTAAAAATACAAATACTCCGTTAACCGCAGCCGTGTAAAATACCATCGGCATACGAAGCTGCTTTGTATATGCAATTACCCATTTCTGATATCTGTCAATAGAGCTTTTAAATTTTTTAAATGAAAATACTGTCTGACCAAAGGTCTTTACAAGAGGAATACCGCGAACATACTCAACTGCTTCATTTGACATATCACCAAGGGCATTTTGGTATTCAGTCATTTTTTGTTTCATTTCTGCACCGGTCATTGTCATCATAATTACAAATGCCAAAACGACGGGGATCAAGCTTAGCAAGCCTAATCTCCAGTCAAAAGCAATAAGCAAAACCAACATCCCTATAGGTGTTGCAATTGCTCCTGCCTTATCGGGCAGCTGATGAGCAAGATAGGCTTCGGTTGCCGCACTTGACTCGTTTACAATTTTCCGCAGTTTGCCGCTGCCAAAGCTTTCAGCAAAGCCGAGCGGCAATTTGACAATATGCTCCATTGTTTCAATGCGGATATTTGAAGCAACTCTGAATGCTGAAAGATGGGAACACATCAACCCTGCAATATAAATCAATACAGATAAAACGGAGAACAAAACTGCCATCCAGCCATTGTGTGTTAAATTTTCTGCTTTGCTGAAATTCGGTGCAGTCTCGAGCACCTCTTTGATAATTTTCCAAATATACCAAAAGGGTAATAGGGCAAGCAGTGCGCTCGCTGCTGATAAAATCAATGACGTATATGTGAAATACCGATGCCCTCCGGCATAATCCATAAGCCTTGAAAAACTAGATTGTTTTTTCACATCTGTTCCTCCTTATTGTGAATTTGTATATAATACAGTTAGTTATTCCTAACCAAACTGCTGAAAATTAAGGGGTTATTGCCCCATAATTTTATCCCAGCCTGCTGTATGAAATTCACACAGCTGGGAAATAAATACCTTAGCCCGCGCTTTAGGCATATTGTGATACAGAACTTCAAACATACCGTTGAACATTCCGCTTGCTATCATATGCGCAAGATCGGCGTCAATCTGTTTAACTTCTTTACCAAGCTTTTTCAAAACATCGATATATTTGAATGTGTATTCAACCTCAACATCAATCATACGCTCAACAAAATTTTCATATGACGTTCCGTCATTACAGCAGATAAGAATTTTTACCTCATCAAAATGGTCATACATATAATCAATCAGCCATTCAACACATTCTGATGATTCAACGCCCATATGTTCAGGCTGTTTCTTGTAAGGCAATTCGGCAAAATCAAGCTGAGCTTTCATAAATCTGCCCATTATCGCAGCGGCGTGCGGTTCAACAATTGATGCAAAAAGAGCTTCTTTGCTTGAATAGTAACCGTAAAAAGCGCCTGTTGTTACGCCTGCTTCTTTAACAATATTTCTAAGTGATGCGGATTTAAAGCCCTTTTCTAAAAATTCCTTTTTTCCTGCATTCATAATATTCTGCAAAGTAATTGCATCTTCATTACTCATAGTCCACCTCATATATAACAGCGTTATATAACACTGTTATATTATCACAGTCAAATAAATTTGTCAATAGGGATTTTTAAGCTCCGGGAACAAATGAGTATATAACCGAATATACCTGAGGCAAAAATAGGAAGTTCAGTTTAATGCAGAGTTTTTAAACTTAGTATTGCATTTTTTTAAAAAAAGAGTAAAATAAAATCTATACATGTTTTTTTAAGGAAAATTGCATAAGCAATTTGTGGAAACAGTCTTGATATGATACTAAAGCAGTATTATTTTTAGGGAGTGATTGACTATAAAAAATTATAATGTACCTCTTATTGCGGCTCACAGAGGCAGCTGCGGAGGAAATATTCCGTGCAACAGTGAATCCGCATTTAAAGCAGCATTAAATCAAGGTGCTGATATTGTAGAGCTTGATGTATCGGTTTCAATAGACAGAAAGCTTTTCGTTTTTCATCCGGGTAAAGAATTTGCATATTTAAGAAATCCTATGTTTTTGGGGCTTGTGCCGTCATACCGTATAATGAAAAAGCACCTTTTGAATATGGATAAGACCAAAACACAAGAGAGAATACTTACACTTGATGATGCTCTTGAACTGCTAAAAAACAAATGTATTGTCAATATTGATAAATTCTGGACCGCTCCCAATAAAATTACCGATTGTGTTAGAAGGCATAATATGCAGGAACAGATTATAATTAAAACATCGATGAAAAAGAGATATATTGATGCCTGCAGTGAAATTGCACCTGATTTTCCGTTTATGCCTATTATATCAAAACGAGAAAATTTTGATGAGCTTTTTAAAAGCAAAAGGCTGAATTTAGTCGGCGCTGAAATTTTGTTTACTGATGATAATGATGAACTTGTAAGCGACGAATTTATGGATTTTTTACATAAAAACAATCTAAAAGCATGGGGAAATGCAATCGTCTACAATTATAAGGACATACTTTCAGGCGGTCACACTGACGACACAGCGATAACTGCTGATATGGATTACGGCTGGGGCTGGTTTGTCAAAAAAGGATTTGACATTGTGCAGACCGACTGGGTATTTCAAATGAAAAAATATTTTGAATCTTTGCATGAACAAAATTAATTTTTGGAGAGTAATGTGAAAAATCACATTATCCAATCAAATTGCCAATAAAATTTGCCGTTGACATAATTTTGAGACGGCTGAATTTCTACTATACGTCTTGTCCGGCTGCAACGAGTCGTATGGATAATTTTAATTAACTATTTGCAGCCGGAAAGGCTATGGAATTAGCATGAAAAAAGTAAAAGAATTTTTATTAAGCGTAAAAAACAACTGGAAAACACCGCCTGAGGGCAGATATATGAATTATAAGGAGATTCTTTCTCTTTCAGTAGGCGGATTTGGCGTAAGATTTGTATATTGGTGTGTTCAGCAGATGATTATTTCCGTGGGCAACACTCTTATCGGCAATACTATCGGAATTAATCCGTCGGCACTTTATGTTATTTATTTATTGAGCATAGCAGCATCAATTCCTCTTACTGCACTGCGTGCGAAGATGATTGATAATTCCCGCAGCATGAAGGGAAAATACAGACCATATATTCTTTCAATGGGCATTCCGACCGCTATACTCGGAATCGGCTTTGTTTTTATGCCGTATGAAAGTATGAATTTATTCTGGAAATGCTTCACTGTTTTAATATTCAACATAGGCTTTCAATTCTTTTATAATTTTTATTATGATGCGTACCAAAGTATAATAAATGTTCTTTCTCCTAATACAATAGAGCGTTCCGATGTTCAATCAATACGTTCGGTTGTTGAAAATCTTTCACCGTCTATCGCAGGCATTTTTATGCCTCTCGTTGCAAAGGCAATTACAGGCGAAAACACGCTTTATGATATCAGAGTTTTCAGAGTTCTGTTTCCGATTATGCTTATTGTCGGTGTGTCTATTTCCATTCTCATATATATCAATAATGAAGAAAAAATTGTGCAGGCAAAAACACATATTATTGATGTTAAGTTTTCCGATGCATTAAGAGCAGTAGCTAAAAATAAGTATTTCTGGATAATATCGCTTGCAGGATGGATTGGCTTTCTTGAAAGCTCTTTTTCATCAATACTCGGTTGGATGTATAATTATCAGCAGGCATGCTCACCGGGGCAATATTCCGTTATTGTTGCAATAACAGGTAACGCTTCATTTTGGTCAATGCTTGTACTTCCGTTCTTTATAAGAAAATTCGGGAAAAGAAAAATTCTTGTTGTGTCAAATATCCTTAATGTTGTATTTATATTGTCAATGCTTCCTATTGTGCAAGGAATAGGTAAGGCCGGCATTATATGGCTGTTTGTTTTTGTTATATTCATCAACCAGTTTCTTACATCTATCAGCAATATTCTTAATGTCAGCATTAATGGTGACATCCGTGATTATCAGCAATATATAACAGGTGAAAGAATTGACGGAATGTTCGCAACAGTAGCCCTTATAGGTACAGTAATAACTCTGGCTACGAGCTCGGTTTTGCCTGCTATTTACGAAAGCTCAGGACTGAATAAAACTGTTGCATTATCGCTTGGATATGACGGCAGTAATGTTTATGACGTGCTGTATAATAAAGAGTATTTTATCCATATAAGTAGTGTACTTATACTTGCATCTGTAGTCGGAGCATTACTGAATGCAATTCCGTTTTTCTTCTATGACTTGACTGAAACAAAGCAAAAGGCAATGGTAAATGTGCTTAAAATAAGAGCGTTGTTTGAGGATTACGGAAACAATGTTATTGATAACGACAAGCTTAAAGAGGTTGTTGATATAATTAAAGAGGCTCAGGAGTTTGAAGGAAAAGAGCATAAAAATACAAACAAAGCAGATTTGAAAAATCTTACAAGAAAGGAATCAAAAAAGCTTCGCAAAAAAATAATTGAAGAGAATGAAAAAATAGAAATTTCAAAAGTTGTTATGGATGAGCTTCAACGCTTTGAAACCAAATCAGGTATGGAAGAAATAGAAATTTCAGAGAACCTTGTCAATGCAGGTTTACAGAATTTCATACATGTTGAACTGCCAAGCAAAAAAGATATAAAAGTATTGCCTAAAACCAATCAGCGTGAAATCGACTATCGCAGAAATATGCAGATGCTCCTTTCTAAAATGAAAGCGGCTGAAAAAACAATCAAAAAATATTTTCCAAACGGTATTGAGGAATTTGACAATTCCGTATTTGAAGAACTTTTTAAAGTTGAGGACGATATTGAAAGTAAGCATTTTTCTATTCTTAAAGATATGAAACAGGCTAAAGAAAATAAGGACAAAGAAAAACTGTCGATTTTAAAAAATGAGCTAAAAAAGCTTAATCTACAGAAAAAAGAAACAGAAAATTTAATTAAATCGGCAACAAATAAAAATTCAATTTATTATCGTGCTGCTCGGCCATATCTTGATGCCAAAAGAACACTCGTTCAAAAGGAAAACTACAGCCATTTGAACGAAATCTTTGAGCTTTATGATAATATAGTAATGCAGGATGCGAATACTGCACAGCAATAAAAAGTGAGCAATACAGCGCTTGAACCATAGATTGATAAAAATACAATAATAAAATAAGCACTTTGCAATCGTTTGCAAAGTGCTTATTTTATACTATATTGAATTGTCATTCTGTATATAATATTCTTCTTTATTTGGTTACTGCAACATTTGGCATTGAACCCATTAATATGTTTCTTTAAGACTCTAACATTTCAAGGATTTGCTCCTTCGTTTTTGCGCCGACGGAATGTTCTGTAATTTCACCGTTTTTCATTACAATCAGGGTAGGAATACTCATAATACCGAATAGCTGTGCAAAATCCTGTTCATTGTCAACATTGATTTTGCCTACAAGATACTGTGGGTTTTCTTGTGCTATTTCATCCACTATCGGGGAAACCATGCGGCATGGATTACACCAATCTGCATAAAAATCAAGAAGAACCGTTTTTTCACTGTTTTTTACTTCATCAAAATTATCTTTATTAATACTGATTACTGACATAGCGTTTTCCTTTCTTTTATCGGTGTTAATAGTATAACCCGTTTTTCTTTATTCAGTGAACATTTTAGTCAATTGTGCATAATCCTTTGCATTTATTACTCCGTCCTGAACAACGTCAATTACAGGATTGTAATTGTTTACATAATCTATGAACGCAATTGAGTATTCGTCATTACATCGGCTGCACTTTATTTTTGCCATATCGTTTTTGAAATCAGCAAGATGATAATCATGACCTAATGCATAAAGTCTGCTGTGATATGAATCACCGCATACAGAGCAGGTAAACTCGGCTGTTCCGTCTGTATCACAGGTAGGTTCAAGTAAAATCGTTTCTTCATAAATATGATTTATACATTCAAATTGAACATAAACAGTAAAACTGTTGTTTGATATAGCAGGGTTCTTAAATTTAGCTGATAAGTAGTATCTTTTTCCTGCGGTTATCTGACAGCTGATTTTAAAGTTGACATCATCACCCATATCATCACCGTATACAACGGCACTCTTTTTCATAATATCAAAGGAAGAATCGTACACATAATTATCTGCATCATAGATTAAACCAAAGGTGTCATAATTGCCTGTTGAATAAAATGTAATAATACCATCAGTTTTTGGAACAAATGACCACATACACTGCTGATTAGCATCAATTATCACGGCTGTATCAGTCTTTGTTTCTGAAAACGGAGTGTCAAATGCTATGTAATTTGCCGCACAATATTGTTGTGCATAGCTGTTAATTGCACAGGAGGCAGTGAAGCCTTCTGTAAGCTTCATCTGACTGTTATAGCCGAATGCGTATGTACCGATTTCCTCAACACTGTCAGGCACAGTCAGATTGAACAGCGTATCATTTCCCGCAAGGGCAGCTGTTCCTATTGACTTTAATGTATCGGGAAGGATAACATCTTCAAGATTACTTTCAAAGCAGAATGAAAAACTGCCAATATGACTTATTCCGTTACTGATTACAATGTGCTTGATTTCTTCCCTGTAGACATACCACGGAGCAGAGGTATAATTATCCTGTGTATAATCGTCCATATTTCCGCTGCCGCTGATAGTCAGAGTCGCAGTATCCGCATTATAGTCATATGTTATCTCGTCATTTGCAAAGGCTGTAAAACCAACAAGCAGAGCAGTTAATATTAATACAATTGATATCACAAGGGGGATTCTTTTAGTATTCATTTAAATTACCCTCCTTAAATAACCGTGTAGGTTGCCTGTATAACAGTATCACTGTTAACAGTTGCATTTCCGCTTACAACCGTCCATCCGCTGAACTGATAGAAAGGAACTGACGGCGCCGTTATACCGAGCAGTGTTTCCTCAGACAGATTGATAACATATCCGTTTTGAACATATTTTGTTGCAATTACTTTTCCGTCATTATTGAGCATTGTGATTTTTGAGCTGTCTGAAGGCTCAGTTTCTTCATCAGTTAAATAAACATTAACAACAGTATCATCGGTTGCCACCATATCATAGCTTGTTTCCGAATATGCAACCTTCGTTGTTGTACCGTTATTCTCCACCGTCCATTTTTCAACATTTTCATTGTTAAGCTCATCTGCTATGTCAATGCTGACTGTTTCACCGTAATCAACATTGTCGGCAGTATAATTGAACTCGCGGATTTCACCGTTGCTTGTGAAGATATATACTTTTACACTGCAGGTTTTAATTCTGAGCAATGAGGATGCCTCAATGATATTCTTGGTTGCATTTTCAATATCAGCAATTGAATTGTCCTCGATTGCCTGATTTCCTGCTGCTAAAGCATTTTGAACAGCCTCATCGTATGCTGAAATTGATTCAGCAGTATACGGCTCAAAATCAGTTACAACAGATGCCGCTGCTGCATTGTATGCCTCAACATAGCTTGCAAAACCATTATCTGAACCGATTGCAGGAGTTAAATTTCTCTTTTCCCAATATCCGCACAGGTTGGAGCAGTAATAGATGTCATATCCCATTTCAACATCTGTAGGGGATACGGTTCTTGCATAAAGCATATCTGAATGAATGCTGCTGTCTGTCGGTATTTCAACAGTATAGCTGTTACTGCATCTTGTGCAGGTGTATTCGCCTACACCTGTAAAAATACAGTTTGCTTCATTTACAACTTCATATATATATTCGTGTCCCAGAGCGTCAACATAAGAGTCTTCATCAATAATTTCATATCCGCAGACGGAACATCTTTTTGCCGTATATCCACGTGAATCACATGTCGGTTCAACAATTATGGATACATAAGAATGTTCAATTATATCAGTGAAATTATCATCATATGAATCTGAGCATTTTTCACAGACATGGTGTGTATATCCCTGCTGTGTGCATGTAGGAGGTATAACGGTTTCAGTATACTCATGGGAAAGCGTCTCTCCCGTAATTTCATATTCGGCAGAACATTGCGTACAGGTAAAAAGCTTGACCTCAGGTGTTTTACAGGTTGCCTCGGTTATAACCTCGCCTTCTGTAAGAGTGCAGGCAACCTCATTGGCACATTCATTTATTTTTACTGTTTCACTGCTTGCGTATACCGCTCTGGTCAGCGTTATATTCGGCCATTCATATACTGTGTGAGTGTGATTTTCCTGCGTTCCCGGCTTTATTGGAGTGTTCATAACAATATCCGTACTTATACTGTTATTTTCCTCGCAAACAGTTGAACCCATTGATTCTCCGGCATAGTTTGTATATTCAACAATGTAGTTATATCTCAGTCCGTTTATACCGTTTGAGATGTTGCCTGCAATGCTTGAAATACTTGTTGAATTATAGCTTGCAGCATATCCGCTTGATGTAATTACATTTGACATTGCTGCCTTTGCGGTAGTCAGCGCTAAAATATATGTATTCCAGCTGCTTACTGTATATCTCGTAGTTTGGGTTGCACCGTTTGAAATCTGAGTGTTTGTATCACCGAATGTCATCGCTGAATCAATTGAATTTCTGAGGCTTGCATATTCAGAAGAGTCAGCGGTGATTGTTCCGATATTTTTGAACTGAGTAACTGCACTTTGAATTTCACTTGCACAGCTTTGAACATTTGTCAGAGTGTCTGATGAATAATCGTATGATGCAGGATTAACCTTGGTTGCAATATCATATGCCGCCATTAGCTTTTCAAGTCCGCCCTCACTGTAATTGGATATATTTTTAAAATATCCTTTGTAAGTGGAAGAATTGATATAATCAAGCAAGGCTTTATAATTTATCAAATAAAATGTTTTTCCCTCTGAGGTATCAAGATTATATGTCGCCGTAACACTTTCAGAATCTTTGTAGCCGCAGCCGATTATAAAGGCAGTCGGCTTGGCCGCAACATAATAAACAGAATTACTATTAAAAGCTGATGAATAGTTGACGCTGAAATGGTTAGCCATATATCTGACATCGTTTGTTGACAGTATTATATTATAACTGCTGTTTGCGGTCTGAGTCGAATTTATATGATAGCCCTGAGAGATAATTGTTTTGAAATCACGATCTCCGCTGATTATATCACCGTTATACAAAGAAGCATATGTATATAATCCTCCTGTTTGCTCAGTCAGTGCCATATACCATACTCTCGGATTTTTAGGATTAGAAAGACTGCTGGATCTGTAAAAGCCGATAAGATAGGGGATTAACGGAGCTTCGTTTGCATACATATACACGGAATCATGATAATAGAAGTTTGTGGTTGTATTGTTATTTGTAATAGAAGCTGTTACAGGGTCATCATTTACTTCTGCCCAAAGGCAGTTTTTTGCATTTGCTGAATTGCAGGAGTCACCTGACGAAAATGATGGTACTACATTTGCAGCAGGCGTCTGCCACTCTGTCAAGTTTTCGACAGCCGTGTTTAACAAATCAATATATGCGTTAATGTCAAGGTTTATGTTTCCGCCGTAAACATATGCGTCATAGGCTTTTTGACAGTTTACATATGCGTTGTATGCAGTGGTCATATTTGTATATATTGTTCCGCTGCTCATTTTACTTTCATATTCCGCCATAGCATTTTGAAACATCGTTTTTGCTTCACTGATATCCGGCTTTTGTTCAATTGTTTTAATTGTTATGTGGTCAACGATGAATTGTCCGTATGAGCCGCGTGTGGAAGAACCGATTCCAAAATAATCCATCTGGCTCGGCTGATATGTGGTGGTAACCGTTTTTGTTTCATTACCTATGCTGATTGTAAAGGTTTTATTTTCGTCACTGTAATAAATTGAACATTCTTTTTCACCTATTGTTGCGGCAGAGAATTTTCCGCTCGAATAAATACTGTCAGCCTTTCTTATATTACCGTCATAGCTGGTTGAAAGAACGGCATTTTCACTGGCTGTATATCTTGCTGCGCCTTTATTTGCCGCCTGGTACCATAATCCGATACTGAAATATCCTGCATAGGGATCTGTAAATGATTTGTTATAAATATAGTATTTCCACGAAATTTCAAAGTCTTTACCATCAGAGATATAGTCTGCTAAATTGTCAATGAAGACAATTCCATCCTCTTCAAAGCAGCCTGCCATAGGGGATGTTACATATGTTGAATATGTACCGTTGTTGCTGTCATGATAGACAGAACTTCCAGTATAGGTGGTGTATCCGCTGGTGCCTCTGTATTGGCAAAAGCTTACATTTCCGCTTCCGACGGTATTATTAATTGTCGGACTTCCGTTGCTGAAGCTTTCTGAAAAATCAAAGTTCGCTGTGGTTGTCTCCACAGTCGTCTTGGCAAAAGCGGAAAAATTGCAGACAGAAAGAGTACTTAAAGCTATTATTGCTGACAATAAAACAGCAAATACTTTTTTAACTTTCTTTTTTTTCATATTTTTATCCCCTTATCTGGTAGTTAAGCCTATAAAATTCCATTTTATTATTTTATATTATAAAACTTAATATTTAATTTTTCAATTGACTAATATAACAAAAAAAATATACAAATTATGTGTATTGTGTCAATTGAATTATTTACCAAAAATAACTATAATATTAGAGATAATAGAAAATTATGACCTTTTATATGACGGAAAGGGTGGCAATATGAAAAAATCAGTGTCAAAGGCGGTTGCTTTTTGTGTTGCGGTAATTATGATTATAGTTTCTGTTACACCTGCTTATGCTTTTTTCAGTACTAATTCATTACTGACAAACAGTATGAACGGCAACAACTGGATGAGCGGTATAAAGGATAACACAAGCCTAAGCGATATTTCTATTCCCGGTACTCATGACTCCGGGACAAAACTGGTTGACGGAATTTACGGTGCGTGGGCAACTACTCAGCCGCTTACGATTACCGAGCAGCTCAATATAGGAATAAGATATTTTGATCTTCGTCTGGAGCATACGACTGATGTTAATTATAATGCTCGGATTGTCCACGGCTCAATTACATGCTACAATGAACAGGGCGGATATCTCACATTATATGAGGTACTTGAGGATATGTATAGCTTCCTCGCTTCCAATCCTTCTGAGACCGTTATAGTCAGCGTAAAGCAGGATGCGGGAGATGACATCAATGCCCTTGCAAACGATGTTAATACATTAATCAATTTAAAGTCAAATTATTGGTATACAGGAACAAATACACCGAAACTCGGAGATGTAAGAGGCAAGTGCGTTCTGGCTTCCCGTATTACTCAGGTGGGAAGAGGTATAGCTCTCAACTGGAGTGACCAGGGCTCAGACGGTGAGGCTGTTGATACAGGCTCTATTAAGGTACAGGACCGCTATAATATGGGCACATCAAAAAAATGGTATAACGCTGCAAAGCCGATGCTTGATGAAACAAAACCGGACGGTAAATGGTATGTTAATTTCTTTTCAACTACCGGAGCCGGAATTTCAGGTGTTGCTACCTGTTCAAATGCTATGAATTCATTTTTCAAAATGTATGAAATGATAAGTAATAAATGCTACGGGCTTATTTGTTTTGACTATGCTGATGAGGATTTGGCAAAAAAAGTTTATAAATGCAATGATTTGGCTGCAAAAAATCAGCCTTCAGCTGATGAAGGACAGTATTATTACCGAATCAATTTCAATACAACAGATGATGTCGATGCAGGCTGGAGAGAGGTTCAGGTTCGCTTGTATTACAGGGAAAATAACGGTACCGGAGATGAAAAATCGATTCTGATTTTCGATAATAGTGATACTTATAACGGATATTATTTTGTGTGCAATACAGGCAACTTTGATTATTCCGGATATCTTGACGGTTTCCCGACGCGGCTGGAGTTCAAATATAACTGGCAGAATGGCGAGGACGGACTCTCAATTAATCAGCGTTTATATGTCAGCCGTTCACCGAATGACAGTATGGTTCTGTGCTGTAAGAATGATTTTGTCAAAAAGTCATTTATAGGTTCTGATGCAGTTGGCGATGAATTTTATTATACATCATCTGATCTTTATCCTTATGCAAAGACTATTGACTTTGAACTGAGCGGCGAATTAACAGTTAGCGCTCCCGAAGTCACTTCTTCTGCCGTTAATAAATACACTTTACTATGTGATGTTTATGACCAGTATGGTGTTAAATGGTATTTAGGACCGACCGCTTACAGCACAAGTGCAAATTATGACGGCGTGTCACAATCAAACGGTGTTATAAGCCTTAACAGCAGAGCAAATAATTTAAACAAGGGCACAAGCTTTTATCTGTATGCCAATTATACAGACAGTAAATCAAATATTACCGCACAGAAAAATATAATTATCAATACTAATAAAATAACTTATTCTTATGTCAATGAAAATGGTGATATACTCCAGACAGGCAGTGATTATGCAGGAACCATACCTGTATACAATGGTGCTGTACCGACCAAGGATCCTGATGAGAACGGACATTACACTTTCAGTTCATGGACACAGAGCGGTACACTCTCAACAACAAATAATGTTTATACGGCAACATACAGCTCAAATCAGCATTTAGTTGCCGCAACTATTGAAACTGTCAAACCGACCTGTACGCATGACGGTTATAACACAAATTACTGTTCCTGTGGCTATTCGTGGACAGTGCCTACCTCGGCAACAGGTCATAATATTGTGACGGAAACCAAACCGGCAACCTGCACAGAGGACGGCTACACAAGGCAGATTTGTAAAGTCTGCGGTTATATTGAGTCCCAAACAGATTATCAAGCAACAGGCCATGATATTGATAATGCCTATAAAGGCGAATACGTCAGCGCCAGTGAAAACGGTAATGCTTATACTCCGTATTTCTGTCCGACCTGTAATATGGAAATTGAGGAGCTTAGGCAGTATGATACAATTGATTGGAGCAAATATTATGATGCTCTTAAGATGTTCGGGGATATTCAGTCCTCGGCAGAATATGCAGGTTACGATGCTTCTTATGTTTCAGAGCTTGAAGCAGCTGTAAGCAACGCTCAAAGTATAGAATCCGATGAGCAGTCCTCGGTTCTTCAGGTCAGTATTGACAAAGCGACTAAGGAAATTACTGACGCTGTTGATGCGTTCAGCGAAAATGTAGGAGTTAAATATTATACGCTGACATTTATTTTTGCAGACGGCAGTTATGAAAAGCAGACATATAAAGACGGTACTGCACTTGAAGAAATTAATGTGCCTGACAATACAGCAACTCTGATGAGTGCAAGTCAGCATACAATTTACAAGTGGCCGACTGTTAAGGAGGTTACAAAAGATTTTACATATAATGAAAACAGTGCAGTAAGCAATCATACGTATGATACTTTTATTTTTCCTAATGTTTCATATGATCCGACATGTACCCAGGATGGATATACTGTTTATACCTGTATATGCGGATATTCATACAGTGTAAAGACTGCTGATTCAATAGGTCATGATTTTGAAGCATGGCAGTCAAACGGTGACGGAACACACACAAGAGTTTGTTCAAATGATAAAACGCATGTTGAAACTCAAAACTGTATAATCAATACGTCTAATCACAAATGTATTGTCTGTGAATATGAAATTGATATGTCTGCTTTTAATGCAGTAATGGAGGTAGCACAGGCCGATGTCCTTTATACTGCAAAATATACAGCTGAGTCAATCGCTGTTCTTGAACAGGAAATATCAAATGCACAGACAGGGGTTGCTCAGGCGGATACACAAAGCAAGGTTGATATTTTGACTGCACAGCTTCAGGATGCAGTTTCAAAACTTGAAATCAACAGTTACAGTATCTCTTTCTGCTATGTTATTGATGACGAATATTCAATCAAGGTTGACAGCTGCTGCGGTACATATGCTTACGGTGACACTGTTGAACTTTCGGTTCCGCAGGAGGTTATGAGTAATTCAGCAGTAGAGAAGTGGACTGCGGAATACCTGACTGATAATTATATAAAAAAGCTCAGTGCGTCAAACAGCACACTGACTGCAGTTGTTGAAGGAAATGTTGAATATATAGCATATATTTCAACCGATAAGAATGTTGAAAGTGATATTAGATCCAAAATTTCCATACTTGATAATAACGCAAGGGTAACTGATATTCTGTATCTCGAAAACGGAACATATAATGTTACCGTTTCGGGCAATACAATTACATTCTCAATGGATAATAAAGAATATTCACTTGTTGCAAAGGATTGTGTTTTTTACAATATAACATCATATACTGTGAATGATGCAGAACTTGAGGGGACAATGACTATTGACTCCAATGTTACAATCAAACCTGTATATTCGGTTTAAATGAATACAGTATTGTAAACCCTATGACCTGCCTTGAACGGCAGGTCATAGCTTAACCATTAAAAATATATTAAATTTATTCAATTAAACTTTACAAAATTAATTTAATATTGTATAGTAATTGCGGATGGTATTCTGATGAAACCGTACCGTGCTTAATATTTTATTCATACTGTCTTATAACCTATTCGCAGATGTCCCCGTCTCTCAGGCGGCGGGCTTCACTTCAGAATTTCAGCGGATGTGATAATTCCCCACTGAAACCATGAGGAGCTAACGCTCCCCGCGAAGGCTGCAATCGTCTGCAAACTCCATTTCAAACGAGCTTGATGGAGCCTGCTACGATTTAAAGATAAAACCTGAAACACATTGTGAGCGGGATTTTAGTATAATGAGAGGGTGGTATGATGAATAATGAAAATTTATCAATAG
This sequence comes from uncultured Bacteroides sp., assembly GCA_964528285.1. Taxonomy (GTDB): domain Bacteria; phylum Bacillota; class Clostridia; order Oscillospirales; family Acutalibacteraceae; genus Eubacterium_R. The sequence goes on along the minus strand of CAZGRZ010000010.1, from coordinate 34,176 downwards.
GATTTATTGGCGCGGGCAGAGTCGGATGTACTCTTGGCCGCTATTTTTATGAAAAAAATCTGGAGCTTTCGGGTTATTGCAGCAATACTTATGATCACGCGTGTGATGCAGCTGCCTTTACTCACAGCAAAGCATATAAAACAGTCAGTGAGCTTGTAAGGGAAAGCCGGATTATATTCATAACTGTTCCTGATTTGAAAATTTATGAGGTTTATCTTAAGCTTAAAAGCTGTGAACTGAAGGATAAAATATTATGTCACTGCAGCGGGGCAATGTCAGCAGAGGTGTTTGAAGGTGTTGAGGCATTAGGAGCATACGGATATTCAATTCACCCTGCTTTTGCAATCAGTGATAAGAAATGTTCTTATAAGAAAATAAATAAAGCGTTCATCACCGTTGAAGGCAGTTATGAAAAAATGTATGTTATTGAAGATATTATGAAAAAGCTCGGCAATCCTTTTCAAATTATCAGTTCCGAAAGTAAATATAAATATCACGCTTCTCTTGTTACGGCAAGCAATCTGGTTATCGGACTCTATAATATTGCATTGGAAATGCTTAAGGAATGCGGCTTTTCTGATCTAACTGCCGCCGAGGTGCTTAATCCTCTGTTTATAAATAATGCGGAGAATGTCTGTAATAGCGGTATTTACAGCGCGCTGACAGGTCCTGTTGACAGGAACGATATATCAACAGTTGAGAAGCATATATCAGTTCTTGGCGATGGTGTTCAGAGTAAATTATATAAGATACTTACCGGTGAGCTTATAAAACTTGCAAAAGAGAAATATCCCGAAAGAGATTATACTAAGTTGGAAAATTTGATTAGTAGGTGATTAGATGAAAAATACAGTTTTAACATTTGCAAAGGCAAAACAGGAGGGTACAAAGCTTTCAATGCTGACGGCCTATGATTATTCAACCGCAAAGTTGATTAATGATGCCGGTATAAACTCAATCCTTGTCGGTGACTCGCTCGGCAATGTTGTACTTGGTTATGAGGATACGGTTTCCGTAACAATGGAGGATATGCTTCATCACACAAGTGCGGTTGCAAGAGGAGCAAAGGATGCGCTTGTTATTGCCGATATGCCGTTTATGTCATACCAAACATCTGTGTATGATGCAGTAGTCAATGCAGGAAGACTGATGAAAGAGGGCAGGGCAAATGCCGTAAAGCTTGAGGGTGGGGAGGAAGTATGCCCTCAGATTAAAGCCATTGTGGATGCAGGTATTCCCGTGTGTGCGCATATTGGACTTACACCGCAGTCAGTTAATGTCTTGGGCGGAAATAAGGTGCAGGGGAAAACCGAGGCAGCTGCAAAAAAACTCATTGAAGATGCTTTGTCAGTTCAAAAGGCAGGCGCATTTGCCGTTGTAATTGAGGCGGTACCGGAAAAGCTTGCCTCACTTATAACGAAAAAGCTTGATATTGTAACAATCGGAATCGGCGCAGGCAGCGGCTGTGACGGACAAGTGCTTGTGTATCAGGATATGCTCGGTATGTTTTCCGACTTCACACCGAAATTCGTTAAGAGGTATGCAAATGTCGGCGAGGTTATGACAGCTGCTTTCAGGCAGTATGATGAGGATGTTAAAAATTCTTCTTTTCCATCACCTGAGCATACTTATAAAATAGATGATGAGATAATTGAAAAGCTATATTAATGCTGATATCAAAAGGTGAACAGCTATGATCAATATTTTGCATACAATCAAAGAGACAAGAAAGCAGATAAGCGAGTGGAAAAAGAACGGATTTAGTATCGGTTTAGTTCCCACAATGGGCTATCTGCATGAAGGACACCGGAGCCTAATAAAAAAAGCTGTTGAAGAAAATGACAGGGTTGTTGTCAGTGTGTTTGTCAACCCTATGCAGTTCGCACCTAATGAGGATTTGGAAAGCTATCCGAGAGATTTGAATGCTGACGCAAAGCTCTGTGAGTCAACCGGTGCAGATTTAATTTTTAATCCCGAGCCTGAGGAAATGTATAAAGACGGTTTCTGTTCATTTGTTGATATGAGCGGACCTACCGCCGAGCTCTGCGGAAAAAGCAGACCTATTCATTTCAGAGGGGTATGTACCGTTGTCAGTAAGTTATTCAATATCATTACACCTGACAGAGCCTATTTCGGTCAGAAGGACGCACAGCAGCTTGCTGTAATCAAGCGAATGGTTACAGATTTGAATATACCTGTTGAGATTATCGGATGCCCTATTATCCGCGAGAATGACGGTTTGGCAAAAAGCTCAAGGAATACTTATCTAAACGATGAAGAAAGAGAAGCCGCTCTTATCCTCAGCAAAACAATCTTTATGGCTCAGGAACTTGTAAAAAAGGGTATGACAGACGCAAAGGAACTGACGGCTCTTATGAAGAAGAATATTGAGACTCAGCCGCTTGCGAAGATTGATTATGTTGAGGCAGTTAATTTTGATGATATATCAATCACGGATACAATTAAGAGTAATACACTTGTTGCAATGGCTGTGTATATCGGCAAGACAAGATTGATTGATAATTTTATTGTGGAGTAGAACTATGTTAGTTAATATGCTGAAAGGGAAAATTCACCGTGCAACAGTTGTTCAGGCTCAACTTGACTATGTCGGAAGCATTACGGTCGATGAGCAACTGCTTGAGGCTTCGGGAATTTATGAATATGAGCGTGTTCAGGTCGTTGATGTCAATAACGGCAACAGATTTGAAACCTATACAATAGCAGGGGAAAGAGGCAGCGGATTAATCTGTCTTAACGGTGCTGCTGCAAGACAGGTTCAGGTTAATGACAAAGTCATAATTATGGCTTATGCAATGATGGATGAAAATGAGGTTATGACGCATAAACCGAAGGTTGTTTTTGTTGATGAAAATAATAAAATTGTAAAAACAACACAATATGAGAAGCACGGTTTGCTTGAGGATATGGATTAATTGTATTAATCCCGATAATGAGGTTTTGATATGTTAAAAGGAAAAACAGTTGTTTTGGGCGTTACAGGAAGCATTGCTGCATACAAGATGGCAAATGTTGCAAGTGATTTGGTAAAAGACGGAGCAGATGTCCATGTTGTTATGACAAGAAATGCCGTTAATTTTATAAATCCGATTACCTTTGAAACACTGACAAATAATAAATGCCTTGTTGATACATTTGACAGGGATTTTCAGTTTCATATTGCACATGTTTCACTTTCGCAAAAAGCCGATGTTATAATGATTGCACCTACTACTGCAAACATTATCGGCAAGCTTGCAAACGGTATTGCGGATGATATGCTAAGCACAATGGTACTTGCCGCGGACTGCAAGATAATTGTTGCGCCTGCGATGAATACTCATATGTACCGTAATAAAATAGTACAGGATAATCTTAAAAAACTTAAGGATTACGGCTTTGAAATTATAAAGCCTGCAACCGGCAGACTTGCCTGTGCCGATGTCGGTGAGGGTAAGCTTCCCGATGAAAATATATTGCTTGAATATATCAGACAGGAAATTCAGTTCGATAAGGATATGACAGGGCTTAATGTACTTGTAACGGCAGGACCTACGATTGAGAAAATTGACCCCATAAGATACATTACAAATCATTCCAGCGGCAAGATGGGTTATTGGGTAGCAGATATTGCAGCAAAACGCGGTGCAGATGTAAAGCTTGTGTCAGGACCTGTAAATATCAGTGCACCGATGTTCGTTGATGTAATCAATGTTGAATCTGCGAAGGAAATGTATGATTCTGTTATGAGCAATCTGCCTGATTGCGATATTCTGATAAAAGCTGCCGCCGTTGCAGATTATACGGTAGAAAATATCTGTAATGAAAAAATCAAGAAAAACGATAACTCACTTACCCTTGACCTGGTCAGGACAAAGGATATTTTGAAATCAGCAGGAAAGAGCAGGAATAAAAATCAAGTTATCTGCGGTTTTTCAATGGAAACAAGCAATCTTATTATAAATTCAAAAAAGAAGCTTGTATCAAAAAAATGTGATATGATTGTTGCCAATAACCTGAATGATGAGGGGGCAGGATTTGGTGTTGATACAAATAAAATTACTATTATCACCGAAGATGGTATAGATAACCTTGATGTTATGTCAAAAAAGCAGGCGGCTGCTGAGGTTTTAAACAAAGCAGTTGAAATATATAAAAGCAAGAATGAGGCTTAATTTATGATACTTGGAATTGATGTTGGTAATACTGATATTGCAGTCGCTCTGCTAAATGGCAGCGCAGTTATAAAAGAATGTCATTATCTTACAGACAGAAAAGAAAATGCTGAATATCATAAATTAAATATTGAAAAATTTACTTGTAAGCGGAGTGTGGATTCTGTTATTATTTCTTCTGTTGTGCCTGAGGTTAATGAGTACTTAACTGAGGTATGTATGCGGCTTTTCGGTACACCACCGCTTTTTGTCAGCAGTGAGCTTGACACAGGATTGATTATCAAGTATGATAATCCCGAAAAGCTCGGCGCAGACCTTATCACTGTCGCAGCCGGTGCTGTAAAAAAATACGGTTCACCTGCTATTGTAATCGATATTGGTACGGCAACTACATTTTCTGTCATAAACGGTAACAATGAATATCTCGGCGGAATGATTGCAGCGGGACCGCATACTTCAATGAAAGCACTTTCAGCTATGACCTCCCAGCTTTTTGAAACAGAGCTTGAGGTTACTGATAAGGTCATAGGAACCAACACAGCCGACTGTATAAGAATAGGAGCTCTTACCGCCCACAGCGCAATGATCGATTCAATGATTGACAGAGTAAGGGAAAGCCTGGGTATTTCTGATATTCATATTATTGCAACAGGCGGAATGTCCCAAATGTTAATACCTATGTGCAAGCATGATATAATTTATGATAAAGATCTCATATTCAGCGGACTGTATGAAATATATAAATTGAACAATAAAAATTAAAAGCACCTCCATTATTGAACAAGTCCGTAAAAAGTGGACAATAGAAAAAATTCCTCCTGATGTAGAATAAACATCAGGGGGAATTTTTTATGTCAAGAAGCTATGAACATATCAGTGAATATAAAAAAGAAATATTAGAAATGAAATCAAAAGGAATGACTTTAAAAGAAATCAGAGAAAAATATGGGATTTATTCCTATTCGCAGATGTCCCCGCCTCTTAGACGGCGTGAACCACTTCAGAATTTCAGTGGGAGTGATAATTTCCCACTGAAAGCCTGAGGAGCTAACGCTCCCTGCTCAGGCTGCAATCTTCGCAAACTCCATTTCAAGCGAGCTTGATTGAGTACTGCTCCGATTTAAATTTAATATTAATTATCACTTTCCTGTAAATTGTATTTTTTACGATTTTCCAGAACCGCATTATGAATATCTTCCTTGGTTTTTCCTGTTAATTTGTAGAAGAAGAAAGGTATACCTGCAAGGAACATCATAAGTCCGTGAAATACAGTATAGAAGAACAACAGCATTACCTTTGTTTGGAAGCTCTGCACAGGGTTAGGATTAAGATCAGTTGCCTGAATATATTTGATGATTGAATTGTCTCCGTAAAGTATAAGCGGTGAAACAGCATTTGCAATTGTTCCGCTTATCATTGTGCCGATTGTGATAACAAACGGTAGTGTGGCATCAAGTCGTTTTCCTGTTTTAAGCTCCATATCCTCAAGAACATCTGCCTGGAACATACTCGGTAAAAGATTTGATGCACCGAACTGGAGACCGATAAGAAACAGAAATAAGATAAATAAAATCTGTAAGAATGAACTTGCATTCCCTGTTTCCTGCTGCTTAAAATAGGTATAACCTACAGCAAAGGCAGCTGTGTTTGCAATTATTGAATAAATACCGCTGGCTATATAAAGCTGTTTGGAGTTAAATTTTTTCAAAAGTAAATTTATAACAAGCATACCAACCGCTGTACCAATACCTGTAGGAAGACCGAAAAACAGATATTTACCGGCGCTGCCGAGGATAGCTGCGCAAAGGAAAGTACCTACTGAGGTTGCTATTCCTCTGAAACTTTTTAAAAATTCCGATATAATAATAACCCAAGCATACTTGTTTGTTACTACATCTTTAATTCCGACTAAAGGATTTTTCTTTTCAGCATTGTAATTGACGCGTTCTTTGATAACTCTTACACCGAGAAGCATAGTGATAATTCCCACTACTGAGCATAAAGCCGCGCTGGTAATATACTGGAGACCTAAATTGTCCTTCCAGATAATGTTAAGCACAACTACAATTACCAGAGGAGCTGAATTTCCTATTGCAGAGGATATGCTCCTGAATGAAAGAACATTATCTCGCTCACTCATATTAGGAGTCATTACATTAGCCACCATATTAATTGTATTGCCAAAGGTGGTACATGCTGCCCATAAAATTGCAACTGTTGTTACATAAATCAAAAGCAGTGTTCCAGATAGTCCGGACGGAGCCCAGAAACTAAGCACAAGCAGTATACCACAGGGGATAGCGGCCAGCATAGAAATCGGTCGGAATTTTCCTCTTTTGCCCATAGTTCTTCCGTCTATATACATTGTAATGAAGAAATTGAGTATAAAAGGAATAATACTTGTTAGTGTATTAAAAAGTGAAACCTGACCGCTCTCAAGATGAAGAACATCAACAAGGTAATTGTAACGGAAATTACCGACCATTCCGGTCATATTTGTATAGAAAAATACTGCAACTAAATACAGTACAAATTCATTTGTTTTCAAATATTTTTTGTCCTGTTTATCTATAACAGGCGATACTGTTGTTCCCATAAATCAACCCTCTTTTGTTTATCTTGGTATAACCGCACTGTAATCCATTTGTTTTTCATCGCCTATCATTGACAATACAAAACTGTCAATATCGGCAAGTACCGGATTTTTTGCACCCATCTTTTTTTCAATAATATGAGTAATCGGGTGCAGCCTTTTCAAAAGCTTTGCCATTACTTCATACACAGGGGTGCCTTTTACATAAGGCTCATTTCCTATAAATATATTGCGTACAAGCTCAATGCCGACATCCTTGGCGAGCCTGTTTTCAATACTGCTGTCAACTCTAAAACAAAGCAATCTTCCAAGTTTTTTCAATGTGAATTTATCCAAAATTTTCTTTACAGGAGCAGGAAGTATTTCATCCATTTTCCATTCAATCATTCTGTCAAAGCGCCACTGAAAATATTCCTGCGCCGTTTTTGCGCCCTTATCCCAATCAAAGTCTTCGATTGTATAGGATTTAAATTCCACATTTTTATCATCAATAACTACTTTTCTGTAGGAACAGGGACAGCCGACAAAACAGCCTGTCTGAATATCGGTTATTGTATTTCCTTTTTCAGTAGTGTATTGTGTAAGTGACTGGGCATGCATATGCCCCGTAAATATAAGGGATAAACCTGCATCGGCAAATTTATTAGCCAGCTTTTCCCAATCAGTCAGCTTTGCATCACCGATTAAATTCATAACAGGAGAGAACGGCAGCAGCGGATAGTGAGTCATTGCAGATATGTATTCTCCCGCCTCATGTGCCTTTTTAATTTCATTGAGTGCCCATTCTATCTGGTCGTCCCACAAGCCTTTGAAATCCTTGCAGTCTCCGTCACAGTTGAGGGCAAGAAGTCTGTAGCCTTCCTGAAGCTGAACCACATACGACATGGATTTTTTATGCTCGGATATCGCTTCGGAAAAGCCGAAATCTTTATAAAATTCTCTAAGCTCTTCTCTCGGCATTCCCTCAACAGGAATTAATTTGTCCCCTTCAAATTCAACGGGATTCTCTGCATAGTCATGACGCGCGGTAATTAAATAAATACGCTTTCCCTGCTTTTTTAGCTTATACAGTCGCTCCCTGATCCCGATATGGCTCTGATACTCTCCGCGGTATACCAAATCACCGGGGATAAGAATTATATCCGTATCTTTATCATCTGCCAGCTTTTTAAAACCTGCGTCAATAATATAGCCGGTTTCGGCAATACATTTCTGGTCTGTTCTGCTTCGTTCTTCGTAAGCTTTGCCTTTAGCTTTAAAAGATGTGTCATAATAGTGAATATCTGTTACAAGATAAAACGATAGCGGTTTCGGCATAAATAATTATCACCCCTTAGCACTTACTTATAAATTACAACTTTTTATTCACGGATAAAATAGGTAATATCACCAATTATGTTAGGATTATAACTATTTTTTGTTTTTAATAAACTCTCTTATTGTTTTCTTGTTTTTTGTCTGTATTCAAGGGGAGAAAAGCCGACTGCTTTTTTAAAGCTGGAAGAAAAATACTGCTGATCTGCATAATGCAGTATTTTGGCAATATCGCCTATACTCATATTAGTATGAGTTAAATATGTTTTTGCAGCGTCTGTTTTCTTTTGCAAAAAGTACTGATAAGGTGTAATTTTATATTCATTTTTAAAAACATTGATAATATAATTTTTTGAATAATTCATATCCGTACAAAGCTTGTCAAGATTAAAATAACTTTCGACGCAGCTGTCAAGCTTCTTTCTAATGAGGTCAGGCAGGTTTTCATTATCTATAAGGTTACGGTTTCTTATATACATAAATATCCGAATAAGATTCACAGTGATTTTATTTACCATAATATCATAAGGAATATCAAGCCGTGACATTTCTGCTATTTCATCAAAATATTCTTTTACAGCATAACAATTTTTAAATAAATATACATTCTGCGGCAAATAGCAGTTTATCATACTGTCTGCAAAATCACCACTGAAAATAATCCATAATTTATGCCATGGATTTTCTGTATCGGATTTGTATTTGTGGTTTGTACCTGCTTTTAAAAAGAATATATCATTCTTCTTCGGTACAAGGTGATGCCCGTTTATATCAAGAGTTCCCTGCCCGTCAATTATGAATTCCAAAGCGTTCAAGTCAGAATTTTTACGTACAATACAGAAATGCTTGTCACAATAAGTTTCTCCGACGATTTCAATTCTGAGAGGATCGCTGTCTGATACAAACGGCATAAAGTTTTTGAAGTCTTCAATCATAGTTATAATCCTAACATATTTATTAATATTTCATATTTATTTCTGATATTTATTGTGATATTTTAATGATAGCGGATTTAAAAAATAAAGTCAATATTAGGAGAGTTTATATAATATGATACAGTATAAAGATAATGTTTTTGTTCTCGAAACAAAAAACACTCATTATGTTTTAGGCATAGATAAATATGGTTATAACCATCATCTCCATTGGGGAAATAAATGTGACATAGAGGATTATTTTATTGAAGATTCAAAGGATGAAAATTCAAATCATTCAATGATAGACAATTTCAAGCAGGAATATACACCATTCGGTGAAACTATGTACCGTGCAAGCTCAATAAAGGCTCAGTTTGCTGACGGCTGCCGTGATATATCATTGAAATATGACGGCTGTGCAATTGACAAAAACAGCCTGAGAGTTGACCTTTCAGATAAGGTATATCAGATTATTGTTTCTTTAAACTATAATATTAGTGACGATAATGATATTATCACAAGATGGGTAACGGTGAAGAACAATTCCGGTAAATCCGTATTTTTTGAAAAGCTTTTCAGTGCCGAATTCAATCTCCCGTCAAAGAAACCGTATACGTTTAAGAATACCAACGGCGCATGGGGCGGTGAAAATATTGAAACAAACACAGTATTGGAGGGAGGCTCATTATTAAATGAAAGCCGCCGAGGCATCTCAGGTCATAATCAGTCACCGTATTTTATTGCATATCAAAATGCAGATGAAAAAATCGGTGATGTATATTTCGCAGTACTTGCATACAGCGGAAATTTTAAGGTTAAGGCAGAAAGGGATTTGTTTGGTACAACACGAGTAATTCTCGGTATGAGTGATTTTGATTTTCGCTATGAGTTAAAAGCAGGCGAGGCATTTGATACTCCAAAGGTATTCTGCGGTCATACACAGGGCTTAGGAGATATGAGCAGACAGATGAATAAGTTTGCTGTTGACAATGTACTTCCAAAGACATTTAATGATAAAATTCTTCCTGTTCTTTATAATTCTTGGGAGGCAACAGGATTTGATGTAAGCTGTGAAAATCAGACGGCGCTTGCAGAAATTGCATCGAAAATCGGCGTAGAGCTTTTTGTTATGGATGACGGCTGGTTCGGTCAGCGTAACAGTGACAGAGCAGGTCTCGGTGACTGGATTGTCAATAAAGATAAATTTCCGAACGGACTTGACGAACTTATCAATAAGGTTAATGAATCAGGTATGGATTTCGGAATCTGGGTTGAGCCCGAGATGGTGAATAAGGACAGCGATTTGTTCAGAAAACATCCTGACTGGGCCTATCACTATGATACGAGATATGCCTGTGAGCTGCGTAATCAGCTCGTACTTAATATGACAAGAAAAGATGTGCAGGAATACATATTTAACTGTCTTAATGACCTTTTAACAAATCACAATATTAAATATATTAAATGGGATATGAACAGACCGTTTTCTGAAGCAGGCGCCGAAAATCTTGAATGTCCTCAGATGCTCTGGTATCTGCATATAAAGGCTGTTTATGATATAGCAGACAGACTTAGAGAGCTTCACCCTGATGTTGCATTTGAAAGCTGCGCTTCAGGCGGCGGCAGAGCTGATTACGGCGCATTACTGCATTATGACCAGGTATGGACAAGTGACAATACAGATGCAATAGACCGTATGGTTATTCAAAAGGGCTATTCTTTACTCAGACCGATAAAGACAATGCGTGCGTGGGTAACAGATATTTCAGGCATCAATAAGCCGTGTTCACTTGATTTCAGGTTTAATATTGCAATGCAGGGTTCTCTCGGAATAGGAGGGAATCTGACTGAGTATTCAGATGAAGACCTTGAGGTCTGCAAAAGAAATATTGAAATGTATAAAAAAATCCGACCGCTTGTGCAGTTCGGTAATCTTTACAGAATTATGGATATTGATAAAGATGAAGTACTTTTTAATCAATATGTGAATGATGATAAAACAGAAAGTGTTGCATTTATTGCGGCGAACGGAACAAGATTTTATAAAAAGAGTATGCCGATGCACTTTGACGGACTTGATCAGCATAAGCGTTACACTCTTACAATTAATAATAAAACATATGAAAAAAGCGGTGCTTATCTTATGAATGTCGGAATTAACTTAGAGATTCGCGGTGTTGATTATAACAGAATAATTATAATAAAAGAAATAAATTAAGGTAACTGAAATAATGAAGAGAAACGAAGCAAGAGTAAACCGTATCAAAGGAAAATTTGACAGGCAATTAAGAGAGCGTTCAAGGAAAAGTATTGTCAACAGCGTTTTGAGCGACGATAAGCTTCAGCTGATGATGCGAGTGTGCAATAATGCGCCAAAATGGCTTTGTTCGCTGAACAGCAAAATGTATGAAACAATTGCGCCTTTAAGCTGTGGGGTGTGGAAGACAGCAGAGCCTGTATCTTTTGATGATATGCAAACGGGGAAATATATTAAACCGGCAGTCTTTGATGTGTGGAGTAATACTGTTTTTGACTGCGGCTGGTTTCATATCACGGGTGATGTTCCAAAACAGGATAATGCTGTTTGCCTTATTGATATTTCAGGTGAAGGACTGGTTTATAGTTGTTCGGGAGAAATCATTAAAGGCATTACGACATACGCAAGTGAATTTTCTTATGAAAGCGGTTTGCCTGTTAAAAAGGTTATACCGGTTGCGGAAAATATAATCAAAAACGGGAAAATTGATTTTTATATTGACGGTGCCTGTAACGATTTACAGGGGAATTTTTGCAACAACGGAAAAGTTATGCTGCTTGAAACCGCTGTTTGCAGGAATGACATAAGAGAACTAAAGTATGATTTGGAAGTGCTTTTAAATCTGTTTGACAGCCTCACGGAAAAGGACGCTGATTACAGATATGAAATTGCGCAGGTAATTGATATTGCCCATAATTATATTGTGAAAAAGGATTATAAGGCCGCGCATAATGAATTCAACAAAATTCTTTCTCAGACAAGTGACAGCGATTTTGAAATAACCGCTCACGGTCATGCCCATCTTGACCTTGCATGGCTCTGGCCGATCAGGGAAACTAAGAGAAAAGGAGCAAGGACCTTTTCAAGTCAGCTGTTTTATGCAGACAGATATGATGATTATGTCTTCGGCGCAAGTCAGGCACAGCTCTTTGAATGGATGAAAGAAAATTACCCTGCGCTGTATTCAAGAATTAAAGAAGCGGTTAAGCAGGGGAAAATCTCAATTCAGGGTGCTTCATGGGTTGAAAGTGATGTTAATTTACCGTGTGCTGAGTCATTAATCAGACAAATGCTTTATGGTAAAAAATATTTTAAAGAAGAATTTGGGATTGAAAGTAATGTTCTCTGGTTGCCTGATACCTTTGGTTACAGCGGATCGCTTCCGCAGATTATCAAAAACTGCGGAATAGATTATTTTATTACTCAGAAATTGTCATGGAATACAGTTAACGAATTTCCGTATCATACATTCAATTGGAAGGGTACGGACGGTACACAAGTGCTCGCACACCTGCTGCCTGCAAATACATATAACGGACCTCTTACTCCCGAGGAATTACTGCGTGTTGAAAGCTCATATAAAGAGTATGCGGTTTCAAACCGTTCAATGCTTGCATACGGTATCGGTGACGGTGGCGGCGGACCTTCCATGGATCATCTTGAGCGTCTCAAAAGAATTAAAAATCTGAAGGGATTGCCGAAAATAAATACTATTTCTACAGATTCCTTTATGGAAAAACTTGCAGAAAGCAGAGAGGAATATCCGTCATATCAGGGCGAGCTTTATTTGGAGCGTCACAGAGGTACATATACAACGCAGGCTAAGAATAAAAAATATAACCGGAAAATGGAAATTGCACTGCGTGACTGTGAATTTTTCAGCAGTGCTGCAAGTAAGCTGTGCGGCTATGATTATCCGTTTGATGAAATTGAAAAACTGTGGAAAGAAACGCTTTTGTATCAGTTCCATGATATTCTTCCGGGTTCTTCGATTGCAAGGGTTTATGAGGAATCTTTGAAAAGATATGAAATCATTTATAAGAAGACAAAAGGATTGACTGAACAGGCTTGTAAAGCAATTTCCGATTATTACAACTCAGCATTATATTTCAATTCTCTTTCGTGGAGCAGAAATGGTATTTTACCGATGGGTATTTCATCTTCATATGATGAATCCGACAGCGGATATTGTGATAATAATGTTTTGGAAAACAGGTATCTTAAAGTCGTTTTTTCTGAGCATGGAGAAATCGTCAGTCTTTATGATAAGAGGCAAAATAAGGAATATGCAAACGGCAGTATCAATGTATTTAAATTATATAATGACACAGGTGACTGCTGGGATATTGAGCCTGTTTATTACTATGCTTTTGAGCCTGAAACAGCAAAGCTGAATGCTATGACGTCTCAGGATAATGCAGTTTTGTTGGAATTTACAATCGGCAATTCTGTTATTAAGCAGACTGTTAAGCTTGCTGATGATACTGTTCAGTTTGATACATATGTAAACTGGGATGAAAAGGATAAAATGCTCCGCGTTGATTTTCCTGTTTCAGTTAAAAATGATTATGCAAGCTATCAGATTCAGTATGGTCATATTAAACGGCCTACTACTCATGCAAATTCAATCAGCCGTGCAATGTTTGAGGTAAGCGCTCATAAGTGGTGCGATTTGTCCGACAGTGAAAATGGCATTTCACTTATTAATGACTGTAAATACGGCTACAGAATTTGGGATTCAAATATCAGTATGAATGTACTGCGTTCACCGAATTATCCGGGAAAGCATGCCGACATAGGCGAGCATACCTTCAGATATGCTTTGTATACGCACAGCGGTGATGCCGACAGCTCAAAGGTTTATGAAAAGTCATTTGATTTTAATACACCCGTTCTTAACACAGACAATTCTGCAAAAGTTGATATTTCCAAAAGCTTTATAAGAACCGATAATAACAAAATTATTATTGATTCAATTAAGAGGAGCGAGGATAAGAAGGGTTATATTATCAAGATGTATAACTGCTCAGAAAAGGAACAACGCTGCCGCGTAGTCTCGGATTTGTTTAATATAACTGCTCAGGTCAACTTTATTGAAGAGGTTACAGGCAAAGCAGAGGATACAATAAAATTCGGAAAATTCGAGGCAAAGGCATTTTATGCAGAATAATCTGATAAACAGATAATAATATTTAATTTACGGGGAAAAATGAAGCTTGAAAGTGATAACAAATTTCTTGAACAATCATTCAACCGGGCAGTTAAAAAGACTGCCCAGTTTGTGGTTACAGGTACAAAAAACGGTGATATAAATAAGGGCGAAAATAATAAATGGTACGGTCCTGACAATAAAGTAATTTCTTCTCCGACAGAGGAATGGGCAAAGCCAAAGGATTACAAACCGGCATTCTGGGCGGGATATTATGACCGCACAGCATATTATATCCGCGATTTTGTGCATCAGGCAGCAGGTGCGCATTTGGTTGGACTGGATGAAGAGCTTTTTAATATGTTCCATACTTTTGCAAGTAACGCAAGTGAAAAAACGCAATGGTACGCTCCGTGGGCATTTAATTTTGACAACAGTATTTATTATATGGATACGCCGAATTATGATACTTTTGTCCGAGAACTTACCTCTCAGTTTGAGCTTGTTGAAACTGCCTATAAGCTTTATCTCTGGACGGGTGATAAACGTTACATTCAAGATGAAAAGTGTTTTTTATTTATTTGTAAAATAATGACTGATTTTATCGATAATTCGGATGGTATTGTTTTTGAAGAAAAAAACGGAATCCCTGAAGGAAGAGGAGATATATTTGAGGGAAGTGCGACATATAATGAACGCGGGTTCCATGCAGTTGAAGCAGGCGACAGTATTGCTGCAATGTATAGTGCGATGCTTTGTTACAGTGAAATACTTAGAATAAAAGGTGACATAAAAGAATCTCAGGAGCAGTATGAACGAGCACAGAAAATCAGAGATTATTTTAATAATGATTGGAGCATAGTTTCAGGCAGTGATTTGTATTGCTATGCTATTGACGATGACAAAAATAAGCATTATAAATGGTATAAAAACGGCAGTGAAATCCATGGCGGAGTCTCGCTGATTTTTATTCCTATGAAATGTATCTCTGTCCCGGGTGAACGCAATAATAAGCTCCTTGACTACATATTTCAAAATGAGAAGAATATACATACAAGAGAGGATAATATTGAAAGTCTTACTTATCTTCCCGACACATTCTTTCTTTATCACCAGAATGACCGCGCATGGTATTGGATGAAATATATAATTAACCAAAAGGATTTTCCCCACGAACACAAAACACAGGGTACAAATTATGATTATCCTGAAATATCATTCACATTTATTTCACAGATTATTGAAGGTATGGCAGGCGTAAGGGTTAATGCAAATGAAAGTAGGATTATTACCTGTCCTCATTTGCCGCAGCAAATTAAACAGCTGAGAATTTCAGATATACCTTTTGGCAATTTTATTGTGAATTTTTTCGTAAGTAATGATACTTGTTATATAAAAAACAAGTCTTCAAAACCACTCTTCTGGAAATGTGAGTTTAAAGGGGAATATGATTATCTTTATATAGATTGTAAAAAGGTTAAGGCACATTATATTACGGAAAACGGAGTTGCTTTGTCTTATGTAATTGCGGAAATATCATGCGGTGAAAAGGTCGTAATAAAAAAAGGAAAATAAGTTGAAAGTATAAATATATGTGCAGAGAATGTTTTACTAAGATAAAATATTCTCTGCTTTTTTACATAAAAAGACAGAAATTAACAAACAAGATAAAAAAATATTGTAAAATAAAAAAAATTGTTTATTTTTTAACAAACATATGTTATTATAGTTATGCTTTTGATATAAATAGGGTATTTTATATACATCTTTATCAAAAAATTTATCAGAGAGGTTAACGTTAGATGCGAAAGAAAATCAGTAAACTTCCTTTCAATGGTACAGAAGAACAGGGGGAAAAACTAAAGGCTGTTATTGCTGCCAATAAGCATGATAAGAGTCGGTTGATGTCTGTAATGCAGGAAGCACAGGACATTTACGGATATCTGCCTATTGAAGTGCAGAATATGATTGCTGAGGGTATGGATGTGCCGCTTGAAAAGGTATACGGTGTTGCCACCTTTTATGCACAATTCTCATTGGCTCCTAAGGGTAAATACAATATCTCTGTATGTATGGGAACAGCTTGTTATGTAAAGGGCTCACAGTCTCTTCTCGATGCGCTCAGTGAAAAGCTGGGAATAGGTATTGATGAATGTACAAGTGACGGTAAGTATTCAATTACTGCATGCCGTTGTATCGGTGCATGCGGCCTTGGTCCCGTATTGACTGTAAATGATGATGTTTACGGCAAACTTACACCTGATGATATTGACGGCATTATCGCAAAGTATCAGGACTGACATAACTTAAAAGGAATATTAGTGTGAAAATCACGCTGATTTATTGTATTGCCGTTAAAATTTGCCTATGGCATAATTTTGAGATGGATGAATTTCCATTATACGCTTGTTCGGCTGCGACAAGTCGTATGGATAATTTTTAATGAACTATTTGCAGCCGGAAAGGCTATGGGAATTGCTATGAAATCATTGGATGAACTTAATGCAATCAGAGATAGGTTTAAAAGTGATGTCACTATACGCACGAGTGATTATGAAATCCGAATTATTGTCGGAATGGGGAACAGCGGACTGGTTGCAGGTGCACGCGATATTTTAAAGGAATTTGTAAAACAGATTGGAGATGAGGGACTCAGCGGAAAAGTAATTATCACTCAGGAAGCAAGAGTCAGCAAAGTCGGACATAATCCTGTTGTAAAGATTGTTGAAGACGGTGTAAAAACAGCCGTATATTCAAATGTTACAATTGATATGGTGCACCGTATTATTGATGAACATATCAAGGGCGGAAAAATTGTTAAAGAATATCTATTAAAAGAAGAAGCAACTGAGGGGGTATAAGTAGAATATGATTCGTACACATGTTATGATTTGCGGCGGTACAGGATGTACCTCTTCAGGCAGTAAAAATATTCAGGATGTGTTTAAAAAACTTATTAAGGCATATGGCCTTGAGGAGGAAGTCAGGATTGTACAGACAGGCTGTTTCGGTCTTTGTGCTCTCGGTCCTGTTGTAATTGTTTATCCTGACGGAACTTTTTACAGCCAAGTAACACCTAAAGATGTTGAAGAAATTGTTGAATCTCATCTTCTTAAAGGTCATATTGTAGAAAGGCTTGTTTATGCCGATACAGGAAAGGTTAAGCCTAAGAATCCTAAATATGTAACTCTTAAAGAAACTGCATTTTATCGTTCTCAGGACCGTATTGTACTCAGAAACTGCGGTGTCATTGACCCTGAGAATATCAATGAATACATAGCAAGAGACGGTTATCAGGCACTTAATAAGGCGCTCAATGAAATGACGCCGGATGATGTTATCAAGTGTATTTCCGATTCAGGCTTAAGGGGCCGCGGCGGCGGAGGCTTCCCAACCGGTTTTAAATGGGCGCTGTGTGCGCCTAATAAGGCAGCGCAGAAATATGTTGTATGTAATGCAGACGAGGGTGACCCCGGCGCATTTATGGATCGTTCCGTTCTTGAGGGAGATCCGCACTGCGTTATTGAAGCGATGGCGATTGCCGGTTATGCAATTGGTGCAACAAAGGGCTTTGTTTATGTCCGCGCCGAATATCCTATTGCTGTAAACCGTTTACAGATTGCTATTCACCAAGCACGTGAATACGGATTGCTTGGTAAAAATATTTTCAATTCAGGCTTTGATTTTGATATAGAGATCAGACTCGGTGCAGGTGCGTTTGTCTGCGGTGAGGAAACTGCGCTTATGACATCTATTGAAGGTAACAGAGGCGAACCTCGTCCGCGTCCGCCGTATCCTGCAGTTAAGGGCCTTTATAATTCACCGACTGTTGAAAATAATGTTGAAACATTTGCAAATGTTCCTCAGATTATTCTTAAGGGTGCCGAATGGTTTTCTTCAGTCGGCACTGAAAAGTCAAAGGGAACAAAGGTATTCGCTCTCGGAGGCAAGATAAAGCACACAGGTCTTGTTGAGGTTCCTATGGGTACAACTCTTCGGCAGATTATTGAGGATATCGGCGGCGGTATTCCAAACGGAAAGAAATTTAAGGCAGCGCAAACAGGCGGTCCTTCAGGCGGCTGTATTCCTGCGTCTCTTATAGATACTGAGATTGACTATGATAACCTCATAGCTATCGGATGTATGATGGGCTCAGGCGGTCTTATCGTTATGGATGAGGATACCTGTATGGTTGATATTGCAAAATTCTTTCTTGAATTTACTGTTGACGAATCCTGCGGAAAATGTACACCGTGCCGTGTCGGTACAAAGAGACTTCTTGAAATGCTTGAAAAGATTACTTCGGGTAATGGTACAATGGAGGACATTGACCGCCTTGAAGAATTGTGTTATTACATAAAGGCAAATGCTCAGTGCGGACTCGGACAAACTGCTCCTAATCCTGTTCTTGCAACACTCAAATTCTTCCGCGACGAATATGTTGCCCATGTTCAGAATAAAAAATGTCCCGCAGGTGTATGTAAGGACCTTCTTACTTATGTTATTGATCAGGATAAATGTATCGGCTGCGGTATGTGCGCAAGAAATTGTCCTGCCGGAACAATTGTCGCTACTGATTATATTGCACCTAATCATAAGCTTTCATCATATGAGATAATTCCGGATAAATGTGTTAAGTGCGGTGCTTGTATCACTAACTGCCGCCTGAATGCAATAAGCAAACAGTAAGAGGAGGACCTTGAATATGGAAATGGTTAATTTAAAAATTAATGGTATGCCGGTAACTGCGCCAAAAGGTTCAACTATTCTGGATGCTGCCCGTCATACAGGAATTGAAATTCCGACATTATGTTTTATGAAAGAAATAAATGAAATCGGTGCCTGCAGAATTTGTATTGTCGAAGCAAATGAGGGCAGAGGTTTCAAAATTGTTACCTCCTGCGTATATCCTGTATCCGAGGGTATGGAGGTACTTACAAATACAGAGCGTATTCAGCAGTACAGGAAGACTACACTCGAACTTATTTTATCTGTTCATGATAAGAATTGTCTTTCATGTATCCGCTCTACAAACTGTGAGCTCCAGAAGCTTTGCTATGACTATGGAGTAGACCATTCAAGATTTGACGGTGAAAAGCCGCATTATGAAAAGGATAAAAGCTCACCGCATCTTATAAGGGATAATAATAAGTGTATCCTTTGCCGCAGATGTGTTGCAACGTGTAAGCATCAGTATGTAAGCATTATCGGTGCAAATGACCGCGGAATGGATACGTCAATCGGTCAGCCGTTCAATCTTCCGCTTAATCAGACGCCGTGTATTTCCTGCGGTCAATGTACCGTTGTATGTCCTACGGGCGCTCTTACAGAAAGAGACGATACATATAAGGTATGGGCTGCACTTGCTGATCCTGAAAAGTATGTTGTTGTTCAGACAGCACCTTCAATTCGTGCAACAATCGGCGAATGTTTCGGTATGCCGATAGGAACAAATGTTGAGGGTAAAATGGTTGCCGCACTGCGCAGGCTCGGTTTTGACAAGGTGTTTGATACCGACTTTGCAGCAGATCTTACAATCGTTGAAGAGGCAAACGAACTTGTTGAGCGTATTAAAAACGGCGGAACTTTGCCGATGATTACCTCATGCTCACCCGGTTGGGTTAAGTTCTGTGAGATGTATTATCCTGATTGTATCGACCATCTTTCGACTTGTAAATCTCCTCAGCAGATGGGAGGTGCGGTAATAAAAACCTATTTCGCTGAAAAGATGGGAATTGACCCTAAGAATATTGTCAGCGTATCTGTTATGCCCTGTACGGCGAAGAAATTTGAAATCGGCAGAGAGGACCAGTCCGCAGCAGGTGTTCCTGATGTTGATATTGCTCTTACTACAAGAGAAATCAGCAGAATGTTCAACAGACTCGGTATTAATTTCAAAGCGCTTCCTGATGAAGAATTTGACAGTCCGCTTGGTGAAGATACAGGCGCAGGTGTTATATTCGGCGTAACAGGCGGTGTTATGGAAGCTGCTGTAAGAACAGCTAATGCGTGGCTTAACGGTGCAACAGAGCCGATTGAACTTGAGGCAGTCCGAGGAACAAAGGGACTTAAGGAAGCGACTGTTAATCTAAACGGTGCTGATATCAAGCTTGCCGTTGCTTCAGGCGCTGCTGCTGCAAAAATTGTTATGGATGAGCTTAAAGCAGGCAATCCGAGAGGCTGGAGCTTTATTGAAATTATGGGATGTCCCGGCGGTTGTGTTAACGGCGGAGGACAGCCGATTCAGCCTCAGTATATACGGGATACCGTTGATTTGAAATCTATTCGTGCAAAGGCACTTTATGACCAGGATAAGTCAATGACGCTGCGTATGTCGCATGAATCACCTGTTATTAAAAAGCTCTATTCGGAATGGTATGATGGCTTTGGCGGTCATAAGGCTCACCATGATTTACACACATCATACACCCCGAGGGATAAATATAAATTTTAACTTTAAATGACATAATTTTCTGACGGAAAGCAGACGGAATGTCCGTTTCCTGACCGAAAGAGTGCATAGTCAGTTTATCAATACTATGACTGCACCCTTTTGGGTGCAGTCATTTTTTGAGGTGCTTTTATGGAAACTCGTGTTGCCGTTATCGGCATAATTGTTCAAAATAAGGAGAGCGTTTTTCAGCTTAACGAGATGCTGTCCGAATACGGAAAATATATAATAGGAAGAATGGGCGTGCCGTACAGTAAAAAGAATGTTAATATCATTTCAATTGCTGTTGATGCACCGCAGGATATTATCAATACCCTGAGCGGAAAAATAGGAAGACTGGATGGTGTCTATGCAAAAACAGCATACAGTAATGTGTAATGAACTTATAGATAAGCTCAGAAAAAATAAAATTTTATTAAAAGACGAATATCTATTTTTGATAAAAAACAGAGATATATCTGCTCAGTATCTTTTTAAAAACGCGTCTGAGGTAAGAGAAAGTGTTTACGGCAATAAAATATATATCAGAGGCTTGATTGAATTTACAAATAATTGTAAAAATAATTGCCTTTACTGCGGCATACGCCGTGGGAATAACAATGCTGACAGATACAGATTGACTCCAAAAGAGATTTTAAGCTGTGCAGATTACGGCTATACTCTCGGATTTCGTACCTTCGTTTTACAGGGAGGCGAGGATCCTTTTTATACCGATGAAATATTATGCGATATAATTTCATCAATTAAAAGAAATCATCCTGATTGTGCCGTAACACTCTCACTCGGCGAAAGGACCTTTGAGAGCTATAAGAAACTTAAAGATGCAGGCGCAGACAGATATTTACTGCGCCACGAGACAGCCGATAAACTGCATTATCAAAAACTCCACCCCAAGGAAATGAGCTTTGAAAACAGAATAAACTGTCTTAAAAATCTCAAAAAGCTTGGTTATCAGGTAGGTGCAGGTTTTATGGTAGGATCACCGTTTCAGACGGAGGAAAATCTTGCACAGGAGCTTTTATTTCTAAAAAAACTCGATCCGCATATGGTTGGTATAGGACCGTTTATATCACATAAGGATACACCCTTTTGCGACATGCCGTGTGCATCTGCCGAGCTTACTCTGTTTATGCTTGGATTGGTAAGACTGACGTTGCCAAATGTACTTCTGCCTGCAACAACCGCACTCGGTACTGCTGACCCTCTCGGAAGGGAAAAGGGAATAATGGCAGGAGCCAATGTTATTATGCCTAATCTTTCGCCTGTCAGTACCAGAAAGAAATATATGCTTTACGATAATAAGATCTGTACCGGTGATGAAGCGGCGCAGTGTATTGAATGTTTGAAAAAAAGAATAAACACCACAGGCTGTGAAATAGAAATCAGCCGCGGTGATTACAAAGGAGAACTCTATGATTAAATATGATCCCAAATCATTGACTGCAGAAGAATTTATAAATGATGAAGAAATTAAGGCAACCTTGAGATATGCCGATGAAAATAAGGATAACCTTGACCTTATTGATGAAATTATAGAAAAAGCAAAGCTGCGCAAGGGGCTGAATCACAGGGAGGCAAGTGTACTCCTTGCCTGTGATAATCAGGAAAAAATCAATGAGATATATGACCTCGCAGAGCAGATTAAAAAGGATTTTTACGGAAACAGGATTGTTATGTTTGCGCCGCTGTACCTTTCAAACTACTGTGTAAACGGCTGCCTTTACTGTCCTTATCATTTAAAAAATAAGCATATTGCACGAAAAAAGTTAACGCAGGAAGAGGTAAGGAAAGAGGTTATCGCGCTTCAGGATATGGGACATAAGCGTCTTGCTGTTGAGGCGGGCGAAGACCCGGTTAATAATCCGATTGAGTATATTCTTGATTGCATAAAAACAATTTATTCCATAAAGCATAAAAACGGCGCAATCCGCAGGGTTAATGTCAATATTGCCGCAACAACAGTGGAAAATTACAGAAAGCTGAAAGAAGTGGGGATAGGTACATATATTCTTTTTCAGGAAACTTATCATAAGGAGAGCTATGAATATCTGCACCCGACAGGACCAAAGCATAACTATGCTTATCATACCGAAGCCATGGACAGAGCAATGGAGGGCGGCATAGATGATGTCGGTATCGGTGTGCTTTTCGGTTTGGATAAATACAGATATGAGTTTGCGGGACTGTTAATGCACGCTGAACATCTTGAGGCAGTACACGGAGTCGGTCCGCATACCATCAGTGTTCCGCGTGTTAAGAGAGCAGACGATATCGACCCTGATGATTTTGATAACTCAATCAGTGATGAAATGTTTTGTAAAATTGCCGCCTGTATAAGAATTGCAGTTCCGTATACAGGTATGATTATATCTACCCGTGAAACACCGCAGGTACGAGAAAAAATTATCCGTCTTGGTGTAAGTCAGATCAGCGGAGGCTCACGCACATCGGTAGGCGGTTACTGTGAGGAGGATCGCCCTCACGATACAGAGCAGTTTGACGTATCCGATAACCGTACACTTGATGAGGTGGTTAATTGGCTTATGACGGCAGGATATATTCCTTCCTTCTGTACGGCATGTTACAGAGAGGGAAGAACCGGTGACAGATTTATGAGCCTGTGCAAATCAGGACAAATACAAAACTGCTGTCATCCTAATGCGCTGATGACTCTCAAGGAATTTCTTATGGATTATGCTTCTGAAGATACACGTAAAATAGGTGAAGCTATGATTGAAAGGGAAATTAACAATATCGGCAGTGACAGGGTTAAGGAGATAGTGAGAGAAAGGCTTATAAAAATTGAAAACGGAGACCGGGATTTTCGTTTTTGATATCAAGTTTAAATATAATATGATTTGAGGTGGATTATGGGACTTAACGATACTCCGTCAGCAGAAAGAGTGCATATCGGTTTTTTTGGTTGCAGAAATGTAGGAAAGAGCAGCCTTGTGAATGCTGTTACAGGGCAGGATTTATCAGTTGTAAGTGATGTTAAGGGTACAACAACCGACCCTGTGAAAAAAACGATGGAGCTTTTACCTCTCGGGCCTGTTATGATTATTGATACTCCGGGCTATGATGATGAGGGAGCTCTCGGTGAAAAGCGGGTTGCCGCCACAAGAAAAATACTGCGCAGCTGTGATATTGCAGTTCTTGTAACAACGGCAGGGAAACAACTGAACAGTGCGGAAAGGGAATTGATTTCGCTGTTTAAAGAAAGAAATATTCCATATATAATTGTTAAGAATAAATCCGATATTGCACAGATAAGTGAAGATAATGAAAAGAATGTTGTGTATACAAGTGCAGTTAACGCAAGCGGAATTGAAAACCTTAAAAATACGATCGGGTCTTGTGTCGGAAATAATTCAAAGCCGGTGCGCTTTGTGGGTGATTTAATCAGCAACGGTGATATTGTTGTGTTAGTAACACCAATTGATTCGGCAGCGCCAAAGGGCAGACTGATTTTACCTCAGCAGCAGGCGGTTCGTGATATAATTGACTCAGGTGCTGTTGCAGTAGTAACGAGGGAAACTGAGCTTGAGCAGACACTCAGCTCAATTGCAAAAAAGCCGGCGCTTGTTATTACGGATTCTCAGGTATTCAAGCTGGTTAATGATCTTGTACCGAAGGAAATTATGCTGACATCATTTTCAATCCTTATGGCAAGATATAAGGGCTTCCTTGATACCGCAATCAACGGCGCCGATAAGATTGATAAACTTCGGGACGGCTCAAGAGTTTTGATAAGCGAGGGATGTACTCATCACAGACAGTGTGATGATATAGGTACAGTCAAATTACCGGCACTGCTTAAGAGCTATACTAACGCAAATCTTTGTCTGGAATGGAGCAGCGGAACGGGCTTCCCTGATAATCTCAGTGATTATGATTTGGTAATCCATTGTGGCGGCTGTATGCTTAATTCAAATGAAATGAAATACAGAATGTCTCTTGCAGAGAATAACGGTATTGCATTTACAAATTACGGAATTGCAATTGCACATATGCACGGAATATTAAAACGCAGTATTGAAATGCTGTAAATATCCGAGAATAAACCAAACCCCTTACTGTTGAATTAATTCAACAGTAAGGGGTTAATTTTACGGCTTCTTGATTTTATTCAGCTTTTTGTTTATTGCAAGTATTTCTTCTTTTGTGAATTTAGCACCAATCATTGGGAAGGCACGCTTTAGCGAATAACCCATTGCAATATCAAGCATTGTTTTGTTGATTTTAAAACCTGCTACGGATAAGCCTTTGCTTCTTTTTTTCTTTTTCTTTTCTTTAGCTTTATCATCATTTTTGACGAGTGCTTTTATCAGCGTAGGGATTATACTAAGCAATACAAGCTTTCCTTTAAAGGTTGATATAATATCACCCACAGGATCATTTATTGAAAAATATCCGTCAGGCGTGTCTATTTCAAACCAGTTTACGACACCGCCTTCTTCCTTCATTTTGTAATTCTCATTGAATGTATCAACTTTTTTAATTACGGAAGTATCTTCACATTCTCCTGCTTTTGCAGTGAGCTTTGTTTCGCCCTCGTTTTTAACCTCAAAACGGAAGAAAGGATATTTTCCTCTTTTCTGTTTTCCTACGCTTATGCCGTCGGCAAAAAGCTCAACCTCGTCCTGATTTGTATAAACAGTAACCTTTGTTTTTTCCTCAACTCTGTCAACATATCTCTTTGAACAGATATGGACAAACGGCTCGTCGGAAAGCCATGCCTTATAAGCATAAAAGCTGTCCTTTTTATATTTACGGTCAAAAGTGACAAGACCTTTGTGATTCATACCGTTTTCGCCACCCTCAGCGCGTGCGTCGGCAGCAAAGTCAAACATATTCCATACATGAGTTGCCCAGAGATACGGTCTGTCCATAATCTGTTTGATAAGCTCTTCATGGTAATATGCCTGATACTCTTCCGTATAATCACCCTGCACAGGATTAGAGGTATGCCAGTTGAGAGCCTCACATCCATATTCACTCATTCCGATTGCTTTGTTTGGGTATTTTTTATGGAAATTATCAAGCCACGGACCGTACATGGAAACATTACCTCCGTACCAGCCGAAGTAATGATTGTATGAAAGTATATCGGAAATGTGAATATATTTCTCATCAATACTGCACATCGTAATTGCTGCTATTGTGGTCGGTCTTGTTTTATCAAGTGAATGGACAAGGCTATTTAACATTCTGTGATTTTCAATCAAAGATTTGTCTGCCGCTCCGTTCAATGTGATTTCATTTGAAAGTCCCCATGTCACAATACATGGATGGTTGTAATTCTGACATACGAGTTCGGTCATCTGTGACCTTGTGTTTTCAGTACCGTTAGGCATATGTTTTGAAATATACGGAATTTCTGCCCAGACAATAAGTCCCTTTTCGTCACACAAATCATAGAAATCCTGTGCATGTTGGTAATGGGCAAGCCGGATCGTATTTGCACCCATTTCACATATAAGCTCAATGTCTTCCTTGTGGTGCTTGTATTCAAGAGCATTTCCAATTCCGGGTCTGTCCTGATGGCGTGCCACACCTCTCAGCGGATATGTTCTGCCGTTGAGGATAAAGCCCTTATCGGGATTCATTTCGAATGAACGCACACCAAACCGGGTTGATATTTCATCAACAGGCTTACCGTCAACGATCAGGCTCGCTTTTAATGTATAAAGATACGGATCATCTGTTCCGTCCCAAAGATGAGCATTTTCAATTGTAACCTTTGTCGTAGGATTTTTACCTTCTGCCGATACAGCTTTAATGACTTCGTTGTCTGATATGATTTCAAATTCAACTTTGCCGACGGCAAATGCCCTCATTTCAATATCGGCATTTTTGCCGTTTACTGTTGGCGTTACCATTATTCCGGGAGCGCCGTAATAATCAAGGTCAAAATGATTTTTTGCAACTCCGATTAGCGTTACATCTCTGTATACACCTCCGTAGAAGGTAAAATCAGCCATCTGCGGATAAACCTTGTTATTTGGGGCGTTATCTGCTTCAATTTTTATTTCATTTATATTCTTAATGTCCTCAAGTTTTGCACGGAAGGTGGAATATCCGCCGTGGTGCACAGCTGTTTCTTTGTCATTGAAGAATACTTTTGCGCTTGAATTTACACCGTCAAGCTGAATATATATTTCTTCACCGTCGGGGAATTCTGACTTGGCAATCTCTTTTGTATAGGTACAGGTACCCCTGTAATAATCATTTCCGCCGTCCTGACCGTCTTTACCATTCCATGTGTGCGGTAAATCAACAGGGACGCTTTCTCCCTCTTTTGTAAATTTCCAGTTCTTATTGATATTTATTATATTACGCATATCTTCACCTTAAATTATTTATTATTATTGTTAATTTTCATCTGCATTTTCAATATCCGAATTTGCGAATTTCTGCTCTTCTTTATATCCTATGTTATACATAAACTGCATTGAAATAACCATTATTGCAAGTCCCGCAACAAGAAGGATAATATAAAGATTTTTTATTCTTTCAGAGACATCTGCACTTTGAACACTTGCGCTTTCAATGTATCCTGTTGACCTTAGCGAAAGTGCAATCAGAGCTGAGCCGATACCCTGTGACAGCTTGCGGAAGAAGGAATATATTGCATATAACGAGCCCTCTTCTCTTACTCCTTTTTTTCTGTAGCTTAGTTCAATACAGTCTGCAACAATTGCCCATACGATAATTTGGAAAACGCAGCAGCCTACATTGACAAACATAAGACCGACAACATAAATTATCATTCCTTTTGTATCAGGAGTAATAGGGAGAATAAGCATTATAATTCCTGCAATAACACTGACCAGACCTGAAATACATATGAATTTCTTTTTCCCGATTTTTGCAACAATATTCGATGCAAACGGCATAAGTGCAACAAGCGGAATATATGATGCAATCGTTGCAAGTGCTGATTTTTCGGCATCATTAAAATAAAATTGGAATACAAGATTGTTAACCGACATAGACGAGTTGTAGAAAATAACCACTGCAACAGTGGCAATTGTTATTGCAACAAGCGGCCGGTTGGTGAAAAATGATTTTACGGTTGAAATATAGCTTACCTTTTCAACCTTTTCTTCTCTTGTCACTCTTTCAGTAACCATTTTACGCATAGCGAAGAAAATGAAAAATGCGGCAATCGAGAAAACTGCGGATACAATGAAAATTCTTGTTCCCGACAGGACATTGTTTTCATATACAATCTTAGGCAAAAGCATAACAAGCACCATTGCCACACCTGCACCGATACTCCTGAAGGTTGAGAGAGTAGTTCGCTGCTTTGGATCCTCTGTAATTACTGAGTGAAGCGAGCCATACGGTACATTGATCATTGTATATGCAACTGACCATAAGCAGTATGAAACCAAACACCATACTATTTTGCCGATTTGTGAAAAGCTTTGGATCGGAGTGAATATCATAATAGTAAATACCACAAGTCCGACAGAGCCGATTGCTATCCACGGCATAAATTTGCTCTTTTTGCTGATTCGCCTGCGGTCAACCAATCCGCCGATTAAAACATCATTCACTGCGTCCCATACCTTTGAAACAATAATGATCCATGCCCAGTTTGCTGAACTCAGTCCTATGCACTGAGTGTAAAACAGAAACATATATGATGAAATCAGCTGGAAAGAAAGATTGCACCCTAAATCTCCGAGTGAATAACCGATTTTATCCTTCATTCCGAAAGGCTTTTGTTTAATGTTGGAATTTTCCATTTCACCCCTCCTTATTTTCCACATAAAATTATAATAAATTAAATCTCGGTTTAATGTCAATAGGTACTAATACAATAATTTTTTCAATACTTATTATTTATTACTTATTATTCATTAAATACTTTGCTTTTGTGTTCAATCAAATCTCTGTAAAATTGAACCGCGTCATCTATCGTCTGTGCACCGATTTCATCAAACGGCTCAAGCACACTGAATACATGCGCAAGCTTTTTGCCGTTGTATTTGCCATAATCCCTGAGAGTGCAGTTAACTCCTTTGCTTTTAAGCAGCTCAGCCGCCCTGCAGGTCTGTGTGTGTGCAAGCAGGTCACCGCTGCTTGTAATGAGATATGTCGGCGGCAGCTTTGCATAGTCAATGATTTCATCAAGATTCATATATTCATATAGAGACTTGTTTCTGTAATCCTTGCCCCACATTATTTTTGTGTATGCACTTATCACTCCGCCTTTCATATATGAAACAGGGGAGGTAAGCAGCAACGCGTCTAAGTCAATATCGGCGCTTATGGTACCAAATACCTCTCTCAGCTCACTGCTTTGGAGGAGTACTGCGGAATATACAGCAAGCTGTCCGCCTGCCGAGTCTCCTGTGAGCATAATGCTTTCTGCGTCACAAGGATAGTTCTTCATATTGCTGCCTATCCATCTGAGCGCCTCCATAATATCACAAAGCTGTTCATTTACCGTTACATCAGGCACTAATCTGTAGCTTATGTTGAATACAATGAAGCCTCTGGAAGAAAGACTTTTACAGTAATATTCATTAAGACTTTTTTCACCATACATCCAGCCGCCGCCGTGAATGTCAATTATGGCAGGCAGCTTCCCGGTTGTGCTTTCAGGATAATATATGTCAAGCATATGATATCTGTTGCCGTCGTCTATGTATGGTATATCATATATCCCTTCAATATTTTCAGGAGGCGTCTGCTTCAAATGCTTTTTTTTATCACCGTTATCGCAGAATTTCCAGACCATCTGCATAATTTTGATAAGTGGCTTCTTTTCAAGCCCCCTTGCTCCGTCACTTTGATATTTAATCGTATCCGATGTCAGCATACCGCCGATTGCGGCAGCTTTCTCTGATTTGTCGTCAACCGCTCTTGTTACAACGCCGATAAAAATTACTGCAATTACAACAATTACCAATATGACAGATATTATTACCGTAATAATCATTTTTCATATGCTCCTTTTTTCTTCTCTTGTTAATGAAAGGCATACCTTTTTTATTGCTGCACAGTTGTGCATATAATATGATGTATATATTCTAATCTATAATATAAAAATGATTTTGTCAATTATGCTTCATCAAATATTCTAAATTTCATAGAATTTAATGCAAAATTGTAAATTATTAACAAATTGTTAAAAAACGCTTGCGCTTTTATAGACAAATATATATAATAAAGTCGTGTATTGTTATCGGTTATACAATGGTTATACAATATAGAAATAATTACAATTTACCAAATTTAGTATTAAGGAGAATGCACAGTATGAAAAAAAGTAAAAAACTTTTGTCGGCACTGATGGCATTAGTGATGACCTTGACTGCTTTCCCGATTATGACCTTCGCAACATATGAAGGCGAATGTCCTGCTGACGGAACAACGCAATCGCAGCCTTTTGTTACAGAAAGCCCTTCAGAGAAATACCGTATACCGGGCATAGTTTCCCTTAATGACGGCACGCTTATTGCAGTTGCTGATGCCCGTTGGAATGCACAAATGGACGGCGGCGGCAACGATGTTCTCGTCTCCCGTTCGACTGACGGCGGCTCAACCTGGAATTATCACATGTTGAACTATTTCGGTGATAACGGAAACGAATTTAACAAAGCATCAACCAGCTTCTGCGATTCTTCAATCGCAACAGACGGTCAGAAGGTCTATGTCCTTTCAACCTTCTTCCCGGCAGGATATGCTATTAACAGCTCATCTGCCAATAACAGACCTGTTGCGGACAGTGCGTTTGATAATGCAGGAAGACTTAAGCTCAGATTGAGCAGCTCTTCAGCTTTTGACTACTATCTTGATACAAATACAAAATCTTCCGGCAGATATGTTATCAGAAGATATTCCGATAACGGTATTGTCAGCAGCTATACAGTCAGTGAAGACTTTTATATCTACAATAACGATACAAAGTCCGGCTCAATCTTTTATAGCGACGGCATATACCAGACCGTTAAAACAACCTTCCTCTGGTTACGCACTTCAGATGACGGCGGCTTAACCTGGAACGCTCCGAGACTGCTTAACCTTAAGTCAAGCAGTGAAGAATATTTCGGCGTTTGTCCGGGTCGCGGTATTGTTACAAGCAAGGGAGATATCGTCTTCAATGCTTATACCTTTAATTCTCAATATATTCTCGGTATTGAATCCTATGAAAAGGAAAAGGAAACTCAGCATACTTATCTCATTTCTTCAAGTGACGGCGGCTATACCTGGAAACGCACGGAAAATAACGCAACAAACAGTGCTTGGTGGACGTCTGAATCTGCTTGCGTTGAACTCCCTGACGGTACAATCCGCGTATTCCTCCGTTCGGCAGGTATGAAGCTTGTTCAGTCAGACGCTGTAAGGAATGATGACGGAACATATACATTCGGAACAACGTACGGTGTAACTGCACCGCCGAGCGACTGGAGCAACGATTATATTGATATCTATTCCGACTGTCAGGAATCCGCCGTTATGTATCCGTACAAGGTTGACGGGAAGAATGTCGTCCTCGTATCTTGTCCGATAGCATATGACGGCCGAATGAACGGTAATATTCATGCTCTCCTTCTTAATGACGATAATACTGTAAGCAAGATATACAGATATACCGTTACCGACAGAACTGTATCATACGAATATTCCTGTATGACCGTCCTTTCCAATGGTAATATAGGACTTCTTTATGAATCTAACGGAAGTATTACTTATAAAGAAATTGCTATTCAGGACATTGTTCCCAATGCTTCACTTTCAATCCCAAAGGTTACTAATATTAATCTTGAAGTCGGTGATACTTACTCAATAAGAGTAGCTTCACAGGAGGATGTGACAAACAGCAATTCAGATATTGCCGCTTCTGCATTTCAGGAGATTGTTTCGGCTGACTGCCGTCAGGGGCTCAATAGCACAAGCGAGCCTTGGAACTACAATAACGGTACGCAATATTCTCTGACCAATGCTCTTTATACTTTCACATCTTCCTCCTCAGGCGGCTACACCGTAACAAATACAACCGGCACTCAGGTGTTCCTTAATATCTCAGGAGAAGGAAACCGCGGCGCAGGCTACCCTAACTCAACCACTTCAAATACCACCTTTGTAAAAACATCTAATGTTTCAGATAATGACGGCTCTTTAATGAATTTCACCACATCTGACGGAGCTGTATTGGTATTCGGTAAAGGTACGGACTGCGACTGTGACAGAAGATTTGACAGATATACTTATTCAGCCCTTTCTTCCTCTTCTAATACCAGTTTGGGATGTTCATCGATTGACGCAGCAGCAGGTATGCTTTATCGCCCGGTCAGAGCGGGTGAAACTTCAAGCACGGAAATTCCCGGCTATGTTAAGCTCAAAAGCATAGGCGAAATTGTAAGCGGCAGCTCTTATCTTATAGTATTTAAACACAATGCCTCAAGCTCACCCGATAACTACTTCGTTTTGTACCCGTCAACAGATACAAGCGATAAGTTTTCTCATGTTGCAAAGGTTCTCCCGAATAATACACAGTCTGACGGCTATGAATTAACCATTACCGCCGAATCTGTGGGTACAACAATCATTAAGCTTGGAGAAACAACATATAGCGTAACTGTCGCTAAGCTTGACGCAGTAACGGGCGCCGTTAAGTATGACAGCGTTATCTATACTCAGGGCAGCGACTTCACCTCTTACGGTACAAAAATTGCCGAGGGTAATGCCGCAGGAGAATTTGAGACAGATTACGAGGTTGCTCCCGACTGGTCAATTGACCATATTGAGGTCGCTGAAGGCGCGGTTGCAGACGCAACAAGCATTACTCCGAAAAACGGCAAGCTCTCAGGTACTGTCCAGCTCACTGACGGCAACTCAAGCACAAGCGTATATGAAAAGATTTTGCTCAAAACATATCTTATCGGTCCCGATAAGCAAACATATCTCCAGCAGGATTATCTTTACGTAACAACATCTCCCGTTCCGGGTCACGGCGTCTGCGGTACAGGCCGTTGGGCAGGTACCGGCGCATCAACCGCCATTGTTTCAGGCTTCGCCCTTACGGCATTGGGTTCAACCAGCTCTTATGCTGAAAACTCTGACCACGGTAGTCTGCCTTCACCTGCCGGAGCAACAAATGCAATTAATGACTCCTATTCCAATTTCACAAGCGGCAGCAGTCATGCCTTTCGAGGCCTTGCGAATGCGGCGCATATTGTTAATGACGGAGCATTGATCCTCAGCATGGATAATGCAAATCCCGAGAACTTTTATGTTACCTCCTCCGATAAGATCGGCGGCTATGCTGCGTATTATCAAAACGGCGGTGCTACTTGGGGCAGTGATTGTAACAAAACTATCAACTACGCTCCGGTTGCAAACTACTATTTTGATACGAGCAGTGACACAAACTACGGCTTTACCGACGGCTCAACCGCAAGCTCAATGGGAATTGATCTTGCAGTCAATATTGCAGGACTTAACGGAAATAAGGGCTTTACCAATCATTCATATACTGTAACTACTTCAACCTTTTATGTTAATTCAACTGCTAAAAGTACAGCCAATCCTCTCAGTACATTCGATTATACCACTTCTGCCGATTTGACCGGCAATTGCCATCAGACAATCAACCTGTCCTTCAGCTCAAGCGACGCAGTAAGCGGCGTTATCAGCGCAAAGTATGATCTTGAGCTTAAGCACGACAGCGGTACTCAAGGCGCTATGCCGAGAATAGTCCTTCCAATCAATATTAAGGTCGATACCTCTAAGGTAGCTCTTCGTGAAATCTATAACAAGGCTGTCGGCGATGATGATTTTGACGTCCTTATTTCATCAGATTTCACAGCAGCCTCTTGGGCTGAATATCAGGCACAGATGCTTGGGGCAACCGAGTATCTCAATAACTATAATTATAACCAATCAAGCACTGATTTAACAACTCTCACAAATTCTCTTACATCTGCTTATAACGCTCTTCAAAGGCTTGCTGATTTCTCCGAGCTTGATGAACAGCTCAGGCTTAAAAAGAGCCTTTACGGCGCTGATTATCCGTTCGGCTCTTCCGGCTATTCAATCTATACCGAATCAAGCTGGGAAACTTTCCAGAGCGTTTATCCCGATGGTGACGAACTCGCAAATGTTGATTACGGCACTGTCGAGCTGCGTAAGGACGCAATCGGCTATAACGAATCGGGAACAGAAGGTCCCAACAGCACAACAAGGACTGCTCTTCAAACCAATATTGACGACCTTGCCCAGCTAATCAGAGTTAATCCCGAATATGCCGCTGACCCGACTGCGTTTGAGGCTGCCAAGGAAATTATTGAAACCATTGACCTTGACGCGTATAAGCTGTCTGAAAATATTTTTACGCAGGAAAGCGAAGGCAATTCCGATATCTATTCTGATAACACACTTGCCGTTATGGCTGCAAACGACGGAGATTCGACTCAAAAAATCGTCAAGCTCGCTGCGTCGGATCAAAGCGTTGTTGACGGTCATACCTCAGATCTCCTGACTTCAATGAATGTTGCGACAGAGAACGGCGCAGTCAGCG
>CAZGRZ010000009.1:0-55014 GCA_964528285.1 uncultured Bacteroides sp. | reverse complement strand
GAAACCAAACATTAAAAAAGTTAAGGCTATTGTAAACGGCTCTCCTAAAAGAGTTAATGTATGCACAAGATGTCTTCGCTCCGGCAAGGTTGAAAGAGCATAATAATTTCGCATAAAAACAGCACCGATTTAATCGGTGCTTATTTTTTTGATAATTATTAATTTATGCTGTTACAGTCATAATCAGTGTACCAATCACCATAAGACATAATCCGATAAATGATTTTTTTGTAAGTTTTTCTTTGAAAACAAAATAAGAAAAAGCTATTGATACTATTATACTCAGCTTATCAATTGGGACAACAACACTCACTATACCGTTTTTTATGGCATAGTAATAGCACAGCCAAGACGCCCCGGTTGCTATACCTGAGAGACATATGAAGGTTAATTCCTTTTTGTCAATTTTTCTGAGCTGTTTCTGCTTACCTTTTGCAAAAACAATAATCCATGCCATTATGAGAACAACGAATACTCTTATTGATGTACCAAGATTAGATTCAACATCATCAATTCCTATCTTGCCAAGAATTGATGTAAGAGCAGCAAATACAGCAGACAATACCGCATAGAGTATCCAGGTGCGTTTTTCGGTTACATCGATGCTTTTTTTCTTTTCAATCATCATAATAATACCGATAAAAAGGATAAAAGTCCCCAAAAGCTTTATCAGCAGGTTATTTGTCTCATTAAAAATAATTATTGCAAGAAGTACAGATAGAATTGTGCTTGATTTATCTATGGGTACAACCTTATTGACATCGCCTACGGACAAAGCTTTAAAATAACATATCCAAGAACAACCTGTTGATAGACCTGAAAGTACTAAAAACAAAAATGATTTTCCGCTGATTTTAGGTATATCATTATATGAGCCGACAACAAAAACAATTAAAATTGAAAAAAATAAAACAACAATTGTTCTGATTGCCGTTGCAAGATCAGAATCAGTTTTCTTAATACCGCATTTTGCAAGCACTGATGTAACACCTGCAAAAAATGAGGATAAGACTGCCATTATAATCCAGATATGTACCCCTTCTTTAAATATATTAAAATCAGCCATAATAATTCACTTTAATAATTATTACGGCTAATTTATTATTGCTTTTTTTTTGATTTAAAGCAGATTTTATTTTCAGTATGATTGATTAGATTTTTAACATTTTCTCTATGTGCAATTATGACTATCAATGTAAATATAATTGCAAAACCGGTGAAAATAAGACTTTTATAAAAAAGGTAAATAAAAATCGGATAAAGAATAGCCATAACAATGCTTCCGAGCGATACATACTTTGTCAGAAGTATGATAACTATAAACACTGCAAGTAAAATCAAAGCAATTCTCCAGTCAACGGCAAATACCATACCTCCGGATGTTGCTACACCCTTTCCGCCTCTAAATTTAAAAAAACATGGGAAGATATGGCCAAGCACGCAGAAAAAGCCTGCAAACGATTTTATAAACATATTGATATCAATTGAATATTCAGAAAAAAAACCGTTATTGTATGTTACAGGAACAAGCTTTATTATCTGAAATGCCAAGAAAATTGCTGCAAATACTTTAGCCATATCACCTATTATTGTGAGTACGGCAAGCTTCCTGCCGTAATTGCGCAGCATATTTGTTGTGCCGGCATTACCGCTGCCGTAATTTCTGACATCTTCCTTCTGCATTGATTTGGAAAGAATAACACCGAAATTAAGACTTCCAAGCAAATAAGATATTATGGCTATAAGAATATATGCTATATATATCATTATTTTTTTCCTTCTCCTCTTTCACGGATAATAAAGCGTATAGGTGTTCCGTTAAGTCCGAAAACAGCCCTTATTTGATTTTCAAGATATCTCTGATAAGAAAAATGAAACAACTCTGAGTTATTTACGAAGAAAACGAAAGTCGGCGGACGTGTTGACACCTGAGTCATATAATAAATCTTTAATCTTTTACCTTTATCCGTAGGAGGCTGAACTCGTGAGGTTGCGTCTGAAAGAAGTTCATTAAGCTTACCTGTAGAAATACGCATTGAATGTTGTGAGTGAACAAAAGAAATCATTTCATAAAGTCTGTTAATACGCTGTCCTGTTTTTGCAGAAATAAACATTATAGGAGCAAAGCTCATAAATGAGAAATCATTTTCAAGCTTTTTTCTGTATTCATTCATAGTATTGCCGTCTTTTTCAACAGCATCCCATTTATTAACTGCAATAATACAAGCTTTGCCCTGTTCGAGAGCTATGCCGGCAACTTTTGAATCCTGTTCGGTAAAACCTTCAGCAGCATCAATCATAATAACACATACATCAGCTCTTTCAACAGCCATTCTTGCTCTGATAATACTGTACTTTTCAATTGAATCACTGACTTTACTTTTTCGTCTTAATCCGGCAGTATCAATGAAGTTAAATGAACCATACTCATTTTCAATAAAGGTATCAGTTGTGTCTCGGGTTGTTCCTGCAATATCAGAAACAATTGCTCTGTTTTCGCCGCTAATATAATTAATCAGTGATGATTTGCCTACATTTGGCTTACCTATAACAGCAACCTTAATAATATTATCATCATCATAATCCGTCTCGTTATCAGGGAGAAATTTAATTATTTCATCAAGCAGGTCACCGGTTCCGTGTCCATGTGCTGCGGAAACTTGATAAGGGTCACCTAATCCGAGATTATAAAACTCATAAAATTCAGGTTCCGGTGCACCGATACGATCACATTTATTTACACATAAAATTATCGGCTTTCCGCTTTTTTGAAGCATTGAGGCAACTTCATAGTCGCTTGCTACAACACCGTCACGTATATCTGTAACAAGAATTATGACATCCGCTGTATTTATTGCAATCTCTGCCTGTTTCCTCATCTGCTCAAATATAACATCTTTTGTGTCCGGCTCAATACCTCCGGTATCAACTAATAAAAATTTATGATTAAGCCATTCGCAATCACCGTAAATCCTGTCACGAGTAACGCCCGGTTTATCGTCAACTATTGAAAGCCGTGTTCCTATTAACTTGTTAAAAAGTGTTGATTTGCCGACATTTGGTCTGCCGACAACTGCAACAACAGGTTTTGTCATATCGCCCACTCCTTATAACAAGAAAGGCGGACAATCAGTCCGCCAATAAATCATAAATTGAATAATTATGCTTTTTCCTTGGTGATAACTTCTTTACCGTTATAGTAGCCGCAATTTGCACATACTTTATGTGATACTGCATAACCACCGCAGTTAGAACATTTTACAAGTGTAGGTGCATTCATCTTCCATACACTTGAGCGTCTTTTATTCTTTTTTGCTTTTGATGTTTTTCTTGCTGGTACTGCCATTTTAAGTGCCTCCTTTATATTAAAAGCATTTTGTATTATTCGTCAAGTAATTGCAAAAGTGCTTCAAGTCTCGGATCAACATCCTTTTTACAATCACATTTATTAACATTCAGATTAGCCCCGCACTGTGCACACAAGCCTTTGCAATCCTCTTTGCATAAAATTTTTGTCGGCAGGGATAATGAAACTTCTTCATTGACAATCTCTTTCAAATCAAGAACACGATTGTCAACAATGATGTAATCATCGTCATCATTCTCATTTTGAAGCTTTTCAACAATAATTTTATCAATGTCAAATGAAAACTCTCTTTTTACATCATCGGCACATCTGTCACAAAATCCATAAAAATTAAATTTAATATTCAGTTCAAGATGAATCAAATTTGCTTTTGAATAAAGGACGCCTGTTACATTAACACCATCTTTAATCGGTGTATAACCGCCGTAAATGAATGAACTAAAATCAAATTGAGTATTAATTTTGATTTCAGACTGAGTACCGTTAAACAGATTTGTAAGGTCAATTTTCATAAAATCACCTCAAAAGTGCATCCGCACCTGCACCTGCACCTAAGTATTATATATATTAGGTTATCCTTTGTCAATAGAAATTTTCAAAATTTAAAAAAAATAAGCCGTTGTAAAACAACGGCTTTTATTATTATAATTCCTCACAATAATCAAAAATTTGAACAGGCAAATCTTCCTTATCACAGCTAATTGTGAAATAAAAATTGACATCAGTTGCTTCAGAAAGTTCCGAAAGCATTTCAAAGAACTGCGGCAGCTTTTCATATTCTCTGCCAACGATTTTAAATGTGGCATCAATGAGAATATCTGTAACATCGTAGTTGCCTGCACAAATGCCCGAAAGAAAACCGTAAAATGCTTTATGACCATTGATAAGATATGTATCTGTCTCAAGCAGACGAGCTTTTGAAGAAACATCATAAGTAAGTTTTGGCTCTTTTTCAACGCAAACAACATTTCCGTCTGAGCTTTCAACACAGGCATTAACCTGATCAATTAATCGCTTTGTTTTACCGGTACCTTTATTGCCAATGATAAGTTTAATCATGTTAAAAATCCTCCAAAGGTTATATTGTCAATTACATCTTAACATATGCCAAGGCGTTTTTCAAGAGTTTCTTTTTCAGATTCATAGCCGGGCTTGCCGAGAAGCGCAAACATATTCTTTTTATAACTCTCTACACCGGGCTGATTGAACGGATTTACACCAAGAATATATCCTGAAACAGCACATGCCTTTTCAAAGAAATAAATCAAATAACCAATATTTTCTTCGGAAATTTCATCACATTCAATAACGAGATTACCTACTCCGCCGTCTGTATGAGCAAGAAGAGTACCTTCACGAGCCTTTTCATTAACAAAGCTCATCGGTTTACCGGCAAGGAAGTTAAGGCCGTCAATATTGCCCTCCTGCTCAGTAATAATAAATTCAGTTCTCGGCTTATTGAATTTTACAACGGTCTCAAACATTAGAGAACCGCCGCTTTCCTGAATATATTGACCTACCGAGTGGAGGTCTGTTGAAAAAATACAGGATACAGGAAAAAGTCCCTTACCGTCTTTGCCTTCACTTTCAGCAAAAAGCTGCTTTAGCCATTCATTAAACATTGCCATAGCAGGCTCGTATGAAACAAAACATTCGAGCTTTCTTCCTTTATTATAAAAAGCATTCCTGATTGCTGCATATTTAAGGACAGGGTTTTCTTCAAGCTTATCACTGTTGAGTGTATCCTGAGCAAGCCTTGCACCTGCAATTAATTTATCAATGTCAATACCTGCTGCTGCAATAGGAAGGAGACCGACAGCGGTGAGAACAGAAAATCTTCCGCCAACATTATCAGGTACAACAAAAGTCTCATAACCCTCTGAATCAGCAAGGGTTTTCAGCGTACCCTTTGCCTTATCAGTTGTTGCAAAAATTCTCTTCATTGCCTCTTCTTTCGGATACTTGCTGTAAATAAGATCACGGAATACTCTGAAAGCAATTGCAGGTTCGGTTGTCGTACCGCTCTTGCTTATTACATTAACACAAATATCCTTGTCTTCGCAAAGTGAAACAATTTCATTCAGCATTGAAGAACTGATTGAATTTCCAATAAAATAGATATCAGGGGTGTTCTTTTTAATAAGATTATAGTTAGGTGAGGTAAGAGCCTCAATTACCGCTCTTGCGCCGAGATAAGAGCCACCGATGCCGATAACGATTAATATATCTGCATTTTTCTTAATATACTCGCTTGCTTTCTTAATCCTTTCAAACTCTTCTTTATCATAATCAGTCGGAAGAGTAACCCAACCCAAAAAATCGTTTCCTGCGCCGGTTTTATTATTAAGAGTATTAAGTGCTTCAACTGCCTGAGGCGCAAGATTATTTATATCCTGCTGTGTCACAATACTTTCTGCATGTTTTGAAATAAATTTGACTGACATATTATTTACCCCAATTCTTTAAATAATTACTATCACGAGAAAGTATAGTACAACATTTTTATAAATTATTCAATAGTTTTTACACAAATTTTACTAATTTAAAGAATATATATGAAAATGTTATCCTGCTTATATTTGCGTCAGATACAAGAGAAATTGATGCAATCTGTTCATTATTGCTCAATACAATTACCTCTCCGAGCTGATCGCCTTTTTTTATCGGCGCCGTTACTTTCTTCTTAAACTTATATTGATATTCAAAATCGGATGAGTTTTTATTAACAAGGACAACATCTGTATTTATTGACACAGGAATCACCGATTTAATTGTGCCGTTTTTAACTTTTACGCTTTCAATCTTGTTTTCATCCAATTCAATTTTACAGATTTTATAATTTGCAAAACCGTAATCAAGCAGTTCCCTGCACTTATTAAATCTGTCATCACTTGTATCTGCACCGAGAACAACTG
Organism: uncultured Bacteroides sp.; assembly: GCA_964528285.1. Lineage (GTDB taxonomy): Bacteria > Bacillota > Clostridia > Oscillospirales > Acutalibacteraceae > Eubacterium_R. The sequence goes on along the minus strand of CAZGRZ010000009.1, from coordinate 48,732 downwards.
ATACTAACCCCATTCCTTCCCTTTCAGCTGTTGCACTGAGACAAAAGCCGGCGTTTGATGTTGTTCCTGTCTTAAGTCCGGTTATTCCGTTGTACTTATTTATCAATTTGTTAGTATTATTCAATTCCGTTTTTCCGCCACGAAGCGAATCAAGCCATACAGTTGAATATTTTTTAACTAAATCATATTTCATAACTTCGCTTGAAATAACAGCTAAGTCATACGCGCAGGAAAAATGTTTAGTCGTATCATCGTCAAGTCCAGTACAATTTTCAAAATTTGAGTCATTAAGTCCAAGTTCTTTAACCTTATTATTCATCATAGATACGAATGCAGTATCACTACCTGCAATATGTTCAGCAAGAAGAGTGCAGGCATCATTTGCCGATGCGATGATTACTGCCTTGAGCAAATCGTTAACGCTCATCTTTTCACCAACCTCAAGCCAAATTTGAGATCCGCCTTTTGATACTGCATTTTCACTTGCCGCTACCATATCATCAAGCTTGATTTTGCCTGAATCAATTGCCTCCATGATTAGAAGAATACTCATAACTTTTGTCACTGAGGCAGGAGATAAATGTTCATAAGCATTATCCTCAAGAAGAACCTCTTTCGTGTCAATACACATTAGAATACTTGACTTAACTTTTATTTCCTTATCTTTGCTTTCCTGTGCAAATGACTGCATAGGTATCAGTATACACATCCATAAAGAAATAATAAAAATAAAAATTCTTTTCATAGTATCACCTGTAAAAATATTATTTTTGTTGTAATAATAATAAATATTTGGTATAATCTCAAAAAGGATAAAGGGAGATAAATATGAGGGCTGCATTCTATACTCTTGGCTGCAAAGTAAATCAATATGAAACTGAATATATGAGTGAACTGCTGAGAAATGCCGGCTTTGAAATTGTAAAGCCAAATGAAGATGCAGATTATTATATTATTAATTCCTGTACCGTAACAGCTACTGCCGACCAAAAGACGAGGCAGAATATAAGAAAATTCAAGCGCAATCATCCTGACTCCGTCGTGATACTCACCGGATGTATGCCGCAGGCGTTTCCTGAAAAAGCAGCATCACTGACTGACGCTGATATAGTTATGTCAAACAAAAATGACGGTGACATACTCGATATGATAAACAGATATCATCAGGGAAAGAAAAGAATAATAAATATTGAAGAGCATAAAAACGGTGATAAATTCCGTGAATGTTCAATCAACAGCTTTAACGAAAGGATAAGGGCGTTTGTTAAAATTGAGGATGGGTGCGACAGATTTTGTTCATACTGCATTATTCCCAAATCACGCGGAAGAGTCAGGTCAAAAAACCCGAAACAACTTAAGACGGAAATAGAAAATCTTGCTGATAACGGAATTAAAGAGATTGTCCTGGTAGGAATTAATCTTTCTGCATACGGAAAGGGCGAAGATTTTGATATTGTTGATGCAGTAAAGATATGTTCTGAAAATGAAAAAATTAAACGAATCAGACTTGGCTCACTTGAGCCTGACCATATTACAGATAAAATTATTGATGAACTTGCAAAAATAGATAAGTTCTGCCCACAGTTTCATTTATCTCTCCAAAGCGGCTGTGATAAAACTCTTAAAAATATGAACAGGCATTATACTGTCGATGAATACAGAAAATTATGTAATAAACTGAGAATGAGCTTCAAAGATACAAGTATAACTACCGATGTTATGGTTGGTTTTCATCAGGAAAATAATCAAGATTTTATTGAAACACTAAACTTTGTTAAATCAATCAAATTTGAAAAGGTACATACCTTTCAATACAGTGAAAGACAAGGAACTGCCGCATCAAAGAAAGGCGATGATGTTCCTAAAAATGTAAAAGAAAAGCGTGCAAAAATTCTTATTCAAGAAGCAGATAAAATAAGAAAAGAATATCTTGAAAATATGATAGGAAAAACTGAGGAGGTCCTTTTCGAAAGCAAAATTGAAAAGAATATTTTTCAGGGATATACAAAATCCTATCTTCCTGTACGAATTATGTCTGATGACAACCTTGTAGGAAAAATTCTTAACGTTAAAATAGTTGATTATCGAGACGAATTTGCCATAGCCGAATAAAGATTTTTTGTCTCTTCATTATCCTTTAGCGAGCTGTATGAAAAGATATAAAAGCCTTTAATACTGTCAAGCTTCGATATATAATTTACTTGTCTTGCAACGATATCATTATTTTCAATAAATTCTTTAATGCCGCTCTCACCGGCAAATTCGTCTTCAATCTCTGACTTATAGAGGGGCAAAGCAATATATAATGATACTGTTTCCGTCATCTGAACCCAGTTCTTTGTTGTTTTCATAAATGGCTGGTTTTCGTTTTGAAAACCATAATAAATCTGGGGGCATATGTAATCAACAAAGCCTTCTTCAGTAATCCATTTTCTTACATCGGCATAAAGTGAGGTATAATCATTATCGACATTTGACGCAGGACTTATACCGAATGTTACGTTTGAATTTATTTGCTTTACCGCTGAATAAACGGACTTTATCATATTATTTATATTATCCCTTCGCCAATCGGCTAAAGTCAGCTTACCTTTATTTTCTTTATATTTTTCAAATGAATTTTTATCAATATCTTCATTTGTAGTCGGATAAAAATAATCATCAAAGCAAATAGAGTCAACCTCGTAGTTTTTAACAATTTCCTTTACACCGTTAACAATCAATTCATTTACATCCTTGCTTGCAGGATTAAAATATATTCCACTGTCACAAACAAAGATGTTATCGGTATTTTCCCATTCCCCGGCGATATTATTATCGCATAATTCATTGAAATTTTTTGAACTTGATACTCGATAAGGGTTAATCCATGCTTCAATTTTAAGATCATACTTATGTGCACTTTCAACCATAACTGAAAGCGGATCATAAATAAGTTCTCCGCCCTGCTCTCCGAAGGCATATGAGCTTACGGGAAAATATTTTGATTCATAAAAGGCATCGGCATATGGGCGCACCTGAACGGTAACTCTATTAAAGCCTTTTGATTTAAGCTCTTTAAATGCTTTATTTATGCTCTTTTTAAATGATGTCTCATTCGAATCTTTGGTTAAGTTTGAAAGTTCATAATATGTAATCCATACGGCTTTTACATATTCGTCCTGTGTTTCCTGTTTTTTTGTATAAGAACTCTCTGAGCAACCGGTCAGTACTGTAAAAATCAATAATATTGATAAAATTATTTTTTTATACACTTGAACACTTCCTTTAATTATAGTAAAATAATATTGGTGATAGATATGGAGTATAAACTCGGTAATTCAAAACATGTTAAAGCGAGAGGAAACACTTATGAACTCCTCTGCCCTGAGTGCAAAAAGCTTGCACAGTTTGGTGTATTTTCCAACTTTGAAAGACGGCTGGCAGCTAAATTTCCGCCCCTTGATTTTAATACAATATATTTTCTTGTATGTCCTGAATGTGCATCAATATTTACTGTTGATGAAAAAATCGGAAAAAAGTTTTTAAAGCACAGAGAGGACATAACGGAGCAGGATTTAAAAAATCTTAAAATATACAAGAAATGATATGAACAAGTCATTACTCTTTATATTTGTTTATCTTGTATTTATAAATATCCTTTCCTTATATGCTACTGTTGCAGACAAAAGGAGAGCAGTTGAAAACAAACGTCGAATTAGTGAAAAAACATTAATGCTTCTTGCAATAACAGGCGGTGCTTTTTCAGAATATGCCGCTATGAGAAAAATTCATCATAAATCAAAACACAAAAAATTTATGATAGGTCTTCCGTTAATCATATTTTCTCACATAATCTTAATAGTACTTTTAATTTTAAAGGTCGCATATTGATGCGACCTTTTTATGGTGTTTTTAGTTATAGAATTATACAGATCAGTCCATTGCAGCCTTCATTAATGACGCGCTCAATTGTTTCTCTGAATTTATTTCTTGCGTCGACAGGCATTCTATACAGTTTATTATTCAGCCCCTCACTAACAAGCTCGTGCAGTGACTTACCGAAGAGATTTGTATTCCAAATATCTGACGGATTTTCTTCAAATTCTTTAAGGAGATACATCACTAATTCCCGACTTTGGCTTTCACTTCCGACAATCGGTGCGACCTCGGTAAAAGTATTACACTTAATCATATGTATTGACGGCGCATTTGCCCTGAGTCTTACGCCGTATCGTCCGCCCTGCTTCATAATTTCCGGCTCACTGAGAGACAGCTCAGACATTTCAGGCATAACAATTCCATATCCTGTTTCTTCAACATCATTGAGAGCTTTTGCAAATCTTTCATATTGATGCTTCATTTCCATAAGGGAGACAAAATTATTCATTAAATCCTTTTCATCTTTGATCTCAACCTTACAGCTTTCAGAAAGTATTTTGTAAAAATGAGAGCTGTCAACAAAGAATTTCATACTGACAGAGCCGTTGGACAAATCAAGAGATGACACTGAAACTGATTCAATATATTCATTCAATTCCAAACTTTGTGCAAATGCTTTAACGCTTCTAATAGTATTTATCTGTGCGACATTATCTTTTATCGTGGTATAAATTGAAGAGCGCAGGTAATTCTCTTTATTTAAATTTGTAATCCAAGAAGGAAAATTAATTCCGACATTTGATACCGGGAATTCGTAAAGAATATCCGAGAGAATTTCATTTACCTCCTGCTCAGTTATTTCAAGACAATTGACCGGTATAACGGGGACGCTGTATTCTTCCGTCAATTCTGAGCAAAGAGAAATTGTTGCCGGTAAATTCGGTTCAACACAGTTCATCAATACAACAAATGGCTTATCAAGCGCTTTTAACTCTTCAATGACTCTTTGCTCTGCCTCCTGATATTCATCTCGCGGAATCGAGCTTATTGAACCGTCGGTTGTTACTACAAGCCCTATTGTTGAATGCTCTGTTATAACCTTCTTTGTTCCGATTTCCGCAGCCATATTAAATGGAATTTCCTCGTCATACCATGGAGTCATAACCATGCGCGGCTGTTCCTCTTCAATATAACCAACTGAGCTCGGAACAATATATCCGACACAGTCAATAAGCCGCACCTTCATTTTAAGGTTATTTTCCATATTGAGTTCAACAGCATCTTCCGGAATGAACTTTGGCTCTGTTGTCATAATTGTTCTTCCCGCAGCTGACTGCGGTAATTCATCAAGAGTGCGCTCTTTGACAAATTCGTCCTGAATATTGGGAACAACCAAAGTATCCATAAACTTTTTAATGAAAGTTGACTTCCCCGTTCTTACCGGACCGACAACTCCTATATAGATATCACCGCCGGTACGCTTTGATATGTCATTATAAATATTACTGTTCATAATTAACCTCACATTCCCGGAACTAAAAGTACCATTTTGTTTTCAATAACCTGTGATGTCAAATTATTCTCTTCCATAATCAAAGACATATCAGTTGAAAACTTTTTAGCAATATCCCAGATATTTTCATTTATATCAGCGAAATAAAGTGTAAGCTGCGGAGTATTGATATTGTCTCTTTCTCCGCTGACCTCAATATCTGTCAGATAATCAATTGTTTCAGTTTTATAAAGATATGCGCTGTATGCATAATTGAGCCGCAACGATACCTTGTCGGTTCCTTTTATTACATAATCAAAACTTATTATGTTTGCCGTGCCTTCGCCGTCAAACTTATCATCACACAGCCTGAAAGATAATTTTTCATCTTTCTCAAAAAAGCATATTTGAGAGGAGTCATTGTAGTATAAAAATGAAAGCTTTACAAATAAAATCATCTTTGAATCCTCAACAATTGTATTTTCTATTTCTGCTTTTAAATCTATTATTTCAATAATGCTCTTATCACTTTCAAATAAAATCTCATCCGTTCTGTTATCATTATAATAAACAGGTTGGTTTTTAATAACGGAATTTTCTGTGTTAGAATCAGTTAAAAAATGCGGTATATATGAATCCGTAATAAATGACTCATCGCTGACAGAGTATACTTGATAATTAATTGCAATATTTCCTGCAATTTCGATATCATTCAGAATATTGTCGGCATTGACTTTTGTTTTTACATAAAGACTTGATATCTCAGAAGTAACAAATGCCTTGTCATCCTCCAGAGAATCATTAATATCAATTATTTTACTTACCGAGAATGAGTGCATACATTTTTCAATATTGTCGTTATCGTCGCTGTAAAGAATTGAAATCTCAATTTTCATCTTAACAAGCATTTTATCCTTAATAATCTTCTTATCATCAATGATGCAGCTGCCAAATGAATTGACAATATTTTTTATCTGGGAATTATTGCTTGTTACGGAAAAGGTCTCATCAAACTCACAGGAGCATATTCCTGCATTTTTATTATTTAGCCTTTTAACGCTGTGTTCTCTAACAAAAGCATTTTTACAATTAGACAGGCACTTCCCTGTCTCTCTCGAATAAAGGCAGATTCGTGCATTCATAGCAGTGTGTATATCAATTCTGCGCTGATTAATCAGCCTGAAGTTTGAATATTTTGTACTAAGCTGAATTTGTGCAAATGATACATTTATATCTTCGTCATAATCAAATGACTTTGAAAATTCCTCCTCAAATATATTTGAGAAGCTGCACATATCGCTGTTCATATATGTAATGCTTATTAATGTTTTGGCATGAATGGTTATTTTTGTATCTGAACATTCATAATTTGTGATTACATTTTTTACACTGCATTTAATTATTTTTTCAATATCATCAAGATATTGCGGAAGATTAACCTGAAAATCAAGTTCAAAATTTTCATTTAATCTCTTCCTGTTTACATTAGAACAAATTGATTTGAACTCTTTACACAATTCCATATTGAATCTCCTTTACAGTTTCTACAAATAACTATGCAGAGATTCAGTCAAATATAACAAAAAAGATGTTATCAACCAAAATAACATCTTTTTAATAAAGAAAAAATCACGGCACTGAATGTACCGTGATTTTTTAAATTATGTTTCACTTTTAACTTTCTGAATTTTAAATATTGATCTGAGTATCGGTGCTAAAAATTTTGGACTTTTTATAAGTACAACCTTCATAATTAATCCCCCATCACTTTTTGCAGCAAAGTATACCAAGGATAATTACTACTATTGCAAGAATTCTTGTTATCCATACTGTCGGACAGCAGCAAGCAATCACGCATCCCATACCAAACGCAATCCAGAGATAATCACGACGGCACATTTTTTTCATTGTAGCAACACCTTCTTTGCTGTATTTACTACATACTATGAAAAAAGAAATTAATCGTTACACAAAATTAAAATTATTTTTCCTTTTCTGATACTTATCTCAACGGTATTATTTTTAAACGCATTACTTTGTGTCAACTGACATGATGGTAAGAGATTAATATTATTAAGTTCATATTCAGCACCCTTTATGCTCAGTCCCTCACATTCCTCAAAAAGTGCAAATAACGAAAAATATTTAAATTCACCCTTACTGATTTGAAACTTTCCGCTTTTGACAGTTAAATAAGTATTATTGTTTATCAGAGCACACCTAACATTATTTTCAAATGCATAATTTACGCATAGTATATTTGAATAGGTATGATCAACTCTTGAGCCGATACCTCCGAGAATGACAATATCATTATAACCTCTTTTAATGGCTTCACTTACGCAGTGAAAAGTATCCGTATCATCCTTTCTGACATTCAGAATAATTTTCTCACAATTAACATCAGGGATAACGGAGGAGTCAAAATCGCCAACAATAAGATCAGGCTTGATATTAATAGCGAGACACTTTTTATATCCGCAGTCAGCACAGATAATATACCTGCCTTCAAGATAATCATTGTAGTATGAAATATCTTTTTCAGGCGCACCTGAAATTATTGCACATTTTTCTATTTTATTTGCCATTTTTTTATATCCTTAACTTCATTATATAATTCAATATAACTGTTATATCGCATCGATGAAATCTCACCGTTGTTGACTGCATTAACCACAGCACAGCCTTTATCATTTATATGAGCGCAGTTATTCTGAAATCTGCATTGTTCAAGATACGGTCTGAATTCCCTGAAACAATATGGTAAATCCTCTTTCATAATTTTTTCACATCGTTCAAAATCAACTGATGAAAATCCGGGCGTATCCGCAACATAACCTCCGTTAATTTTGAAAAGCTCACAATGTCGGGTAGTATGCTTTCCCCTGCCAAGCTTCTTACTTGTTTCACCGGTCGCGAGAGCAAGACTTTTATCAATTCTGTTTAAAAGGGATGATTTACCTACACCCGTATTACCGGTAAAGGCACTCACCTTTCCTTTAAGAAGGTGCTTAACCTCATCTGCCCCTGCACCTGAATTATTATTACACAGAATTACTTTAAATCCTGCATTATTATAAACTTCATAATATTTTTCATATGAAAGGTCAAGATCAATTTTTGTAAGTAAAATTATAGGCTCAATGCCCTTATGTTCTGCAACTGCAATAAGTCTGTCAATTACAGTTGTATTTATAGCCGGATCAACAATTGATGCAACAATAAACAGCCGGTCTATATTGGCAAGCGGAGGACGAATTAAGGTATTCTTCCTCATCTTTATTTCATTAATAATATTCTCTGTATTTTCATTTACTGTTATTGAAACCAAGTCACCAACTAACGGTGTTATTTTTTTCTTTCTGAAAACACCGCGAGCTTTACATTCATATATAGCATCAGCGGTTTCCACATAGTAGAAACCGCCAATACCTTTAATAAGTCTGCCGTCAATCATAAATACACCTAAATTATTTTAATTTTCATTACTTGATGATTCAGTTGTTTTATCATATGAGAAAGAATCAAAATCAACACTTATTTTCTGATTTTTAGTTCCGTCAAGTGTTTTCGTATCGACTGCATTTAATTCAGTAAGTGAAACTCTGACAGATACATCATTTGCATCTTTAAGTGTGATGCTGAAAGACTGAGACTTTCCGTTTAGTTTAACCTTCTGACTGAATTGCTTTTGATTGTCAAGTTCAACCAGAATTGTTGCCTCGTCATAACTTCCGTTCTCTCCTATACATTTCGGCAGCTTGACAGAAAGGGCAACCTTTACAGTCGGTTGTGTAGTGGTTGTAGTTACACCGGAAGAAATAGTAATCTTTAATGTATCATTTTCAAGAGCCTTTGAGCCCGGAGACGGTGTCTGAGAAAGAACAACACCTTTTGGGGCTATATTATCCTGAGTAATAAAATTAATATTTTTAAAGCCGAGCTTTTCAAGAAAAGCTCTTGCACCCTCTTGATTAAGTCCTGTAACATCGGGAACTGTAAGCTCCTTAATTGTTTCAGTAGTAGGACCTGAGCTGATATAAATTGTAATCTGTGTATCTGCAGTAACAACACTGTCAGCCTTAGGATTTGTGTATACTACCTTACCTACCTCAACAGTATCGCTTGCAACTGTTGTGACTGTAAAGTTATTAAGTCCTTTATCAGACAACGCTTTTTTTGCCTTTTCTTCATCAGCATTATAGACATTGGGAACAGTAATATCTTCTATTGATATTGCAACAACAAGCGTTACCTGTCCGCCTTCAAGGACCTTGGTTCCCGCTTCAGGTGACTGCGAAATAATAATTCCCGGCTCTTGCTCATCTGTCTTTTCTTGCTGCATAACAAACTGATAATCATACTGACTTGAGCTGATTACATCATCATATGACATACCGACAAAGCTTTCAAGCGTCTTTGAACTTTTTATTGAATTACCGGTAATTCCGACAACAAGCCCTATAATTGCCGCAATAAGTACAACCATTCCTATAACAACTGCGACAATAACTTTCTTTTTATGATTCGGGTCGTAGTATTCCTCTTCGTCTTCCTCAGAATAAATATCATCATCATCCAAAGTCTGAGATTTTTCTTCAGTATTAATAACATATTTAGTAGGATCTTTATCAACAAAATATGAATAATCAAATGTTGCATTAGGATTTTTAATAACTTCTTCTACATCAAGAAGCATTTCAGTAGCAGTCTGATATCTGTCATCCGGATTTTTCTGCATTGCATGAACACAAATCTGTTCAAGTCCAAGCGGAATATCAGGATTAATTTCCGTTAATCTTTCAGCATCCTGCTGAAGCTGCATAAGAGCAACTGAAACGGCATTATCTGCTTCAAAAGGAACTTTGCCTGCAAGCATTTCATAAAGTACAACACCTACTGAATAAATATCAGCCCTTTCATCGGTAAATTCACCTTTTGCCTGTTCAGGGCTGATATAATGAACAGAACCGATTGCAGTGTCAGTTAGGGTCTTTGTATCACTTCTTGAAAATCTTGCAATTCCGAAATCAGCAACCTTAATATTACCATTGGATAAAAGAATAATGTTCTGCGGTTTTATATCTCTGTGGACAATTCCCTTATCATGAGCATGCTGAAGTGCTTTAAGAATCTGTGTTGTAAAGAACAATGCATCATTCCAGGTTATTGCGTTTTGCTTTTGTATATACTCCTTAAGGGTTATACCGTCAACATATTCCATAACAATATACTGGAGCTTTTCACCGAAACTGACATCATATACTTTTACAATATTTGGATGTGCAAGTAACGCAATCGCCTTGCTTTCATTCTTAAATCTTCTTACAAATTCCTGATTGGTAAGAAATTCATCCTTTAATATTTTTACGGCAACAATCCTATCGTCAACATTGTCATATGCTTTGTATACTACAGACATGCCGCCGACACCGACAATCTCCTGAATTTCATATCTGCCGTCAAGCCGTTTTCCAACATAATTATCCATAAATGCAACTACTCCAAAAAATTATTTTGATATGATAACAACGGTAATATTGTCTCCACCGCCGTTTTTATTTGCCTTTGTAACAAGACGGTCAGCAAAAGCATATTGTTTTCCGTCGCTCATAATCTCAATTATTTCATCATTTGTAACATAGTTTGAAAGTCCGTCAGTACATAATAGTAATATATCATCATCATTCAAATCAACCTGCTCAAAGTCAATTTCAATGCACTTATCAACACCGACAGCTCTTGTAATAATGTTTTTATTAGGATGATGTTGAGCCTGTTCACTGGTTATTTTTCCGCGTGAGAGCAAGTCCTGCACCATGCTGTGGTCAGTAGTAATCTGCCTTATTTCACCGTTACTTATTACATAGGCACGGCTGTCGCCTGCATGGGCGATATAAGCCTGATTGTTCCTGACAATTGCACATACAGCAGTAGTGCCCATTCCCTGAAGTTCCGATCGTGCCTCAGCAAAATCGTAAACCTCAATATTCGCAGCGGTCAATGCGGAGTCAAGCATATTTTTTATTGAAAGATCACGCATTTTGTCTCTGTATGAAGCATTAATCTTATCGCTGATGACCTTAACCGCAAGAGCAGATGCTATATTGCCTCCGGCTGCGCCACCCATACCGTCACATACAACAGACCATACAACCTCGTCAGAGAATTCGCCGACTGCATATGCATCTTGATTGTTTTCACGAACAATTCCTTTGTCGGTTTTAGCAACGATTTTCATTGTCATCACCTCGTTTTTTTAAATGCCGAAGTTGTCCGCACGATGCGTTTATATCAGCACCTAAAGTCCTTCTTATTGTAACATTAATTCCATACCTTTGCAAGACAGAAGAAAACTTTTCAACATGTGCCTTAGTGGACCTGACATTTGAGCGTTCCTCAACATCATTCACAGGTATCAGGTTAATATGGCAGAGTGTATTTTTTAACTTTTGTGCAAGCTCAGCCGCATCACATTCTCTGTCATTAAAATTATTGATAAGTGTATATTCAAAGCTGACTCTCCTGCCGGTTTTCTTTTCATACTGTCTGCAGGCTGTAAGAAGAGCTTCCATAGGATATTTTTTATTTACAGGCATTGTGATAGAACGGATTTGATTATTCGGTGCATGGAGTGAAATTGTAAGAGTAATCTGTAATTTCAAGTCCATTAAATCATAAATGCGCGGCACAATTCCACAGGTTGAAATTGTTATATTTCTCATTGAAATTTTAAGTCCGTTTTCATTATTGACATTATATAAAAAAGAAAGAACATTATCAAAATTATCAAGCGGTTCGCCGATTCCCATCATTACAATATGAGAAATTCTGATATTCAAATCTTTCTGTGAGGCATGTATCTGTGATTCAATTTCCCCGGCTGTGAGATTTCTTGAAAACCCGGCAAGAGTTGAGGCACAGAAGGTACAGCCCATTTTACATCCGACCTGAGAAGAAATACAGATAGTGTAGCCGTATTTATATTTCATTACAACAGATTCAATATACTCACCGTCATAAAGCCTGAAAAGATATTTAACGGTATCATCAACCTTTGAAACATATTTATTTTCGATATGGCAGGATGAAATATAATATTTATCGGATAATTTATTTCTTAATTCTTTGCTTAAATTCGTCATTTCATCAAAGGAGGATACACCTGTTTCGTGAAGCCATTTATAAATCTGCTTTGCTCTGAATGACGGTAAAGAGAGATTTTCTATTTCATTTTTCAATTGTTCAAATGTCAGCGACTTAATATCAATCATCATATTTCATAATTACTGCATGATAAAAACCGTCTCCTCCGTTCTGTGACGGAAAAGAGGTTTGCTCGCAGATTAATTTAAAATGCTTATTGTTTTCTAAAAATTTCTGTACGACCTTTTCATTTTCCTTTTTATTTAATGTGCAGGTTGAGTAAACAATTGTACCGTTTGGTTTTAAATATCGTGAAGAGGTTTCAAGAATTTTAATCTGAGTATCAGGTAAATCTGTAATACTGTCAAGTTTCTTATATCTTATTTCAGGCTTGCGTCTGATTATACCGAACCCGGAACATGGAACATCACATATAATTCTGTCAGCTGACGGCAGCTTATCATTAAAGACTGCTGCATTATTTACTGCTGTCTTAATGATTGAAAGATTAAGCCGTTTAATACCTTCATTTATTTTTTTAAGCCTGTTCTGATATAAGTCAAAAGCATATATTATGCCATTATTTTTCATCATCTCGGCAATAGTAAACGTTTTACCACCGGGTGCGCTGCACATATCAAATACAGTTTCGCCCTGCATAGCACTGAGGGATAATGCACAATTAAAACTTGATAAATCCTCAATATGAAAAAGTCCGTTTGAAAATGCTTTACATTTTTTTAAATCAAACGGAGATTTAATCATCACAACATTCTGATTAATCTCATCACATTCTATGCCTTCACTGAGCAGTTCATATGCAAGCTCCTGTGCATCAACATAGAGAGTATTTGCAATTGCAAATACAGGTGGTTTGCCGTTAATATAAGGCAAAAATTTTTCCACCGTTTCAGTTCCGTACTGCTTATTCCACATATTTAACAGATCTTCGGGAATTGAAAATCTGATTGAAGGATCAACAATTTCTTCATTATCTGTGGAAATCTTATGTAAAACCGCATTAACAAGTGATGAATAATAGTCCTGTTTTATTTCCTTTACAAGCTTAACGGATTCATTGATAGCTGCACTGTCAGGCACCTTATCCATATAAAGGATCTGATAAGCTCCGAGGCGCAGGATTGTCATAATCTTAGGCTTTGGTTTGGATTTCAGATACTTATTGATATAGTAGTCAACTGTAATTTTACGTTCTGTAACACCGTAAACAAGCGCAGAGACAAATGCCTTATCTTGTTTAATCTCGTTTAGCACATTATCAAGCACAATATTTGAGTAAGCATCATTATTAAAAATTTTATGCAGTGTCTCAAACGCAATTAATCTGGCACTTTTCATTTATTGCTGTTTCCTCTGCGAGTTAAAATTAACAATCTTAATATCGTTGCAACGGCTGAAGCAAGTGCTGCAACATAAGTCAAAGCGGCAGCAGTTAAAACTTTTTTTGCACCGGTATATTCCTCTCCTTCAAGAAAAGCATTCGTTTCTATTGTCTTCAATGCTCGTCTTGACGCATTAAATTCAACAGGAAGAGTAATGAGTTGGAACAATGCAACGCCGCCATAAAGTATTATACCTGCATAGATTAACGGATCACTGTATAAAATCATGCCAATAACCGCGAGTGGTACGCCAAGAGTTGAGCCTATTTTAGTTATCGGAATTACCAAATTTCTTATTTTGAGCGGAGCATATCCATGAGAATGCTGACAGGCATGACCTGCTTCGTGACAGGCAACACCGATTGCCGCAACACTTTTTGAAGCATAAACATCTGAAGAAAGGCAGATTTCCTTTGCTCTCGGGTCATAGTAATCTGTCAAAGTACCACCAATCTGCTTAATTTTAACATCGGTAATACCGTTGAGCCGCAGGAGTCTGTATGCAGCCTCTGCTCCTGTCATACCACGTCTGTTCATAACTCTTGAATATTTGTTAAATGATGTTTTAACTTTTAACTGACAAAATGTTGCAAATAAAAATACAGGTATCATTATGAAGCCAGTAAGATAATATGCAAAATATGTGCCCATATTATTCACCCAATATAGTATTAATTTCTATTTTATTACCAAGTAAAAATGCTTTAGTATCCATTTTCTTTTTTCCATCCGGCTGTAATGAAAGAATATCAACACATTTTCCGTCACCGCAGCAAACAGTTAGTACATTTTTATTATCAACAACCTGACCGCTTTTATTACCGCGTTTTGATGACAAAACAGTTTTATGAATTTTTATATTTTTCCCTTTAATGGTGGTAACGGCACACGGCCATGATTGGAGTCCCCTGACCTTATTGTGTACTTCAAAAGCTGATTTGCTCCAGTCAATCGGTGAGAGATCTTTGCTGATTTTATTTACATAAACTGCGCCCTCTTCTCCTTGCTTTTCAGGTTTAATATTTTCAAAATCATTAATGCACTCATCAAGTGCATCTGCACCGAGAACAGACAATCTGTCAAATAATTCATCAGAGGTTTCATTGATATCAATATCAGTCTTTTTTACAAGCAAAATATCACCTGTATCAATTCCCTCGTCCATTTTTATAATAGTTACCCCGGTTACACTGTCACCGTTGAGAACCGCCCATTGTATCGGTGCTGCGCCTCTGTATTTGGGTAAAAGCGAAGCGTGGACATTAATACATCCGTGTTTTGCTGAATTCAAAATTTCATCAGGTAAAATTTTACCGTAAGCGACAACAACAATTAAATCTGCATTAAATGATTTTACCAGCTTTATTGTATCATTGTTTTTTAGTGACAGCGGCTGATATACGGGAATACCATACTTTTCTGCACACAATTTAACGGGCGGTGCAGTCATAATCTGTTTACGGCCAATAGGTTTGTCAGACTGTGAAAAAACTGCCGCAACATCATCATTATTTTCAATTAATTTTTCGAGACAAGGTACAGCAAAATCAGGCGTACCCATGAAAACTATTTTCATAAAATCACCAATTAACTATGCAGTGTTTCCCCATCAATGATATGAGATGTGAACAGTATTCCGTCAAGATGGTCAATCTCGTGGCACAAAGCTTTCGCCTTCAAATCCTCACCTGTATACAAATGCCATTTTCCTGTTCTGTCCTGTGCTTTTACCTGGACTTTGCTGGGTCGTTTTGTTGTTGCCCATTTATTTGGCAAAGAGAGACAGCCTTCCTGTGTAATCTGCTCACCCTCGGTCATTGTTATTTCGGGGTTAACAAGTTCAATCGGTCCTTCTCCGATATCAATAACCACAACTCTTTTAAGAATTCCGACCTGCACAGCGGCAAGGCCAACTCCGTTTTTATTATACATAGTTTCCTTCATATCATCAATAAGCTGCGCAAGTCTATCATCAAACTTTTCAACAATTCTGCTTTTTTTATTGAGTATCGGATCACCTAACACAACAATGTTTCTGAGTGCCATTTATATTCTCCTAATTAAGTTCATAAGGGTTCAAATCAGCCGTCACACTGATATTTTTATATTCCTTTATTTTATGAATCCTTTCTAAAATATTATTAAATAAAATTCTTACTTTTTTTGAATTTTTGCATTTTACTGACAATCTGTATCGGTACTGATTGTTAAGCTTTGATATCTTTGCAGGACTTGGACCGAGAACAATCAGTTTTTCTTTATTATCAAAATTAAGTTCCTTTAATATATCAAGAAAAGCCTTTGCACAAAGCGAAACAGTGTTTTCATCCTCACCAGTAAAAGATACGGAAATAATATCACAGTAAGGTGGATAAATAAGTGATTTTCTGAGTGATATCTCATTTTTAAAAAAAGCCTTATAATCCTGTGTTGCGGAGTATTCAAGATACTGATTATATGGATTAATCGTCTGAATGACCGCCTTGCCGCAGTTATCACGCCTGCCGCTTCTGCCGATCATTTGTGTGATTAAATCAAAAGATTTCTCACCACTGTTATAATTCTCATTATAAAGTGAATTATCGGCA
Organism: uncultured Bacteroides sp.; assembly: GCA_964528285.1. GTDB lineage: Bacteria > Bacillota > Clostridia > Oscillospirales > Acutalibacteraceae > Eubacterium_R. The sequence continues at coordinate 32,242 of CAZGRZ010000009.1, read as the reverse complement.
TTAATAATTCCGACAAGGGTTACATCAGGGAAATCCAAGCCCTTTGCTACCATCTGTGTACCGATTAGAATATCATACTCATGATTTGAAAAGGCTTTGAGTATTTTATCATGACTGAATTTTGCTGTTGTAGTATCAGCATCCATTCTGATAATTTTTGCATCTGGAAAAAGTGCGAGAAGGTCATCTTCAATCCTCTGCGTACCGTAACCGCTGTAACGGATGTTTTTACTGTTACATTCAGGACAGTTTAAGTCAAGGCCCTTTGTATATCCGCAATAATGACACGTCAGCTTATTATTATAGCTATGATATGTGAGTGAAATTGAGCAGTTTGGACAAGTAATAACATGTCCGCAGTCATTACAGGCAATAAAAGTATTATATCCACGCCTGTTAATAAGCAGAATGGACTGCTTATCATTATCAAGGGTATTCTGTATCAATTCACGCAGCTTTGACGAAATAGGAGATTTATTTCCGTTTTTTATTTCAGTCCTCATATCGACCATAATAACTTCAGGCAGCTTTGCATCACCGAATCTGTCAATCATTTCACATAAAGTATATTTACCGCTTACTGCATTTGAATAGCTTTCTATACTCGGTGTAGCAGAAGCCAAGAGCAATAAAGCTTTGTTATACTTACATCTGAAATTAGCAACATCCTTTGCATGATACCTTGGTGTCTGTTCGCTTTTATAAGTATTTTCCTGCTCCTCGTCAATAATGATTAATCCGAGATTATGAAGAGGGGCAAAAACAGCGCTCCTTGTCCCTACTGCAATCTTTGCCTCACCTCTGTCAGCACGCTTGTATTCGTCATTTCTCTCACCTAAAGAGAGACCGCTGTGAAATACAGCAACCTTATCGCCGTATCTTTTGTAAAAAATTGATAATACCTGAGAGGTCAATCCGATTTCCGGAATAAGCACAATTGCGTCTTTACCATCTTTAAGCACTTTATCAATCAATTTAAGATAAACATGCGTTTTACCGCTGCCTGTCACACCGAACAAAAGACCTGTTCCGCCATTATTATCAAGCATATCGGAATAAGTGTGATATGCTCTCTCCTGCTCCGGTGTTAATTCAATCTTTGCTGTATCTCTGTCAAATGAAATATCCGCATATGGATTTCGGTATTTTTCCATATTAAATATGGAAATAACACCATATTTTTCTAGATTTTTGAGTACGCCCATTCCGACGGAACAAAACTGACAAATTTCATTAACAGACGCAGTACCGATATCAAAAAGAAGATTTATTACTCTGCTCTGCTTTGGTGTAAGTTTCGGAAGTTCATCTTCATTTTCAATAATAAGTGTTGCCATTCTTGATGTTGCGTCTGCAACTCTTCCCAATCCTTTTGGAAGCATTTGCTTTAGGCAGTCAAAGGTTGTGCAAAAACAACGCTCTTTTAACCAAAGAGCAAGGCTGACCATTTCTTCACTGAGAACCGGCGCATTTTTGTTAACGGAAATAATTTCTTTCAATTCGGAATTAATGGCAGTATATAATCCGACAACAACACCGTCACGGATTTTATCGGCATTACCAAACGGAACTTTAACCATCGTACCGACTTTAATTTCGGAAACTAAATTATCCGGAACATAATAGTCATAATCAGAATCAAGATTAAAAAAGGTTTTTTCAACAGCAACTGTCGCAATTGTCCTGTTCATTATTTTGATTTAAGCTCACTTGGTTCTTCGATAACATATTTTTCGTTAAGAATTTCCTCAATTGCGACAGAAACAGTCTTAACATCAATAGGCTCTTCCTTGGAAATTGCATCCTCACGAATTTCTCTTGCTCTTTTTGCAATTCCTACAACAAGACTGTAACGGCTGTTGCAGCCTTTTAAAAGTGCTTTTAAATCTGGATTAAACATAATCAGCTCTCCCTCTAAGAATTTCTCTTTGCAAGCTCTTTGCAAAGTATTTTATCTATTTCATCAACGCAGACATTGAGGTCATCGTTGACAACATTATATGTATATTTATTTTTAAATGCCAGCTCAATTTTAGCAATATCAAGACGATTTTTTATCATATCCTCGCTGTCTGTATCTCTTGAACAAAGTCTCTTTTTAAGAATTTCCTCACTTGGCGGAAGGAGAAAAATTGACACACATTCGGGAAACAGCTTCATAACCTTTTGAGCACCCTGAACTTCAATTATTAAGAAACAGATTTTCCCCTCATCAATTGCATGCTCAACTGCCTTTTTCGGTGTGCCGTAAAAGCAGTTGTTATATTTTGCATATTCAAGGAGTCCGCCGGTTTCAATCAAATGATTGAATTCCTTTTCGTCAACAAAAAAGTAATTCACACCGTTAACCTCTCCGCGGCGCATCTTTCTTGTTGTGGCAGAAACGGACTTAATTACATCATTACGCCTTTTACATATTTCTTTAAATACAGTATCCTTACCGCATCCGCTCGGTGCAGAAAAAACCACTAACATACCTTTATTCATTGGTATTTACCTCCACACCGAATTTTGAAGAAATCTGCCTCAAATCCATATAAGACAAGACGACATTATTACTGTCTGTAATAATTACGCTCATTGTTTTTCTGCCATGGGTGGCGTCAATAAGCGTGCCATTTGATTTTGCTTCTCTGACAATCTTCTTAATTGGTGAAGATTCAGGAGAAACAATTGAAATTACTCTGTCTGCATTTATTAAATTTCCGAAACCGATATTAATAAAATTCATAATACTTACTCGATATTCTGTATTTGTTCTCTGATTTTTTCTATTTCGGCCTTCATATCAACAACCTTGCGTGAAATCTCAACATCATTGCACTTTGAACCGATTGTGTTTGCTTCCCTGTTTATTTCCTGAACAAGAAAATCTATTTTTCTTCCTATTGCCTCATCTGAAATCAGAAACTGTCTTAACTGTTCTATATGTGAACGTAGCCTTACGGTTTCTTCAGCAACAGCAACCTTGTCTGCAAAAACAGCAACCTCTTGAATAATTCTGTTTTCATCAAGAGAAACATCTCCGATAATTTCATGAACACGGGCAATTAATTTTTCATTATATTCCTTAACAGTCTGAGGTGAACGTTCTTCAATGAAAGAAACACAATCAAGTATATATTGTGAACGGGAATAGACATCGTTATACATTATTTTGCCTTCTGAAGTTCGCATATCAATGAATTTATCAATTGCATCACAAGCAACAGATTTTACCATTGACCAGATTTTCTCTTCATCCTCTTCTGCCTTACGGATAACAAGAACATCAGGATAAGAGCTGATTGCTGCTGCACCGTAATCCTCTTTCAAATTATACTCATCCGCGATTTTTCTTAGAGCCTTAACATATGCAGAGGCAAGTGTATTATTTACCTCAACCGTTGCAGATTCAGTGTTAAGCGCTTCAATACCGACATAGCATTCAATCTTCCCTCTCGAAACTCGTGAATTAACATACGATTTAATTTTTTCATCAATAAATGAATACTGACGCGGACAACGGCATGAAAATTCAAAATATCGATGATTGACAGATTTTAGCTCAACGGTGATTATGTATCCATCAACTTCTTTTATGGCTCTGCCAAAGCCGGTCATTGATTTAATCATAATAATTTACATTACCTTTCCGGCTGCAAACTATAGATTAAAAAGATCCATACGACTTGCTGCAGCCAAACAAGGCGTATAACAAAAACTCTGCTGCTCATAATTATCTCTCATACGAATTCTGAGGATTGATTTTGAGTGCTCGCAAAGCGAGATAAATGAATTAAAAAAGAATTGGAAGCGGCCAAATTCATATGCGTAAGCATTAATGAATTTTGAAACCGCAACCGCTGATAAAATTGATTTGATTTATATTTCAGACTATCTCCAAATAGTTTTAATATTAATATTATATTTACTGTTCTAATAAAGGTCAATAGTTTGTTAATAAATAATTTACAATATTCATAAAATATTAACATAAATTAAGCTACAAAAAAATGTCTTTTACTTTATACGTCATATGTAGTTAAAATATCATTCGATTTAACTTTAATCATATCTATAAGCTCAGGCGGATTTAAGACTTCAATTTCCTTACCGTACTGCATTATCCAGGAAACCAAGCCGTCGCTGATTGCAGCGTCAACTGTTGTATCAAAATGTGTTGAATCAGCGGCAGTAAGAGGAATGGATTTGCCGAATCTGTCAAGCATTTCCTCCTGGAGTTTAAGTTTACACCGCAGCGTAATCTCCGCATTTTTGCCTGAAAACATATTGAACATTTTTGAGGAATAATCCTGAATGTTAATTTCATCTTTATATTCACTTACTTCCGATACCGGCCGAATACCGGTGTCTAAAAGAGATATTTTTTTTATTCTGTCAATCCGAAGATTCATAAGATTGTCATATTTTTCATTATTGCAGACAAGATAATAGTGGTCATCCTTCCAGATGAGAGCATATGGCGAAACAACGAATGTCTTTTCAGTATTTTTCTTTTTATTTTTAACATCAATTGAACGGCGGCGGTAAATAAATTTTACCTTCCTTTTTTCCACAATCGCTTCATGGAGCTGATCAATTACAATATATACTTCTTCATTATCACATTTTGAGGTATGTGTATCCATATATACCTGACTTATCATTGAAGCTGCCTGATTTGATGAAACAAGGGTCTTTAATTTTTCAACAAGGGCAACTGTTTTTTTCGGTGTAATAAATCCGGCACTCGTTACAGCATCAATAAGCAGCATTACTTCAGGCAGTTCAAATTTTCGGCTTGCCATAAAAAATCCGTGCTTTGGATATGTTGATTTCATAATATCAAAGCCTATTTCTCTAAGTGCTTTTATGTCAGCATAAATTGACTTACGCTCACAGGTAATTCCCTTCTCGGCAAGCAGACTCATAAGATCTGTAGTTGAAAGAGGATTGTCTTCATCACTGTAACGCTCAAGCATCTGATATATCAATAAAGTTTTCAGTTTATTTGCCTGCATAATATAATCACCTCAGAAAAAATTATACTACAACCTGTCGATATTTTCAACAATAGTGCGAAAAACAGGGCAGCAATCTTCTGAACCGCTTGTGCCGTCTTCCCTCATGACAATAATTGAATATTTCGGATTACTGTAGGGATAAAAGCCTGCAAACCATGTATTGAGAATTTCTGTATCATTGTTATAAATTCCGCTCTGTGCAGTTGCGGTTTTTCCGGCAGTTTTATTATTATAATCAGCATTTGAGCCTGTGCCGTTTGTTACAACAAATTTCATATATTCCCTGAGCTTTTTTGCTGTTGATGAGGATAACACCTGATTTCCCTTACAATTGTCATTTTCAGCATTTTTGTCTGCGGAAGATGTTTCAATATCCAAAGTCGGTGAATTATAGTATCCGCCGTTTGCAATACAGGAAATTACTGAGGCAAAATGGATTGGGCAATCAGTAAGCTGCCCCTGACCAAATCCAATAAGTGAAAGCTGACCGAGTGAAGAGAGCGTATTTTCTGTAGGAAATGTACCTGAGTTAACCATCCAGTTATCATAAATTTCAAACTTTGAGCCGAATCCGAGCTTTTTTGCGGTATCATATATTTTATTTGCACCAAGCTCAAGTGCAAGATTTACAAAATAGCAATTACAAGAATTTGCAAGTGCGTTTTTCATTTTCTGTATACCGTGCATTTTATTATTTTGACAATGAACTGTCATATCTGCCACGTTTATTTGACTTGTGCAGTTATATGATAAATCAATATTATTTTCCAGTGCACACGCTGTTACAACAAGCTTGAATACTGAGCCAACTGCATATGGTGATAATGACCGATTGAAATAATCGTCCCCCTTACTCACAGATGCAAGTATCTCTGAGGTCTGCGTATCAAGAATAATAACAGCACCCTTTGGAATTGAAGCAGCTGCCTTTTCGGCAATTGACTGAAGCTTACTGTCAAGTGATAAAATAATGCCTTCATTGCTGTCATAATTATCATTAACAATAGTTCCGTCATCTCCACTCAGCAGTCTTCCTAACGCGTCAACAGAATAATTAATTGAAAGAGAGCCGATTTCTTCAGCCGCGTAATTTTCAAGACCGCCACAGGATTTATCAAGCAAATGACGGCAGGTTATTACTGAATTATCGGTACACTCAAATATTTTAATGTATTTTGTTGAGACATTTTTGATTGTATTTCTTATTATTGGATAACCTTCTGACAGCTCTTGAGTTATTTCCTTAACTTCTTCTTGGTTAAAAAGCTTATCAAGCTCGGAAAGGCATTTCTCATTCGGTCTTATAACAGCAACATAATGTTTTTCATTATTGTTCAGCTTTAAACCTGAGCGGTCATAAAAATTTGTATAGAGTGTACCTATCTTAAGTGAATAGCTGTTATAAGTATCAGCAATCTGATAAGTACTGCTCATTGCAATATAGGCACATCTGCCTGCAATTGATGTAAAAATTAAAACAAAAATTGATACGAGAGAAATGACGCGTTTAGACATAAAAATACCCCTTGTATATTTTACACAAGGGATAAAAAATTATTCAGTACGTCTGCGTCTGAATATCGCATCCGGTGAAATATTAATATCACATTTAAACGAATATATGTTAGTTGCCTTATTTGCAACTTCAGCAGCTGTATCCTCTGTTATATTATACAGATTTTCAACTGTAATTAAATAAGGCTTTTTGCCAGGCTCAACAATTTCAAGATTATCACCCTGATAAAATCTGTTGCGCTGTTCAACAAATACTCTTCCGTCGAAATAATCACGGTATACTGCACAGACATCCCACGTGCGTATGTAACCGCCTGTATCGAGTACCTGTCCGTTTTTCATAGGGCCGAAATTGAAACCGGTTGTATATTCACGGTGACTGATTTTTTCCATCTCATCGAGTATCCATTGAGGAACTTTAAAATCAGATGACGGATTTTTTAAATATTCATCAATTGCATTTCGGTAAGCATAAGTCACAATGGCAGTGTAATATTCACTTTTTGCCCTGCCTTCAATTTTAAAAGAGTAAACACCCGCATCAACAAGCTCTGGAATATGCTCAATCATACATAAATCGCGGGAGTTGAAAATATAGGTTCCGGACTCATCCTGATTAATCGGAAAATAGCGGTTAGGTCTTGTTTCCTCAACGAGATAATATTTCCATCTGCATGGCTGAGCACAGTCACCTCTGTTTGCATCGCGGCCGACCATATAATCAGAAAGAATACATCTTCCTGAAAAGCTCATGCACATTGCGCCATGGACAAAAGCCTCTATATCAAGGTCAGGCGGTGTTTTATCTCTTATTATTTTAATATCATCAAGGGAAAGTTCACGTGCAGTAACAATACGCTTTGCACCCATCTCATAAAGCGTATTTGCTGTTTGATAATTGACAATGCCAACCTGTGTAGACATATGGATTTCAACATCCGGAGCATATTTTTTTGCCAAAGCCATTACACCGATATCTGCAATTATAAACGCATCAATACCGATTGAAGCCGAATATTTTATAAACTCAGGAAGATATTCAATTTCGTTGTTTCTCGGCAAGGTGTTACAGGTAAGATATACCTTTCTTCCCATTGAGTGAGCAAGAGCAACTGCGTCTTTAAGCTGCTCATAATTAAAATTAGACGGATTGGTACGCATACCAAACTGCCTGCCGCCGAGGTAGACTGCATCTGCACCGAACTTCAGGGCGAGCTTAAGACGTTCAAAATCACCTGCCGGAGATAATAGTTCAATACTCTTCATAATTAATTATCAGTTAGCAAATATGGGGCATAGGTTTGTACTTTTTCTTTAAACTCTGCATAGGTCTCAGCAGTATACATATTACCCTCTGTATCATGGAAGAAGAAGCAAGCGTCACTGCTTGCAGGATAAAGTGCAGCACGTATTGCCGCAATACCGGGATTACAAATCGGACTTGCCGGAAGCCCTGAGACAGTTGAAGAATTTGAAGTATCATAATATTTTAAATAATAGTCAGAGGTATGTGCCGAAGTAGATGACAATGACGGTGCAACCTTATTCTTTATATAATCAGATGTTGAATCACAGCCGAGCGTCGGGTAATTTGCTTTATCACTGAGGCGATTATAAATAATTGCTGCAATTTCTTTCATCTGATCTTCGTTGCCAGCTTCACATTGAACAATTGATGCAATAATTATAACATCATTCATTGAATATCCAAGCTCTTTTGCACGCTCTCTGTACTTTTCTGTTATCTTTGCATCACCATTAGAAAGAAACTTTTTAACTACTGAATTTGCACTTTCGCCTACAAAGAAATCATAGGTATCAGGGAAAAGATAACCTTCAAGACGGTACGGCACATTTTCACTGGCCTCTAAATCACTGACGAGTGAATAAGAATAATCCGCAGTTTCAATAACAGAAAGAAGTGATGCCTTATCACAAACCTCATATTCAACAAGCTTGTCCACCATTTCAGGAACTGTAAGACCTTCGGGAAAAGTCAGCGTTACAGTCTCCGCAGTCTGTGAACTACCTTTAAGTGTTACAAGCATTCCCTCAAGTCCCATTTTCCCTGTCAAATAATAGACGCCGGGCTCATATGGTGCTCCAATATGATATTCTCTGTATTTAGCAAAAATTTTACAAAAATTTTTACACTTAATCAGTCCGTTGTCAGCAAGGAGGTCAACGGCAGTACTTGTGTCCTCAATCGTCTCTGAAATATTAATTGTAACTGTTGAACTTGTTTTTGTAATTGCAAGAATATCATTCAAACACAATACAGCATATACAGAAATAAGCATTGACAAAACAATAACAACAATAAAGAAAATATAAGTACCTTTAACACTTTGTGTATTCTTTTTTTTCAGCGGTCTTTTTTTAACACTTGCAGCCGAAGTTGATGAGGCTAAATGCTCTTTTGTGTCAACATTGCTGAAATACACATCATGTTTATTACTCGTTGTATCAACAGGATTTATTCCGCTGTTATCAAGCTTAAATTCATTACTATCCTTATTCATAATAATTTCCACAGCCTTTCTGCTGCAAATTGTTCGTTAATAAATATCAATACGACTTGTTGCAGTCAGACAAGGCGTATATAAAATAAAATTTATTATTTCAAAATTATGCCGCTCACAAATTTTGTCAGCAATAAAATTTGATTAATGTAATTTTTACACTGACATGCTTATATCAGTAAAAAACCATTCTCAGTAATAATTTTATCAACGGGAATATCAAATTTATCCGTTGGAAGTTTTTCAACAACTAATTCATTATAGCACAGACCAATTGAAATAAAATCATATTTTCCCAAAAATCTGTCATAATATCCTTTGCCGTATCCTAAACGGCATCCTGACCTGTCATAAGCAATTGCAGGAACAATACATAAAGAGTTATCAAATTCTGTAACCTTTGCCGAGTTTAAGATATCAGGCTCTCTTACACCAAATGAACCTATTTTTATATTATCAAGCGAGTTTATATAATAAAATTCCATATTCCCCGCGTCATCAATACAGACAGGCAGGGCAGCCTTTTTGCCATCAGAAATAGCTTTTGTTATACATTCGTCAATATTAATTTCATCAGCAAGAGCGGCATAAAAAAGAATTATATCGGCTTGCTTATAATCAATACTGTTCAATAATTTCCTGCAAACAGCCTTATCTTTTTCATTTTTATTAACAATAGCTTTTCTCTTTAATTGAAGCTCATTTCTTAACTGATTTTTTAGCAACATTGAATCGTGTTCCTAATATAATTTGCTGTTTCTTCCCCTGAAAGTGCCTTTACTATTTCAAGGCCGAAATCAACTGAAACGCCTGCACCACGCGCGGTTATGATTTTTCCATCAGTAACAACATATTTATCTGATAACACTGCACCGTCAAGATATTTCATAAATGACGGAAAAGCAGTTGCATGAACATTTTTAAGAAGACCTTTATTCCCAAGAATTGAAGGAGCAGCACAAATTGCGCAGATATAAATATCTTTTTTAACAGCGTTATCAATTATATTTTGAAGAGCACTGCACCTTTCAAGATTTGCAACGCCGTCAGAACCGCCCGGGAGGACAATACACTGTGCAATTGACATATCAACATCATCAATTGAAATATCAGCATTAACCTCGACTGCACAGGATGATTTTACCGTTGTTCCTGTCACACCAACGGTTTTAACCTCAAGTTTTGCACGCCGGAGCATATCAACAACAGCGAGTGCCTCAATTATTTCAAAACCGTCTGCTAAAAATAAATATACCATTTTATTCACCTACATAACAAATTGCGAAGGGTTCTTTAAGCATACATCCCTCGAGCAAATATTTTTTAATACTGTCAATCTCGTTAAATTTAATTGAATGAATTGGAACTTTATTATCAAATTCTCTATGTTTATAATAATCAACAAGCTGTTCATCGGCGGGAATAAGAACAATTCTGTCTGACAAAGTCTTGGTAAAATCAATCAGTCTTGTCATTAAACCGCTTTTACGGTATGAAGCTTTAGTACAAGCAGCATAGATATATTTATACCTTTCGCCGTAAACCTTACAGTCAACAAATACAAGCATAGAAACGAGGCATTCATCTTTAAAACAGCCTATAATAGATTTATGTTTGCAGTTATCAAGAAAGTACAGTATATCTTCCCTGCTGTCAGCAAATGCCTCCTGCCAGAGAAGAATTACCTGTTCGTCGTTTTCAGCTACAGTTTTGATACTATCCGACATATTCCGCCACACACTTTTCCAAGAAAATTTCAGGATTATATGATTGCTTTGCCTTTCTGAGACCTTCTATACCCAAATCTTCTTCACGATTAACAAACCGGTATTCCGTTAGACAATTTTTTGTAAATTCCTGATTTATAATTGTGTAAGCACCCTGAATATTGGCAGATGCTTTTTCAAAATGCGTAACGAACAATTCATCACTGTGCCTTTCGCCAAAAGTATACGCAATTACCTTACCGTCAACACGGATCAGTCCTCCGACAAATCCTAATTTTTCATAATTATCAAATGCTGTAAGCACTGCCTCAAATTCAAACGAATAATCAACATCATCAGGATGCTCTTTAATCCACTCAGAATGAAGCTCAATACATTCATTGAGATTATCTTTGTTCAATATCTCAAATGACCAATTGGGATTATACTTTTTAAAGTTTGTGATATGATTACGCTTAGAATGGTATTTCCTGCCGCTTAGATTTGCCATTTTTTCAACAGAGTAGATATAATCATTATATCCTTCATTAAATTTATAACTGAATTTATCGGGAAAATTTTCTTCAAGAAGCTTTTTATAATTACCTGTTACCCCATATATAACAGGTTTTACTTCATTTGTCTGCGCATCAAGAATAATCTGATTTACGGCATCCTTGAAATTACCCTTTCCGATTGGGATAGAATAAATCAGCTGTTCAGCCTTGCCCCATCTGCACATCAGAAAATCTTTATATTTGCATATTTTTGTACGGTATGCAGTACTCCAGACAAAAATATTGCCAAATGTATATTCACAATTGAAACTATTTGCATATTTTAAACATTCATCTGCCCATTGTTTATCATCAACAACAGGTTTCTTAAAATCAAGCATCTTTCAATTCCTTTTCAACTAAATCAACTATTTTATTATGTATCACATCTATAGGAAGAGGAGCGCTGCCGTCTGAACATTCAATTATTTTCCATCCCTGTTTTTGTGCAGCATACAAAGCAGAAGTACGGCATTTATTGAGAAATTCAATATTTGCCTCATGAACGTCCTTTTTACTCTCATCACCATAATAGCGTGTGCTCATAAGACGCTGTGAAATTTCAATGGGCATATCAAGAAAAATAACAAGATCCGGTTTTGGAATTCCGATTTTATTATATTCAAAATCCGATGACCAATCAAGGTATTCGTCCCACTTAAATTTATCAATCTTTTCCATCTGATAAATTAAATTGGATGTTGCATACCTGTCCGCAAGTATGAGAGTGCCGTTTTCATAATCCCTGCCCCAGTTAAGCTTATATGAGGCAAAACGATCAACAGCATAAAACGCACCTGCTGCATAGGCGTTGACGTCATCCGCGTTGCTGCCGAATTCACCTTTAAGATACATATTAACAAGTGTACTTGACGGACTGTCATAATCAGGCAGCTTGATTTTCTTAAAATCAATACCGCGGTTTGAAAAATACTTTTCAAGCAAGGCTGTCTGCGTAGATTTACCGCAGCCGTCAAGTCCTTCAATAATAATTAACTTTGACATTATTTTCTTTTCTCTACTTTTCTTTTATTGCCCTTTTCATCAACAATATAGGTATTTTCGAGCTGGCTGACAAGACTTGCTTTGAAGGAATCTATATATTCTCTTCTGAGGGCAGCCTGTTCTTTTTTTTCATTATCGGTAAGTCCGACTGATTTTGACTTATGGGCAAGTTCATTAATTCGATTTATCTTTTCTTCTGTCATTAGTCTAGAAAATCCCTTAATTTTTTACTTCTGCTCGGATGACGCAGTTTTCTTAATGCCTTTGCTTCAATCTGACGGATACGCTCACGAGTTACATTAAATTCTTTACCAACCTCCTCCAGTGTCTTTGGATTACCATCCTCAAGACCGAAGCGCAGTGAAAGAACCTTTTCCTCTCTCGGTGTAAGTGTTTTAAGAACATCCGAAAGCTGCTCCTTAAGTAAACTCATTGAGGCTGCATCGGCAGGTGCAAGCGCATCATCGTCGGGAATAAAATCACCGAGATGCGAATCCTCTTCTTCTCCAATAGGAGTTTCAAGTGAAACAGGTTCCTGTGCAACTCTGAGTATTTCTCTTACCTTTTCAACAGGCATAGAAAGATATTCTGCAATTTCATCAGGCGTAGGCTCTCTGCCGTTTGTGTGAAGGAGCTGACTGTTTGCTTTTTTTACCTTATTAATTGTTTCAACCATATGAACGGGAATTCTGATTGTTCTTGCCTGATCGGCAATTGCACGGGTAATTGCCTGTCTTATCCACCAAGTGGCGTAGGTTGAAAATTTAAAACCCTTTGTATAATCAAATTTATCAACTGCCTTAATAAGACCGAGATTTCCCTCCTGAATCAAATCAAGGAACTGCATACCTCTGCCGACATATCGCTTGGCAATACTTACAACGAGGCGAAGATTTGCCTCAGCAAGGCTTTTCTTTGCTTGTTCATCATTGTCCGCAATTCGGATTGCATATTCGATTTCCTCCTCAGGTGTGAGAAGAGGGACTCTGCCTATTTCCTTAAGATAAACCTTAACAGGGTCATCCATTGCAGCATTTTCATTAACTGCAACTGTTTCAGCCGCATCGGTTTCCTTAGGCAAAGCAACTTCAAGGTTAATGCTGTCAAAGGATTCAGAAGAAAGATCATCAATAATATTGATATTTGCAGAATCGATTTGTTCATTGAGCTTTTCAAGCTCATCAACATCAAGGTCAAGCTCAACAATCAAGTTGTCAATCTCTTGTGTTGTAAGATGGCCTGACAGCTTGCCGCGTTCAATAAGTTTTTTAAACGCCGCCTGTTTTTTTTCCTCACTGACCGGCTGATTAGGTGTAAGATTAATTTCTTTCATAAAAATCTCCTCTATATGTATTAACCTTTGTTAAACAGTTTTCTGAATTCGTCATCAGACATATTTGCTGACGAAATTGAATTTTTATTTTCAAATTCTTCATTGACTATCTGCATACAGTCAAGCAGCTCTTTCTCTGCATTTTTGCTCTCCTGAGTTCTTGCAATTATGCCTGAAAGCCTGCCTATTTCATCATCGGTAAGGACACTGCTGAAATCAGACAATTTGACACTAATTGAACTTTCAAGCATTGAAACAATCTGCGAATAAATTTTCTTGATAAAATCAGAAGAAAATTTATTCATATCAAACTCATTGCATAAATCAAGACATTGCGGATATCTCAAAAGAAGTCCGATAATTCTTTCCTCCGCCTTAATTTGTCGTATGGGAATATTATTTTCAAAACTGATTTTTTGATTATCTCTAACACTATTGTCAACAATTGTTCGATAATTATTTCGTATTTGTCTTTTTTTATTTTTCTTGGAATAACTCTCAAGCTGAACCTTTATACTCGACTTGTCCACATTTAATTCATCGGATAATCTTGTCAAATATAAATCCTGCTCAATAGCACTGACATCTGCAAGTATTTTGATTGCTGAATTTAGAAAATCAATTTTTCCCTGTGTTGTATTGAGATTATGCTTTTTTCTCAGGTCGAGCAAAGCAAACTCAATTTCATTTGAAGCACCTTCAAGCATTCCGTTAAACTTGTCCCTGCCAAATTTTTTAATTATTTCATCCGGGTCTTTACCGCCGGATAAGGTGGGAATTTTTATTTTGATATCAGTCTGCCTGAAAAGATTTATTGCCTTATTCAATGCTTTTTGTCCCGCTTCATCGGCATCATATGCAAGGATAACCTCCTTTGTATATCTGCTTATAAGCCTGACCTGTTCATTTGTCAATGCAGTTCCGCATCCTGCAACTGAATTTGTAAAACCGGCCTGGTGCATTGAAATGACATCCATATAACCCTCACAGAGTATCAAGGTATCGGCACAGTTTTCTTTGGCAAGGTTAAGTGCGAACAATTCATTCGTCTTTTTATATACAAGCGTATCAGATGTATTGATATATTTAGGTTTACTGTCATCAAGGACTCGTCCTCCAAATGCTATAACATTTCCCCTTACATCAATAATCGGTGTGATAACACGGTTTCTGAAGTAATCATAATAATTATTTTTTTTGCCGACTTTAACAACACCGGCATCAACCATATCACTAATTTTATATTTCTTTTCTTTAAGGTGCTTAATCAGTGCGTCCCATTCATCAGGAGCATAGCCGAGACCGAATCGCTTGATTGTATTCATTGAAAGTCCGCGTTTAAGATAATAGTCAAGACCTGCTTTACCTTTGTCACTCATCATATATGAATAATAAAACTTTGCAGTTTCGCGATTGATTTCAAGTATCTTTCTGCGTTTTTTTGAAAGGCTGTCATCAAAATTATCATCAGGCAGCTGAAGACCTGCACGCTGTGCAAGAAGTTTAACAGCATCAACATAGTCAAAATTTTCAATTTTTTTAATAAAAGTAATCGCATCTCCGCCTGCACCGCAGCCAAAGCAATAGAATGACTGAGTATCATTATATACGGTAAAGGAAGGTGTTTTTTCATTATGAAAAGGACAAAGTCCGATTGAAGTTGAACCGCGCTTTTTCAATGAAACATAGCTTGATATAACGTCTTCAATATCAGTCTTGAATTTCAATTCCTGTAAAAAGGACTCATTCAGTTTCACGGCTTTCATTTCCTTTCATAATTAAGACGAGATGTTAATCATACCAGCACATAGGAACAAAAAGCTGATTGAATGTTCTAAGTGCATATGTATCACTCATACCTGCTATATAATCACATACTGCTCTCTCATCGCCGTCAGAATTTGCAATACTAATATATTCTAAAGGCATATCTTGAATATTATTTATATAATAATAATAGATTTTTTCAAGCATATCAACTGCTTTGCTCTCCTCGCCTTTACAGGCAGGATTAGTATAAACGGCTGTAAACATAAAATCATGCAAATCCATAAAACTGTTATAAAAATCATCACTCATTCTTATATGCGAATTATTCTTGCTTGTATTTATAACATCAAGCACCATATTATTAATGCGTTTTGACTTGGTCATTCCAAGGTGCATACGAAGATTTAAAGGTATATCCTCTTCGCGCATAATACCTGCACGTATAGCATCATCAATATCATGATTAATATATGCTATCTTATCAGCGATGCGAATAATCTGACCTTCAAGAGTATATGCTTCCTCACCTTTTGTGTGACAGAGTATACCGTTTTTTACCTCATCTGTCAAATTAAGACCTTTTCCGTTTTTCTCAAGTTTCTCTACTACGCGAACACTTTGTTCATAATGTCTAAAACCTGATGAGGTTATCTTATCAAGTGCTCTTTCACCGGCATGACCGAAAGGAGTATGACCCAAGTCATGACCGAGTGCAACGGCTTCTGTTAAATCCTCATTAAGGCAAAGTGCTCTTGCAATTGTTCTTGCTATCTGTGAAACTTCAAGAGTATGGGTTAGGCGTGTGCGGTAATGGTCACCGCTCGGGGTAAGAAAGACCTGCGTTTTATGCTTAAGACGTCTGAATGACTGGCTGTGAATAATTCTGTCCCTGTCACGCTGAAAACAGGTACGGATAGTACATTCTTCTTCAGCGACTGTTCTTCCTTTTGAATTACAGGCAAGGCAGGCTCTGTCGGAAAGTATTTTCTTTTCATTATTTTCTGCCAAAAGACGAATTGAATTATCCAAAATCCTCACCCTTTCCTAAAACATATATACTCAATAATAGCATATTACCCTTTTTATTTCAAAAAGTTTTTTAAATATTGACTAAATAAAATATAAATTATATTATATTGTCAGGTGATGTAAAATGATTTTACTATTTATCGGTATAGCTTTAATTTTGATAATACTCTTTTTCTATTATCAAAATAATAAAATTGATGAAACTTTTTATGAAATTGAAAATGAAAGTTCCGATAAGTCATTCAGAATAGTTCATTTGTCTGATTTTCATTCAAAGCCTTTTTGTAATGTATTGAAAAAAACGGAGGAACTTAATCCAAACATAATATGTATCACCGGTGATTATATTAATGACAGATGTAAAAATAAAGATAAAATGCTTGAATTCGGAAAAAGACTCACTGCTGTTGCACCGGTTTATTATATCACAGGAAATCATGAAAGGCGTCTTGAAAACTTCGATGACATAATGAAGCAATTAAGCGACATAGGTTTTAATGTATTACTCGACAAAGTTATAGAGACCGAGTATTGTGCAATACTTGGTCTTGATGAAAAACAGGCAGATTTTAAAGACTACAAGGCAAGAAAAAAAGGAACGTTCATATATCGTGATATGAGCACTCTTTTTAAAAAGCTTGAAGATAAAAGAGGATATAGAATTGTTCTGAGCCACTTTCCTGAAAATTTTGAAGGTGTTAAAGAACTAAATTACAGTCAGTATAATTTTGATTTGCAGTTATCAGGTCATGCGCACGGCGGACAGTGGATAATATTCAAGCCTTTATTTTCACCCGGGCAGGGAATATTACCAAAATATGCTAAAGGGAGTTTCGGAAAGAGACCAAAACTGATTATCAGCCGCGGACTGGGTAATTCTGAATTTCCGCTGCGACTTTTCAATCACCCGGAAATAGTGATTGTAGATATTATAAAAAAGAAAAATTAAAATTTAGTTTGTCTTAACTCTTTAATAATTTTTCTCTTTCTTTATAATCGGGCATATATGCGGCAATCATCTCATAAAACTCTTTACTGTGATTATGATGCTTAATATGAGCAAGCTCATGCACGATAACATAATCAATTGCCGCTTCGGGATAATTGATAAGAAAGCAGGAAAAGCACAGGAAGTTTTTACTGCTGCAAGATCCAAAACGCTTTTTTGCCTTTGTTATCTTAATTCCTATCGGATACAAATTCATTAAATGAGAATAGTATTCAACTTTCTCCGGAATTAGCTGCTTTGCTTTATCAGCAAGCTGTTCAATTTGTTCATCAGTAAAATTAAATTTTTGGATTTGCTTTTTCTTTTTTTCTGTCGCGGATATTATCCATTTTGTATTTTTATTGACAAACGACTCAATCTGTTTATCAGATACAAAATAAGGCGCTCTTACAACAGGCACAAGCGCATCATTAATTGACAAAGACATTGTCTTTCTTTCTGACTTAATAACTTTATAATTCATTTATTTTTCAGAATCCTTCATAGTAAGACTGATTCGCTTTTTGCTTATATCGACTGATAAAACCCAAACATCGACAATATCCCCGACTTTTAAAACATCACTCGGATGTTTAATATATCTGTCTGTTATTTGCGATATATGAACAAGTCCGTCCTGATGAACGCCGATATCGACAAACGCACCGAAATCAATAACATTCCTGACAGTACCCTTCATCTTCATCCCTGCCTTCAAATCCTCAATACGCATAACATCAGTTCTGAGCGTAGGCGCAGGCAGCTCATCTCTTGGGTCTCTGCCGGGTTTAGAAATTTCTTTTAATATATCCGCAAGAGTCGGCTCACCTATTCCGAGCTTTTCTGCCAAAGCACAGCTGCCAACAGTTTCAGTATAAGTCTGAACAGCGGCAACATTACCGTTTCTCAAGTCATTATCAGTCACACCGCAAAGAGTCAGGAGTTTTTTCGCAGCATTATAGCTTTCAGGGTGAACGGCAGTATTATCAAGTACATTTTTGCTTTCGCTTACTCTGAGAAATCCTGCACATTGTTCAAATGCCTTTGGTCCGAGTTTTGGAACCTCTTTAATTTGTTCTCTTGAATAAAAAGGACCGTTATCCTGACGGAATTTTACAATATTATTTGCTATTGCAGGTGATATACCCGCAACGCGATTAAGTAGCTGTGACGACGCTGTATTCAAATCAACACCGACTGAGTTTACACAGTCCTCAATAACATTGTCAAGCGTTTCAGTCAACTTATTCTGCGGCATGTCGTGCTGATATTGACCTACACCGATCGCTTTCGGATCAATTTTAACAAGCTCTGCAAGGGGATCCTGCAAGCGTCTTGCAATTGATACAGCACTTCTTAAAGAAACATCATATTCAGGAAATTCGTCAGCGGCAAGCTTTGATGCAGAATATACAGATGCTCCTGCCTCACTGACAACCATATAGGAAATGCCGCAATCAAGCTCTCTTATTACCTCTGCTGCAAAAACTTCAGTCTCATGAGAGGCTGTACCGTTGCCGATTGAAAACAACTGAACATTATACTTTTTTACTAAATTCTTTATGATTATCTTTGCCTCGTCAATTTTATTATGAGGAGGGACAGGATATATTACACCTGTGTCAAGAACCTTTCCTGTTTCATCAACTACTGCAACCTTGCACCCTGTTCTGTATCCGGGGTCAAGACCCAAGGTAACTTTATTCTTTACAGGCGGCTGCATAAGCAACTGTTTTGTATTCTGTGCAAATACTTTAATTGCACTTTCACTTGCAGCATCAGTAAGATTATTTCTTATTTCTCTTTCAATCGATGGGAAAATCAGACGGGAATACGCATCATCAATTGCTTGAATAACAGTATCGGCTGTCGGTGAATCTTTTTTTATATGAAGATTATAAAGTATATTCAATGCAGCTTTTTTGTTATAATCAATTGAAACCTTGAGATATCCTTCCTTCTCTCCCCTGTTGATTGCAAGAACTCTGTGAGGCGGAATTGAATTAACAGGCTCTGAATATTCCTCATACATTCCATATACGCCTAAATCATCCTTTGCACCGGAAACTGAAATATTGCCGTTATTCTTAATTGAATATCTCAGCATTTTTCTGCCGGATGGATCATCTGAAATAAGCTCAGCAATAATATCCTTTGCACCACTGACAGCATCATCTGCTGTTTTAACTTCATTATTAAGATATCCTGCTGCAAGCTCTAAAGGTAACTTACTGTCTTTCTGCTGAGCATAAATAATGTCGGCAAGTCCTTGTAAGCCTTTGGATTTTGCAACCGAAGCTCTTGTCTTGCGCTTTGGTCTGAACGGTCTGTATATATCATCAAGCTCTGTCAAAGTTACGGCCATTTCTACTGATTTATAAATTTCTTCAGTCATCAAATTCTGTGATTCAATAGATGAAATAATTTTCTTCTTCTGCTCTTCCATATTACGAAGATAAACCAGTCTGTCGGAAAGTGAACGCAGCAGCTGATCGTTAAGAGAGCCAGTTGCTTCCTTTCTGTATCTGGAAATAAACGGAATTGTATTTCCATCATCAATAAGCTTTATAACATTTTCAACCTGCCATAATTTTAATGAAAATTCCTCACTGAGTTTTAAATTAATATCCATAAAAAATCCTTTCTGCTGTGTGATATTTTATCAGATTTTAAAATAAAAATAAAGCAAATGTTGTAATTTATTTTAACATTTGATATTATATACTTGATTTTATTCAGCCGTAGCAGCAAATAATGAGATTTAATGAGCTGAAAAAAGAAAGGTTTTCATACAGATAATTTTGTATAAAAAGCTGAACAGGACAAAATTGATTTAATATTGCAGGCGGTGCTTGCCGTGCCTATCGCTGTTAATGGTTTATTATGATTTTATTTTAAATAAAAAACAAGCGCCTCTGCCTTGGGGAACAGAAGCGCTTATTGTGGATGGAGTATTTTTAAAAACAGACAGAGACATGAAAAAATAATATTTATGAATTGAATGAGGAGAAACTCTGACTCCAAAAACTGTTTTCCACAAGAGTATTGAGAAAGAAAACAATATTGATTTCTCAATTTCTACATTACATAAGAAAGATTTCAGAATTATTACATTAAAATGAATTTTATTCATATTATTTATTGACATTTTGTTAATAGGAGAAAACTTATGGGTAATATAGTTCAATATGTTGATGAATACGGAGAATATGGTTTTGATGAAAAAAGCTTCAATGAGATTGATGCACTTGTATTTTCACAACTGGCATATATTGATTATTCTGCAATTGTCGGCAAATTTGACAGTGATATCAGTATTTCCCTGAAAGAGGCATCGGAACAATATTTCAGCCTTTATGATGAAAAGGTTCTTGAAAATAAAATCTCTATTGTAGTAAAAGCAGGGAATCTTTTAAAACGATGTGCCGATAAACGCAGATACTCTGATATTCAGCTTCTCAAATATGCAAACAACATTAACGATAATATTGACAAACAATTTTCCGCAATAAATTTTTATCTTGACAACAATACGGCTGTTATTGCCTTCAGAGGAACAGACACGAGTATAACCGGCATTAAAGAATCGGCAATGCTCAGTTATATGTTTCCTGTTCCTGCGCAGATTGAAGCACTTTACTATATGCAGGAATGCGGTTTAACAGCCAAAAGGGATATAATCATCTGCGGTCACTCAAAGGGCGGCAATCTTGCAACATTTGCAGGAGTAAACTGTTCAAATTTATTAAAAAAGAGAATAATAGGAATATATGAATTTGATGCACCGGGATTTCCGGAGCATATGATTGAAAGCTATAATTATAAGACTATTGAAAATAAGATTTATTCTTTTATTCCGCAAACATCAATTATCGGATGTATGCTTTATCACAGCCATTCAAGAAAAGTTGTTGAAAGTACAAACGAAAATTTAAAACAGCATCAGGTACACTCGTGGAGGATTGAGGAAGATAAGTTTATTTACAGAAATGAAACTGATGAAATAAGCAAATTCATTGACAGATATATAAAAGAGCTTTGCGAAGTTATCGGTGAAGAGAATATTGAGGATGTATTTGAAACAGTTTTTGATTTTATTGAAGGCACAGGAATTACAAGATACGAAGATTTTAAGACTATAGATATTACTCGGCTTATCAAAGCAATTATATCATTAAAAGACTTTGATGATGAAAAAAAGGAGCTTATAGAGGTAACAATAAAGCAGGCATTTAAGGAGCTTTCACATTTATTATATAAAGAAAAGTTAGAAAATCTGCCAAAGCTTCACTCGTTATTTGACGATAAATAGTAAATAAAGGAAATTCAGAAAGGAGATTGAAGCATATGAATACTACAAAAAAATATTTTATACATCTTTTATCTTCATTTCTGAATGGTGAAGCGCCTGAACGTCCGCAGGATATAAACTGGGAAAATTTGTATAATCTTGCAAATATACACAGTCTTACTGCTGTTGTAACAAATCAGATTATGCTTTTATCAGATCAAGATAGACCTGATACAAATACATTAAAAAAATTCAAGCAGCAGCTCGGTTATGTACTTATAAGCTATAATGAGAAAATAAATCTCATAAACAATTTAAGAAATATATTTGAAAAAAACAAGATACCATTCATATTCGTAAAGGGAACGCACTTAAGAAATCTGTATCCCGTTAAGGAGCTTCGTACAAGCGGCGATATTGATGTTTATGTTAATGACTGTGATTTTTCTGAAAGCAGACAGTTGCTTATTGACCTTGGTTATTTACTTGAGGTTGACAATACTAACATATGTGAATATAATATCGGCAAAGAGAAGATTGAACTCCATGCTGTTTCGGATTATGACCATAAATATTTCAGCAATATATTTGAACATTCACAGAAAATAAGCAAGTATGAATATGCTCTTAATCTTGAAGAACATCTGTTATTTGTTCTGATGCATATAGCAAAGCATATGAGCTCTTACGGTGCAGGCGTCAGAATGTTTATGGATGTTGATGTTATCATAAGGCACATTGATAATTTCGACTATTATTCTTTTATTGAAAAATGTGCAGAAAACAATCTTGCTGTTTTTGCTAAAACAGTATTTTCATTATGCAGCTTTTGGTTTAATACACCTGTTATATGCGAACACGATTTCAGTATTAATAATACATTTAATACAAATTTTATCAATTCAGTTATTGACGGCGGAAGCTTTGGATATGAGCGTAGAAAAACAGGTGACTATTATGTCAGCAAATCAATATCTGATAAAAACAATGTAAATACGCTGACAAAAATTAAAGCGATACTTAAAATGTTTTTCCCAAAGCCCGGCAGACTGAAAAAAGAATTTTCATATTGCAAAAAGCACCCTGTCCTGCTCCCGGTCGCGTGGTTTCATAAAATGCTGATAGGTGTATTTGTACGAGGCAGACATTCATTAAAAACGATTGAACAGATTGCAAAGGCTGATTCATCGGCACTCGAGTATGCAGAAATTATCAAAGAACTTGAGATTTAAGGTGGTTTAATGAAAACAAAGGCTGATAAAATTGAATATATCGGTTTCATCATTGTCTTTGCACTTTCATGCTTTACGATGTCAAGGGAGAGATTAGGGGGTTATTTTTATTATAATGACCTGAAATTCCAGTTTTTCAAAATGACGCTTGTATTTTTTGCTGTGTTACTGATTACTATTTTAAACAAAAATAATTATAAGCAGGCAGGTATTTTTACGTCCGTTTTTATTAATTTTACAATTATACTTTACACAATCGATTATTTTGTGACAAAATTCAGCGGAAACCTGTCTTTCTACAGATTATGGTGGCTTGCAACAATATTTATTTCCTGCTTTGCCTATTTCATCGGCTGTCACTTTTATGCAACCGACAGTCGTAAAATATATCTCAGAAAATTCTGGCTTTCTTTTATACCGGTATACCTGATATCATTTTTTATAATTTTCATCAGAACGCCTGCTGATAATCTGACAACTAATTTTAAAATCGGCAACGGTATGCTGAAATTTATACCATACCTTATGAGGCATATAAACGATTCTGAAGTATTATTCAATGTACTCGGGAACTTAATATTTTTTATACCGGTTTCATTCATTTTAAAAGCATTAATTCCTAAAATAAAAACATATCAAATATTTATCATTGGTATATTGATACCCTTATTTGTTGAAGGGTATCAGTATATATTCAAATGCGGTGATGTAGACGCTGATGATTTTATTGTGAATGTATGCGGATTTATAATAGGTTTACTTTTAATGAAAGCGGACGAATTAATTCTTAGAAAAATTGATGATAAAAATAAAAAATCTCTTCTTTAATATCTGAAAAAGTGATATTAAGAAGAGATTTATTTTTAATTTACCTGCCATTTGCAAAAGAGCGTACCCTGAAGGTTGCACCGGTTAACTCACAAAGCTTCCTTGACTGCGCAATCTCCTCAGGTGAAATAACATCAACAACAGTCATATAAACCTTATTACAATACTTAACACATTCCGTGGTAAAGCTTAGCATCGCATCAAAGGCTTTACCTTTATAAATATTTCTTGTAATCTTATCATACTTTTCTGATGTAGGCGCGTTAAGAGATACTGAAATAATATCAAAAACAGAAGATAATTCCTGTGCAGTATCTTTGCCATTAATCAAATCCGAAAGGCCGTTTGTATTAAGCCTTAGTTTAATCTGAGGATTTACTGATTTGATATACTTAGCCGCTTCAATTAAATTATCATAAGCATTCGTCGGTTCACCGTAACCGCAGAAAACAGCATTATCAACATTGGAAAAATCAAAATCATCAACTGCTTTTTTTATTTCATCAATCGTCGGTTCTGTATCAAACCAAAGCTTTTCTGCATCCCCGACTGCATCACCCTTTGAGCGAATACAAAAAGCACAATTACAGGGACACTTATTAGTGATATTGAGATATACTCCACCGCTAAGCGTATATACTATATTTGCCATAATTCACTTTTCCCCTTTAATGACATAATAAATTAATTCAGCAGTTTATTTATTATAATAAAATACTTAAATATTTTTCAAAATTAATTCCCTCATTTGTATCAGAAACTGATGTATCGGAAATTGCCTTGCTTATAAATTCAGCAGCAAGCTCTGCACAATCAATCAAAGGCATACCGCGCATTACACCGCCTGTGATTATTGATGACAGAATATCACCTGTACCGCTGAAATATCCGCCGATTAGTTTTGCACTTGCCTTCCCAAACTCATTACCGCTGTAAACAAGATTTGAAATTAGATCATCTTCTTTATAACCTGTTACAACAATATTTTTAATACCGTTATTACGGAGCTTATTTGCATATGAGTTTATATCGGAAAAGCATTCACTGTACTTTTCTTCAGCAATAAAGGCAAGCTCAGCTATATTTGGCGTTATTATATCCGCTTTGTAACAAAGCTTTTTTATCTGTTCACACATTTCAGGTGTATACCCGCCGTAAAGCTTTCCGTTGTCAGCCATAACAGGATCAACAATTACGGTTGTATTTTCAGTACAAAACTCATCAATAAAATTATTGATTATATTTATCTGGGCAATATCAGTCACAAAGCCAATCAGAATTGCATCAAAAGAAGGATTTAACTTTTTCCACTCATTTATAAATTCACACATGTAATCAGTAAGTGAAAGAGTTTTATAACTATCATATGCTGTCTGATTCGAGAAAACAGCAGTAGGAAGCGGATGTACCTCACAGCCCATAACTGATATTATGGGGATTGAAGCAGTAAGAGAGCATTTTCCAAATCCGGACAAGTCATTAATTACTGCACATTTTTTGATATTATCACTTCCCTGTTGATTTTTTATTATAATAATTATATAATAATGCTGTAATTTGATAAATAGACAGTTTTAATAATATTTTAGGATACAGATATGAAAAAATATATTACGCTTTATAATGACATTAAAAATAAAATAATTTCAGGTGAAATGCAAAGCGGAGAAAAGGTCTTGTCAATAAGGAAGGCCGCTTTGAATTATAGTGTTTCTATCACAACAGTACAGAATGCTTATTTTGACCTGTGTGCTGACGGTTACATTATTGCTCAGGAAAGAAGCGGATACTTTGTTTCAGACATTGCCGGCAGACAGATTAATGACGAATATGAAATTAAAAAGAGCAGCATTTGCTTTGACTTAACAGGAGGAATTGCCGATAAGGAGTGCTTTGACTTGGCATTATGGCAGAGATATATAAAAAGTGCCCTCAGACAGCATGTGCGTCTTTTATCATATGGTGATGCTAAAGGTGAATATGACCTCAGGTGTGCAATTGCTCAATATGTAAAAGAAAAAAGAAATGTTATCACATCACCTGAAAGAATCATTGTTGGTGCAGGTGTTTCCCCTCTTCTGCACATTTTATGCTCATTAATTGATGATAAAAAAAGTGTTTCCTTCCCTGACAAAAGCTTTAATCAAGGAATGGGAATTTTCAGTGATTTTGGCTTTGATGTGCATACAAGATACAAGGATGCTGATATAATATATGTATCTCCATCTCATATGACAAGATGGGGCGATGTTATGCCAATTAAAAGAAGAATTGAGCTTGTTGAATACTCATATAAGCATAACTCAATCGTTATAGAAGATGACTATGAAAATGAATTTTTATATAATGTTAAGCCCACACCTTCTCTTTACGCTCTCGGCAAAGGCAATATAATTTATATAGGCTCATTTTCAGCGATGCTTCTGCCGGGTATAAGAATAAGCTTTATGGTGCTTACAGATGAGCTTAGAGAAAAATTTGATATTAACGCAGGAAGATTTGCCCAGACTGCAAGTAAAACAGAACAGATTGCACTGTGCAACTATATCCGAGACGGTCATATCTATTCACAGACAAGAAAAATCAGAAGACTGTATACAGCGAAGACAAGAAAATTTGCGTCATTACTCAAAGAAAAAATACCCTCAGCTGATATAGAGATAGGTGAAAACACCTTGCAAATAATAATGACAGCTGACTTCGATAAAGATATCAATACTTTTGAAAAATCCGGTTTAAAGGTATTTATTGAAAAATATAAAAACAAAAAAATTGTCCTTGTTATATCTGCATCCGGCATAGCGTATAACGAATTTGATAATGTAAGCACTTTATTAAAATCAATACTTGATTAAAAAATTTGTTCGCACAGTCCAATTTTCAGTACTATAACACTTGCAGGTATTGAATAGAAATTTTCTTTTGTTAAAATATAAGTGTAAAGAAAAAAGCAAAGGAGAATTTTTATGAAAAAGAAATCAAATAGAATCATTACAGGTATTATAATTTTCATTTCAACACTTGGTGCC
This sequence comes from uncultured Bacteroides sp., assembly GCA_964528285.1. Lineage (GTDB taxonomy): Bacteria > Bacillota > Clostridia > Oscillospirales > Acutalibacteraceae > Eubacterium_R. The sequence goes on along the minus strand of CAZGRZ010000009.1, from coordinate 5,431 downwards.
GGATTCGGTATAACAGCAATATCATTCAGTCTGTTTGATACGCTGACAAATAATCAGATGAGAATATTATTTGCCGCTGACATTATCCTGCTTCTTTTAATTGGAACAATTGCATGGTTTGTCTATGAATCAAAAGTCAATTTTAATAAAAAGAAAATGGAATTTAAAAAGAGACATGATGAAAGAATGAAAAAGAATATTGAATATTCAAAAGAAATGAGTACCATTATTGATTATTCAAACTTTGCTGCTTAATTGAAAATTAATTATAGTTGTGATAAAATGCACTTGAGTTCAAGTGCATTTATTTTTATTTTCACAACATAATAAAAAAGTAAAATATTAAATATTCAAAAAATTGTATTAAAGATAATTCTAATTCAATTATATTGCGCTCAAAATTTGCCGATTGATAAATTTTAACGAACTATATGCAGCAGGAAAGGCAAGAATAGTAAAATGAGTAAAAAATATAAAGATAAATATGAACGAATGTCAAAGGAACCGGTAAAAAGACTCATAACCTCTCTTGCAGTTCCAACAATACTTACAATGCTTGTTTCTGCAATATACAATATGGCAGACAGCTTTTTTGTCGGAAGAATTGATACAGCCTCTGTTGCTTCAATCGGAATAGTTTTTTCAATAATGACTTTACTGCAGGCAGTCGGATTTTTCCTTGGTAACGGAAGCGGTATATTAATCAGTACGCTGCTTGGAGAAAAAAAGAAAAATGAAGCAGCTATATATGCCAACGTATCATTCTTCACTGCATTATTTGCAGGAATGATACTTGCAATTATCGGATTGCTTTTTTCAAAAAAAATATCACTTTTACTCGGTGCAACGAGCTCAACTGTTGAAAGTTCCTCTGAATATTTAAAATATATACTAATTGGCTCTCCCTTCATTCTGGGCTCTTTTGTACTTAACAATCAGCTGAGGTATCAGGGCAGTGCAATATACTCAATGGCTGGTATCATAAGCGGAAGCCTGCTGAATATAGCAATTGACCCATTATTTATATTCACCTTTAAGCTTGGTGTCAAGGGAGCGGCATTAGCAACAATATTAGGTCAGTTTACAGGATTTGTAATTTTATTATTCGGGACAAAAAAGAATGAAAATCTGAGAATCAGCCTTAAGCATTTTAAACCGACATTTGCTGTATATAAGAACATTTCCAAAAACGGGCTGCCGTCACTCGCAAGGCAGGGCATACAAACCGTTGCAAATATATGCCTGAATTTCGCATGTGCGCAATTTGGTGATGCTGTTGTTGCAGGTATGAGCGTATTCAACAGAGTAATCTTCTTGGGATTTGCAATAGTAATCGGATTCGGTCAGGGTTATCAGCCTGTATGCAGTTTCAATAACGGCGCAAAGAATTACAGCCGCGTATATGACGGATATAAATTCACAGTTGTTATCACAACAATTGTAATTACATTTTACAGTATAATTGCATTTGCTTTTGCACCACAATTAATAACTATTTTTCGTGATGATAACGAGGTTATAAAGATCGGTACACAGGCACTGAGATACCAATGTTCAGTACTAATGTTGATAGGCTTCTGCACAACATCAAATATGCTGATGCAGTCGCTCAAAATCTCCGCTAAAGCAACAATTCTCGCACTTGCAAGGCAAGGCATATTTTATGTACCGCTGATATTTATTCTGCCGAGAATTTTGGGCATAACCGGAATACTTCTTGTCCAGCCACTTGCAGATTTGCTTTCATTTATTATAACAATATTACTTGTACTCCCTACTTTGAAAGAACTCAGAAAAAAATCTAAAATTGCGCTTTGATTAAAAAAAGACCTAACAAACATTTGTTAGGTCTTTTATGTATAAATTAATTATTCGCCTTTCATTTCAAGAAGCTTAACCTTACCGTCATATGCTGCTTGAGAAACTTTGATTGAATCTGTGATTGCAGCCTCAAGGTCATCCTCTTCAACACCAAGCTCCTTGGTATAACAATTGTTGATAAAGAGATCAATATCCATAATATCAGGAAGATTAAACGGATCCATACCCGAATCAATGCCTCGCTTTTTATAATCCTTTGCTACCTTAAACATGCCCATTTTCATCATTGCAGGCGGAACACCGACAATTTTTCTGTTATACATACCACGAGCATTATAAACGATATCAAGAAACTTATCCCACTTAAGATTATACATGGAAATAGGAATTGCCTCAAAGCCGGATTTTTTCCTTTCTGCAGCACCGGCAATTGCCTGACCGACCTGACGGCAGGTAAGCATTGCAGTACCGCCTGTAGGATACATTGTAAACGGCCATTTATCCATAAAGCCAATCTGCTCAATCAAAATAGTCCAAACAGGTCTTCTGCCCGGCTGTGTTCCGAAAATATAAGGAAGTTCAAGAACAGCACAGCTGAAATCATCATCACAGGCAGCTTCACAAACTTCTTCCTGCATAATTCTTGATTTGAAATAAGGATTTTTATCGGTAAGACGCATATCAGGTCTTGCCTTTGAGAGATAAGCAAAATATGAACCGAGAACCACTGCTCTCTTAACGCCGACCTTTTTACAGATTGGAAAAATTCTCTTTAACGGAGCAATATTGTACTTATAATAGTAATCCATTACAGGTGCGGGAAATTCAACTCTCTCATCAACACCGGCAGCAAAGATAAATACATCATTACCCTTAAGCATATTTTCAAGTTCTTCATCTGATTTTTTGTTAATGTCACCAAAAATAATTTCCATTTCTTCCGGTATCGGCGCACCTTCCGGTAATGGCGGCAAGGCAACTGATGTTACTTTATGTCCCCTTTTGATAAGGGTCGTTGCTGCTTCACATCCAAGCAGACCTGTTCCGCCGATCATAAAAACATTCATAATCTTTCCTCCGTATTTCCCATAAATTTAATTTCAAATGCGTGTCAAATATTGACATTAATAATATTATAAATTACAAAAAATAAAATGTCAACAAATATAAAAAAAGTGCATATTAAAACATTGTATAAGGACAAATTAAGCTGAATTTGTCTAATATTACTGTCAACGATAAGGGCGGAAGAAAATACTGTCAAACAGTATGTGAAAATTTAAGTTTTCTTAGTATGGTATGATTAACGATAAAAGACGGACATAAATGCGTATTTCAGAAATATTCCGCATCTATCGGCATTATGCAATCATTTAATACGCTCCTCAATAGCCTGCTTAATTACCCTTGGCATATGAGATTTTATAAGTGAACGTTTTATTTCATCCGCAGTTGAACATTTTTCAAAAGGTTTGTATATCCTTGCCGTTTTATTTGTACCGTTTTGCCAGCGTGACATAACATTGATTACAGCATCACGAGGATTTTCTTTTTCAAGGCGCAGTGCATTTTTTGCAGTTTGGCTGTGACATTGTGTGACTTCTGCATCTGTGAACTCAAACACAAGCGGCTTGCCGTCTACAAACAGATCTTTCACAACAGCCTTATAATTTCTGGTTTGCGGAATTACGGACAAATCCCCCTTTGCCTTTTCAATAGTAAATGTCAAGCTGTTATTTACATATTCTATTTTAAATGTTGTTGTTGCTTTATGGTCATTATAATCCGATTTAGAATTATCCTCAACAAGTGTAAAGCTGCCGTTCCCTGAAAAAGCCCAAATTTCAAGAGATTGCGGATTATTAGTTTGATTGCCCTTGTCTGCGGAAAGCGGGATAATTGCGCCCTCTTTTGCGAGAACAGGAATAGTATCAAGGTCTCTGAATAAAGTAATACATTTTTCACCTTCATAGCTTTGGTTAGTAAAAATATCAGTCCATCTTCCATCCGGTATCCAGGCATCTACACTTCCCATATTAAGCTCTTTATGCTGCGGCTTAGTGATAGGACATACCATAAGCTCACTGCCAAACATATATTGATTTGGTACATAATAAGCATTATTATGTTTCGGATATGAATAGTACATAGGCTCACAAAGAGCAATACCGTCTTGATGATTTCTGTAATCCATAGTGAAAATATATGGAATCATTTTATGGCGAAGCACAAGCCAATCCTTTGCACACTTATAAACCTCACTCCTAAACTTCCAAGGTTCCTTGCCGAGTATCTCTATTGAAGTTGAATGCAGTCTCATTATAGGTGAGAACACGCCGAATTGCAGCCAGCGCATATACAAATCATCATCGCGGTATCCCATATAATGACCGCCGATATCGTGACTCCACCAGCTATATGCAACATTATTTGCATTTGCAGTAAAGTACGGCTGAAAATTCAGCACTTTCCAATTAATGGCGGTATCACCAGAAAAGCCAAGAGGATAGCGGTGAGAGCCGAACCCTGCGTATCTTGATAAGATCATGGGTATTCTTCCGTCCTCACCATTATCAAGATAATGATAGTGGTTTAGTGCATTAAGCGGATCAAGTCCTTTAACATCGCTCTTTTTTCCCTGCTGCCAGTCAATCCACCAGAAATCGACGCCCTCTTTTTCATATGGCTTATGCAAAATGTCAAAATAAGCATTCCAGAAGTTATCGTCACCGCACATAAACTTAATTTTTTGCTTAGTTTTCGGATTAATTCCAACTGCCTTCGCCATATTCTCATACATATCCTCATATGAGTGAATACCATCGGCAGGATGAAGATTTAATGTAACATGCAGATTGTCCTCTTTAAGCGCATTCAAAAATTCTCTATAATCAGGGAACAGGTTTGTGTTCCACGAATAACCCGTCCAGCCATATCTTCCGCCGCCGTCATATTTTACACCGAATTTTTCAATGTCCGTTTTTTTCACCCAATGCCAGTCCATATCGACTGCTGCAACAGTGATTGGAATATGCTCCGCTTTAAAGTCAGCCATAAGATCAAGATATTCCTTTTGCGTATAAGCGTGGTATCTGCTCCACCACACTCCCAAAGCATAGCGTGGAATAAGCGGAGTCGGTGAACTGATTTTGTAAAATGCCTTTATGGTTTCTCTGTAATTTTTTCCGTAGGCAAAGGCATAGTAGTCCTTTGAATTATCTTCTCTTGGCACAAAATTGCCATTATTATTAATAAGCATTGTTTTACTGTCATCAAGGAGATAAGCACCGTTTTGCGTAATAAAGCCATCCTCGAGCGGCACTCTTCCATAAGTCATATCAAGTGTTCTTCGCGTGCCCTTGAGATTTTTTTGCTTTGAAAAGATTTCTGTATTTTGAGTATCTTTGAAATATACACTATATGGCTTACTTCTTTTAATTGTAAAAATAGCGTCCTCGGTTTCAACAAGAATTTTTTTACCCTGCTGAGTAACATTCATATTACCTGCAACAAAATTTCTGTACCATACAGTGTAGCTCGCAAGGTCAGTAAACGTACCGCTTTCGACGCGAATAAGACGCGAGGTAAGATATGTAATTCGTATTCCGTT
>CAZGRZ010000008.1:54327-62749 GCA_964528285.1 uncultured Bacteroides sp. | reverse complement strand
ATAACGGCAAAAATGAAATTCTTGTTTTAAATCATAAATGGTGCAACGGTACATACCTTGAATGTCAGGATATGTTCAGGTGTAATGGTATATTCCGTGACGTCCTGCTTTATAAAACGGGAAAGGATTCCATATATGATTTTGAAATAAAAACTGATTTTGCCGACGTTGGTCTTTATAATATTAAAATTAACCCTTCGCTTAAGCTAAGCAATGAATGTCGGCTTACTGCATTTATCTATGATGATTCAGAACTTATTGCATCAAAATCAATTGATGTTTCACCATCTGAAATAAGCGCAATTTCCTTTGACTCGCTTGAGGTTGAGGAATGGTCTGCAGAATGTCCTTATCTGTATAATATGATTTTAATTCTCTCTGAAGGAGAAAATATTATCGAGGCTATCAGAAAGTATATCGGATTTAAGCATATTGAAATAAAAGGAAATGTTTTTTATTTCAATAATCAGCCTATTAAGCTTTTGGGGGTTAATCATCACGATACAAATCCCAAGAAAGGCTATGTGCTTTCCGTTGAGGAAATGGAACAGGATGTCAGAATTATAAAGGAATATAATTCCAACTGCGTTAGAACCTCCCATTATCCTCCTGACCCGACCTTCCTTGATTTGTGTGATGAATACGGAATTTATGTTGTTGACGAGGCGGACATTGAAACTCACGGATGTGAGGTTGAACTGCACCGGCTGGGCGTCTGCTCGCACAATCCTAAATGGAGGGAGCATTACTGGGATAGGGTTTACCGTATGTTTGAGCGTGATAAAAATCACCCGAGCATAACAATGTGGTCTCTCGGAAACGAGGCACACGGATATTCAAATCAGGATTACTGTTACGATGAATTGAAAAAGCTGACCCCCATTCCTATTCATTATGAAGCTGTCTGCCGTACAAGAAGATGGGCATACGATGTGATTTCTCATATGTATGCCTACCCATCAATATGTGAAAGAATTGCAAAGGGACACGGTTTGCCTAAAATGTATTACAAAAAGCCGTTTTATCTTTGCGAATATGCTCACGCTATGGGCGTCGGCGCAGGTGAGCTTGAACGCTATGTAAAATGCTTTTACAGCGCAAAAAATATGCTTGGCGGATGCATATGGGAATTTGCTGACCATGCAGTTTATCATGAGGATGGAATCCACAAATACACCTACGGCGGTGACCACGGCGAATGGAGACATGACAAAAACTTTTGTGTTGACGGACTTTTTTACCCTGACAGAACTCCGCACTCAGGTGCACTCCAGATGAAGAATTGTTATCGCCCTGTACGTGCAGAAAAAAATAATAACACAACTTATACTTTCTTTAACCACAGATATTTTAAAAAAGCGGATATGACAGTCAATTATACTGTTCTCTCAGACGGTGAAACTTTGGCAGCAGGTTCTTTTGAAATCAGTATCAAGCCTCAGGCATCAACAAAGGTTGAAATTGATAATTTTGAATTCGTTAAGTCGACGAACACTGTTATTCAGTTTGAATATATTGAGGATGATGTCTGTGTTGCATTTGAGGAATTTGAGCTTCGAAACGGTATTATAGCTTTTGAAAAGCCTAATGCAAAACCTCCTGCTGTTCAGAAAAGTGAAGAGCGCCTTTTCATTTATTTTGAAAACGGAAGACTTATTTTTGATAAAAAATCTGGCTGTATTGATTCATATATCTACGGCGGAAAAGAAATGATAAATCAGGTGCCCGATTCTGATTTCAAGGGTATCGGAATTCAGCTTTACCGTGCTCCGCTGGATAATGATATGTATATCAATTCCAAATGGAAAAGATTAAGGCTTGCCGAGCAGTCAACCTTTGTTAAAAAATGTGAGCACTCAGTTGAAAATGACCATGTGCTGATAACATATGTTTCCGGGATAGCAACCCCTGTTAAGGCTAAACTTGTGAAGGTCAGTACGCAGCTTTGTATATATGGTGACGGCACAATAAGGGCGGATTATAACTGCATTTCAGGCAAGGGGTTCTGGTTTGCTCCGCGTTTTGGCGTTCAGATTGAAATGCCGAGGAGCTTTGATAATGTCAGATATTTTGGGTTAGGTCCTGTTGTTAATCTTCCCGATTTCAGGGAACATGCATTGACAGGAATTTATACCTCGACAGTTTCTGCTATGCGTGAGGATTATATCAAGCCACAGGAGAGTGCAACGAGATGCAATACCCGATTTGCTGAAATTACCGATGATAACGGTATCGGACTCAGATTTGAGGCAATCGGCGAACCGTTTGCCTTTTCTGCAAATCCTTTCACGCCTCAGCAGTGTGCTAAGGCTTCCCACAGAGATGATTTAACGGATAATACCACCTGCGTCAATATTGATGCTGAGGTTTTGGGAGCAGGTTCAAATTCCTGCGGACCTCGTCCGTCAAAGAAATACAGACTCGGAAAATTAAAGGGAAAGAAGCTTTCGTTTGTAATTAAACCTATAGGTGATTGATATGAGAATTTTAACAGCAAAGCAAATAAGACAGGTTGAAGAAAATGCTTTCAGCAGCGGTTATACCGAGGAAGGCTTGATGAAGCTTGCAGGAACAGCCTGCTTTAATAAAATATTGAAATATTACGGTGACGGTATTGAGAATAAAACAGTTGCAGTCGTTTGCGGAAACGGTAAAAATGCAGGGGATGGCTTTGTAATCGCAAATCTTTTTATGCAAAAGGGCGTTAAAGCGGATATAATTCTTGCTGACAAAGAGCCTGATTCACCGATTACAAGACCGTATTTTGATGATGCAGTCGGCATAGGTGCATTTGTCTATCCCTTCACTGAATATGATTTTAATTGCTGTGATATTATTGTTGATTCAATATTCGGTATCGGTTTTCACGGAGAGCCCAAGCCGCCGTTTAATGAGATTTTTGACATCATAAACAATTCGTCTGCGTCTGTAATCAGTATTGATACACCGAGCGGAACAGACGCCACAACAGGCGCAGTGGTAAATGCAGTTAAAGCCGATATGACAATTGCAATATCAACACTTAAATTTGCACATATCCTTCCGCCTGCAAATGATTATTGCGGAAAGGTTATGACGGTTAATATCGGTATACCTGAGGATTGTTATTCAGGACCGTATGTTCAGACTATTACCAAATCAGATGTGAAAAAGAATTTTGGCGCAAGGGACAAAAATTCCCATAAAGGCTCATTCGGTCATCAGCTTAATATATGCGGTTCTTATCTTATGCCGGGCGCAGCCGTTATATGTGCAGATGCGGCGCTAAGGACAGGCGTGGGACTGCTTAAATGTGCATTTCCCAAATCAATTTACCCTATACTGACAACAAAGCTGACACAGCCGATTTTCAAGCCTCTTTGCGAAAATGAGGATAAAACAATTTCAATCGGTGCAGTAAATGATATTTTTGACGAACTCAAATGGGCAGACAGTGTGGCAATCGGATGCGGACTCGGCAACAATGATGATATACAGGTGATTGTCGGTCAGGTAATAAAAACAAGTGAAGTGCCAATTGTTCTTGATGCTGACGGAATAAATGCAGCAGTACCATTCATAGATATAATAAAGGATAAAAAAGCACCTCTTGTTATAACTCCGCATCCTGCTGAGATGGCAAGAATGATAGGGGAAAACACCTGTTATGTCCAGTCAAACAGAATTGATGTTGCCAAGGCATTTGCTCAGGAAAATGATGTTATAGTCGTTCTCAAGGGAGCAAATACTGTTGTGACAGACGGCAAAGATATTTTTGTCAATACAACAGGCAATCCGGGTATGTCAATGGCAGGCTGCGGCGATATGCTTACCGGTATGATTGCCTCATTTATCGCACAGGGTATTGAGCCGTTTGCGGCTGCAAAATCAGCAGTTTATATCCACGGTCAGTGCGGTGATATCACATCTGATGAGTTATCTGAGCGTGGTATGACCGTCAATGATATGATTACTCTTTTGGGTGCTTTGATGTCTGATTATGAATAAGGATTGACAGCATTGAAAAAGATTTTCCCTGTATTTATATTAATATGCTTTCTTTTATCAGGATGTAAGGTAAAAGAATATACCCCCGTTATACCTGTATCTTTTACAAAAGATATTGTGGTATATTCGGGGGATTTTTCTTTCACATGCGAAATTTGTAAAACCGAGAAAACCGTTGCCGCAACAATAACCAATACTAATGCCAAGGGAATGAAAATGACATATGACGGAGACATTCTGTCATTCTATTATGATGATTTTTCATATGACCTTGATGGAAGTAAATTTGAAAAGAACAACATCGCAATTGTGATTTATGAAGTATTTAATTATATTGAAAATACGCAGGATATGAATGCTAAAAAGCTTGATGACGGATACAGATATGATGGTAAAATTTCAATCGGTAACTTCACTTTAATTCAGAATGATGATAATTCATTAAAGTCTCTTGAAATAAAAGAGTGTGATTACAGAGTTGAATTTCAGACCTGATTCAATAACGGCTTGCCCAAACTATAAAATTCCTTTCAATTCAATTAGACTTTTACATTTCGCAAAAAGGAATTTGTCAGTTTCTTTTTCACCCTGCCATAAATCAGGTATCATAATGACCTTGCAGCCTGCTCTGTGAGCGGATATTAAGCCGTTTTTTGAATCCTCCACGGCAAAGCAGTTTTCAGATTTTTCATTCAGCACTTTGCAAGCCTTAAGATAAATATCGGGTGCAGGTTTCGACCTTTTAATCATATCTCCGCAGATTACTGCGTCAAAATAATTTTCAATATTCTTTTCTTTAAGATGGTGGTGAACGCTTGCGCTGCTCGTTGATGATGCAAGTGCAATTTTATATTCTTTTTCTTTTATATAGTCAAGAATTTCATACAGCCCCTGTTTTTCAGGTACACCGTATTTTTTGAAATAATCATATGAAAAATCTTTACCGATTTGCCTGAACTTTTCCGCGTCAAAGTTATCGCCGAATTCTTTTCTGATAATTTTAATGGATTCTTCTGCTTTTATTCCAAGAGTTTTCATTACCATATATCCTGCCTTGCCGATGCCCATTTGTACTCCGGCATAGTCCCACGCAAGAACGCAGACTCTTTCCGTGTCAAACAAAACGCCGTCCATATCAAAAATTACGGTATTCATATTTTTCCTTTCATATAGCCTATTCTCCGATATTCCCGCTTCTTAGGCAGCGAGGTTAATTTCAAGCAAGCTTGATGGAGCGCTGCTTCAATTTAAAAATACAAGGCAGTGTTATTCACACTGCCTTGTTGCTTCAGCCATTTAGAATTGCAAAGTTTTCTTTATTGCATTTATAAAGATTTTTGAATACTCTGAAATTCTTGTCATATATTTCCTTGTTGGCGGGATTAGGCTTGTATGTAGTCATAATCGGAATGAGCTTTTTAACATCCTTCATTGTAGGAATGATACCCATACCGACTGCTATACATGCCGCCGCACCGACTGCACCGATGTTCTGAGGCGATTCCACAACAACAACATCACGCTGCAAGATATCAGCAAGTATTTTACAGGTGGTTGTACCCAATGCACCGCCGCCGCAGAAACGGATGGTTTTTGAAGTCTTGACCTTCTTTTCCTGCCTTTCAAGCATCCATCTCATATGGAAACAGATACCTTCAACTACTGAACGGATAAGCTCTGTTTTTCCGGTTTCAAGGCGGATGTTGAAAAACATACCTGCGGCATTCGGGTCTTCAAACGGACATCTGTTTCCGTGAAGCCAAGGAGTGAATATAACACCGTTTGATCCTGCGGGAATTGTATCAATAACCTCTTCAAGATAATCATACATATTGAACTGTACCTGTTCAATACTGTCTTCGGTATGACCGTATTTTTTAAGAAATACGCCGATTTCATCAAGAGCGAGGTGGTCCTTAACCCATCCTACGCATTTATTAGATGTTTCAAGCTCGCCGAAATAGTTATATGATTCAGGGTCTGCACCTACAATTGCAGCCATCATTGCACCTGCGTCAACAGTTTGCTTTTCACATACTGTACCTACCCAGCCTGATGTACCCGAGTAAATATGCGTATCACCGTTTTCAACCGCACCTGCACCGACGCCGATAAGAGATGCGTCGCCACCGCCGCCGTATACTGCTGTTCCTGCAGCAAGACCAAGCTCCTCAGCAGCCTTTTCTGTAACCTCACCGACCTTCTCCGTACATTCTTTAATGGGTGGGAGATGCTCAATATTTACACCTACCATATCACATATTGGCTTGCACCAGCCTCTGTGTCCTTTTCTTGTGTCATAAAGGAGAGTCGCAAAAGCAGAGTCTGTCGTCATAACAAATTCACCGCTTGCGCGACAGATGAGATATTCCTTGATATCAAGCCATTTATATATCTTTTTGAAATTTTCGGGCTCATGTGCCTCAACCCATTTGTATTTCCATATCGGATCCTTAACAGAGGATGAAACTGCTCCTGTGTAATTGAGATATTTCAGCAGCTTTGTAATCTCTGCACCTGCAATCTGGATGCCGTGAGCAATACCTTTTTTCAACTCTTCACTTGCCCTCTGATCCATATAGGTCATCGGACGGCGGATACAGTTTCCGTCCTTGTCAACGAGTACAAGCCCCTGCATTGCAGAACAAAAACTGATACCTTCAATTTGCTCTTTCTTTACATTAGGCACTTTTTCAAATACAGTCTTTGTAGTGAAGCACATTGCCTCCCACCATTCGTCAGCATCCTGCTCTGCACCGCCCTTTACTCCTGTCTCTTCATTGACATAAAGACCGTATCCTGCTGTGTCAGAAGCGAGAATCTGCATAGTCTGGTCAATCTCAATTAAACAGGTTTTGACGCCTGTTGTACCTATGTCATAGGTGATTACATACTTACTCATACTTTTCTCCTGAATATTATTTATTTTCCAAATGAAAATGCAGATTCGATGAATTTAAGAAGCTCACTGATTATTTGTTCATCGTCACATTCATTAACATCTATACCGGTGTAAATTCTGAACTTCTCTTTGTAATAATCACAGGTATATGCAAATTGCAGAGAGGTCAGAAGACTGTCAAGAAACAGTGCAAAAAATTTCGGGTTCATATCATTACGAAGGTCACCGTTTTCAAGTGCCTTTTCAATTGAAATGATATATATTGAACTTCTTCTGCTTTCTATTTCTTCAACAATTTCCCTAACCATTTCAGCTGAATTTTTAACATTACTGATTTCGTTATACATTTTTATGTACTTTGTGTTCTGTTTTGAGTGCACACAGATTGTTTTGATTAAATTTTCAGCCTTTATTAATATTTTGTCATCGCTGATCATAATGTCATACAATGCTTTGACAAGGATATCCATTCCGTGCTTGAGGCAGGTGATAAATAAATCTCCCTTAGTGGCAAAATATTTATACATCAGCCCGATTGAAATACCTGCATTCTTTGCAATTATATTTATGTTTGCACCGTCGTATCCTTTTAATGAAAATTCATCAATTCCGACTTCTAAAATTTTATTTTTTCTTTCTTCGTCAATTCTGTCAAAGGCGTCCTTATGATATTTCTTTTTAACCATTTTTTTGAATTTTGTATTGTTGCACAAAAAATCTACATCATTTTGTGCAAGACTAACAAATCCCCCATAAAAACCTGCTTGATTTTGTTTCTGATAATATTATACTAACATCAATTTAACATTTTTGCAATAAATATGACCAAAATTTAACATATTTTGGATTTGACAAATTGTAAAAAAGTGCTATACTTAAAAATGTAAATTTAGTGAGTCGCTACTCATATCCAAATGGTGAGCGGCCGCTCACGGTTAATATTAAGGGGGATTTTAATATGGATACAAGATATGCAATCACAGAGTATCCTGATGCTGCGCTTCTTACTGCTCAGCTTGATGCGCTCATCAAAAAACCAATTTATTCGATCAATCGTGACGCTCTTAAGAAATATGAAGAAGAATATTTCGAGAAGAAGTGTGTAAAATCCAAGGAAATGATTTCTGAAGCTAAGCAGGTAATTCCGGGCGGCGTTCAGCATAACCTTGCTTTCAACTATCCTTTCCCGATTGTTATGACTAAAGCAAAGGGCAATAAGCTTTATGATATTGACGGTAATGAATATTTTGACTTCCTTCAGGCAGGCGGTCCCACTATCATCGGTTCAAATGATGATGTTGTTAAGGAAAAGGTAAAGGAGCTTCTTGATGACTGCGGTCCTTCGACAGGTCTTTTCCATCCTTATGAATATAAGCTTGCAAAGAAGATTTCAGAATGTGTTCCTTCAGTAGAAATGTTCCGTATGCTCGGTTCAGGTACTGAGGCTTGTATGTGCGCAGTGCGTGTTGCTCGTCTTGCAACAGGTCATAAAAATATTATCAAAATGGGCGGCGCTTACCACGGCTGGTCAGA
>CAZGRZ010000008.1:0-54317 GCA_964528285.1 uncultured Bacteroides sp. | reverse complement strand
GTTCCCGGTACTCTTAATTTACAGTCGCACGGCGTTCCTATGTTCGTATTTAAGCATACACAGGAATTCTTCCCGAATGACCTTAAGAGCCTTGAAAAGAAACTTATACTTAACAAATTCCGCGGCGGTACTGCTGCTGTATTTATTGAACCAATCGGTCCTGAATCAGCTACCCGTCCTGTGGATAAAGACTTCCCTAAGGGTGTACAGGCTCTTTGCCGTAAGTACGGTGCTCTCCTTGTTTGTGACGAAGTTGTATCCGGTTTCCGTATCGGTCTGTCAGGTGCACAGGGTTATTATGGTATTGACCCTGATATTACAATCTTTGGTAAGATTATCGCCGGCGGATATCCCGGTGCAGGCGGTATCGGCGGTCACAGAGAAGTTATGAAGTATCTCGGCGCAGGTCTTGATAAGGCTGAAGGTAAAAAGATTCATAAGGCTATGTGCGGTGGTACAATGGCTGCTACTCCGATTTCATGCTGTGCAGGTTATACGGTAATCTGTGAGATTGAAAAGAGAAATGCTTGTCAGGTTGCAGGTCATATGGCTGACAGACTTGTTAAGGGCATTAATGAATCAATCAAAAAATATGACCTTCCGTTTGTTTGCTATAACATTGGTTCGGTTTGTCATCTCCATACTGTTGCTACAATGCACTTCAAGGTTGACTGGAAGAGACCTTGGACAATTCCAAACACACTCAAGCAGACAAGTATCCGTCAGACAGAAATGCAGTATATGGGTGCTGCTTATATGGCAGAAGGTCTTGTTACACTTGCCGGTTCTCGTCTTTACACCTCAAGTGCTTATACCGAAGAGGATATTGATGAATGTATCCGTCGTTTTGATAAAGTACTTGCACAGTGCGAAAAGATTGATTATTAATTAAACTTTTAGGGAGCGGGGGTTTTCTCGCTCCCTTTGTACCGTTTTTTATAAGGAGAAAATTTATGGCTTACGAAATTGAAGAAGCAAAAAGATTAGTCGTTGAAGCAGGCAAAAAGTTAGTCGAAACCGGTCTTATCGCTCGTACATGGGGCAATGTTTCTGCAAGAATCAGTGATACTCAATTCGTTATTACACCATCAGGACGCGCTTATGAAACTTTAACTCCTGAAGAGGTCGTTGTTGTTAATATTGAGGATTGTTCACACGAGGGCGATATCAAGCCTTCATCTGAAAAGGGTATACATGCCGATTCATACAAGCATCATCCTGATGTTGATTTTGTTATCCATACTCACCAGAAGGCTGCAACAATTGTCAGCATAACAGGTATGGAAATCAGAAATGTATATGATGAATTCAAACCGGTTCTCGGAGAAAAGGTTCCTGTTGCAGAATATGCAATGTCAACAACAAATCCACTTCGTAAAAAGGTTGAAAAGTGTATGCTTGAAAACCCTGAGTGCCGTGCATTTATGCTTATGCACCACGGAACACTTTGTCTTGGAACCACCTATGAGAATGCTTTTGAAATTGCCGATTCACTTGAAAAATGCTGTGAAAAGGTTATTAAGGACAATTATCTTCGTCATTCATGGGATAAAGAATATTCAGATGATAATAAGAGAAATTATTTTCTCAAAAAAAATGACGCAGGCTTAATGCCTGAATCGATCTGTGATCTCGGCTCTTCAATCAGAACCGGAAGCGTATTCACTCTCACATATGGCGACGGTGAGAAGGTTGATGTCGATATGGCAACAGGTTTGGGTGTAAACGGTGTTGCTCCTAAGTGCGCAAAAATTCATAGGGAAATTTATCTCAATGAAAATTTCACAATGATTAATCATGTTAAGGATGAGGATACAGTTGCTGTTTCCTGCCTTGATGAAACTATGTATCCTATGATTGACGACTTTGCACAAATTGTAGGGCTGGATGTTAAAACCCGTCCTTGGATTGATGGCGATACAGATGAATGTGCAAGTGAAATTGCAAAGGCAATAGGCGGAAGGAACGCTGTTCTCGTTCAGGGCAACGGTGCTCTTGTTGCAGGCAACAGTGAAGGTGATATGCAGGCACTTGATATCATTATGAATAAGGGCTGTCAGGCTGTTATCGACTGTGATATATTCAATCGTCCTCATTATGTTCCTAAGGCAGAATGCTTTCTTATGAGAACTGTTTATCTTGCAAAATATTCAAAGCAGATTGGTAAATAAGCTTTGTGATAAATTATATTCGGCGGACTATTTAGTCCGCCGATTTTTCTTTACTTATCTGTATGTTTTTGATATAATATAAGTACTGATACTTAATAATTATGTAAATAATGACGGAAAGAGGAAGAATTATGAGCATTAATAAATTTTATTGCGACAATATGGTGCTGAGAGATGAACTCGGAAGGCAGCGAATTTTCAGAGGAACTAATCTATGTATAAAAGGGCGCTTTAAGGATAACAAACAAATGCAGCAATGGAGTTCTGAAATTTGCAGCGAAAAATTTATAAATATGCTTCAGAGCAACGGTATAAATCTTATTCGTGTCGGCCTCACATGGGAAATTCTTGAGCCTGAGGAAAATAAATTCAGCCGCGAATTTATTGATGTATTCAAGGTGTTTGCTCAAAAGTGCAGAGAAAGAGATATTTACATATTCCTTGATATGCATCAGGATTGCTTTTCAAAGCATTGCTCCAAGCCATGGGGTGACGGAGCGCCAAAGTGGGCGGTTCCGCATGATATCAAGCCGCAGCACCACATAGCTATATGGGCAGAGGGATATTTTTATATGGATGGCGTCCAGAAGGCATTTCATGATTTCTGGCATAATGAGAATCAGCTGCAGGATAAATTTGCAAAGGTATGGCATTTCTATGCAAGTGAATTTGAGGAATTTGATAATGTTATCGGTTATGACTATCTCAATGAGCCTTTCCTTGAGAAAGACGGCAGAAATGTATTCATAAGCCTTCTCGAAAATGTTGTAAAGCTTTCACTTAATAAGAACCTTGATTTAAAACGAAATTTCATCAACCGTTCGGCGAAATCGGGTTTTGTTAAATCTGTCCTTCAGGTTGCCCGCTCTGTTAAAAGCCTTAAGAATCTTAAATATATATCAGAATATTTTGATAATAAAGAGAATTTCGGTAAAGCACTTGACGGCTTTGAAAAATATACAGATGAATTTAACAGCACTTATTATGCCCCGTTTTTCAATAAAATGTGCAAGGAAGTTAATACGAATGATAAGCTGAATTTCTTTGAGCATAATTATTATTCAAATCTCGGTGTACCCTTCAGTATTGACTGTGATGAAAAATCAGTTTACTCTCCGCATGCCTATGACTTGTTTATTGATTCACCGCTTTATAATAAATACTCAAGTAATGCCAGAGTAGAGCATATCCTTGACTCTATCAGAGCAAATCAGTTAAAAATGAATGTCCCTGTCATCTTCGGCGAATGGGGCGGCGGCTCAAACGGAACAGAATGGATTAAGCATATTGATTACATTATCGGTGAGTTTGAAAAATACCAGTGGAGCAATACTTACTGGTCGTTGAATTTCGATAATGAACTTTTGCTTGATGTTTTTAACAGACCTTATCCGGTTGCAGTTAACGGAAATATTGTTGAATATAAATCCGACTCGGCACAGCGAACATTCTATCTAATCTGGACTCAGGAAAATATGGACTCAAAAACAATTGTTTATATTCCAAATAAAGGTATGGTTGAATATACCGGCTCAGTCGGTGAAAACAGAATAGATATTGATTATTAATATAATTATTAAGTAATTGACATAAATATCTTAATAAAAATATCCGCCGGCAGATTTCTGTCAGCGGATTTATTCATTATATCTATTAATACTATTAAATTACTTTGTAAGCTTTTTTATTGCTTCAAAGCTTTCTGCACTGATAACATGCTCAATTCTGCATGCGTCCTCTACTGCAACCTTTTCATCAACGCCGAGCGTTATCAGCCAGCTTGAAAGTGTTGTGTGGCGTTCATACATACGCTCTGCAATCTCTCTGCCGCTCTCAAGCAGTGTAATATAACCGTTGGCGTCAACTTCAATATATCCGTTTTCCCTAAGATTTTTCATAGCAACACTTACACTTGGCTTTGAAAATTCCAATTCGTTTGCAATATCAATCGAGCGTACTGCTCCTTTTTTATTTTTTATCATCAATATTGTTTCAAGATAATTCTCTGCGGATTCATGGATTCTCATAAAATACACCCCTTCAATATTTTCTAATTATAGCATATGTTTATGTTATTTTCAAGATTTTGGTGCCATATAGATTTTTTTATAAATTTGAATTTTTCTATTGACAAATGGGTTAGCGAGTGCTAACATATATTTGGTTAGAAAGTACTAACCCATCCTTTTAACAGGGAGTGATATTATGATGCCGCTTAAATTTGCTGATTTGAATAAAGCATATATAATAAAGAAAATCGGCGGAAATCAGGAAGTTAAAAATCATCTTGCGGATCTCGGCTTTGTTGCCGGAGGGGAAATAGCAGTGGTATCATCGCTTGCAGGCAATCTGATTGTCAATGTTAAAGGTGCAAGAGTTGCTATCGGTGAGTCTATGGCAATGAAAATTTTTGTTCAGTAATTGTATTAAATCGGAGCAGTGCTCCATCAAACGCTTGAATTGGAGCTGCGAACGATTGCAGCCTGTGTAGGGAGCATTAGCCCCTCAGGGCTTCAGTTTGGGGGATCATCACTTCCACTGAAATTCTGAAGTGGACTCCGCCGCCTAAAAGGCGGGGACATCGGCGAAGGTTATATTATAGATAAGGAGGACATAAAATGACCTTAAAAGAAGTCAAAGTCGGTCAGACTTGCAGGGTTAAGCGTATTAACGGCGAAGGTGCCTTGAAACGCAGAATTATGGATATGGGCATCACAAAGGGTGTTGATATCTATGTCCGTAAGGTTGCACCGCTTGGTGACCCTGTTGAAATCACTGTAAGAAATTATGAGCTTTCTCTTCGCAAAGCAGATGCTGAGCTTATTGAGGTAGAATGATTTTAAGGGATTTTCCCTTGGCTTTTATCACACGGTACGGTTAGTCATTACTAATTGCCGTGCGGATTATATATTATATTGAAAGGAAATACATATAATGGGAATTAAAATTGCTCTTGCCGGCAACCCAAACAGCGGTAAAACAACATTGTTTAACGCTCTTACAGGTTCAAACCAATATGTTGGTAACTGGCCGGGTGTTACGGTTGAAAAAAAAGAAGGTAAGCTAAAAAAGCACAGTGATGTTGTAATCACTGACCTTCCGGGTATATATTCATTATCTCCATATACTATTGAGGAAATTGTAGCGAGAGATTATCTTATTGATGCAAAGCCTGATGCTATTCTTAATATAGTTGACGGTACCAATCTTGAAAGGAATCTTTATTTGACAACTCAGCTTGTTGAACTTGGTATCCCTGTTGTTGTTGCAATCAATATGATGGATGTTGTCAAAAAGAGCGGAGATAAAATCCGCATTGATGAGCTGTCACGCCAGCTTGGCTGCAAGGTTGTTGAGATTTCTGCGCTTAAGGGTACCGGTGTCACAGACGCTGCCAATGCAGCAATTGATGCCGCAAATTCAAAGGCAAATGTTCCTCAGCACAGCTTTTCTGGTGTTGTTGAACATGCGCTTGCTCATATTGAAGAGGCGGCAGTTCATGATATGCCTGCCGAGCAGCAGAGATGGTATGCTATTAAGATTTTTGAAGGCGATGAAAAGGTGCTTGAGAAAATTAATCTCGACAGCAGCGTCCTCAATCATATTAAATCAGATATAAAAGCAGCAGAGGATGAGCTTGATGACGATGCAGAAAGCATTATCACAAATGAAAGATATATCTATATTGCTTCTGTTATTAAGTCTGCATATAAAAAGTCAGGCAAGGGTAAGCTTTCAACCTCCGATAAAATTGATAAGATTGTTACAAACAGAATTCTCGGTCTGCCGATTTTTGCAGTGGTAATGTTCATCGTTTATTATGTTTCAATGTCAACCGTCGGCGGCTGGGCAACTGACTGGGTAAATGATGTCCTGTTCGGTGAATGGATACCCGGTTTGATTGAAAGGCTCCTTGAAGGCCATGTGGCAGACTGGTTCTACGGATTGATTCAGGACGGTATTGTTGCCGGTGTAGGTGCAGTTCTCGGCTTTGTTCCACAGATGCTTGTTCTTTTCATTTTCCTTGCTTTCCTTGAAGGCTGCGGTTATATGAGCCGTGTTGCATTTGTTATGGACAGAATTTTCCGCAACTTTGGTCTTTCAGGTAAGTCATTTATTCCTATGCTTATAGGTACAGGCTGCGGCGTTCCGGGTATTATGGCATCAAGAACAATTGAAAACGAACGCGACCGCAGGATGACTGTTATGACTACAACCTTTATCCCATGCAGTGCGAAAATGCCGATCATAGGTCTTATCGCAGGTGCTTGCTTCGGTGAATCAGGTCTGATTGCAACATCAGCATATTTCATCGGCGTTGCTGCTATTATCATTTCAGGTATTATTCTTAAGAAGACAAAGATATTCTCAGGCGACCCTGCTCCGTTTGTAATGGAACTTCCGGCTTACCATTTGCCGACTGTCGGAACAGTACTCCGTTCAATGTGGGAACGCGGCTGGTCGTTCATCAAAAAAGCCGGTACGGTTATTACTCTTTCAACAATTATCATCTGGTTCCTTCAAGGCTTTACATTCAACGGCGGCTTGCATATGACTGATGATATGGATATATCAGTTCTTGCATATATCGGAAAAGCATTTGCATGGCTGTTTATACCTCTCGGCTGGGGAGGTTGGAAAGCCGCAGTTGCCGCTGTTACAGGTCTTATTGCTAAAGAGAATGTTGTCGGTACATTCGGTATTCTTTATCACTTTGCAGGTGAAGAACTTGCAGAAAACGGTAATGAAATCTGGACAGCATTTGCACAGAATTTGTCTGAGCTTAGCGGCGGACATCCGGCTCTTGCAGCATATTCATTCCTCATATTCAACCTTCTCTGCGCTCCCTGCTTTGCAGCAATCGGTGCGATTAAGAGAGAAATGAACAATGCTAAGTGGACATGGTTTGCAATCGGATATCAGTGCGGTTTTGCTTATGTAGTATCATTCATTGTATATCAGCTTGGCTGTCTCTTCACAGGAGATGCAAATATTATCGGCGTAATCGTTGCGGTTGTTGCTCTTGCATTCCTTATCTATATGCTTGTCAGAAAGAATAAGTATGATGACAATAAGCTTACAGTAAAGGTAAAAGAAAAAGTTAAAAAATAATGATTTGACTGGATAAAATCATTGAAAGAAGGCTTATATTATGCTGAGCTTCCTTAAAGCAAATATATGGACAATTATTGGCGTTATTGTAATCGCTGTAATAGTCGGACTTATTATCAGGAGTCTGGTTAAAGATAAGAAGTCCGGAAAGGGAATTTGCGGCGGGGATTGCAGTAATTGCCACGGTTGTGGGCATGATCAGTAAAAATTAAAATATAATATAGTAAAATCCATCTGTGTCTGTTATAATGATATAGATGGATTTTTTTTTGGAGAAAATATTATGATTAAAAATATTTTATTTGACCTTGATGATACTATTTTGGATTTTAAAAAAGCGGAGCGTGCTGCTCTCACTCAAACGCTTAAAACTATGAATATACCTGTTACGGAAAATGCTTTGAGCAGGTACAGCGAACATAATATTTCTCAGTGGAAAAGGCTTGAGCTCGGTGAAATCAGCAGGGAAGAGGTAAAGCTTAATCGTTATAAGCTGCTTTTTGATGAATTTGGTATTGACGCATCACCTGAACAGGCAACAGCGATTTATGAAGAAAATCTTTGTATTGGCCATTTTTTCATTGACGGTGCAGTTGAGTTGATTAAAAGCCTTTATGGAAAATATAATCTTTATATCGTATCAAATGGTGCAAAACGTGTTCAGGACGGAAGGCTAAGGAGCGCGGGAATATCCGGTTATTTCAAAGGTATTTTCATTTCAGAAACAATAGGGGCGGAAAAACCAAGCAAGCTTTTTTTCAATTACTGTTTTGAGAGGATTGAAAATTTCAGTCACAGTGAAACTTTAATTGTAGGTGACAGTCTTACAAGTGATATTAAGGGCGGTATAAATTCAAATATAAAAACAGTCTGGTTCAACCCTCTTTTTGCCGAAAACAATTCTGACATAATTCCAGATTATGAGATACACAGATTAACGGACTTATTTGTTATCTTAAAAAGAAAATAGTAAAATTCAACATAGCATGTCCGTTATTTTAACTAAATTGTAAACCTAAATCGGTTGATATGTTTGTGTATTTATGATATAATATTGAATATTATATTATTTTATAATTAATATTAAGGAGGAAATTATGGTAAAAGAAGCAAAAGCAATGGCGTATGTAAATATGTACGGCGTGCTTGCAACTTTGGAAAAGCTGTGTGAAATAGACCAGAAAGCAAAAGCGGAATGTGCATCATTAAAAAAGCCTGTATCATTGTGCTTTGATGTAACAGAGGGACCTTGCTGCACATTTCATTTCAGCAAAGAAGGTTGCAAAATGAGTGAAGGCAGCTATGGCTGTACCTGTAAAATGAATTTTTCATCGCCTGAAAAGTTTAATGCACTTATTGATGACAGTAAGCCGGGTATGCCTGTAAAAAATATTGCGCAGGTATTGTCCTTTCTTCTCGGACCGTTCACCAAGCTGACAGACAGGCTTGTTGAACTTTTACAGCCGAGCGAGGAAGCACTAAAGGACAGAGCTTTTTTTGAGGAGTCAACAATACTGACATTTTATACAATTGCAGGAGCTCTTTCGGCACTTGCAAATTCAGATTCTGTGTCAAAGCAGTCTGCTCTTTATACGGTGGACGGTGATGTTCAGATGGGTATAACAGATATATGTTATGCAACACTGCGTGTCAGAGATCATCATTTTGAAACAATAAAAGAAAAACCGGATACGCCAAGAGCAATTATGGAATTTAAAACAATTGATCTTGCGTATGGACTCTTTACAGGAACAGCTTCAACAATGGCAGAGCTTTGTGCCGGCAATATCTATATGTCAGGAATGATATCAATGGTTGATAATATCAATAGGATTCTTGACAGAGTTGCTGTGTATTTAGGTTAAGGAGAGGAGCAGAATAATGAGTAAATTTCCCGAATATAAGCATGAAAAATCACAGGAATGGTTTTCAAGGGCATTAGATGCAATTCCGTCAGGTGTTTACGGCCATCTCGGTCCGTCAGAAGGCTTATTCCTTCCAATTACAAAATGGCCGTTAATGTCACAGAAGGCGAAAGGTACATATTTCTGGGATGTTGACGGGAATAAATATCTTGACCTTATGTGTGCATACGGACCTAATGTTCTCGGTTATTGTGATGATGATGTAGATGCTGCCGCTATTGAACAGCTTAAAACAGGCAATTGCACAACATCACCGTCATACAAAATGGTTGAATGTGCTGAGCTGCTTAAGGATACAGTAGCAACTGCAGATTGGGCGTTCTTTATGAAAAACGGCTCCGATGCAACAACCTTCAGCGTAATGTGTGCACGAGCTCATACAGGAAAAAAGAAGATTATGTTCTTCAAAGGATATTATCACGGCGATTTTCAGTGGGCACAGAAGATAGACTATCCGGGTATTCTTCCCGAAGAGGTTGAAAATAATATTGTTGTTCCATGGTTTGATATAGATGCGATGCAGGAGGCTTATGACGCCTGTGGAGGAGATGTGGCAGGGCTTATTGCACAGCCGTATGACCATGGTAATTTTAATGATAACGAGTGTGCAACCAAAGAGCAGTGGGCAAAGGTGCGCAAATTCTGTGACGATCATTCAATGGTACTGATTATTGATGATGTACGTACAGGCTTCAGACTTGATATTGAAGGATCAGACCACTATTACGGCTTCAAAGCAGACTTAATTTGTTTCTGTAAGGCACTTGCAAACGGATATAATATGTCAGCAGTCTGCGGACAGGAGCATATGAAGAACACGGCATCATCAGTAGTATATACAGGATCATACTGGATGAGCGCAGAGCCTTTTGCAGCTTGTCTTGCTTGTATTCCTAAGATGAAGAGACTTGACACGCCGACATTGTTCAGAAAAATCGGAAATCAGCTTACCGAAGGCTTCAAGGCAGCGGCTAAGGAGCACGGTTTTAACCTTGTTGTTTCAGGTGAGCCCGCACTTTTCTATCTGAGAATTGCAAATGACGACAGCCTTATGCTTCATCAGGAATGGATTGCAGAGTGTGTTTCAAGGGGACTTTTCCTTGCGTCTCACCATAACCACTTTATCAACGCCGCAATTACGGATGAAGATGTTAAGCTTGCTGTTGATATTGCTGAGGATGCTTTCGGCGTTGTTGCCAAAAATCATCCTGAGTTAAACTTAAAATAATATTAAGGGGGAATTTTTATGCCAGTTAATTACAAGCCGTTTGATAAAGAAGAATGGCTTCGCCTTGAAAAAAAGGCGGATGAAATGCGAAGAATGGCTATTCAGACAGCAATCTGGGGAGGCTCAGGTCATATCGGAGGTTCACTCAGCGCGATGGATGCGATGGTAACATTGTATTACCGCTTCTTAAAGATTGATCCTTCAAATCCGGATTTGGAAGACAGGGACAGATTTATTCTTTCCAAGGGGCACTGCGCAGTAGGATATGCACCTATTCTTTGCGATCTCGGTTATTTTCCTGTTGATGAGCTTAAGATATTCAATCTTACGGGAGCAAAGGTCGGCATGCATCTTGACTGCAATAAGGTTAAGGGTGCTGACTGTTCAACCGGTTCACTCGGTCACGGACTCTCACTTGCAGTTGGCTTTGCACTTGCAGGAAGAGTTAAGGGCATTGATTATATGAACTTTGTACTTACAGGTGACGGAGAGCTTAATGAAGGCTCAAATTGGGAGTCTGCTATGAGCGCCGCTCAGTTCAAGCTTTCAAATGTTGTTGTTCTTGCCGATATCAATAAATGTATGATTGACGGCAGAGTTGATGATGAGATGAAAGTTGAGCCTGTTGATAAGAAATTTGAGGCGTTCGGTTTCAATGTAATCCGTGTTGACGGCCATAATATAAAAGAACTTAATGATGCTATTGAGGCTTCAATCAAAAATTATAAGGATGGCGGAGATAAGCCAACTGCTATTGTTATGGATACCTTTAAGGGTGAAGGTGTTGACTTTATGAAAGACAATTATCTGTGGCATTACGGTTCACTTGATGAGGATATGGAAAAGCAGGCTAAAGAAAGCCTTGACAAATATTACAAAGAACGCTGTGAGCGTGCAGAGAAGGAGGCGTAAATAATGGGCGGAATGACATATACTATGACTGATACCACAAAGCTTTCAACTGCTGAATGCTATGGTATTGCACTTTGTGAACTCGGCGAAGAACATAAAGATGTTGTTGCTCTTACTGCCGACCTTGCAAAATCAACTAAAATCGGTATGTTCGGTGAACATTTCCCTGACAGATTTTTCAATGTGGGTATTGCAGAACAAAATATGTTCGGGGTTGCCGCAGGTATGGCTAAAAACGGTCTTATTCCGTTTGCCTCAACATTTGCAATTTTTACTGCTGCGCGTTCTCTTGACCAGATTCATACAGACATCTGTTATCAAAATGTTCCTGTAAAGATTATTGCTACTCATGCAGGCACTTCATTCGGTCAGGCAGGATCAACACATCATTCTCTTATTGATATGGCTTGTATGAGAACTCTGCCGAATATGACCGTTATCTGTCCTTGTGACGGTACGGAAACATATCACGCAGTTAAGGCTGCTTACGATATTCCGGGACCTGTTTATATCAGAATCAACCGCGGATTTGACCAGGTTATTTATAAGAATATTAATGACTGTAAATTTGATTATAAAAAGGCAACAGTTATGAATGACGGTACTGATATCACAGTTATTGCCTGTGGCTCATGTGTATTTGAGGCAATGCAGGCTGCTCGTATGGCTGAGGCTGATGCAGGGCTCAAGGTTCGTGTACTTAATATGCACACAATCAAGCCTGTCGATGAAGAGGCAATTCTTTCAGCAGTAATGGATACACGCCGTATTATCACTGTTGAGGATCACGAGGTTATGGGCGGTCTCGGATCAGCAGTCGCAGAGGTTGTTGCAAAATCAGGCAAGGCTTGTGCATTCAAAATGCTTGGTCATCAGAATGCTTTTTCAACAATCGGCTTGCAGGAGGATCTGCTCGCTATGGCTAAGATTGATGCTAATGGTATAAATGAAGCAATTGCAGAAATGATGCACGCAGACTTTGAAGCAGATGATGCTTGGGACGATGAATTCTAAATAATTCTGATCAACATCATCACTGAAAGGAGTGTATTAGTATGGCAAGTGATGTAACACGTTATACCAACAAGGTCTTTATGGCAGCAGCTTTACCGCTGCTTAAGACCATTGCAACCGATGTCCCTGAGCTGAAAAAGAAGTTTGAGGGAGTCAATGCAATATATCAGGTATCTGCCAAGAAAAATGCTGAGGAAAAAGAGGCAACCCATTTTATCGTTGAAAACGGTGAGTGGAGTGTAAAGCTCGGTGAATATCTCGGACAGGAAAAAATTGATGCCGAACTTGAATTTTCTTCACTTGAAAAGATGAATGAATTTTTCAAAGGGAAAATGACTTCTCTTCCAAAGATGAAAATTAAGTCATTCGGTAAATTTATAAAATTTATGATGGTGCTTCTCAAAATGTCATCACTTTTGGGAATTGCCGAGCCGCCGGAGGATGATGAGGAGCTTTCCCTTCTGCTTTGTAAGCTTTATTTCTATCTGCTTTCTTCAGGTATTTCACAGCTTAATAAAATGGGACACCCTGCTATTCACGAATGGGCAGAAAGAAGTCCTGACCGCTGTTATCAGTGGGCTGTTGAGGGGCATCCTGAATGTACTGCTTATATGCGTGTCAAGGCAGGCAAATCAAGAGCAGGCAGAGGCGAATATAAAAGAGCAAAACCGTTCTTCTGTATGAAATTCGACTGTGCAACATCTGCTCTTAAAATTCTATTGGGTACAGGTGATATGTTCCAGATGACCGCAAATAAGCAGTTGATAATGGAGGGCGCACCTGAGTTCGGTGTTCAAATTGGCGATTTTATGATGATAGTCGGTGACCTCGCAAAATAATTATATATATTACAAAATCCATAGCAGGATTAAAGTCCGGCTATGGATTTTTTATTTTACAGTGTTTTATTATTCCCAAAGTGATTTATAGATGTTTATAATATCCTCTTTTGCTATATCTTTAATTGTGTTTGACGGTGAGCCTGAAGCAATTGCGTCATCTGCCATCTTATCCATAACATCAAAGAATTTGCTTTTGTCAATACCGTACCTTTCCAGTGTCGGAATTTCACAAATACTGCAAAGCTCTTCACACGCTTTGATAAATTTCTTTGCTGCGGTTTTGTCATCATCTCTATCTGCTGCGGCACCGATTTCTCTTGAAATATCGGCGAAGCGCTTATATGCGCCGTCATAAACATAACTGAAGCAGGATGAAAGCAGCATGGCGTTGCTGATACCGTGCGGTACGTGGAACAGCGCACCGATAGGTCTGCTCATTCCGTGAATAATTGTTACAGATGCATTGTTGAATGCAACACCTGCCTCAAAAGCGGCAATTGACATCTGTGCCCGTGCTTCTGAATTATTTCCTTCGTTATAACAAACAGGCAGATACTTAAAAATCTTTTTGATTGCAGAGAGTGCAAATTCATCTGTCAGTGGCTGAGCTTTGCGTGATGTATACGCTTCCGCTGCATGACAGAGCGCATCAATACCTGTTGCGGCAGTAACACTCTTAGGCGCTGTCATTGTGAACTTTGGGTCATCAATTGCAATGTCAGGCATAAGAACAGCACCCTTAAGCAGCATTTTTATGTTTTTCTCGGTATTTGTAATTATAGTGAACTGAGTTGCCTCTGAACCTGTTCCGCTTGTGGTTGGTATTGCTGCCATAGGCGGCGTGGGAATGGTGATAACTTTTCCGAGATAATCATTGATTGAACCCCCATTTGCGGCAACAGCACCGATTGCTTTCATTGAATCAATCGGTGAACCTCCGCCGACTGAAATCAGGAAGTCACAGCTTTCGTTATTATATAATTCCAAACCGTCTGCAATCATTTTATCGGTAGGCTCACCCGTAATTTCATCATATACAGCATATTCAATTTTGTTTTCATCAAGGATATCCGTAACAAGCTTTGAATTTCCGAGCTTAACCATAATCGGATCCGTAACAATAAGTGCTTTTTTACCAAGCTCAGACAAAGCTGAAGCGGCATAATTAAGTGCGTTTTCACCGTAAAATACCTGCTTCGGCATAATAAATTGATTTCCCATAGTATGTACTTCCTTACTGAATATTTCATCGCTTATGTTGAAATTTTCACTTTTAAGTATATCACTACTGTATTTCAAAATCAATGTTCATTTAACATAAAATGTATTCTTATCATAGTATAAGACAACGGGGTGATTTTATGACTCTTTCACAGATGAAAGAAAATCAGGTCGGTAAAATTACACATATCAATAATGATAATATCATTTTAAGAAGGCTTTTTGATATGGGCTTTGCAATAGGTCAGGATATCACCTGTATGAATGTTGGAATGTTCGGAACCCCTATTGCTTTCAATGTCCGCGGAACAAAAGTAGCGCTGCGTAAAAAAGATGCAGATATGATAGGAGTGGTATTGTGAAAAAAAAGAAAAGAGTGCTTCTTATGGGTAATCCCAATGTCGGGAAAAGCACCGTGTTTAATGAAATAACAGGCTCACATCAGCATACGGGGAATTGGACGGGTAAAACAGTAGATATTGCAAAGGGTGAGTATTATTATAAATTTAATGATTATGAACTTATCGACTTGCCCGGTACATACAGTCTGCTCTCATCAAGTGAGGAAGAACGCCTTGCAAGGGATTATATCTGTTTTGAAAATTATGACTGCGTTATTTGTGTTGTTGATGCAACAGGTCTTGTGCGTAATCTTAATCTTGTTTTGCAGATTATGGAAATAACAGATAAAATAGTTCTTCTCCTTAATCTTGCCGATGAGGCAAAGAAAAAGAATATTCAGATTGATATTGATAAGTTAAGCTCTCTTCTTGGCACTCCTGTCGTTAAGGCAACTGCCAGAAGCGGAAAGGGAATCAGCGAGCTTCTTGAGCAAGTGCATCTCATATGTAACAGAACGCTTCAGAATGATATTATTCTTACCGGGTATTCAGGTGCAATAGAGCTTGCGGAAAGCTATGTCGAATCAGGATTGAAGCATACGCTTGATACTGATAAAAACAACAGATTCTTTGCCTTGCGTATTCTTGAAAATAATGACAGCTTCAACCATTCTTTTAAATCCGAATTCGGAGAGGATATTTTTAATGCCTGTCCTCTTTGCTGTAAGCTGGAAAAAGGCAGAAAGATACTTGAACAATTTAATATTACAGATGATGATTATACTTGCAAAATTACAAAAGCCTTGCTTGACCGTGCCTCCGAAATAAGCGCAAAAACAGTGAATTCTCTCCCGTCAAAAAAAGAGAGAAGGGAGCAGCTTCTTGATAAAATTTTACTCGGTAAATATACATCAATCCCTATTATGCTCCTGATGTTAGGAGCAGTATTATGGATAACAATAGCCGGCTCAAACTATCCTTCGGATTTGCTTCGCCGTGCGTTTGACTCCTTTGAAATTTGGCTTTCGGATTCTCTTATCAGCATAGGTGTTTCCAAACTGCTTGTCAGCTTTTTTGTTAACGGGATTCTGCGTGTGCTTTTGTGGGTAGTTGCCGTTATGCTGCCTCCGATGGCAATATTTTTTCCTATTTTTGCTTTTTTAGAGGATTTCGGAATCCTTCCACGTATTGCATTCAATCTCGACGGTGCATTTGAAAAATGCGGTGCATGTGGCAAGCAGGCATTAACTACCTGTATGGGCTTTGGATGTAATGCAGTCGGAGTAACCGGATGCCGAATAATTGATTCCCCGCGTGAACGCCTCGTCGCAATAATAACAAATTCCCTAACGCCCTGCAACGGCAGATTCCCTCTTCTTATTGCAATAATATCAATGTTTTTCTGTTCAAACAGTTTTATGGCGGCGATTATGCTGCTTGCTCTTATTGCATGCTCAATGCTGATGACATTTGCATCGTCAAAGGTGCTGACCTCAACTCTGCTTAAAGGTGTCAACAGTTCATTCATTCTTGAGCTTCCTCCTTACAGAAAGCCTAAAGTATTAAAGCTTATTGGTGACACTATCAGAGAAAAGGTAATTTTTGTACTGTTTCGAGCTGTCGTTGTTGCTGCTCCAGCAGGGCTGATTATATGGGCACTTGCAAATATTTCAGTCGGAGATACAACTCTTCTGTGCCGAATTGCACAGCTTTTTGACCCAATAGGTCATTTTGTAGGTTTGGATGGTGTAATGCTGCTTGCATTTATTCTCGGCTTCCCTGCAAATGAAATTGTTATCCCGATTGCATTAATGGCATATCTTTCAACCGGAGAAATGGGTGATTACTCATCACTTGAAAGTTTAAAAACGATTCTCGTAAATAACGGCTGGACTTGGGTTACGGCACTTTGTACCTGTATTTTCTCAATGTTCCATTTTCCATGTTCAACTACCTTACTCACCATATGGAAAGAGACAAAGAGTGCAAAATGGACACTGCTGTCAGTTCTTACTCCTCTTGCTGCCGGCGTAATAATATGTGCATTGATCAACCTGATATTTAATATATTATAAATAGCTTTAATTGATAACAACAGCCGTGTTTTCATACGGCTGTTTTGTTGATATATTTTTCAGTTTGTGATAAAATTATTTTTGGGTGATTTTATGCCGTTACAGATAATCAGAAAAGATATAACAAAGGTTGAATGTGATGCGATTGTCAACGCAGCAAACAGTACACTTTTAGGCGGCGGAGGCGTTGACGGCGCAATACATAAGGCTGCCGGCAGGGGACTGCTGCTTGAATGTATGAAGCTTGGCGGCTGTAAGGTCGGACAGGCTAAAATCACAAAAGGATATAATCTGCCCTGTAAATATGTTATACATACGGTCGGACCAAAATGGAAGGGCGGAAACAGCGGCGAGAAAAATTTGCTTGAAAGCTGCTATAAAAATTCGCTTACCCTTGCTAAAGAAAATAAATGCGAGTCAGTCGCGTTCCCACTGATTTCAAGCGGTGTTTACGGCTATCCGATGAATGAGGCGTTTCAGGTTGCCGTTAATACCGCTGCGGAATTTTTAATGCACAATGATATGCTTGTGTATATCGTTGTTTATAACAAAAATACACTTGCCTCAGGCAGTAAGCTCTTTACCGATATTGCACAGTACATCGACGATAACTATGTTGACGAGAATTTGCAGCATGACAGGAAAAGAATAAACAATCTTGGCGAGAGTATATCGTTGCCGATAACAACATTTCTTAAAGATAAATGCGTTTACAAGGCATCTGAACCTTCAAATAAAGATACCTTTTCGTCAATGGAGGATAAGGTTGATCTCGATGATTTTTTGAATAAAACAATTGACGAAAGTTTTTCAGAAATGCTGTTAAGACTGATTGACGAGCGTGGGATGAAGGACAGTGAGTGTTATAAAAAGGCGAATATTGATAAACGGCTTTTTTCAAAAATCCGAAGTAATCCTGATTACAAACCGAGCAAGCCTACTGTACTTGCATTTTGTATTGCACTTGAATTGCCTCTTGTTCAAACAAACGAAATGCTGATGAAAGCAGGCTTTGCCCTGTCACACAGTAATAAATTTGATATTATTGTTGAATATTTTATAAAACAGAAAAATTATAATATTTTTGAAATAAACGAAGCTCTGTTTGCTTTTGACCAAAGCCTTTTAGGCTCTGTAAATTAGTCGCATCATAAGCGACCAAATAAATAATAAGCCTCTGTATAATGAGTTTGTAAGGTTGAGAAACAACCGAAACACAAATTCATTTTCGGAGGTTATTTTTATGAAAAAAACAAACAACGGCACAACAGAATTGGTATTTATCCTTGATCGTTCCGGTTCAATGGCAGGACTTGAAAGCGACACAATCGGTGGCTTTAACTCATTGATTGAAAAACAGAAAAAGTTAGATGGCAAGTGCTATGTATCAACTGTTCTTTTTGACAATATCAGTGAGGTTATCCACGACAGAGATGAGCTTGAAAGCATCAAGCCTATGACCGGCAAGGATTATTATGTCCGTGGCTGCACGGCGCTGATTGATGCAATCGGCGGAGCAATTCATCATATCAAAAATATTCATAAGTACGCAAGGATAGAGGATGTACCTGAACATACAATGTTTGTGATTATGACGGACGGATACGAGAACGCAAGCCATATCTATACAAGTGACCGAGTAAAGACAATGATAGAGTACGAGAAAGAAAAGTACGGTTGGGAGTTTCTCTTCATCGGCGCAAACATTGATGCAGTTGAAACTGCAAGGCACTTTGGTATCAGTGAGGATAGAGCCGTAAATTATCACGCTGACAGGCAGGGAACGAGTGTGGTTTATGATACAGTTGCAGACACAGTCTGCTGTATGCGTGCCTGCCGGCCGATAAGTGCTGATTGGAGCGATAAGATAAACAAGGATTACAATAACAGATAACAGAAAACAGGAGGCATATGTAATAAATACCTCCTGTTTAATCAATATTCTTTATTTCATAAGCTCGCCGAGCTCTGATAATAATTCCAAATCTGACTGCTGAACTTTTATGTTTGCAATCATGGGATTATCATCAGGATTTGTTATTTTAAGCTGAATAACAGTACCTTCTGCTATTCCTTTATCCTTAATTGCGGAAAAATAATTCTTGAGCTTCGGATGATTTTTGTCAAAAGCATTTTTTGCACTTAATATTTTCATAAGTGAAGCAGGGTTAATATTCATTTTCTTTCTCTTTTCTCATTATTTTTTCAGTACAAATACAAGCCAGCCCTTTTCTTCAAAGCGTTTGAGCACTTCAAGCCCATTCTGTGCAAATGAAAACAGGACCTCGTTTTCTCTGCTTTCAATGATGCCGCCTGTTATGTATATGCCCTCATCATCAAGAAACCTTGAGACTTCTTTGTTTAATTCCATAATTATATCGGCAACTATATTTGCAACAATGACATTGTATTTGCCGCTGATCTTATCGCTCAGATTACCCCTTACTGCGGTAAACTTATCTTCGCCAAAGTTATTTTCCTTCGCATTTAAAATTGCTGTTTTAACTGCGAGAGAATCAATATCAACACCGAATGCCTTTTTTGCGCCGAGCAGCAGCGCAGCAATTGAAAGTATACCGCTGCCGCAGCCGATATCAAGGACGGTTGAATTTTCATTTATATACTTTTCAAGTGCTTCAAGGCACAATTTTGTAGTGGGGTGACTTCCTGTACCGAAAGCAAGCCCCGGTTCAATGTGAAGCACTTTTCTTCCGCCTGAATCATATTTATCCTCCCAGGTAGGACGGATAAGCAGCTTTTCTCCGACAGGCATAGGGTGGAAATATTGTTTCCAGTTATTTATCCAATCCTCGGTTGTGCAGTCTGCAATCGTTATGTCATAAGACACTCCTGCACTTTCAAGGCGTTCTTTGATAAAGGATACTGCCTCAGCAGGATTTTCATTAGAATTTACATAAACATGGATAATGCCCCTTTTTCTGTCTGATTTTAGCAGCTTTTCTTCAATAATGTCAATATGGGCAATCTCCATGACCTCGTTTTCAAGGTCTGAATAATCCTCAACATAGATACCATAGGGAACGACCATATTTGCTATATTCCCTGCGGTGTCAATATCCTCTGCCGGTACTGTAATCTTAATTTCAGTCCAGCTTTTGTTTGTAAGATTTTCCATTTATTCCCCTAAATTAACAATATACTCACTTGGGGAAAGTCCGTGGTTATATAATTTTCTGTTGTCAAGTGCCCACTGCCTTTCGGTGAAGACTCCTGCGTCAATCTTTTGCGTAGCATTGCTTATTTCAAAAATAGTGGCGTCAAGCGTGTCAAGAGATGATAATATTTCCGCCTCTAAAAACATCGGTCTTACAGGTGAACCATATTCAGGAAGACCATGGTGCGACAGTACCATATGCTCCAGCAAAATCACCTTGTCACTGTTTATATTGAGCTCTTTTGCAGTTTCTTCAATATACATAGCACCCTTGACAAGATGACCGATAAGCTCTCCGCCGACAGTGTATCCGCTGCAAAGTCCGGTCTTGCTTGTTTCCATTTCAAATGTTTTTGCAACATCGTGTAGTATTGCGCCTGAAAGCAGCAGCTCTCTGTTTATATTAGGGTAGATCTGACACACCTTTTCAGCCAGTTCCACTATTGACGCAGTGTGAAGCATAAGTCCGCCTACTATTGCATGGTGCAGACGGTAAGCGGCAGGGAACACTTCTATCTTATCACGGTATTTCAGCATAATGGCAGTGACAATAGCCTTAAGTTCATTGTCTTTAAAGTTATTCACTTTGTCCAGTAGCATTGAAAATACTGCCTTGCCGTCATGGTCTGATGACGGCACAAAGTCTTTAATCATATCGTCAGGAGCTTTTTTAATGCTTGTAATATTTAGCTGTGTTTTGCCCTTGTAGTTATCAACGGTATATTCAATTTCAATAACCTGTCCGTTTTCAAACTGACCGTTATTTTCAAATCTCCATACCTTGGCAGGATATTCCTTTTTGTCACTGCCGATGACAGTCATATCGAGAAATCCATTACCGTTTTTATCTTTTTTTTCTGCAAGTTCTTTAATAAATGCGAATGAAGCCATAATATATATGTCACCTTTCTGTTTGCTTTGTTGTAATTTATTTGTTGAATTATATTATACAATATTTATTTCCTATATTCAATGACTTCTTGACAAAGACGATTTTGATTGGTATTATTATTTTATATATACTATATGGAACTTATATGGAGTGATATTGTGAAAGATGTAGATAATCTTTGTATGAATTGCTTTGAGGAATTGACTGAAGGAAGCGTTTGTTCAAACTGTGATTATGATAATGATACTCAGGTTGATATGATGTATCTTCAGCCGAAGACTGTCCTTAATGACAGATATATTATCGGTGCTGTTGTATGCCATGACAGCGATGCAGTTATTTATATGTCATATGATACGCAGCTTGAGGCAAAGGTTAACATCAGAGAATTTTTGCCAAAGGGTATTGCAAACAGGCTTGAGGGTAATACAGATGTTCATATAAGGGAACGATATAGAAATAATTATGAAAAATATAAGGCTTCATTTATAAATTTATGGACTACCATTATCAAAATGCGTAATCTTTCAGCGGTTATTCCTACCTATGATGTGTTTGAACTCAACGGCACTGCTTATGCAGTTAGTGAATATACAGATTATATACCACTTCGTGAATTTCTGCTAAGAAATCCTGACGGCAATATTCCGTGGGATCAGGCAAGGCTTATTTTTATGCCGGTTCTTACAACTCTTGAGGCGCTTCATTCCAACGGAATAATTCACGGCGGAATTTGTCCTGATAATCTTGTCCTTTGCCGTGACGGAAAGGTGAGGCTTAAAAGCTTTTGTATCTCGGAAGCAAATACTATTTCATCAGATTTGGAATTTAATGTCAATGAGGGTTATACAGCTCTTGAGCAGTACGACAATAATCATAAGATGTGCCCTGCAACTGATATTTATGCCTTTTCAGCCTGTATTTTCAGAGCATTGGTCGGTCAGAATCCGCCTGATGCAAAATCAAGAGAAATCAATGATAAGTTGATGATACCTAATATTATTGCCGAAAAGATACCAACCCATGTCATTAAGGCACTTGGCGGAGGACTTCAGATTTATCCGGAAAAAAGAACACAGTCTGTTGAGGCTTTCCGCGAACAGCTCAATGTAGCGCCTAATGTTGTGGCTGCCGCAGCTCAGACAAAGCAGGCAGAGAAGGAAGAGCCTGAATCTGATCCTATTGAACAGGAAGAGTACTACCGAGGTTATCCCGATTATAACGAGTCTAAGCCACGGAAAACCGGTATAAAAGTGGCAATCGCAGTCCTTGTTGTTCTTATAATTGTTGCCTGCGTGGTAGGCGCTCTTGTACTGAAAAACGGAGGCTTCAGCTTTGGAAATAAAGAGACAACAACCGAGTCTACAACTCTTGCAAGCTATACTGTGCCTGATTTTGTAACCCCGGGATATACACAAAGTGATATCGAGAATAATGGGGTATGGAATAATCAGTTCAATATTACCTTTGAGTCAGATTACTCTGATGAGGCAGACGAGGGTATCATATTTAAGCAGAGCGTTGCAAAAGGCGAGACGCTTGAGCAGGGTCAGTCAATTGTATTGACGGTCAGCTTAGGCGTCAAAACAGCAGAAGTACCCGATGTCGGCGGACTTACTCTTGAAGAAGCAACAAAGACGCTTGAAAAGTTAGGCTTCAAGGTTTCTACCGTTGAGATTTATAATGATGGCGGTCATACAAAGGATACCGTCAAAGCAAGCTATGGTATGGCTCCTGCGGCAGGTGAGACTGTTGCAGTCGGCGAAGAAATTATTCTTCAGGTTTACGGCGAAGTCGTTACAACAACTCAGCCTGAAACAACCACAGAGGAATAATTAAAAATCATAACACAATTAAGAATAATATGCACCCCAAAAGTCAGGCGGCTTTCGGAGGTGCATATTTTATGATTAAAACACAATGTAAGAAATTTTTTAATTAACTGCAGTTATAAATTATTATAAAAATATTTACTTTATTAAGAGCGAGTGCTATAATATAAAAAGCAATGCTGCTGTGTAGTTGTCATTGCTTTTTTACTTAAAAAAAGGATAGATTTTATGAAAAATTTAGGTTACTACAACGGAAAGTATGACGAGATTGAGAATATGCAGGTACCAATGGTGGACAGAGTTTGCTGGTTTGGTGACGGAATTTATGACGCGACATATTCACATAATCATAAAATATTTGATATGGATGCCCATTTAAACAGATTTTATAACAGCGCAAGGCTGCTGGATATAATTATGCCTGTTGAAAGAAAAGAGCTGGAAATGCTTTTAAAAGAATTAGTTTTAAAAGTTGATGACGGTGATCAATTCGTATATATGCAGGTTACAAGAGGCTTTGGGCTGCGCAGTCATGTTTATTCAAAGGGTACTCAGAATAAAGCAAATCTTTGGATTACATTAACACCTTGTCCTGTGGCAGATACATACAAGCCTATTGATGTTATTACATTTGAAGATAAGCGTTTTGAATACTGTAACTGCAAAACGTTAAACCTTATTCCTTCCTGCCTTGCTGCAACCGCTGCTGAACGTGCGGGCTGTGAGGAGGCGATTTTTCACAGAGGCGATATTGTAACAGAATGTGCACATTCAAATGTTTCTATATTTAAGGACGGAAAGGTAATTACTCATCCTCTTGATGATAAGATCCTTCCCGGTACCGCCAGAATCAGACTTCTTGCCTTTGCCGAAAAGCTCGGATATCAGGTTGAAGAAAGAGAGTATACAATCAGTGAGCTAATGAATGCTGATGAAATTGTTGTTCATTCAACAGGCTCGTTTTGTATCCCTGTTAAAAAAGTTGACGGCAAAAAAGTCGGCGGAAAGGCACCTGAGATGCTCAAAAAAATTCAGGATGCCCTTGTAATTGATTTTGAAGAACAGTGCAGGGCTTAAATATCGGATGCGCCGACAGCAATTGAGATAAAAATTGACAAGAGGAATTTTTGATGGACAGAGAAGAATTAACTCTTTTAAATATTGGTGATGATCTTGACACACTTATGAATTTAGACCCGAGAGGATATGGCGTTTGCCGTATTCTTTATGACGGGGCAAGAGCATTTACGGGAGAACCACTTTCTACTCATGCGGCAAAGGGTCTTGCAAAGAATGTAAAAAAAGGAGAAAAGGTATTTATTTTAACAGGCTTTATTCTTCTTCCGTGGGAAGAGGCAGAAACTGACGGCATTATTTCATCAACGCTTTTTGCAAGATTTTTGATCAAAGCATTTGCAGCAAAGCCTGTTATGATTGTTCCCGAACAGTGCATAAAGGCAATAAACGCCATGAGCAGAGTGCTTGACTTTGATGTTACAACAGATATTGATAATATAGGCGATAACGAAGTCTGTGTTGTTGAATTTACAAAGATAATTCAAGAAGCCGGTTCCCAGGCAGATGAGATCCTGTCACACGGAAAGCCTTGCGCCGTGATTACAAACGAGGCACCCGGAAGAAACAGAAACGGGTATTATCATAATGCAGTCGGAGTAAACACTACAAACATTGAGGCAAAGTATGACGTTTTATTTAAGAAGTGTCAGGCACTTGGCATATATAATCTTTCAATCGGAGATTTAGGCAATGAAATCGGAATGGCAGCAATAGAAAATCATATCAGAAAGTATATTCCGTATGCTGAAAAAGGCGGATGTAAGGCGGGCTCAGGTTTTGGTATATTAGCCGATACAGCTGCTGATAATATCATAACTGCAACATGCTCCGATTGGGGCTGTAATGCACTTATGGCAGCTGCTGCATTTCTTCTCGGTGATCATGACCTTTTCCATACTGTTGAAGAGCAGTCGGCTGCTATGGATGCAGCAGCAGGTGCAGGAATGATTGATATGTATGGGAAAGCTCGTGCATATATTGACGGAATAGGAAAAAATATCAATCTCCCTATGATTGCAATGATGAAAGCGATTATTGAATATCCGCCGACTGTTAAGGATAAAACCGGAGCGTGGTTTGATAAAACACTAAAAAAGGGATTTTTTAACAAATGATTTATTCTTTTTTACAAAATGCTGATACAGCAATAACCGTTCAATTTGAAAAGGAAATAAGTAAAGAAGTAAACAAAAAAGTCACCGAGCTTTCTGCCGTTATAAACAGTAAAAAAATTAAAGGTGTTATTGAACTTATACCGACCTTTTCCTCTCTTATGGTGTTTTATGATTGTACTGTTATATCATCAGAAAAGCTGAAAAAGAAAATTTCCAAATTGATATTCCATATGTCAGATTCATCAAACGAAACAGCAAGGGTTTGGCAGATTCCTGTATGCTATGATGAAGAGTTTGCACTTGATATGGCAAATGTAAGTGCCTGCACAGGGCTTGACAGTAAGGAAATAATAGATATACACACTGCTAAGCCTTATCTGATTTATATGCTTGGGTTTTTACCGGGATTTGCATATCTCGGTGGTATGGATAAAAGACTTACTGTGCCAAGGCTTGAGAATCCAAGGCTTGAGGTTTTCGAGGGCGCAGTCGGTATAGGCGGTGAGCAAACAGGAATTTATCCGGTTTGCTCGCCCGGAGGATGGCAGATAATTGGCAAAACGCCTGTCAAAGTTTATGAAGCGTTCAAAACTGACCCTATTTTGTATCAGGCAGGAGATTATATAAAATTTTACAGCATAACCAAGGATGAATTTATTGATATAGAAAAACAGGTAAATATCGGCTCTTATATTCCTTCTTTTGAGGAGGCTCGGTTATGATAGAAATTATTAATGCCGGTATGCTGTCCACTGTTCAGGATTTGGGAAGATTCGGCGTAATGAAAAACGGATTCACTCAGAGCGGCGCGATGGACAGCTATTCAATGAAGCTTGCAAATAAGCTCTGTGCAAATGATATCAACGCACCTGTCATTGAAATGACAATACAAGGAATTACAGCAAAATTTACTGACGAGCATATATTTGCCTTGTCAGGCGGAAAATTTGATGCCAAGCTTAACGATATCCCGATTAGAACTAATAAGGCATATAAAGCGAACAGTGGTGATGTGCTTTCAATCGGGTATGCAAAAAGCGGAATGAGATGTTATCTTGCGGTTGCAGGAGGTATTGATGTGCCGTTAGTAATGAACAGCGCTTCAACTAACATCAAGCTTGGTATAGGCGGCTTTGAAGGCAGAATGCTTAAAGCAAAAGATAAGCTTGCAACAGGAAACGCTGATATAATCTCCGTCGATAATCGGGAGATAACTGAAAATAAATA
Organism: uncultured Bacteroides sp.; assembly: GCA_964528285.1. Taxonomy (GTDB): domain Bacteria; phylum Bacillota; class Clostridia; order Oscillospirales; family Acutalibacteraceae; genus Eubacterium_R. Next base: position 28,158 of record CAZGRZ010000008.1, on the reverse strand, counting down.
TGATAAAAAGGTAGAAGTTCGTGTTGTGCTCGGTCCTCAGGAGGATATGTTCACAAAGACTGATTTAGCTTTCTTTACTCAGCAGCAATATACGGTTACTCCTAATCTTGACAGGATGGGAATAAGACTCAGCGGTATTGCACTTAGAGGAAAAAACGGAATGGATATTATTTCCGACGGAATTGCTTTTGGCTCTGTCCAAATTACAGCATCGGGTATGCCGATAATTCTTATGGCTGATCACCAGACAACCGGCGGATATGCAAAAATTGCAACTGTTGTGAGCGTTGATTTGCCTAAGCTTGCTCAGGTCAAGCCTTATGACAAAATTTACTTCAGGAAAATCAGTATAAAAGAAGCAGAGGAGCTTGCTAAAAAACAAAAAAAGTATATTGAAAGCTTATTTAAAAGCCGTTTGCATTCAGAAAGGTAATTAAAATAATTATGGATTATTCAAATATGCACCCGCAGGAAGTTAAAAAATTGATAAGAGAAGGTAAGATTGATTTTCAAACATCAGGCATGTGTAAAGGTTATGCTCAGGCAAATCTTTGTATACTGCCTAAGGATTATGCCTTTGATTTTTTACTTTTTTGTATGCGCAATCCTAAACCCTGCCCGATTTTGGAGGTTGGCGATGTCGGTTCAAAGAGCTTCAAAACAATGGCGGCAGAGGGTGATGTCTGCAAGGATTTCCCAAAGTACAGGATATGGAAAAACGGAGTCCTCGAAAAAGAGGTTACTGATATCACGGATTATTGGGAAGATGATTTCGTTTACTTCCTTATCGGCTGCTCTTTCAGCTTTGAAAGTGAGCTGCTTGAGGCGGGAATACCGGTACGCCATATTGAAGAGGGCAGAAATGTCCCTATGTTTAATACAAATATTGCATTAAATTCAGCCGGTAAATTTTACGGGAATATGGTTGTTTCCATGCGTCCGATCCCAAATGATTTGGTTGTAAAAGCTGTTAATGTCACCGCCGCAATGCCAAGAGTTCACGGCGCACCTGTTCAGATAGGTAATCCGCATGAGATCGGAATTGATGATATTACAAATCCGGATTACGGTGAAAGTGTAACAATTAATGACGGTGAGGTACCGGTGTTCTGGGCGTGCGGTGTTACTCCTCAGAATGCAGTAATGCAAAGCAAACCGCCTATTGCAATTACCCATTCACCAGGGCATATGTTTATTACCGATGTAAAAAATGTTTGCTTAAAATATTAAGGTGATAAACGTGAAAATCACACTATCCAAATTGTATCACCGATTGTTTCCGATTCTTTTTGCTTTCTTTTCCTCGGTCTGTGAGTACTCGCAATCAAATCCTTCAAAATTTGTCTGCGGCATAATTTTGAGATGGAGGAATTTCCGTTATACGCCTTGCCCGGCTGCAGTAGGTCGTATGGATGATTTTAATAAATTGTTTGCAGCCTGAAAGGCTATGGGAATTATTATGTATAAAATTGACTTGAATTCCGATTTAGGCGAGGGCGCTGATTTTGATGAGCAGATTATTCCTTTGATATCAAGCGCTAATGTAGCCTGTGGGTTTCATGCAGGGGACAGTGAATTAATGGGCAAAACTGTTGCTCTTTGCAAAAAAAACGGTATTGCTGTCGGTGCTCATCCGGGATATCCGGATAAAGAAAATTTCGGCAGAACAAATTTGGAGGTTACACCTGAACAGGTTTATTATTATATGCTCTATCAGCTTGGCGCCTTGTCGGCTGTTGCAAAATCACAGGGTAAATCTTTGCAGCATGTCAAGCCTCACGGCGCAATGTATAATATGGCAGCAAAGGATATCGGCTTGGCAGATGCGATTGTCGATGCAATTAGGGATTTTGATGACAGCTTGATTTTACTTGCACTTTCGGGCTCAAGGATGATTGAGTCTGCAAGAAAGAAGGGCGTCAAGTATGCCTGCGAGGTTTTTGCAGACAGAGCGTATGAGGCAGACGGCTCACTCAGAGCAAGAGCGCTTGAGGGCTCAATGATTACTAATGAAAATGAAGCCATTGTGCGTGTTATAAGAATGATAAAGGATGGTAAGGTCAAGACTTACACAGGGGAAGATATTTCTATTGAAGCCCATTCTGTTTGCGTTCATGGTGACGGCGAAAGAGCTCTGGATTTTGTAAAAGCATTGAACAAAGCATTTATGGAAAACGATATAAAAATAGTTAATCTTTCAGAATTATAACCTATTCGCCGATGTCCCTGCCGTATTGAATGACGGTAAGCCTATATCTATATCAAAACGCCTTAAAACATATGGATGTTATTAAGCGTGATTATCCGAAGTTATAGTTATATATAAATAATATTAACAGGGCTGTCTCACATTTTTAGTGAGGCAGCCCTGTTTTATGTTATATTGCTTCAGAGTTAAAACGATACTAATAATTTATATTTCTAAACATCTTTGTAATATTATTGCAGAGATTTTTATTCTTTTTCATATCAAGATTGAAATCCTCTTCCAATATATCTTCAGCACATTTCTGCGCAAGATTAAGAATGTCCATATTCTCAAGCATATCTGCGATTTTGAGGTCGGGAAGACCATGCTGTTTCTCACCGAAGAAATCACCGGGGCCTCGTGCTTTTAAATCTTCATCAGCAATTTTAAAGCCGTCATTGTATTTTTTCATAACCATAAGCCTGTTTCTTGCATTTTCGCTTTTACTGTCTGATACAAGAACACAATAGCTTTTTTTATTTCCTCTTCCTATTCTTCCGCGAAGCTGGTGAAGCTGTGAAAGTCCGAACCTTTCTGCATTTTCAATCACCATTATTGTTGCATTCGGTACATCCACACCAACCTCTACAACTGTTGTTGCAACAAGAATCTGAACATAACCGTCAGAAAATGCTTTCATTATTTTTTCTTTTTCATTTGCTTTCATTTTTCCGTGAATCAGGCCGAGGTTATACCCTCTGAAGGCAGTCTGTGAAAGCTCCTCTGCGAGCTGTTCGGCTGATTTAAGATTTTCGTTATCTTCACTTTCTTCAACCATCGGGCATATTATGTAACACTGCTCACCGCGGTCAACTGCATCTCTGATAAATTTGTGCAGTCTGTTGTTATATCTTGAGTCAACAACATCAGTGCGTATTTCTTGTCTGTTCGGCGGAAGCTCATCAAGGATACTGATATCAAGGTCGCCGTAAAGTATGAGACCGAGTGTCCTCGGTATCGGTGTTGCACTCATAACGAGCGTATGTATGCCAACGCCCTTGTTAACGAGGCTTGCTCTCTGCTTTACACCGAATCGGTGCTGCTCATCTGTTATGACTAATCCGAGATTTTTGAACTCAACATCATTCTGAATTATTGCGTGTGTTCCGATTAATAAATCTATTTCACCATCAATCAACTGTGATTTTATTTCTCTTTTCTCTTTTGCCTTTGTTGAGCCTGTAAGAAGCCGGACATTTATATCAGTACCGCTGAATAATTTTGATATGCTTTCAAAATGCTGTTGCGCGAGTATTTCTGTTGGTACCATTAATGCACACTGATACTCGTTTTTAACTGCGGTATATATTATTCCTGATGCGACTGCTGTCTTTCCTGAGCCAACATCCCCCTGGAGCAGTCTGCTCATAGGATACTTACCCTGCATATCGTTTATACACTCTTTTATTACCCTTGTCTGTGCATTAGTCAGTGAGAAGGGGAGAAGCGGCAAAAATTCATTTGTGTAATCCTTAGTTATTTTTAACGGCGTTTCACTTTTTTTGTTCGATTTAAGTTTTAATAGACCCAACTGGAGGGTAAGCAGTTCTTCAAATATAAGCCTTTTTCTTGCGGCTTTTATTTCACTTTCATTTTCAGGAAAGTGGATTGAGCGTATTGCCTTATCAAGAGAAATTAATCCGTATTTTTTTCTGATACTGTAATCAAGTGTTTCAGCCAGTGTATCAAGATTATCAAGTGCATTCCTGATAACTTTTGCAATAGCGTTTGATGTGAGTTTACCTGTTGAGGAATATATAGGATGAATCCTTATCCCTCTGTCAATTTGCTCTATCTTCGGTGATGACATTGAGGCAGCGGTGAAATTTTTTTCAATTTTGCCGAACAGCACATAGTCCTCATACACTCTCAGCGACTGCGCAAGATATTTGTTGTTGAATATTGTTACATTTATAATGCTTTCACCGTCACTGAACCTGCATTTATACAGTGTCATACCGCGCCGTACCATATACTCTTTGATGGGCGTAATCATAGTTGCCCTGAGTGAAATATTATCTCCGTCATTGACATCTTTTACGCTTTTTGTATTTGTCCAGTCCTCGTATTTGCGCGGATAAAAATGAATAAGAGAATCAACATCAAAGATGCCGAGCTTATTAAACAGCTCGGCTCTTTTTTCGCCAACACCCTTAATAAATTTTATATTGCTTTCACTATTAAGCATAGTATGCTCCAATTATTATTCCACTGAAATTATGAAGTAATATACAGGCTGGCCTCCGTTAACAATACTGATTTCAATGCTGCTGCCGTATTTTGCTTCAAATTTCTTTGCAACCTTATCGGCATCCTTTTCACTTACACCTTCACCGTAAATTATGGTTATAAGCGAATGTTCATTCTTTTTGAACAATTTGTCGGCAGATTTGAATGCGATTTCTGTTATATCTTTGCCGATATATTTTATCTTACCGTTACAAAGACCAATAATCTCGCCTTCATGTACCTGCTGACCGTCAATATCACTGTCGCGTGCAGCAAATGTTACCTGTGCTGTATGAACTTTTGCTGCGGTATTCATCATATTCATCTGATTTTCATCAGCGTCACATGTTTCATCAAAGCAGAGCATTGCAGAAATCCCCTGTGGGATGGTTTTTGTTTGCAGTACTCTTACCTCTCTGTCCTTTGCAAGAGGAATAGTCTGCTCGGCAGCCATAATGATATTTTTGTTGTTTGGAAGAACGAATACTGTTTTTGCAGGTGTACTCATAACTGCATTCAGTATATCGTCAGTTGACGGATTCATTGTCTGACCGCCGTTGACAACTACATCTGCACCGATGTCTGAAAACAGCTCGCTGAGTCCTTCACCTGCACAGACGGCAACAAAGCCATACTTGTTTTCGGGCTCGGTTACAGTCGGCCGAATGATTTCTTTACTGTCTTTTACTCCGACATCTGCATTTGCATGCTGATATCTCATATTATCAATTTTTATGTTTATAAGCTGACCGTATTTCAGCGCAGCCTGAATAACATTTCCCGGTTCATTTGAATGAACATGAACCTTAATGATATCATTATCATCAACAACCACAACACAGTCGCCGATTGATTCAAGAAAGGCCCTGAGACGCAGAGAGTCCTTCTCTTTGGCTTTATCGCTCTTTTCAATTAAAAATTCAGAACAATAGCCGAACTCAATATCATCAGAAGCATTTGCAACAGTGGATTTTGACGGCGTGGACACAGGTGTTACTCCTGAGCCATCAATCGGCTGGACAATTACACCGTTGTGCCATACGCTTTCCATTCCTTCAAAAACGAGGATGAGTCCCTGTCCGCCTGCATCAACAACTCCTGCTTTTTTTAATACCGGGAGAAGTTCCGGCGTTTTTGCAAGTGCTTCCTTAGCGGCTTGAAGTGCCGCAAACGCAACCTCAAGAGGATCTTCTTGAATCTCTGCCATTTCGACTGCGGCATCCTTTGCCTCTCTGATTACTGTAAGGATAGTGCCCTCGGTCGGCTTCATTACTGCCTTATATGCCGCGTCAACGCCCTCCTTGAAGGCATTTGCAATATCCTTTGCGCCTGCTTCCTTAAGCCCTTTAAATCCCTTTGAAAATCCACGAAATATAAGTGAAAGAATAACGCCTGAGTTACCCCTTGCCCCTCTTAAAAGAGCAGAAGCGCAGTGCGCTGAAGCCTCTTCAATAGTGCAGTGGTCAGGCAGTGTTGCCATTTCCTTTGCGGCAGCGCTTATTGTCATACTCATATTTGTACCCGTATCACCGTCGGGAACAGGGAATATATTAAGTGCATCAACAGCTTGTCTGCTGTTAGCAATATTATTAGCAGCAGAAATTATTGAGTCACGAAACATCAATCCAGTTATCATAAATTATCTCCAATCAGTTAAGTGCATCAATATATACATTAACTTTTGATACTTTTAAATCAGTTGCTTCTTCGACAGTGTAGCGTACCTTGTTGACAATACTTTCAACAATTGCACTGATATTTACACCGTATGAAACAGATATATGCAGTTCAATTACAAGGTTGCCGTTAATGCTTTTAACGATCACTCCCTGGTCAGAGTTATCACCTGAAACCTTGCTTTTTATTGCGCTTTTAATTGATCTGTATGCATTTGAGTTAACCATACCTGTTACACCAAAACAGCTCTGGGCAGCTCTGCCTACAAGATTTGCAAAATAATTGTTTGTTATTTCAATATATCCATTAGGGTTTTCCAATTTTATCATTTGAACACCTCCGATATTCTATATATAAATTATATGTCTTATTTTTCCTTAAATCAAGAATTAAAATTCCAGCTGTCTATATTTGAAAAGAAATTTCCGTAATATCCCTGCATATCACCATTCATAGCTTTTGAATAGCATATCATACCTTTTTTATAAACCAGCGGTATATACGGCATTTCATTGTAGAATGAAAGAATGAATTCTTCAAGCTCCTCAGAGCCGTTAAGATATTTTATATACAGGTTATCGCAGGTCAATGCCACATGGTCAATTCCGTAGCTTACACCGCCGTTTGAATTAAGGAAAGGATAAAGGCACATATCACTTGAAAGCTTTACTTCACCTATATATAAATCAAATTGTGATGCTTTAATTCGATTTGAATATTCTTTGTAACTGACACTTTCAATCTTAACGCTGAAGCCTGCACTTTCAAGCTGAGATTTGATAAGATTTGCAGCGGTATTTTTATTTTCGTTTTTGTCAACTAATATTGAAAGAGAGAGCTTATCACTTTCATATCCGCTTTGTGCTATTGCCTGCTTTGCAGCGGAAATATCGTCCTCGGCAGAGAATACAGTAATATTTTCCGTGCTTTTAAAATTTGGATTAAATACCGATTCTGCTGCCTGAGCATAGCCTGAATAAGCACTTTCCGCTAAGGTGTTTCTGTTAACAGCCAGAGACACGGCTTGCCTGATTTGACTGTTTGATGTTATACCTGATTTTGAGTTTACGCCGATATAAACCAGATTATTCATATCAATTGCCTTTTTTGAACAGGACATTCGCTTTGAAGTATCAACACTCATATCCCTGAAAGCATATGAAATATTACCTATGTTAACAGCATTATCAATTGAATCCGCAGCTGCGATATTTACCAGTGTTATTGCAGTGATATATGGGTCAAAATCACTGTTTTCATTTACTGTAAGTATTATTTTGCCGCCATTGTTTTTATACTTATATCTTCCGTTTCCGACCGGGAAACCGTCCTCGTCATCATTGATTGAAGTGATAGGGAAGGTTAGCAGATTTACTGCGTATGGATCAGCGTAATTGAGATTTATTATTACTGAATTGCCGTCAGCCTCGACATTGCCGATACATTTCAGTGTACTGCCGTATGCCTCTGAATCCTTAGCAGCATTGATTGAAAAAATAACATCATCGAGATCAAGGTCACTTCCGTCTGAAAATTTAATTTGCCGGTTAATATCTACTCTGAGGGTTTTCGAATCGGTGAAAGAATATCCCGTTGCTATGTTTGCAATCGGCTCATATCCTTCATCAATATCAAACAGTGACTCAAACACAAGTGATGCAAGCACCTGATTGTTTTGGGTTTTTGCTTTGAATGGGTCAAGACTGTCTGATTGTGTATAACTCAGCTTGAAAGATGAGCTGTCCTTTTCCTTAACTGTTGTAGATTCAGTTGTAACCACTGTTTTCTCGCCTTCGCCAACACATCCGGTTAAGCAGGAAATCAGTATAATAACCGCCATTATCAAAGCAAAATATCTCTTTTGCATTGTTATCTCCTAATTGTCTTAATATCAATAGTCTTGCCCGTGCCGTTGTCAATTTCAAACAAACAGCCTTCAAGTATACATGGTCCGTCTTCCGCTTTGAATCTGACAGGCATGTTTGTCCTGAATTTTTCAATAACGCATTCAGGATTAACTCCAAGCACACTGTAGTACGGACCTGTCATTCCAAGGTCAGTTATATATCCTGTCCCATTAGGAAGGATCTGACTGTCATTTGTCTGTATGTGTGTATGAGTGCCGAAAACGGCAGATACCTTCCCGTCAAGATAAAATCCCATAGCCTTTTTTTCCGATGTAACTTCTGCGTGAAAATCTATAAGAATTATATTGATATCTTGATTCTTGATTTCTTCTATAAGCTTGTCAATAATTATAAATGGATTTTGCAGATTATCCATAAACATTGTTCCCATAAGATTGATTACTGCGACACGGCAGTATCCCTTATCAAGAATTATATATCCTTTTCCCGGACTGCTGTTGTAATAATTTGCAGGTCTGATAACCGGATGATTCCCATCAAGATAGGTATATATTTCTCTCCTTTTGAATGTATGATTGCCGAGCGTAATTAAATCAACACCGCTGTCGAGTATGTAATTTGCACTCTGCGGCAGAATGCCGTTGCCAACAGCCGAATTTTCTCCGTTTGCAATAACAATGTCAATTCCAAGCTCCTTTTTGAGCTTTGGCAATTCTTTTCTTAGATATTCGCACCCCGGTTTTGATACGACATCTCCTATAGCAATAATCCTCAAAATTACACCATTTTCTATATAATAAATTTTATATATTATACAATATATGAAAACCAAAAACAAGAAATTGACATAAAATTAACACTGTGTTAAAATTATTTAGAATTTAGCATATATTATTACTATAACCTGTTTGCTGAGGAATTAACGCTCCCTGCGCAGGCTGCAATCGTTTGCAAGCTCCGTTTCAAGCAAGCTTGATGGAACGCTGCTCTGATTTAAATAATAAAAAATGGTGATTTTATGAATATTTGCGTATTTGGTGCGGCAAGCACTGAGATTGATAATAAATATATTGTTTCTGTAGAACGCCTCTGTGAAAAGCTGGCGTCAAATGGGCATAATCTTGTTTTCGGCGCCGGCGGCGATGGCTTGATGGGTGCTGCCGCACGCGGTTTTAAAAAAGGCGGCGCAACCGTAACAGGCGTTATTCCAACCTTTTTTAAAGAAGCTAATGTTGAAATAATTTATGATAATTGTGATGAATTGATTTTTACGGAAACTATGCGTGAGCGTAAAGCTGAAATGGAAAACAGGGCAGATGCTTTTATTATTGCTCCGGGCGGTGTCGGAACCTTTGAAGAACTGTTTGAGATTCTGACATTAAAGCAGCTTAACAGACATAAAAAACCAATCATTATTTATAATATCAACAACTATTATTCCAACCTGGAATCAATGATAGATAATGCTATTAATCAGGGATTTATTAATGATAATTTCAAGCTGCTGTATAATTACTGCTCATCTTTTGATGAGATAATAAAATATCTTAACTCATATTCTGCAATTAATTTGTCAGTAAAAGACCTTAAAAACGGATAATTTTAAATATTCGGTGTCATACGGCTCAACACCTAAAGTAACCTTTTCATAGCACTTGCTTTCCAAATTTCCCAATTCGGACTTTTATTCTTTTTAATTTCATAGTTTCACTTTGCTTCCATTTCTTCAATGGAAGCAATTTTACATATGTATTCTTTTCTGTTCATTTTAATTTTCAATAATGAGTAGGAAAAACAATCCTCTATGCCAAAATCCGTTTTATCTCTATGTCTTAAAATTGCTTCACATTTAAATCCTAAACGTTTCAATACATTCTGAGAACGAACATTACTTTTTGCAACAAAGGTTGTAATATTGTTGTTATATTCTATTTCTTTAAAACCGTACTCTAAAACTACTTTGGCTGACTCAGTCGCATATCCGTTTCCCCAAAACTTTGAACCAAAGCAATAAGAAATAAATCCTACATCTGCTGCCATTACAGCAACTTGTAGAACAGGATGTGACGCTTGCCCAAAAGGTAAGAGATTTCTTTGCTGATTTCATTGAAAAAATCAAAAATGCGCTGAAAGACATTTCAATCAGAAATGCCGAATACAGAGCATTGCAGAATGAGCAGAAAGCGCAGGAAAAAATCCTTGCTATGTTTGATGAATGCTTGAAAGCATCGCAGAAAAGTGACACTAATGATATTCAAAGGGAAATTAGATATTCGATTAAATATCCAAAGTATACTAATGAACAGCTCAAAAATAACGCAAAAAGTGTTGTTAATATGGAAACGGTAGTGTCGTTAAAGGGTAATGAATTTGATGGTGATGATCAATTAAGCAATAAGATAGATAAGTATTTTTCATCTTTAAACAATAATATTTACTCTGATGAATATGGTGATGTTTTGCTTAATAAGTCGAGCAGACATTCTGACTTAAGACATGGAAGTACAAGATTAAAAAATACTGCTTATGTAGCAATTCCTGATGTTATCAAGAATGGTAAAACTATTTTTGTTAGTAGTAAAAAAGGCGTAGAAAGAATAGTGGTAGCTGCACCCATAGAAATTTCTAATGAGAAATATTACATGGGCGTTATGCTGATGAGGGACAGTAATACCCAGCGTTTATATCTTCACGATGTAATAACAAAAAAAGAAACTGAACTGATTTCAGGAGTATCTCTGAACACGACAGAGGCTAATGAAACCGAGAACAATCTCTTTATGACAAGTATACTCCAAAAAGCATTATCTGTCAATAGTTATGATATGCAGAATAAACCAAAATTTTCACTGAAAGAGGATAGTGAGGGAAATAAGTTATCTGAGCAGCAACAGGAATATTTTAAAAATAGCAAAATTCGTGATGAGAATGGAAATCTTCAGGTTGTGTATCACGGAACGGAAAGTGATTTTACTGTTTTCGACAGCAGCAAAACGAGGGCTAATATGGATATACAGGGTAATTTCTTTAGTCCGTGGGAAATTGATGCTCAAGGTTACGGTGCTAATGTTGGTGCATATTACCTGAATATAACAAATCCTGCACCTGAAGGAGCTGCCTATAAGTCTTTGTATTTGTTTAAAGGAGAAAACAATGCAGGAATAAAAGCAAGGAATTATCTTATATCTCAAGGATATGACGGTGTTAATAACGGGAATGAGGAGTATATTGCTTTTTATCCTGAACAGATTAAGAAAATTGATAATATCAATCCTACAAATAATTCTGATATCCGTTATTCACGCAAGGAGCCTTATTCATATGAGACTTTGACAAGCAAGCCTGATATGAAAATTACAACTGTTGATGATACAAAGTTTAAAACAGATAATGTTTCAAGAAGCACAGTAATAAATAATGGTCTTAAAAGTGCTCTTTCAGTTGGATTTCAAAACTCTGAAGGTGATATATTTGTAAATGTTGAGGATATTGATAAAAATATCAAGGTAACAAATGCAGCATTTAAGCATTCATTTGATAGACGATATAAAACAGTTGCTCCTGTATATGAAAATATAGGAAATATACTAAAAAATTCTATAATGATTAATGAATTAAATCCTCGCAATACAGAGGCAAAGAACAATTCTTATGTATTGGTAGGTATTGGCAACAATACAAGGAACAATTTATATATTGTTGAATTTGTTGTAAATAATAAAACAAATGCACTTGAAAATATAGATGTTTTATATTCCATAAACGCAAAAAAAGAAACAGCTGCTCTTAACGAGCCCGAGTCAGTATCAAAAAATGATACCTCTCGTACTGTTTCTAACATTAGTATATCCGATTTGCTCGATTATGTCAACAGGTATTATCCTGATATTTTGCCTGAAGATGTTTTAAAGCATTATGGATATGATAGCAGACCTAATGGTAATCTTGGAGAAAGTGCATTGTATTCCCTTAAAGAACAACCCATTGATTACAATGCTGTGCTTGAGGAGAATGAAGAGCTGTCTTCAATGAATGAAGATTTGAAGAAAATGCTTGAGATTACTTCTTCACAGAATGAGAAACTCAAAAATCAGTTCAAAATCACCGACAGGCATAATATCAGTAATAATGCTGTTGATAAGGTTGCCGTGTGGTCATAGGGCTTGTCCCTCGCACACTCTTTATAGGCTATTAATTTTTAATTAAATTTTTACAGAAACATCTTTATTTGTGTATGAAACGATTTTAAGAAACTCGTTTATATCAAGTGCAGTAAATTCAGGATTATCTCTGTCAATATCATGTTCTGTCAGAATATCCATAGCAATGCAAACCGCCAATGAATGGTCACAAAGATTTGGCTTAATACAGTCACAAAGCAGATTTGAAACTACACCATTACTGTATTCAAACTCTACAGGGTGCGGTTTATTTCTCTTAACAATTGCAAAGCCTTTGCCGTTTTTTACAGTAATAAATTTTACTTCTCCGTCCTTGACTATGTCAACGGCATCAGCGAAATCGACATCATCAATATCATCGTTATTCATAATACTGTCAAGCTTAATCCTGTAGCCGTCGCCAACAAAGAACTTTTCTTCTTCCTCTCTTGGCGGAAAATACCAGCTCTTTGTTTGTTCAATTGTAAGTGCATTCGGATTATTGCATACCATAAAGCAGGAACTCTTTTTAAACACACCGTGGAATTCAAGATTCAGTTTTGCTGTAACTCTTTTATAGAAATCAAGACTAACCTTGAACTTCGTTGTAACCTCAGTCACTCTGCCGGGTATGCCTTTCAATTTTCCGTCAACATAAACAACATCGCCCACTTTGAGATTAAACATATCATTGTAATACGGATACTCCCTTTCGTTGATGAAATGCACAGTAACAACACTTCTTACAGGCTCTTCCTCAAGTACTTCAGGCACAATTGTTTCTGTATTATCTGTTTTATTCTCTTTGTTTGAAATACTAAAACCAATCATATGTATTCCCCTTTCGTGTTGATTTGATTGTAGCATACAGCCATTTCAAATACAATAGGGATAAAGCTTAGTATCCATATTTTGGGACTATTAATTAATACTTTTACCATTCAACATCCCGGTAAGGTGTATTTTCAACTCCGTTATCGTTCAGTTGATTTACTTTTTTATCAAGCAATGGTTTAAATAAATTGTTAAACCACTTTGTTTTACCAAACAACTTTACAAGTGTTGGAGCTATTGCGTAATATGTATGAATAAATGCTCTGCCGTGCCAAGTCTTTGCTGAATGCTCTAATTTCTATTTTAATCTTGTAAAGTGACTCTTGCTGAACAATTGCAACAAGATTATCAATATCATCAATAGCCTTATAAGTGTTTTCAGAATTAATAACACATTTCATTTGAGAAACAGCATCATCCATACCATTTCCATATAAATCTATATAAAGAGTATCTGTCAGTATTGCTGGTGGATTACAGTCTGCTATTCTCACTGGCACAAACTTAACATTCTCATTTATCGATTTTATTAAAGCACTTTGCCACTCTTTATTTACCATATTGCTCTCTAAACTATTTGGTGATAAAAATAACCCCCAACCTGAGTTGGGGGTTTGAGTTATGGCAGAGCATTGAGAAGTGTATCCGAACTTTTCTCAATGTCAGATAATTTTAGTTTTAATGCGTGTTCTTTGTAGTTGAGATAAAACAATGCATAATCATCATACAGCACAACTGAATTTACGAAATAATTTATCAGTGCTTTTCGCTGTACTTGATCTTTCAAATCTGCAACCTTTGCATTATTGAAAAACTGTTGATATTGCTCTCTTGTGTATTTAGGTTTTGAGATTTCCTCTTGTGCTATCTGAACTTCAATATCCTTTTTCTTTGCCTCAAGTTCCTGTAATCTTTGTTTTGTAGAGTCTGTAATAATGCCTTGCTCAATAGCATTCAGCATATTATCAATCTTCTTATTTGTTTTTGATAACTGCTGTTGAAGAAGTTTCAAATCTGTGTTTTCAGATTCCTGATACTCTAATAAAGCGTCAATTAACTGATTAATATAATCTTCATTTGTGAGTGCTGCAACTACTGCATTAAGAACGACATTTTCAATGTATTCTTTCTTGACTGCTTTCTTATCACATCCACGCTTGCGTTTTGCATCAATACACTTGTAATAACGATAGGTTAATCCTTGATGATTTGTACCACTTTCACCAACCATAAATGACTTGCATTTACCACAATACAATTTTGTGGTTAAGATATATTCATCATCTGCTTTGTACTTTGCAGAAGCATGTTTATTCTTTTCAAGGCTTGTCTGCACTCTATCAAATAATTCTTTATCAATAATAGGAGGTATTCCATCAGGCACTACTATATCGCGAAATCTATACTCGCCGATATATCTTCTGTTAGACAAAATTTTAGAGATGATATTGATAGTGAATCTGCCGCCGCGAACATTTGAAACACCTTTATTATTCAAATTCTCGGCAATTTCTTTCATAGTCATCCCGCTGTCGTAAGCCTTGTATATTTCGGTAATATATGGTGCAGTTTCTTTGTTAATTTGAAAGTGCTGTTCGTCATCAATATAATAACCAAAGGTGACAGGTCCGCCGTTAAACTTACATTTCATAGCATTTTCAGTTTGACCGCGAATAACTTTTTCTGCAAGCTCGGCGGAATAATATTCAGCCATGCCTTCAAGTACCGATTCAAGGATGATACCTTCTGCACCTTCGCTTATAGCTTCAGTTGCAGATACAACCTTTATGCCATTCTTGCGAAGTTGAGCCTTGTAGTGAGCTGAATCATAACGGTTACGAGCAAATCGGTCAAGTTTCCATACAATGATTACATCAAACTGATTTTTTGCACTATCTCTAATCATTTTCTGAAACGAAGGGCGATTATCGGTTTTGGCAGAAAATGCACGGTCAATGTATGTATCAATAATTGTTATATCATTGCGGTTTGCAAATTCTTTGCATTCACGCAATTGACCTTCAATCGACTCTTCACGCTGATTGTCACTTGAATATCTCGCATAAATTACACCGTTCATTCTATCACCTCACTCGCATCTTAACGCTCATTAAAATTTTTGTCAACAGATTGCAATTTTAAAAGCAGTCAAAATTTTTAGACTGCTTTCTGCATATTTGTAAAACACAATAAATTTAAAATAATACAAAACACCTATTAACTAATGTACAATCTTCTTTTAAATTTCTATACTTTTGGGTAAAATCAAATTATTACTAAAATATACTAACTCTCTTGATTTTCTTACATTTTTTGCATAGTAATTAAGAATAATCTCTGTACCTCTATAGTTTCTGTAAAGTCTTTTTATAAGAGGATTTACATCGTACGTAACCATCCATTTTCTAGAACATTTTCCTATTGCTTTACATAATTCTTCATGATCTTTTTCAACAAATGAATTTTTATAAAGTTGTCCACCTTTTTCAACATATGGAGGATCAAAATTTATGAAAGTTTTGTAATAGTGATGAAGTATTGTCGGTTTTATAAATTTTTTTGCATCCATATTATACAATTCTATTTGCTGAGAATGGTTAGAAATATTCTCAATTTTTGAAACTAAATCATCTCTATTAAATCTGGCATTAATTCCATAAGCTCCTGTTTGGTTTCTTCCACCAATCATTCCTCCTTTAATAATGCCAGAAACATTAGTTCTGTTAAGAAATAATGTTGCTTTTGCAACTTCCAATATATTGTAATGGTTTTGATTTATGTAAATGTTTTTTTGATAATCCCATTCATCAAGAGATAAATCAACATTCATAATAAAATCACATAATTGCTCTGATTCATTTAATACACAATACCAAAAGCTGTAAATTGCTGGATCATAATCATTTAAAACTATTCTTTTAACATCCCCATTCAACAATAACTTTAATGCAAGACCAGAACCTCCTGCAAAAGGTTCTATATATGTTTGTCCAATTAGATTATTTTCTTCTAATATTGATTTTACGTATGTATATAGTTTTGTTTTACCTCCGGGATAACGCAGAGGAGAAAAATTAACAGGCATTATTCATTACCTCTTTTTAATAGTAACGATGCATAAACTAATATTGGAGAAATTGTTGATTTGCATAATTCAATAGCTTTTGTTGAATCTATTCTTTGTACACCTTTGTGTGCAGCTAAATTTAGATATGCCGATATTTCAGTTGGATTAATTAATTGCACTGTGTTTAATTCGGAATGAAATGATGATAGTTCAGTATTGTAGGCAGTACAAATTTGAGATAATGCACCATTTATTAAATACTGTTTAAAGTCTTCTATTTTCTTTTCCAAATCATTATTTGAAGTAAATGTAATAACACTATTTAAAGATAATGTATCAAAAGTAAGTTCAAGTAATGCTCTTAAAACAACAACTAATATTCCTTTGTAAACAGAATAATCCAATGAGTTAATTTCAGATATTAATTCATTAACTTCTGGTGAAATATTAATTGCTGATACATCATTGTTGAAAGAAATTAACGAAGAAATCGTTTTTGCTGATTTAAGAGGTACAGCACTATCGAAAACCATTATTTGTTTTGTAACAGAAAAAGGCTCTCCGTTTACATTTTCAAAAGCATACTGAACACTATATTTACCAATAGTATTTTTTGAATCAAAAATATCACCAACTATTTCTGCAGAATCTATATTTGAAATACTTACCTGAGATTTCACATCTTGTCCATAACTATTTATAGCTCGTAACATTATTTCTCTTAAATTTAGAGTATTACCATATGGAATACGAATATCTGCATTGGTAAAATCAATTTTAGGATTCAACAGTTTTTTTATTTCAATTTTTTCTGTCATAGATTGACCATTATATGTAATTTCAATATTCCATATTCCAACTTCTTTGGAATCAATATTCTCAATCTCTTCTCCATTTGGGTTAAAGTATTTTACATATAGATCTTCTGACGCAAATGAAATTTCTTTGTGCTGAAAATCAAACATTTTAAAATTAAGCATGGAAAAATCAAAATTTTGTCCTTCGAATATTTCAACGCTATTAGAATCAAACACAATCGTATTTTTGTTTTTTTCTTGTTCTTTTACCCATTCACAAAAAGTATTTACAGGTGAATCATCTATTGATGTGTCTGTAATATTAAAATGTCTTGAAAATGATTTAAAATGTTTAAATTGCTTATATTTTATCAATGTTTGAATTGCATATTCAATATTATCTTTATATTGTTCAGTAAAATCGACAATATTAAAACAGTCCCTAATTTTTTTTGAACCAAATAAACGATTCAAATCTGTATATGGGATTTTAAAATGTGACTTTTTACTGTATCCAAGAATTGTTGAAATATTGTATGACAATGGATATTTTGCTGTTTGTCCCCGCTTTACAAGAGAACCATCACGTTGAAATGCCTCCCAAGGAATTAACCCCACTCCATCCATCTCACCATTATGAGTTTTATCCATTAGTTCTAACGCTTCTTCTTCGTTAGTAATATAAACCATTACTGTATCAACAAAAGATAAATCTTTGATTCCATCGACAAGTTTTTTTATTTTTCTTTTCAATGAATCACTTTCACAAATATCTGGATTATTTATAAGTTTTAATGAACTTATTCTTCTATTGCCATCATAAACTAAATTTTTATCATTTTTTTGCACTATAATAGGAAAAATATTACCCATTAATCCACCTGATTTAACTATATCGCAAATAAGATTAAACATCTTATTTTCACCCACGATTTCAATAAGGATATTTATTATTCCCGATTCTTCTACACCTGTTTCTGCAAGGTTTTCAGTAAAATGTCTTGGATTGTCTGACCAAACACACAAATCATCTAACTTTAATGCAATATATTCACTCATATCTATACCTCTTTCCCACTATTATATAATTATAACAGTAACTTTTTGTTTTTGCAACGATATATATTTGAATTGTTATTATAATATTAGTGTAGATTTATATGAAAAGTAACATGTTTTTTTGTCAAAATTTGCATTTTTCTATATTTTGCACAAATTTAAAAAGTGATTATTGTACAAGTTTATATCAAAATTAGGCAGTAGGTTAATCCTGCTGCCTGTTCTTGTTATACTTATATGTATTATTTAATTAATTTTAACAGGAATTGCATATCTTGCTCCAATTTCTTTCTGTGCCCCAAAATTAAATCTCGGTGCAAGATCATTTCTAATCTCAAAACCATATAACTTTCAGTCAAATTTTGAAATTGCATCATTGACCAAGTCTATCATTACTGAGTAATCATCTTCATTTTCATACGGAGGACTTTGAAAATAAAGCATATCACATTCTGGTAATTCTACTGCTTCATAGCCATCCGGTATCTTACCATTGTAATCTATTGGCACTTCTATTCCACAAGCAATTTTACCAAACCCTTTTTTGCAAAGGAAATCAGGTATTTTCAATATTGCTACAGTATCAATTTAACTGGATTGCTATTTAGCAAACCTTCCCAATCACAGCACTTTTCTTCACAAAAAGAAAAATAATCAGTTGCCTTTTCCGAATACATAAGGATAAGCTTTTTTCTCTATGTACTGGCGTAATTAAACAATAATTTGGATTCATTGACACATTCTCCTTGTTCGAAATATGGTAATAATAGCGTTTTATGGAATAGTAAATTGATAGTGGAATAAAGCAATTACCTTTTTGATATTCACTTGGCAACTTACCAAAGTTTTTATAAAAAGCCTTGCTGTATCCCTCATTTGTTTTAAACGATGTGTCAAGTGCTATATCAAGAACAGAAAAATCCGATATTGCAATCAGGTACTTTATCGCATTGCCAACAGCCATCAAAATTTTTACTTTTACAGCAAACAACATTAGGGCACTTTTTATTATCAAATAGATTAGCGTAAGAACAGCTTGGATTTTTGCTTTTACACCCTTCACATTCAGTAAAAAAGCAGTATTCACAATGATTACCACAATAGCCTATTTTTTACTCATATCCCTCTCTCACTTTATACTCATAATATAAATTTGGCAAGGATTATCTTCATCCCACAAATTATCTATACATTCCAATTCTCTAAAACCAACTTTTTATAGAATGAGTTTGTTATGTCATAAGAGGAGTATTTACTGTTTTTAACCGTTTTAACCTATATAAATTCGTAATTATTATTTTTTTGCAAAATTGTAAAAGTTCTTAAATAACTCTGTGCCGATACCTTTTCTGTGATATTCCTTAAGAATTCCCATAACATTTATTTCAACAGTATACGGACTGGTTTCTTTCAAAACAATGAAACCAACAGGCTTATTATTTTCAATATCTACCCAAAGATAAGAATCTCTGTTTTCTTTAGCATATCGAGATATTCCATCCTCTTGCCCAAACCACTCAGGTAATTATTTTAAAATATTTCTGCAAATTTTTTCTCTGATGTTTTCATCTTCAATATACTTAATCATTTTATAATTCCTTTGTGAAAATAATCTCTAAATCATTACAGAATGGGAAGAAGCTGCCTGCATCCTGATAGCCAAGTGTTCTGTAAAAATGCTGTGCAAATTCATTAGCCTGTGATGAAGTCATTACCTTATCATATCCGAGCTTTATCATTTCACTTTCCCAAAACTTAACTATTTGTGTACCATATCCTTTGCCTCGATACTCCTCAAGAAAATACAGCATATTCATAAACGGAATTTCATCCCAAAATAAATTCCATCTCAGCCAACCTACAAATACACCATCAACAAGCATAATAATTTCACGGTTGTTTTTAATTGTTTCTTCCCAAATGTTTTCTTTAATATGGCTATCCTTACTTAAAAGTATTTCTTTATCAGCCATAGTTGCGTATCTTATTTCTACCATAATTAAACTCCATAAATCTTCTTAATATGCTCATAGTAAACTTGTTCATCTGCAAAACTTGATAATCCACCTAACTGGCTCATTGTTCCTATGAGTGGGATATTTTCAAATGCTGTACCTTTTAATTTCTCAACCGTTGCATCAACAAATTTATCTGCAAATATTACTTTTATATCTCTGCCAAAATAAGACTCAATATTATAATCAACCTTGTCTGTAAGTTCACTTGCATTATGTAAATCTGCTACAAGAGCTTGTGCTTCAACAAGGTTATTTTCTCTTTCTGTTAAGTCATTTGCTTTTAGAGCAGCATTGATTTTTATTTTAATATTTTCTTCAATATCTAATTTGTTGAACGCAGTTCCAAACCATTTGCTGTATGGTGCATATGTATTCTTATACAAGAAACACAATCTCATTAATCTTTCTGCAATTCTTGCACAAATTATTTGTGAGCCGATTTCATCACCGACCTCACCACAACGCTTAACAAATGCTTGTTCAGATGAAATTATATTCCATTGTGATGCGATAAGATACAGTTTAGCCTCATCGGGATAAAACTTTATTTTATCTGTTTGTTTTTTAATATTCAGCTTGTCTACAAATAATTTACCCGACACCAAAGATAATAACCTATGCTCTGAAAATGCAAGCCAATCTAATGGTGTAATATTGTCTAAGTCAGCAGTACCGATTTCGTCAATAAGGAACTCATCAAATGTCTGAATAAATATCAACGGGTTAACCATTCCACTATCAATAAATTGTGGATGTTGAACACCGCAATCATTCGGGTCAGGCTCGGTAAAATTAACGCTGTAACCCATATACTCATATGGAAGATTTTCTGCAAACTTGTTGAATATATCATCTTTTTTATCTATATCGTTTTTATTCAGGAACATATAGAAACGAGGTCCCCACATATGGTCACGAGATACCTCGTCGTCATAGCCAAGAACATCAGAACCATAACCAATTAAACCTGCTGAATATTGCAAGCTTGGAAAATATTTATCAATAACAGGCTTTGCACATTCATTGAAAAAACCTTCGCATAATTCTAATCCTTTTATAAATTTAGTCATAATTTACCTCTGTTATTTTAACTCAAATCTTTTTATTAATCTCATTGGATAAGTATAAACTTCTAATGCGGTGATTTTTGATTGTCCGAAACAATTATTATTAAACACCAGCTTCATAGCATTTTGTAAATCATCAGTATTAATTTCTGCAATAGTACAATGTATTGAAGGACTGTCATCTGTAATAGAGTTATATTTGCCTAAACCTGTGCAATACTCCTCATACCTTTGTTGAAAGTCATAATAAAAATCTACAAATGTTTTTGAATATGCGGGAGCAAGATATAAAACATTGGTATTCTTATTTGGTGGAAATTACCTAAAGAGCATAGATTAACATTAACACTTTTATGACTTTTGCAAAATTCTTCTGTCCAATCACAAATCAGAGTCTCGTCAATATTTTCATAAGCAGAAATTGTAATATGTACAGGCCAATCAGAAACTGAATAGCCTGTATCTATAAAAGACATTCTGAATTTATTTATCCTTTTATCTGTAATATCATCAAATCTTGCGATTACTACATAATTGCTCATATCATAATTCCTTTACTTTATATTCATAATGTAAATTTGACAAGGGTTATCTTTATTCCATAAATCATCTATACATTCTAATTCTTTAAATCCAATCTTTCTGTAAAATAAATTTGTTGTATCATAACATGCATATTTGCCAAGTCTGACCGTTTTCACTTGTACGAATTCATAATTACTGTTCTTAGCAAAATCATCGTTAGATATAGGATAACTATAACGAATAGCCTCGAAAACCTTTTTAGTTTCAGCGTTTATTTTATCATTCTTTGCCATTAACATACGAGGAACTCTGTCAACTTATAGGCAATCGGTTTTAGAAAAAATCACAATCAATTTATATATCAATGATAGTAATACCTTTACGATTGAATAATTTTTTAGACTCACGCAATTGGCCATTAATAGACTCTTTACGCTGATTCTCACTTGAATATCTCGCATAAATTACGCCATTCATTCTATCACCTCTCTCGCATTGTACCGCGGAATGAATTTTATTTCAACTATTATTCGCAAACATTACATATATGTACTGAAACTTGTACATTGTTTGAATGATAGGAATTATAAAAAGTTAATATATTGAAATGTTAACTTCGATATGATAAAATTAACATAGTAAATTATTATAAGGATTTGTTATGGATAAACATACACCCGAACAGAGAAGAAAAAATATGCAAGCGATAAAGAATAAAGACTCTCAAATTGAGTTAATTCTCCGAAAAGAATTATGGAATCGTGGTTTGCGATATAGAAAAAACAGTAATAAAGTATTTGGACATCCCGATATAGTTTTTATAGGCAAAAAGGTAGCTGTGTTTTGCGACAGTGAATTTTGGCACGGCTATAATTGGGATGAGCGAAAGAATGACTTCAAATCCCATGAAGAATTTTGGATTCCGAAAATTGAACAAAATATACTAAGAGATATTGAGGTTAATGAACACCTTAAACAAGACGGTTGGACTGTTTTAAGATTTTGGGGTAAGGAAATAAAAAAGAACCCTGAACAATGTGCTGATGAGATAGAAAAGGCGGTAAGAGAAAATGGCTAAATTAAAATCAATAGATTTATTTGCCGGTATAGGTGGAATCCGTATGGGATTTGACAATGCCTTTGGTAAAGATATAAAAACCGTATTTGTAAGTGAATGGGATGAAAATGCTCAAAAAACATATAAGGCTAATTTTACGGATGATTTTGAAATTGCAGGCGATATTACTAAAATAGATGAAAAGGATATTCCTGAGTTTGATATATGCCTTGCAGGTTTCCCTTGCCAAGCATTTTCATTGGCAGGTAAGCATATGGGCTTTGACGATGACTATAAGGGAACTTGCCGTGGTACATTATTTCTTGATGTGGCTCGTATTTGCGAGTATCACAAGCCAAAGGTTATCTTCTGTGAAAATGTTAAAGGTCTTGTTATTCACGATAAGGGCAGAACTTTTGATATAATTTGCAAAACTTTTGAAAAAATCGGATATAAAGTTTTTCATGAGGTTCTTAACAGCAAGGATTTTGGTGTTCCTCAAAACAGAGAGAGAATATATATAGTTGCGTTTCGTAATGATATTGCTCCGAAAAAATTTGTATTTCCTGCTAAAACGGATGATTCCAAATGCATTCGTGATATATTGGAAACGCCCCCGGTTCCGGCAAAATACTATTTGAGTGAAACATATATTGAAACACTCAGAAGGCATAAAGCAAGACATGCAGCCAAAGGAAACGGTTTCGGATATGAAATAAGAGATTTGGATGGTATTGCAGGTGCTATTGTTTGCGGAGGAATGGGCAGAGAGCGTAATTTAATTATTGACAAGCGTCAAACGAATCTGATCCCTACTACAAATATCAAAGGCGAAATCAATAAAGAAGGTATTCGTAAAATGACTCCGAGAGAGTGGGCAAGATTGCAAGGCTTTCCGGATACTTTCAAATTACCTCTGGCAGACACACACTTATATAAACAATTCGGAAACAGTGTAACGGTAAATGTAATTGAAGCAATAGCAAAGGAAATTGAGAAGGTACTTAATATGCAAAAGCCACAGAAAACAACAGGCAATAAAGGAGAATGGAGTGAGGTTTATACATTTTTAAAACTCCTTGCAGAAGGTAAATTGTACGGTGCAGATGGTGATTTGAATAAAAAGGATGAAGTGTTCTATGATATTCTTAAAATAATCAGAAATGAGCAAATCGGCACATTGCATTTTGTTATTGATAATGATAACAGAGTCATAAAAGTAAAAAATGATGATGGTGAAATCAAAATTACTGTCAAAACCGAAGAGTTTCAAACACAAGCAGATTTCCTTTACAATAAGATTGTGAATACTAAAGGTACTGCTGCTTTTGAGGTTATTGAAACATCTCAATTTATGAATGATATTCTTTGCAACCGATTGAAAGCACCTTCTGCCGATAAATCTGATATTACAATTAAAGTTCACGATTTCAATACGGGACTTAAACCAACATTGGGCTTCAGTATTAAATCAAGGCTTGGCAAACCTTCAACTTTACTTAATGCAGGGACAAACACGAACTTTATATTTGAAATATGTGGTGATATGAACGATGAGCATATGGATAATATAAATAATTTGTTTGTTGAAAAAATGAAGAACGGTGAGATTAAGAAGGATATTTCCGTTGCTTCAAGAATGGAATATATTCAAAATAATGGTTTATCACTGGATTTTTCAAAGATGAATAGCTCAACATTTCAAAACAATTTAATGTTGATTGATTCAGATCTGCCGAAAATAGTGGGTTTCACCATGTTGGAATACTATTTTAACAGTACAAATAATATTGTTCAGGCTCTTAAAATTGTTGAGGAAAAGAATCCTCTTGGTTATGACTTAAGTGAAGGGCATAAGTTTTATCAGTACAAATTTAAAAAATTTCTTACAGAATCGGCACTTGGTATGCTTCCCGGTAAAGTATGGACAGGCAGAGCCGATGCAAATGGTGGTTATATAATTGTCAGAGAAGATGGAGAAGTTTTATGTTATCATCTTTACAACAGGAATGATTTTGAAGATTATTTGCTTAATAACACCCGTTTTGATAGAGGCGGTGCAGGCAGACATGAATATGCTGTTGTAAACAAGATTGACGGCAAGTATTACATTTCACTTAATCTTCAAATAAGGTTTATAAAATAATGAAAATAGGCAGTTTGTTTTCGGGTATCGGCGGTATTGACCTTGCCTTTCAACAGGCAGGTTTTGAAATAGCTTTTGCCAATGAAATTGATAAATATGCGTGTGCAACATATAGACATAATTTCCCTGATTGCAATTTGTTTGAGTGTGATATACGAAATCTCAATGTATCACAATTATCCGAAATTGATGTACTTACAGCAGGCTTTCCTTGTCAACCCTTCTCCGTTTGCGGAAATCAAAAAGGATTTAAAGACAATCGTGGCAATATTTTCTTTGAAATAATGAGAGTTGCCGACATATTAAAACCTAAAGTAATTTTTCTTGAAAATGTTGCTAATCTAATTAAACATAATAAAGGTAAAACATTTAATGTAATACATAACGAATTGGTAAGCAGAGGTTATATTATTCGTTATTTGCTTGCAGATGCCTGTGACTACGGTATTCCACAACACAGAACAAGGGTATATATCATGGCATTTCAAGAAGAAAAACAAAGTTCGGAGTTTTCATTCCCGGAGCCTGTACCACTTAAAAGACATATTTTTGATATTATTGATAAAACGGTTAAGGCAGATAACTCTTATTATATTGACGTGAATTCAAAGAATTACACTCGATTGAACAATTTCATAAAAGATGATAATCAAATTTATCGTTTTTCAGATTATGGTATTCAGGTAAGTAAGGATTGTGTATCATTTACATTAAAAGCTAATATGGGGACATGGTACAACAGAATTCCCTATATTAAAGATGTTTTCGGAATACGAACAATTACTCCGGAAGAGTGCTTGAAATTGCAGGGATTTCCAGATGGTTTTGAATTCCCAGATAGTATTCCTATTAATGAAAAATATAAACAAGCAGGCAATACGGTTATAGTGCCATTGATTTATCAACTTGCGAAACAAATAATGATAAATATTAAATAAGATAGATTTATTACAGAAAATATGTGCACTCAAATAAAATGTAAATTTTAAGAAAAAACTTGACGCGAAATAAAAAGAGCGTTAATATAAGGATACTCCCATTGGAAAAGGAGTTGGAATAACGCAGTGTGTGAACAGTTCAGCACACTCGTAAAGCAGCTGAAATAATCAGCATCCAGACCATAATGGCTTTACTGAATATGAGTTAGAAGAAACTGAGTTTTATGATTTTCATGAACTCGGTTTTTTTGACCCCTAAAATTAACAACAAGGAGTGAATCTATGATTGCGAAATAACTATCCCTACAGGGATAGGCAAGCATATTGTTTGTATATACAAACAGAAATCGGGGAATCCCCGAACCCCTTTAAATTGACGGTGGTGTGTTCCACAGAAAGAGAGGTATAAACTAAAAACAACAAAACAAAAATGGTTGCAATGCGTTTTCGTGAGAACGATTACAATGCAATCAAAATGAAAGCAGACAAAGCAAATTTAAAC
Organism: uncultured Bacteroides sp.; assembly: GCA_964528285.1. Lineage (GTDB taxonomy): Bacteria > Bacillota > Clostridia > Oscillospirales > Acutalibacteraceae > Eubacterium_R. The sequence goes on along the minus strand of CAZGRZ010000008.1, from coordinate 1,966 downwards.
TTTACTGAATTCGTTACCAAATCTGCATTAGATAAACCGATAACCATCATTGATGGTTTAGGTGATGTTTTGAAAGAACAAAAGGCAATCGGAAGAAATCTGAATCAACTCACAACACTCTGCAATATGGGAAAGATTGATTGTCCTGATTTATCTGAAATGATTAATCAGTATTCAGCGGTGTATGACCGTTTAAACAATATTACAGAGAGGTGCAGCTAAAATGGCTACCTTCACAGCAATATCGAATAAAACGCAAAACAGGACAGCAATGAGAAAGGTTCTGGACTATGTAATGCAGGATTACAAAACAATCTGCAATGGCAGAAAATTTGTAAGTGGTCAGAACTGTATTCCGAATAGTGCTTATGCTGAATTCATGGCAACAAAGAATCAATATGGCAAAGCAAACGGAGTATTCTTCAAACAGTATGTTCAATCTTTTAAACCGAATACTGCAACACCTGAAACAATTCATCATATAGGAATTGAAACTGCAAAATACTTTAACGGTTTTGAGGTTGTAGTAGCAACCCACATCGACAGAGATCACTGGCATAATCACTTTGTAGTAAACAGTGTAAACTTTGAAACAGGATTGAAAATTCAAATCAATGAAAAAAATTTGGAAGAATTGAGAAATTACTCTGATAAAATATGTCAGCAATTCGGAGTTGAAGTATTAAAGCCATATACCAAGCCTAAACAGAAATCTATGAACACAAGAGAATACAGAGCAGCTGAAAAAGGTCAGAGTTGGAAGTTCGCACTGATGGCTATGATAGACCAGGCAATGAAGTATTGCAGGACTAAAGACGAATTCAAGAAATATATGAAACGATACGGATACGATGTCAAATGGCAGGACAGATATAAGTACATTACCTATACTTGTCCTAACAATATGAAATGCCGTGACATCAGATTACACGAAGAGAAATACAGAAAGGAGAACATGGAGCTTGAGTTTAGATTACGAGGAACTCAAACGAAGGAACAATACGAACATCAACAAACTGCAGCAAGTATCGAGTATAACGATAATAGATCAGGAGCTATGGCATACGCTGATAGATTTGAACAGGGATCAATCAACACTGCTGGAGGATACAGCGGATATACAGACAGTGAAAACCTGTACGGAGAATTCAACGAAAGCAATGATTCAGGAACTGACAAATCAAACGAATTCTCTGAAAACGAAGATAAAAGATTTAGAGAAACAGGCTGGGAATCTGAACGAGAATATCTCTTCAATGGAGAAACAACTGAAGAAGACGGACAATCTATCGGAAGAACTGAAAACGAAATGGATACCAATACTGATTGGAGTACCGACAGCAATACAAATCCTATCCTTGACAGTATGTATACTCTGGCAAGTGCTGCAGAAATAATACAAAAGCCAACAACCAAAACTCCAAGACAAAGTAAAAACAAAAAGAAAGGTCTTGGACAACGAGAAGATGACCACAGCGGAGATTATCAGAACAACAATGAACTCTATTATGGACTATCTATGTAACCAAAACAAAAGTTCCGGTGATTACTCACCGGGCAGAAAAGGAAATATATGATAACTAAAAATATAAATAGGATAAATAACGCAAGATAGGGAGTGATATTGAAAATAAATAAAAGCACTGTTGCCCTATGGCAGCAGAAAAGAAGTTAGATTTTGAAAATATACCGATTGACAATACGGATATATTTATCAGAGATATTCCGAAAGACATAACGATGTCTATGGCAAAATTAATCTTCCCAAGTATTCAGGAATATTTTGAAAAACAGGACTAATATATAACAACAGGCAGGCAGCACAAAACTACCTGCCTGAATTTTATGTAATCATATATAAAAAAGAAATCCGAATGTATCACCTATGATGACAAAGTTCGGATTTCTACTCTTTGGCAGAGGTATAAGGATTCGAACCTTAAATGACGGAGTCAGAGTCCGGAGT
>CAZGRZ010000007.1:0-69400 GCA_964528285.1 uncultured Bacteroides sp. | reverse complement strand
TTTTTTATAAATTTTCAAGATATTTTTTGAAATCGGTACACATAAACTTATAGAGACCTACACGGTAGGTAACGTGTAGGTAACAAATGTTTCTAAAATGTATGTAAAATGGAGAGGTATCCTGTCACCTCGACCATTGAACCACAATATATTGTGGTTCTTTTTTGATTTATTTCAAATGCCGGGGCAGTTAAATAAAGACGAACTTGATATGTGCAACAGGGCAAGATTGACCTGCTGCATATATTTTTTGTTTAAGCAGCAAATATTATAAATAAATTGAAGGTCCACATCAAATCGGCATATTTCTGATTTCGGACTCTTCTTTGCTTTTGATGACAGGCTTTACCTTGACTTTTTAATGCTTTTTTTATATACTTGATTTGTTGTATTAATAATGTATTTTTTATTTGAGAATTGTTAATTTTCTTATTTTTGCAACCCTCGGAGATTATACAAAAGAATTGTTTTTATAGATGAATGGGAACTTAAACTCAAAAAAATATAAAGACTGTTTGCAATACTTTTTGTCTTTATATCACATATAATATAACGGTGATTATTATGTATCAACGAACCTATGTTAAAATTAATTTGGATGCAATTGAATACAATGTTGAGAATATTATTGCTAAGCTTGATGGGAAAGCAAAGCTTCTTATTGTTATAAAGGCTGATGCTTACGGTCACGGCGCAGTTGAGATTGGCAAGTTTCTCGAGGATAAGTGTGACTATTTTGGCGTTGCCTGTGTTGAAGAGGCTCTGGAGCTTATAAGAGCCGGGATTAACAAACCGATTCTTATACTTGGTTATGTATCACCTGAGCAGTATGCGCCGGTAGTGAAATATGACATTCGTATTCCGATTTTTACTTATGAGACAGCAAAAAAATTATCTGATGAGGCGGTTAAGCAAAATAAGACTGCAAAATTCCATTTCTGTATTGATACGGGTATGAGCCGTATCGGATTTCAGGTTACTGAAGAAAATGCCGATATGTGTAAAAAAATCAGCAGTTTGCCTAATCTTTTTGCAGAAGGCATCTTTTCTCATTTTGCCACAGCAGACGAAGCTGACTTGACGAGGACATATAATCAGCAGAAATTATTTAAGTCGTTTGTGAATATGATTGAAAAACGCGGATTGGATATTCCGATAAAGCATTTGAATAATTCAGCAGGAATTATTATGATTGACGAGTGTTTTGATATGGTCAGAAGCGGTATTATTACATATGGACTGTACCCGTCTGAGGCTGTTAATAAGCATAATCTTGATATAAAGCCGGTAATGGAGTGGAAATCTCATATAAGTTATGTCAAAACCCTTCCTAAGGGCAGGGAAATCTCATATGGCGGAACCTTTGTTGCACCAAAGGAAATGGCTGTCGCAACTGTACCGGTAGGGTATGCAGACGGTTATCCGAGATGTCTGGGTAATGTCGGAAGAGTAATAGTCAACGGACATTATGCGAATATTATCGGCAGAGTATGTATGGATCAGTTTATGATTGATGTTACCGATATACCTGATGTCAGCATTGAAGACGAAGTTACACTTGTCGGCAAAGACGGAAGTGCAGTTCTCTCAATGGAAGAGGTGTCCAATATGGCTTTTTCATTCAATTATGAACTGCCGTGCCGAATTTCAAGACGAGTTACAAGAGTATATATCCGAAATGGTAAAGAGATTATGTATCATAACTATATAAATGAATAAAAAAACGGACTGACCCATTCCCGTGAGGCAGTCCGTTTTTGTTATTGTGCTTGTGTAATTTCAGCAGAGCCGCCGTTATTTGATGACGCCCAGCCTATCCATGTGTTACCGGTGTTAAGAGAAATCTCCTTTCCGCTTGCATCGGTAATTTTTAATTTACCGCCGTCAGCGGTCCATTTAATGTCTGTTACTGTTCCCATACTTGCGAGCTTTCCGTTGCCGCCGGCAAGACTGTAATCACAGTATGTCTCGGAATTACCGCTGTTTTTATAATTATATTTAACTATATATGATGTTGTATCAAATAGAACTAATATATTTTTTCTGGAAACATCTGTCATATAGTCGGTTGAGTGATACATCTTATCGTCTGAACTGTATGTCCAGTCTCTTACCTTTGTACAGCTTGAGAATTTTATGCTGATAGCATTACAGTCCGTGCTGCTTACTTTGGTATCTTTTTCATTAAATGAGAATGCCGAAAAGCTGCTGTCATTGATATCGGTTCTGAAATCTGTATCGTTGATTGCTTCTTCAAGCTTTGCGCCATAAAGCACACCTGTGTGTTCAGAAGATACATTCCTTGACTTGTCCCTGCCGAAAAGATTGAACTTGTCATTATAGGTCATTTGATTGATATGGTCAACATTTTCAGTTTGAAAAACGGAATCGGCGCCGATATAATCACCCTTGCTTGTGCTTTGTCCCCAATGGATAAAGATTGAGTCGAATAATTTTGAAAACCTTATGAATGGCGGTCTGGCACTTCTCATAGGACCGATTTGCTCAGGGAGAGAGGTATAGTCAGCATAAAGCCAAAGCATTCGGGTTTCTCCGCCTTCAACCTCACCCTCAATGATTATGTCAGGTGAATTATTTTCACTGTCAATACCCCACTGAGGTCTTGCTGCATACGCATTTTCAACAACGCATGCAACAGGTCTCTTTCCTACGGCAGCTTTATTATAGCCTGCTTTTCCTGTGAGAGGATTGACAATTTTTTCTTCCTGTACTGTTGTTGAAGCTGTTGTCTTTTCCGTTGTGGTTTCAGACTCAGCCTTTTTGCTATTTGCCCAGATTAAATATGCACCTGTTCCTGCAATTGCAATGACAAGTACAGCAATTATAATAATTATTACAGGCTTGATTTTTTTATTTTTTAGTTTTCCGGAACCATTATCGGTCTCAATTTCATCATATTCAGGAAAAGTTGTCTTTTCGTCTTCGTTATCATTGTGCTTGAATGAATCTGTAATTATGTCAAAATTATTATGCTTAATTTCATTATTATAATTGTCAGAAATATTAAAGGAAGCCTTGCCGGTTCCTTCTTTTTCCGGTTCATCAGCGCTTTTTTTCCTGATTTCTTTTAATATTTCATCAATTTCGTTATTTTCAGACATAGAACACATCTCCTCTCATTCTGGTATATTGTAACACATAATACAGCTTATTTCACTATCTTTTTTAAAAAAAATAAAATTTATTGATTTAATATATCATATGTAGTAAAATAATAACAAAGCAGACTGACTTGGAGATGATATTTTGACCAGAACAGTTCCGATGATAATCACCAACAATAATATCATTGTTAAGGATAAAGAGAGTGATGAATTTAAGACATTTGAAATGCCTTCAATTAATCCCGTTCCGAATATTCCTTTTTATCATTTGTTTGCAGAAAAAATTGCGGAAGGTCAGTATTATTTTAAAGAATTTATGAAAGGAATTTACGGTAAAAAGCTTTCTAAATGTATTCTTGCAATTATAGTTCCTGATGATACAAGCAAATTGGAATCTATTTTTATAAATGAATTTTTCGTAAATTCAGGTGCATGTAAAGCAGTTGCACAGCTTCCGATGGCTCTTGCTCTTTCAAAAGAAGACAGCAAATATATTTCTGTTTCAAAATCATTGAGGAATGTTACACTTGAATATGTCAGGGATCATGAAACAGTTGTGAAGAAAATTTATGATGTAAATTCCTGTGATGCAAATCAGGTTATTTCTGATTCAAAGGTTCTTCATATCGATACGGAATATAACAATATACCTATTTATATTAATAATTTTAATGTAAATATGGACGAGTATCTTGATATGGGCAAAGTCATAAGCACAAAGCAATTTATGGAAAAAATAGCAGCTATTGATGTTGAAAAGTTATAATAAAAATTATCCCCCTGCAAAAAATAATGCAGGGGTGATTTTTTGAAAAAGAATGAAAAAAAGAAAAAGAAGAAGATTATTGATTTAACATCATACATCAATCCCGAAATGATTAATTGTGATGTTGACGGAAGCTATACCGGAATACCTGCCGATATGTACTATAATGGTGAACTTGAGCAGCCGGTGCAGGACGCAGATGATTTATAACCAATAAGGAAAAGAACAGCAGAGTTGTATCGTCAACACTGCTGTTTTCATATAATGATAAATTTAGTTTTCCATTAATTGTTAATCATACATCATACTGTAATCAGTTTCTACCATAATCCCTTTCGGACAAGGCTGATTTTTATGCTTGTTAGACAGATTATTAAAAATAAAACAGGATTGATTATTGTCAATCCTGTTTGATAAGCTGATTTTATTTCTTTTTAAATTTATCAAAAAAACCTTCCTTGACCTTCGGCGGTGTATAATCCTTATCAAACTGTCTGAGCAGATCTTTTTGACCTTCTGTAACAGTTTTCGGTATATCAACAATAATTCTGACATACTCTTCACCTCTGCCCATACTGTTGAGCCTTTGTATACCCTTGTTGCCCTTGAGAGTGAAAACCTCGTTTGGCTGAGTGCCCGCAGGTATATGAAGACTGACATCACCGTCAAGTGTAGGAACCGAAATATCTGCACCGAGTGTTGCCTGAACGATAGAGATATGCCTGTTAACCCAGACATCATATCCTTCACGAGTAAAATACGGATGCTTTTTGATATTAACAATAACCTTAAGGTCGCCTGACGGTCCTCCGTTAAAGCCTGCGTTACCGTAGCCCCTTACATTGACAACCTGATTATTATCTATTCCTGCCGGAATATTTATATCAATCTTCTTTCTTGTTCTGACTTTACCCTTGCCGTTACACTTGGGACACGGAGTGCTGATAACCTTTCCCGTTCCGCCGCAACGCGTACAGGTTTTTTGCGTAGTCATAACACCGAACGGACTTCGCTGCTGAATATTTATTACACCTTTGCCCTGACATTCAGGGCAGGTGGAAGGGGATGTTCCCTTTGCAGCACCGCTTCCGCCGCATTCACTGCAGTCCATAACTCGCATAATTTCAATGGTTTTTTTACAGCCCTTTGCCGCTTCTTCAAATGTAAGTGAAACAGATGACTGAATATCTCGTCCTCTCTGAGGTGCATTCGGGTTTCTTCCGCCGCCGAAGCCTCCGCCAAAGAAAGATGAAAATATATCGCCAAGGTCGATATCACCATCAAAGCCGAAGCCTCCGCCGCCAAAGCCGCCTGTACCGCCCTGACCGCTGCCGAAGCTCGGATCAACGCCCGCAAAACCGAATTGGTCATACCTTGCTCTTTTCTGCCGGTCTGACAATACCTCATATGCTTCGTTACATTCTTTGAACTTTGCTTCAGCCTCAGAATTGCCGGGGTTAAGGTCGGGATGATATTTTTTAGCAGTTTTTCTGTATGCTTTTTTAATTTCATCGTCACTTGCGCCTTTGCTGACACCAAGGACTTCGTAATAATCTCGTTTGTTTTCCGCCATAGTTTATTCTCGCTTTTAATGTTTGTTTAGACAAATGGGAGTAAAAGATTTCGTAAGAAAAACACACAGTAAGGTTAGCGCTTTGCGAATTTTTAATTTGGTATTTCGCAAAATCATCATTATCAGGCTTTTCTCCCTGTTTGGCTTAAACCATTGTATGGCAGGATATGAAATCCTGCCAACAATGATTATATATTATTTATCAGTTATCGTCAACCTCTGTGTAATCAGCGTCTGTATAACCTGTGTCTGTGCCGCCTGATGCCTGATTAGGATCAGAGCCTGAATCGGTATTTGGATTAGCTCCTGCTGCCTGTGCCGCTTCATAGAGCTTCTGTGACACTTCATAAAACTTGTTCTGCAAATCTTCCTGTGCAGTTTTAATTGTATCAAGGTTATCTGCCTTGAGGGCGTCTTTAAGAGTATCTACCTTTGTCTGAAGAGCAGATTTGTCATCGGCAGAGAACTTGTCACCGTCTTCTGAAATAAGCTTTTCTGTCTGGTAAACCATCTGGTCTGCATTGTTTTTAAGGTCGATTTCCTCTCTTTTCTTTTTATCCTCTTCAGCAAACTGTTCTGCTTCCTTAACAGCCTTGTCAATGTCTTCCTTGCTCATATTTGATGATGCAGTGATGGAAATTTGCTGCTCTTTGCCTGTTCCGAGGTCTTTTGCAGATACATGAACAATGCCGTTTGCATCAATATCAAATGTTACCTCAATTTGAGGAACACCGCGTCTTGCCGGGAGAATACCGTCAAGATGGAACATACCAAGAGTCTTGTTGTCCTTAGCAAATTCTCTTTCACCCTGAAGGACATGGACTTCAACAGAGGTTTGGTTATCGGCAGCGGTTGAAAATATCTGGCTCTTCTTTGTCGGGATAGTAGTATTTCTTTCAATAATTACTGTGTTAACGCCACCCATTGTTTCAATACCGAGTGAAAGCGGAGTAACATCAAGAAGGAGAAGACCTTTGACGTCACCGCCGAGTACACCTCCCTGAAGAGCAGCACCCATAGCAACACATTCATCAGGATTAATTCCCTTATAAGGTTCTTTTTTACTGAATTTCTGAATAGCTTCCTGAACAGCAGGGATTCTTGTTGAACCGCCGACAAGGAGTATTTTGTTAATTTCATTCATTGAAAGGCCGGAGTCAGTCATAGCTTGACGAACAGGACCCATTGTTGCTTCAACAAGGTCTGCTGTCATCTCATTGAACTTTGCTCTTGAAAGAGTAAGCTCAAGGTGCTTAGGACCTGTTGCATCGGCAGTGATGAACGGAAGGGAGATCTGTGCAGTTGTCATACCTGAAAGGTCAATTTTTGCCTTTTCGGCTGCTTCCTTTACTCTTTGCATAGCCATCTTATCGCCGTTAAGGTCAATGCCGTTGCTCTTTTTGAATTCAGCAACAATCCAGTCCATGATCTTTTTATCAAAATCATCACCGCCTAAACGGTTATTGCCTGCAGTTGCGAGAACCTCCTGAACACCGTCGCCCATTTCAATAATTGATACATCAAATGTACCGCCGCCAAGGTCATATACCATAACCTTCTGGTCATCTTCCTTATCAATACCGAAGGCAAGAGCAGCAGCGGTAGGCTCGTTAATGATCCTTTTAACATCAAGACCTGCAATTTTACCTGCATCCTTTGTTGCCTGACGCTGTGAATCTGTGAAATATGCAGGAACAGTAATAACTGCTTCTGACACAGTTTCGCCCAGATATGCCTCTGCATCACTCTTTAATTTTTGAAGGATGATAGCAGATATTTCCTGAGGAGTATATGACTTGCCGTCGATGTTTACTTTGTAGTCTGTGCCCATGTGCCTTTTGATTGAAGAAATAGTCCTTTCCGGGTTTGTGATAGCCTGACGCTTAGCAACATTTCCGACCATTCTTTCCCCGTCTTTTGAGAAAGCTACGACAGAAGGTGTGGTTCTTGCCCCCTCTGCATTTGTAATTACAACAGGCTCTCCGCCTTCAATAACACTGACACAACTGTTTGTTGTACCTAAATCAATACCGATAATCTTTGACATAATTATGTCCTCCTTATAACTTATTAATCAGTTTGCTGTAATGACCATTGCAGGTCTTACAACTTTATCATTTATTTTATAACCTTTTTGGTATACGGTTGCTATGACATTTTCACCCAAATTTTCGTCTTCAATATGACTGAAGGCATTATGAAAATTCGGATCAAATTTGTCTCCAACCTCACCAAAGGCTGTAACACCAAGCTTTTCAAAAGCACTCATAAGACCGTCATAGGTCATTTGAACACCTTTTTTCAATCCGTCAAAATCTTCACTCTCGTTTGACAATGCTCTATCAAGATTGTCAATAGCAGGAAGAATTTCGCCAACTGCTTTTGCTGTTGCAAAGTTAAAGCTTTCACTCTTCTCTTTTTCCGAGCGCTTTCGGAAATTTGCATATTCTGCGGTAATTCTTAGCAGCTGATCTTTTGTATCCTGAAGCTCTTTCTCAAGAGGATTGACTTCATCCTCAGATTCTGTTTTTTCATCTTTCTTTTCTTCAGATTTTGTTTCGTCAGATTCTGTTTTTTCTTCCTTTATTTCTTCTTTGTCGGTTTTTTCGGTTTTCTTTTTACTCATTTTGTACCTCCTTTGAAAAGTAGGTTATCTACTGTATTAAATATATATTCTGCATAGGGGATAATGTGCTCATAATCTATTCTTATTGAGCCGATCATACCCAGTGTTGCATTTTGATTATTGCCGTATCTGAAGGTTGAAATAATTGTCGATGTATTCTTCATTTCAAACAGTGGATTTTCATCACCAATGAACATAGCACTTTTTCTTTCATCTTTTGCAAAGAACTTTGAAAAATCAATCATTTGCTCTTTATCTGCAAGGAAAGATAAAAGGCGGTAAACATCTGTACCTAATTCCTCATGTGAAAGGAGATTTGTTTCTCCTTCAAAACTGAGCTTACTCTGTGAAGCCTCGGCACATAATGAGCAAAGTGATGTGAGGACGGGAAGAATATCAAATACTCTGTCCTTTGCAATCAAAATCGAACGCTGAACAAGAGCCAAATTAACTTCTGTCAAAGGTGTGCCGATAAACAGCCTTTTTATAATTTCATAGAATAAATACCTGAAATCGTCATCAATGCGGCAGGGAATATTAATCAGTGATGATTTGATTTTACTGCCCATTGTGAGCATAACAAGCATTGCCTTTGATTTTCCTGCCGGGATAAGATCAACACCCTGAATACAGTCAAGCGGATCCTCAATAGCACAGCAGAAACTGAGGCAGTTTGTATATTGCGACAGCAATTTTGATGAATCACTGAAAAGTCTTTCAGGGTCTCCTGCATTGACAGATAAAATCTCAGTAATTCTGTTTTTATCATAGGCAGAGAGCTCTTTTCTCTCCATAAGATTATCAACATAATACCTATATGAAGCCTTGCTCGGAATCCTTCCGCCGCTTGTATGCTTTTGTTCAAGATAGCCAAGCTCTGAAAGATATGCCATCTCGTTTCTGATTGTGGCACTGGAAACAGAATAGGGAAGAAGACGGCATAATGTTTTTGAACCCATAGGCTCGCCGGTTTTGAGATAATGCTCAATAATCAGCTTGAGTATTGCCAGACGCCGTTCGCTAATCACTATTTCCACATCCCTTTGTATTATATATATTATTGAATTAGCACTCTTAACACCTGAGTGCTAACCTCGTATTAATAGTATAACCATTTTATTGTTTTGTCAATACTTTTTTTAGAAAAAAATAAAAAACTATGGACATTCGCTAAGCTTTATCCCATAGTTTATGATGTTAATTCTTTTTATTTTGTAATGATTTATTTACAATGTTTTGTTTAATAATGAATTTGTATTCGGAGCGGTAATGCAGTTATTGCAGTTTGTAAATTCAAGCGCGGTGAAACAGGTTTTTTCCTGCGGCTCAAAGTATTCGTCCTCCATTTTGTAAGCATGTTCTTCTTTTTCCTCTTCCTCTTCCTCAGGCTCATTGTATGCATAAATGTATCCGTAGAACTGCTGACCAAAGTGTGATGACATATCACTGTATACCCGTGTGTCAAAATAACTTCCGCCCCAATGTGATTCTGAAATTGTTATTTCACCATTGTCACTGATTGCTTCAACTATTGCAACATGGTTTGACCAGCAGGCAATTGCACCGAGTTTTGCTTCGCTGCCGTATTCGTAATAGTTATTTGCTTTGTTGATACTCCACCACTCGCCTGCGTTACCCCTGTCAATGAGAGGCTTCTCACCATTGAGCTCATAAATTCTTCCGTATGCATATGCAACACAGTTAGGCATACCGTATCCTGTTTTTGAATAAGCGTTAAGTTCACTTGTGTAGTATGGTTCACCATTAGGTGCACTAAGTCTCGCTTCATATTCCTGTGAAAAGACTGTTGTAGGGAAAACGGTCAATACGATAAGCGTAAATAAAACAGTAATTAAACTGTTTTTAATTATCTTTGTCATAATCCTTTTACTCCTTTATTAACATCAATTGGCATTTTACCATAATTTTACTTTCGTAATCTATGGCAATGGTACACAAGGATTTTGTAACCTTTTTGTAATATTTGTTACTATTAAACAAATATTGCGCAAAAGACTTGACAAAATGTAACCTATTTGCCGATATCCGCTTCGAGTGAGCTTAATGGAACGCTGCTCCGATTTAAACAAGATACAGGACATTAGTCTATTATGTTTTAAATTAATAGGCAATATTATCAGTATGATTTGCCATTATATACAAATTATGCAGCATTAATGATTAAAAAAGAAAAACTGATACACTCAATTATAAGTGCATCAGTTTTTATATTGATATATTATATTAATTACATTATATAATTAAATAAGGGTTCGCTGCCGTTATATTCTTGCTACACCATCCTTAACAGCAGCATCGGCTACTGCCTTTGCAACTGTATCCTTAATTCTTTCATCAAATGCATACGGAAGAATATAATCAGGCGTAAGCTTGTCAGCATCAACGAGAGAAGCGATTGCATATGCAGCAGCAATCTTCATATTCTCAGTAATAGCACTTGCTCTTACATCCAAAGCACCGCGGAAAATGCCCGGGAAAGCGACAACATTATTGATTTGGTTAGGAAAGTCCGAGCGTCCCGTACCGACAATTTTTGCACCGGCAGCCTTTGCTTCATCAGGCATAATTTCAGGAGTAGGATTAGCCATAGCAAGAACAATGGGGTCAGTGTTCATCGTTTTAATCATATCAGGGGTTAGTACACCGGGCGCAGATACACCGATGAAAATATCAGTGCCCTTTACTGCGTCGGCAAGTGAGCCCTTTGTCATTTCTCTGTTAGTGACCTTGGAAATAGCTTCTTTTGAAGGATTTAGTCTTTCTCGCCCTTCATAGATTGCTCCAGTTCTGTCACAGAGGATAACATCACGCAGACCAAGTGTCATCAGAAGCTTTGCAATTGCAATACCTGCGGCGCCTGAGCCGTTGATAACCGCTTTGCAGTCTGAAAGGGATTTCCCTGTAAGCTTTGTTGCATTGATAAGAGCAGCAGAAACAACAACAGCAGTACCATGCTGGTCATCATGGAAAATAGGAATATCACATTTTTCCTTAAGCTTTTCTTCAATTTCAAAGCATCTTGGCGCTGCGATATCCTCCAGATTGATACCGCCGAATGAACCGCTGATATTATAAACAGTCTCAACAAATTCATCAACATCCTTTGTGCGTACACAAAGCGGGAAAGCGTCAACATCACCGAACTCCTTGAAGAGTACGCATTTACCCTCCATAACAGGCATACCTGCTTCAGGACCAATGTCGCCAAGACCCAGAACTGCCGTACCGTCAGTGATAACTGCAACTAAATTCCAGCGTCTTGTAAGCTCCCAGCTTTTTTTATAATCGTCTTGAATTGCAAGGCAGGGCTCAGCAACTCCGGGTGTGTATGCAAGTGAAAGAGAGTCCTTGTCATTTACCTTTGCTCTTGCTGTAACTTCTAATTTACCTTTCCATTCACTGTGTAATTTTAATGATTCTTTGCGATAATCCATAGTTAATTATATACCTCGAACTTAATTTATTATTCCCAAGGGAACTTATACTGTGTGAGACCAAGCTCATCGCGCACCTCAAGAATTTCTTTTTGCACAGATTCGTTAATCGGAACTCCGCTGTCCTTTCTCTGCTGCCATATATCCCATTCCTTTTCACCTGCGGTGTAAATTCTGTCACAGCCCGGTGCTTTTTCCGAGTTTCGAACTGCACGGATAATTTCTCCTGCTTTATGTCTTACAAGCTCTTCACCAAGGAAATGGTTTGTATCAATTGCAATAAAGAAATGACCAAGGTGATACGGTCTTATATTTCCGTTTTCATCCTTGCCGTTAAGTGCTTTTCCATACCAGCCGTCCTGAAGGATTGCAGAAAGAAGCTCAATTACCATTGCATAACCGTAGCCTTTATATCCGCCGAGTGCTTCACCTATACCGCCGAGTGTGGTTAATGCGGCCTGTCCCTGACGGATTTTTATGAGAGCAACACCGGCGTCGCCTTCAATAGGCTGACCGTCTCTGCCTATAATTGTGCCGGGGTGAACATCTTCACCTATTCTTTCATAATATTCGATTTTACCGTTCTGTGTAATAGATGTTGCACAGTCAATAACAAAGTCAAAATCCTCATCAGTAGGAATACCGACTGTAAGAGGGTTTGTACCAAACATACCTTCAACACCGAATGTCGGTGCAACGGAAGGACGTGCATTTGTTCCTGTAATACCTATACAGCCCTGCTTTGTTGCCTGTGTTGCATAGTATCCGGCAATACCGTAATGACATGAGTTGCGTACGGCAACCATACCCATACCGTATTTTTTTGCCTTGTCGATTGCCATCTGCATTGACTTGTAGCCGATGACCTGTCCCATACCGTGGTGACCGTCAACAACAGCAGTTGTTTCGGTCTCCTTGACAATTTCAAAGTTTGTTACAGGCTGCTGAATACCTGCCTTGATTCTGTCAAGATAAATCGGCTTGAATCTGTTACAGCCGTGGCTTTCAATACCGCGCTTGTCTGATTCAAGTAAAATCTCTGTGCAAATTTTTGCGTCCTCTTCAGGAATACCGTAACCGATAAAAGCATCTGTAACGAAGCTTTCAATTAAATCCCATGGACATACTACTTTTGACATAATAAAATCTCCTTATGTTTTTATTATCTTTCCCAGTTGCGTGAGCGTTCAACAGCACGCTTCCAGTCAGAATATTTTTTATTTCTCAATGAAACCTCCATTGACGGAACGAAAATTCTGTCAACCTCTCGATTTGATTCAATTTCATCAGTGCTTTTCCATACTCCTGTCGCAAGTCCTGCACAGTATGCTGCACCGAGAGCGGTTGTTTCAACATTCTTAGGTCTGTTTACATTAACACCTGTCATATCTGCCTGAATCTGCATCATAATGTCAGATACAGATGCGCCGCCGTCAACTCTTAAATCCTTGAGCATAATATCAGAATCACTCATCATTGCCTCAAGCAGATCTGTCATCTGATATGTAATGCTTTCAAGAACTGCACGGCAGACATGCTTCTTGTTTACTCCGCGTGTTAAACCGACCATAATACCTCTTGCATACATATCCCAGTATGGCGCACCGAGTCCCGTGAAAGCAGGAACAAAATAAAGTCCGTTTGAATCTTCAACCTCCTCAGCAAGCTCATCGCACTCAGGAGCAGAATTGATAAGCTGGAGTTCATCTCTGAGCCATTTTATAACAGAGCCTGCATTGAAAGCAGAGCCTTCAAGAGAGTATGTAATTTTATCTCCTATACCCCATGCGATTCCCGAAAGTAGGTTTGAACGGGAGTTGACTCTCTTATCACCTGTATTCATCAGTAGGAAGCATCCAGTTCCGTAGGTGTTCTTTGCCTGACCGACTTCAAAGCAACCCTGACCAAACAAAGCTCCCGGCTGGTCACCGATAGCACCTGCAATAGGAACACCGCAAATATCCTCAATACCGGTAATTTTTGCAACCTCACCGTAAACACAGCTGGACGGCTTGACCTCAGGGAGCATACTCATCGGGATACCAAGCTTCTCGCACAGGAAAGGATCCCAGCAAAGCTTATCAATGTCAAAAAGCATTGTCCGACAAGCATTTGAATAATCTGTAACATGCACCTTTCCGTTGGTCAAATTCCAAATAAGCCATGTATCAACAGTGCCGAAAAGGAGATCGCCGTTTTCAGCTCTTTCCCTTGCACCCTCAACATTGTCCAGAATCCACTTGATTTTTGTTGCACTGAAATATGCGTCAATCAAAAGGCCGGTAGTGTCTTTGACATATTCGCTGAGCCCCTCAGCTTTCAGTTCTTCACAGGTCTGTGCAGTCCTTCTGCACTGCCACACAATAGCATTATAAACAGGCTTGCCGGTTTTCTTGTCCCATACAATTGTAGTTTCCCTTTGATTGGTGATTCCTATTCCTGCAATATCCTTTGGATTTACTTTTTCAAGCCTCAAGCAGGAAAGGATTGCACTGATTTGGGAAAATAAAATTTCCATAGGATCATGCTCAACCCATCCGTGTTCAGGATAGTACTGTGTAAATTCATTTTGCGCTTTGGCAACAATTTCGCCCTTTTTGTTAAAAATAATTGCACGGGAGGAAGTTGTGCCTTGATCCAGTGCCATAATATATTTTTCTGACATATGGAATACTCCTCTCTCATATGGCAATGCCATATTAAAAAATAAAAGCAGGCATCAAACGCCTACTTTTATTTTACTTTATTTATTATTTAAAGTCAATGACATACATGTGTTTTGTAACATAAATAATAATATAATTATATGTTGTTTTCAACAAAAGTGATAATATCATTTACACTTTCAATTTTTTCAACGATTTCATCAGGTACTTCAATGCTAAACTCATCTTCAACAGACATAACAATATCAATAGCGTCAAGGCTGTCTGCACCTAAATCCTCAACAATAAGGCTTTCAGGTTTAATTGTGTTTTCGTCGATATCGAGTTGTTCAGCAAGAATAGTTTTGATTTTTTCAAATACCATAAGTCATCTCACCTCAAAAAGTAGTTGTTAATATTGTTTTGTTATGTTATTATCATATTATATAATTCCTATGCAATTGTCAACTAATATTTTTTTAAAAGAGGTAAAATAAATGAAAAAGTTTTGTCTTATCGGTTTTCCTTTAGGCCATTCTATGTCACCGATTATACATAAAGAACTTTTTAAAATAAATAATATTAATGCTTCCTATGAGCTTAAAGAGGTCAGTCCAACGAAGCTTTCAAACAGTATGAACTTGTTCATGTCATATGACGGCTTTAATGTAACAATTCCACATAAGATTGGTATTATTCCTTTTCTTGACGATTTGTCAGACAGAGCAAAATTATTTGGCGCAGTTAATACGGTTGATAATAAAAACGGCGTATTGACAGGATATAATACCGACTGTGCAGGCTTTATTAAGGCACTTGAAATGGCAGGCATTGAGCTTAAAGGTAATGTACTGCTTTGCGGCAGCGGCGGTGTTTCCAGAATGTTTGCGTTTGAGGCTGTGCTCTCAGGAGCGCAACTGACTATCGCCGTGCGTGATGCGGATATTGATGCAGCAAACCAAATAAAAAAGGAGATTTATAATAAGCTCGGCAAGGAAGTCAGAGTTATTGCTCTTGATGAGGTAAGCGAAGGATATGATGTTCTGATAAACGGAACTCCTGTCGGTATGTTCCCTAATGATAACAATTGTGTTCTTCCGAAAAAGCTTGTGCAAAAATGCTCCGCTGTTTTTGATGCAGTATATAATCCCATTGAAACCTTGCTTATTAAATATGCAAAAGATGCGCAAATCAAATGTTCAAACGGACTTCCCATGCTTGTATGGCAGGCCGCTGTTGCACAGGAAATCTGGTTTGGATGTAAATTTACTATGCAGCAGGTTAAGGATGTTTTAAAAATTACAGAAAGAGAATTGAAAAAATAATGAATATAATTCTATGTGGATTTATGGGAAGCGGCAAGACAACCGTCGGTCAGGAACTTGCCAAAATTATGGGCAGGAAATTTGTTGATACAGATGAATTGATTGAGAAGCAGCAGGGACTTGCAATAAAGGCAATATTCACTGTCCATGGGGAAGATTATTTTCGTGATCTTGAATGGGAATGCTGCAAGAGTATTGCCGATTTAAAAAACTGTGTTGTCTCAACAGGCGGCGGTGCGCTTACCTTTGAACGTAATGTTGCAGCACTGAAGAATGGAGGGAAAATCATTTTCCTTGATACGGATTTTGATGTGATATGCCAAAGAATAGGCAATTCAAAAAGCCGCCCTCTTTTTCAGGACAGGGAGAAAGCAAAAACCCTTTATGATGAAAGAAAAGCAAAATATTTAAGTGCAGCAGATTATGTGATAGACGGAAATATGTCAGCACGAAAAACTGCGCTTGAAATTGCAGAAATTTTCAAATAAGTATTGTTAGGTTGAAAAAATATAGTTGTTGTGATATAATGTTGAAATCGTATAATGGTTCGGCTAAATAGTACAGAGAAGGTGTATTATGCTTAATATAAAAAACGAAGAGCTTTCCCATGATATTGAGATGTTCAATAAATATAAAAACCTTTTAAAAGAGCTGACGAAGAAGAATGTTAAGCTGAAATACCGCAATTCTTGGCTCGGTATTTTCTGGAGCTTTCTTCAACCGTTATTGAATATGATTGTCCTTTCAGTTGTATTCGGCGGAATATTCGGGAAAAAGAGCGATTTGATTGTTTGTTATCCCGTTTATCTGTTTACAGGAAGATTGCTTTTCAGCTTCTTTACTACCTCAACAAAACAGGCGCTTACCTCTTTCAGACGGAATCAGGCGATTATTAAAAAAGTATATGTACCAAAGTATATGTACCCGCTTTCCTCAATTCTGAGTAACTTTGTAACCTTTGCAATATCACTTTTGTGTCTTGTATGTGTCTGGATATTCTTCAGGGTTACGGGAATGAGCGGCGGTGCTAAGCTTGAAATTAACGGTTACGCATTGTTGTGCTGGGTGCCGATGCTCCTTTTGCTGATTTTCAGTACAGGCGTAGGCTTGATTTTGTCTGTTGTCAGCGTTTATTTCAGAGATGTTGAATATATATGGGATGTTCTGACTCAGCTCCTTTTCTATATGGTTCCGATTCTCTATCATTTGAACACAATTGAAACACATTGGATTCGTATTGTAATAAAAATTAATCCGCTGTACTCAATGATTGAATTATTCCGGCACTGCGTACTATACGGGCAGTTGATGAGTTGGGAATTATTCCTATATGCCTTTGTTGTTTCGGTCGTTACGTTGGTTATCGGTATAATATTTTTCAACTGGAAGAGCGACGATATCATTTATCATTTATAAAAATTAAGGACAGGCTTGAGCTTGTCCTTTTATATTTTATTTTTATTCGTTGTTGACAGGCAATACCCATTCTCAGGAGAAATATAACCTATTTGCCGATGTCCCTGCCTCTTTGGCGGAGGGGTCAATTTCAAACAAGTTTAATGGAGTGCTGCTCCGCTTTAAGTTTGATTTTCATTCTGCTGTATTTGATTGCAAGTCACCTTTCTTTGTGGTACAATAATTATAAGATCAATCTTTAGGAGGTATATTTATGAGTTATGTAATTACAATCGGAAGGCAATTCGGATGCGGCGCAAGAGAAATCGGAACTAAGCTTGCTGAAAAGTTGAATATATCTTATTATGATAAAGAGATTATTAAAAAAGCGTCAAAAGACAGCGGCTTTGACGAGAATTTATTTAAGTATTATGATGAAAAGCCGACAAGCAGCTTTCTTTTTAACATTTCAACAGACGGGTTGATTTCTATGGGAAATACAGGTATGACCCTTCAGGATCAGATTGTGCAGTTTCAGTTTGATACAATAAAAAAAGCAGTGCGCGGGGGCAGCTGTATTATTGTCGGAAGATGTGCAGATTATGTTTTAAGAGAAAATAAGAATATGGTTTCAGTATATCTTCACGCCGGTGAGGAGTACAGAAAAAATCGCATAATCAATGAATATAAATGCAGTGAAAAAGAGGCGCTTAAGCAAATGAAATACGTTGATAGAAACAGAGCAAAATTCCATGATTTTTACAGTGAAAGCAGATGGGGCGATGCTGCAACATATGATTTGTCAATAGATGTGTCAAAGCTTGGAATCGACGGTACAGTTGACTTGATTGCTGAATATATGAAAAAAGTTCAGGACGTGTCAATATGAATAATTCTGAGAGCTTTGTAAAAATTGTGTCAGTCTCAAAAGAATAATATACAAAAAGCCGTTTTGAAATATATTTTCAAACGGCTTTAATAATATATTAAATTTTATCTTTGATTATTTCAAAACCTTGAAATCAACCTTGCCGATTTTTGTTCTCGGTAATGCTTCAATATAAACGACCTCTTTAGGTACGGACCATTTTGAAAGATTCTGAACACCAAATTCAATAATTTTATTTGTTAATTTTTCTTCATCATCATTTGCGTATTTCCTGTTTTTTACTACAAATAATTTCAATGTGGTATTTCCTTCATCTCCTGAGCCGATTACACAGCAGTCATAAATTTCTGCCATTGCTCTGTATGCTTCTTCAATGAATGAAGGATAAACGAGATATCCGCTGATTTTATAAACTCTCTTCAGCCTCTGACGGTAATAGATATCTCCTGTTTCCTGTTCAATAAAGCACATATCACCGGTGTGAAGCCATACTCTGCCGTCCTCGTGTTCAATAAGAACCTTTGCAGTTTCATCAGGGTCATTCCAGTAACCCTGCATAATTGTCGGACCGTAAATACAAAGCTCGCCGTCCTCACCCCTGACTTCTTCTGTTGTACCCGGTTTAACTGTCATAGCCTCAATATTATATGTCGGTATGCCTATACAGCCCTGTGGTGCTTCCCTTCTCATATCAGTGAACGAGCATACCGTAACGCATTCTGTCAAACCGTATCCCGTTGCAAAATGGAATTTTGAGCCGTTTTCCTTTAGTAATCTGTCCATCTTTTCAGTCAATGAATAAGGAACAACATCACCGCCTGAGCCGATAAGCTTCATATTTGACATATCAATGCCTTTGAGATATCCTGCTTTAAATACCTTTTCAAAGAAATCAGGTACACCGAATATATAATTTATGTTATATTTCTTTATGGCATCACTGCACATTTTTGCATCAAACTGCGGAAACAGTGCCTGAGCCATACCGACAATGATTGAATAATGCATACACATACCAAAGCCGAAGCCGTGGAAAACAGGCAGAGCAGTGAGCATTGCGTCGTTATCAGGGTCAATATCTTTTTCAATTACTGTATCAACAACATCCCATACCTCATATGAGAGATTGTTTATATTATAATTTGAAAGCATAACTGCCTTTGGATTACCTGTTGTACCACCTGTCATCATTGTAACGGCTGTTGCGTAGCAGTCTGTTTCAGCTTCAATTTCGTTTTCTTTTAAATATTCTTCGCCTTCTCTGAGAAAATCTGACCAGTCGATAAGCTTTTTTACACCGTTTGCAGGTGCAGTCTTGCCTCTGATTTTCTTTTTATATAACATATTGGCAATCAAGCCATAAGGATTTTTTGGAAAATACTGTGCCGTTGTGCACTTTACGAGAATTAAGTCTTCCATTCCTGCAAAGGCTTTTTCGCTCACATCAAAGCAGAAAGCAAATTCAGCACCGACAAGATCTTTTGTATACTGTGCTTCACTTGCAACGGAAAGCGGATGGAGCATTGATGCAATTGCACCGATTTTGTTAATTGCATAAATTGCTGTGATACACTGCGGCATATTAGGCGCGCAGACGATTACTCTGTCTCCCTTTTTTACTCCGTTTGCCAAAAGAGCAGCAGCACAAAGGTCAACCATTTCTTTTGCCTGATTAAAGGATATGATATTGTTGTAATAATAAAAACAGGGCTTATCCTTCCTTATTTCTGCTGATTCGGCAAACTTTTGGTACATCGTTTTTTCAACATCATATTTGCTTGTGAAATTTACCATAATAATTTTCATATCCTTTCCGGCTGCAAACAGTTCATAAAAATCATCCAAGCGCTTGCCGCAAACCATACAAGGCGTATAATGGGAATTAATCCATCTCAAAATTATACCTCATGCGCAAATTTTGAGGAGGGAGATTCAATAGCATGTACTCGCAGGGCGGGATAAAGGAAGCAAAAATCATATGCGTAAGCATTAATGAACTTTGAAAACCTAACCGGTAATACAATTGGATTAGTGTGATTTTTCACACTGAATCTCCTGATTTTTTGAACAGATTTGAACAAAATATACATTTTACAATTCCCGATTATAGCAAAATAATTATAAGATTTCTATACATATTTAAATAATTTATCTTTATTTAATAATTTGACTTTTTTAATATATATGTTAGAATAAAAAAGTACTTTTTATCTGGGGGATGTTCAAGTGGCATATAAAATAAAAAAAGACCCTGTAAGTAAAATTCCAAAGCTTCAGTTCGTTTTTTGGATAATAGTCAGAATTTCAATGGTTATATGTGCTGTATATTCTTTTGTAAACGGGAATTTGGTAATGGGGTTTGAGAGTGTATTTTGTTTTATATTTACACATTTGTGGGATATGTTCCAGGTTTTCGGTAACGGCAGCTTTATCGAGGAAGTACCGCCTCTCAGTCAAACAATGCTCAATGTAATAATTTTCGTAGGGATAGTTTTCGGTTCTTACTTGGGCTTTTTTGATAAATTTTTCTGGTTTGACAATATAATGCACATTTTATCAGGCTTTGTATGTGCTGTTTTCGGATATGACTTTGCCTGCATTATTCAGCGCAAAAAGGGAAAGTGTGCGGCGACTCTCGCAGCAATATTTTCACTTATGTTTGCTCTGTCAATTGCTGTCGGATGGGAGTTTTATGAATTTCTGATGGATACTCTGCATGGAACAAATCTCCAGCTTTCAAAGCAAGGCGAGGAAACCGCTATGTATGACCTTTCAAAATACTATAATGAATATGGTTACCTCGGACTTGTGGATACTATGACAGATATGATGATGAATGCAATAGGAGGACTGCTTGGTATGATATTTATGATTGTCCTCAGAAACAGAAAAAAGAATAAATAATTAACTATGTTTAAAGGACTGCTTGGCAGTCCTTTTTGTTTCTATAAAATGTCAAAGCGTTCCACCCAATATTTGACGTTAAAAGACGAAACTCTCCCGGACTGAACGTTCGGGAGAGCTTTGTGTGGGTTACGTATCGTTTTTTGTTTTTATATTACATCATTTTACTGTTTATCGTTCTTATCACTGTTTTTCCCTTTTATTTTTTCAATAATTCGTCGTATACCTAAAGTGATAGCAATGCAGAGCGGGAAATAAGGCGTGAACGGACCGGCCCAGAATGCGAGATATGTTGTTGCCAACACACTGCACCATTTCCATCCGAATAAAGCGTGGCACAAATAGCCGCCCCAAACAGGCGAGTACATAAGCACTACGACGATTACAAAAATAACAATCGTGTGCCAATCCTTACATTCGCTCCACACCCATTTGCAGAAATTAATAAATTTGTTTTTTATTTTAATCAAAAAGTTTTTAAATTTTTCCATATTTTAAATTCCGAGAGTATAAAATTTATCAAAAAAATACATAGCGATATTATTGCACTTTAAATTTCATTATATAAATAACTATTAATTATAGTATTATACCACAGATAAGCGTAATATGAAAGGTCATTTCAAAATAATCATAGGTTATTATTTTATTTTTCCCAAAATCTGCAATTCTAAACAGATTTAAACATCATTAGAGTTTCGCCTTAATTAATACATTTACTTTTTTTCGCAGTACATCACTTACTATATTTAAGGCATTCTTACATATGCAAAAACCATATTACCTAATATCATTTCAACAGTATCTTCAACAGATATATTGGCTGATGATTTTCATTGTCAAAGCCTGATAAAAATTTCTGCTTCATAAAAACAGTAATCCAATTAACTTTCCGAATCTTATTTGTTAATGCTTATATTTTTTATGCTGTTACTGATTTAATTTTAATTGACAAAGGATTTTTCATATGATAACATCGTTATATAATTTAGAGTGGAGCTGCCTATGACAACATATAATAAAAAATACAACTTTGATGATTTTACTGCAGTTTATGTTAATAACTCAGATCAGTATCAGCAGAAGGATTATGACAGAATACTAAAATTTGAGAATAACACAAGTATAAATCTGTGGGCGTGGAAAAATGATAAGGCAGCCGCAGAGCTTGCTATACTCTGTGCAGATAAACGGCTTGATAATGTAACTGTTACTGTATCTGATTTGAAGAGTGAAACAGGTATAATTGCCTCTTCAAATGTTAAAGCGTCATTTATCAGAGAGGTAAAGGCGTATACGGGTCATGCAGGCTGGTATTCATATAATCCTAAAAATATAATGCCAAGAGGGAAGAGGGAATATTATCCCGAAGTGATTTATTCTGATAAGCCTGTATCAATAGACAGCGGAAAAGTTCAGCTGGTGTGGATTGAGATTATTACGGATAAGACCGCTTTGCCGGGGAACTATCGTGGTGAAATTACTGTTTCAGCTGAGAATAGTGACAAAACGGTTGTACTTGATTTTTCATTAGAGGTATTAAATATCATAATGCCTGATACGAAAGATTATTTGTTTGATACAGAGTATTGGAGTTATCCATATAATTGCGCATATTATTATGATGTTGAGCCGTTTTCAGATGAGCATATAGAAATACTGAAGCAGCATATGATGCTTTATAAAAGCCTCGGCGGTCACGCAGTTACGGCAAGTATTGTTGAGGAGGCATGGGGCGGACAGACATATGGCGGAGACAGAAAAATCCATTACCCGTCAATGATTAAATGGATAAAAAAATCTGACGGACAATGGACTTTTGACTATACCCATTTTGATAAATGGATAAAGCTGAATAAGTCTATCGGTATTGCAAATAAGATTATATGCTACAGTATGATGCCTTGGAACGGGATTATTCGTTATTATGATGAATACAGCAAAAAAGAAAAAAGGGTAAAGATTAATTGTGCAGATAAAAGGAGATATGAAAAAGTCTGGCTGCCGTTTTTAAAATCCTTTGTCAGTCATCTTGATGATATGGATTGGTTTGAAAATACCTATATCGGATTTGATGAACGGCATCATATGAAAACGGCGCTTGATTTGATTGACTCTGTTAAAAATAAAGATGGCCTTGTCCTGAAAAAATCTGCGGCATTCAATGATTTTAAGCATAATGCTGATGTTTTCGGAAGGGTTGATTCAGCGTCTGTAGGACTTGATCAGATTCGCGCAAATCTTGAAGATTTTAAAAATCAGGTTAAACGCAGAAGAGAGAATAATCAGGAAACTACTATGTATACGGCTACGGAGCACATTCCAAACAGCTTTACAAAATCAATACCTGTTGAAAGCTACTGGACAATTATGTTTGCCGCATCATTAAATACAACAGGATTTATCCGCTGGGCATATGACGCTTGGGTCAAAAACCCGCTTGAGGAATCAACTCACTGGTCATTTCCTGCAGGTGACTGTTTTCTTGTTTATCCATCGGAAAAAAACGAAAACTGTCATGAGAGCAAATACTCAATCCGCCTTGCAAAGCTTGATGAAGGCGTGCGTGATGTAAACAAATTATATCTTATGCGTGAGTCTTCACCGAGAATTGCCGATGAAGTAGAGACGCTGTTCTCTGAAATAAAAGGATGTTCGGAAGATAGTTATGAGTTTTATACTATATCAAAGACGAATATCTGGGGGCGTAGGGCAAAGTGGCTTACATCAGCCGGGAAATCAGTAATGCTTGCAGATATGGAAAAAATTAAAAACAAAATTTATGAAATCTCAAAAATGTATTGTGAACAGCATTAAAGCTTTTCAAATTAATATTTTTCCTCATATTAAACTGTTTTAAATTATCATTGTATGCTGTTTAAACGGATTATTATTGAGTGTCTGTATTCCGGAATCAACCGTTATCTCACAAGGATAATTAAGTAATAAGATTATCATAGGTTCTTTATTATTACAGAATTTGTTCTATAAATTCATCGGTAAAATTATATTCATTCTTAAGCCATAAAGCTATTTCTTCTTTTGTTTGACTTTGCTTTAAATGATTTACAACACTTTTTGCCAACTTTATCAGAGCAAGTTTATCGTTATTGTTATTTACGGATGCTGGATTCATATAATTCACTCCTTTGCGTTTTGATATGTTTTGAATCTAAACCAAGTACTGTATTATGGGAATATAACAGTATTATTTTTCTTTCCATTTTTACCTTAATACAGATTTTTGCATTACGGACATTTTTTAAATGTAAGTCTTTTGAACCCGATTTTCATAATGATGTATTTATAGTTAATAATATTAGTTAACCTTGTTAACTATATTTATAAAAAATATCTGTTATCAAAGTATATTTTTTTCCTGCATAACTTTTGTTATTTTATTTCTGATTCTTATAAAGTCTTTGATGTCATCTTCATCAAGAGCGGAAAAACATTTCTCAATTTTTGAAATTATGTCTTCCCTCAGAGCCTGAACCTGTTCGATGCCCTTGCTTGTTAAAACAACAACTACCCTGCGGTTGTCGTTTGTGTCAATTGCTCTGTTTATTAAATCATTGGCTTTCAAATCTCTTAAAATTTTAGCTATTCTTGGTGAGGTAACAGCCATTGCCGAACTGATTTCTTTTGGATGTGCCCGGCAATTGTGGGTGTATAGATAATTTAATACAAAAGAATCTCCCTGAACTACCTTGGAAAAGGTCCTGTCCATTTTAATATTTTCAGTATTTGATATTTGCTCTAAGAACTTTTCTGCGAGTTGTTTCGTGTCCATAGTTTTCCTCTTTGTTAACTTTATTAATTAACTTTGTTAGCAATTATAACACTTTTCATACAAAAGTCAATATTGAAAATATTAACCATTTGTTAAAAATCTTGTCAAAAAATGTAAACTCTGCTCAAAAAATATTGATTTTTTAATAAAATCATTACAATTTAAATTTAAGAAAATTATGAAGAGTGATGATTATGAAAAAAGCAAATCAACAAAATACTAATCAGGAAAAATTAACATTTGTTAATCTGGTTATAATTTTTTTAATAGCCTGCCTTACAGGCTATGGCGTTGAAGAATTATGGTGCTTTATAAAAAACGGATACTTTGAATCAAGACAATCATTAATCTATGGACCGTTGTCTGTTTTATATGGTATTGGTGCGGTTTTGCTTACGCTTTCGTTATATAAAATTAAAAATTCAAAGTGGTATGTGGTTTACGGCGTTTCATTTGTCGTATGTACTATTGCGGAATACATTGCGTCATTAGGTCAGGAAATTTGCTTTGGTTCCGTTGCATGGGATTACAGCAATCTTCCGTTAAATATAAATGGCAGGGTTTGTTTGTTATATTCGTTATTCTGGGGCGCACTGGGACTGGTTTGGATAAAAGTCGTTTATCCTGCTTTGAATAAATTTATCAGTAAGCTCCCTGTAAAATTCAATCGAGTGCTTGCAGCGGCATTTACCATCTTCTTTGTATTCGACTGTGTCATATCTGCATCGGCAGCATTCAGAATGGACCAAAGAGCAAAGGGGATTCCTCCTGAAAATTCTATTGAAGTTTTTCTTGACAATCATTATGACGATGAGCGTATGCATAATATTTATGCAAATTCCAAAGATGTTTAAGAAATTAAATTAAAATTATTGTCGGAAATTGAAAAATAACAAAGCTTTCCAATAGGGTATACATTCTGTTAGGTAATGGAGTATATTGACCTACAAATATCTAAAAGCAAAGGCGGATATGATTTACATACCTGCCTGTTTTTTCTGTTTTTCAAGGGCTCAACAAGTCCATATTTATCCCATTTCATAGGTTCCGTAAAACAGCAAGCTGTTCACTGTTTGAACTGTTGTAATTATATTTAATGCTTCCCAATAGCTTTTTAAAAATTATTTGCCTTGCAGTGCTTAATGTGATATTATTTATTCTATGGAATATAAATATGAGCTCCACTGCCATACCGGTTGTGTTTCACGGTGCGGCAGGGTAGAACCTGAAGAAATTGTAAAATTATATAAGGGAAAGGGTTATAACGGAATAGTTGTAACAGACCATTACAGTCCAATGACATTTGAGCCTAACTGGGCGCCTCAAAGGCAGATAGATTTTTATCTCAGCGGTTACAGGAGGATGAAAGAGGCAGCAGGTGAGGATTTTACTGTATTGCTCGGTATTGAGCTTCGTCATTATTTCACGGCAAATGATTATCTGATTTACGGTATTAATGAAGACTTCTTGTATAGCGCCGGTAATTTAATGCTCCCTTGGGAGGAAAAGATTTATAATCTTGCAAAAGAACATGGCTGTCTTGTCTATCAGGCACATCCGTTCAGATTCGGAATAAGGCGCTGCAATCCTGATTTTATTGACGGAGTTGAGGTATATAACGGCAAGACTGACAAAAAGGGTAATGACAAGGCTCTTGTGTGGGCAAAGAAAAACGGTAAGCTTATGGTGTCAGGGTCTGATTTCCATACAGTTAAAAATCTTGCACGAGGAGGAATAATTACTTCTCAGCCGATAAAAAATAATGGCGATTTGCTTGAAGTATTAAAATCACAAAATTTTGAGATGATCAGGGAATACTGATATGGAATCTCAAAATATTTTTGTCGGTATTTGGAAACAGTTATAGGAGCAGGTGTAACCTATTTGCGAGGTATAACGCCTCTTAGACGGCAGAGAGAATATATTGGTAATAAAAGAGAAAAAGCTCAGCGGTAATTATCGCCGGGCTTTTTTTGTAATCAATATATAAATTGCTGTTCCGATTATACCTCCGAGGGTGTTATAGAATAAATCCGATATCTGGAAAAATCCGATACTGAATATCGCTTGATTTATTTCAATAAAAATTGACAGACAAAAGGATATAAGCACCGAAATAATTATTATCCTTTTTACTGATAAATTTCTGCCCTTGAATTTACAAATAAACCAGTTTATTGTCAGCGGCAGAGGAATGAACATAATTATATTTTCAATGCAGGATAAGTCAAAGCTGTATTCCTGCCTGATAAATCCCCAATTACCCCATATGTTTGAAAAGCTGTCTGCCGTTTCTCCTATTCGGCTCAACAGCGTAAGCTGCATTATCATTGAAAATACAAACACCATCAGTGACAGCGGTAAAACCTTATCGGTGAAAACCTTTTTGTTAATCGGCTTACTTTTTATCTTATTAACTGTTAAAAATATTATTGCGCTTGCCAATGAAAACCAAAAGGGAAAGATAAAAGCATTTTTAATTAATTGTCTGAGCTGAAGAGAAACTGTCCAGTAAATATTTTTCATATCTTAATTTTTTCTGCTCTGTAAATATGATAACAAAAAGGTGAGCCGCCACCATTTTTTCTCAAGACAGATACAGGATATCTTTTGTTTATTGGGAAGATTAGAATAATTATATTCGCTCAGTACATTTTGTAAAAATACATCATTGACAATTTGCTTCATTCTTTCCTTTATTAACTTAATATTGCCCGTTTCTTTCCCGTGAATTGCCTCCTGCTTGAGCATAGCACGCAAATTTCCGAGAAAAGTGCTGTATATTCTGACTTTGCATATTTCATATACGGGACTGCCTTTAAGCAAATCAAGCTCATATCGGCACAGCTCTTTTATTTTATAAAATCTCTCCGGCTTATAACTGTTGGTAAGTGAAGCTCTGTTATAGACATAATAATATCCTGTGCTGTCAATAAACGATACCCTTTCTGCCTTTTGGTAAATATCAATATCAAAAATTGCGTCCTCTGATATATATTCTCTTTCTGACACGAACCTGATATTGTTTTCATTAATCAGCGTCAGGCTGAATATTCCTATACAGGTTGACATACTGCTGAAGCCTTCATTATTCTCGTCTGAGCCTAATGTACTCGGCAGTAATTTTTTCAGGACCTCATCCTTGTCAAAAACCTGATTTGAAAAAATATTTTCACGCGAGGTTTTATTTCCTTTATTGACCACAGTCATTCCTGCAAGACAGATTTGTGCGCCATTATCCTTTGCACTATTATATAGCTTTTCATAAAAATCAAGGTCAAGATAATCATCACTGTCAACAAAAGCAACATATTCGCCCAAAGCGTTGTCAATTCCGCTGTTTCTTGCAAAACCGAGACCGCCGTTCTTTTTATGTATAACCTTTATTCTGCTGTCCTGCTTTGAATAATTATCACACATAGCAGGGCAGTTGTCCGGTGATTCATCATCAACTAAGATAATCTCAATATCCTTTAGCGTCTGATTAATCAGCGAATCAACACATCTGTCAAGATATTTTTCAACATTATAAATCGGTACAATAACGCTTACTTTCGGTTTCAAAATATGTCTCCTTAAGTTATAGAATAAGAAAATCGGAAATTCTTTTTCTATTCATTATTTCCTGTTTTATTTTTTGTTGCAAAGCCTAATATCTTTTGTATAATTAATTTAATTTCATAACGGTATGTTACAACAATGAGAAGCAGTAACAGAAATTCAAATATATAAAGCAAAATATTATTTGATATTATAAAGAACAGAGCAGATTGGATTACCAGCAGGATATAGTCAAAAATATCTCTT
The DNA here is from genome assembly GCA_964528285.1 of uncultured Bacteroides sp. GTDB lineage: Bacteria > Bacillota > Clostridia > Oscillospirales > Acutalibacteraceae > Eubacterium_R. The sequence goes on along the minus strand of CAZGRZ010000007.1, from coordinate 41,097 downwards.
TTTAAATTCAAGTTAAGCTTAATATGCCTTTTTGCATAAAGAATACCCATTACCCAGACTACTGCATATGAAATCATTGTTGCAATTGCAGCACCGATAGGACCTGTTAATGAAACAAGTATCAGGTTTAAAACTATATTCACTAAAGCCCCTGTAAAAGAAGTTTTTGAAAATGATTTACTGTCCTTTACTGCCGAGAAAATACCGCCGAGATGGCCCGACAATGCACCGAAAAGAATTGATATTGTCAGAAACGGAACATATTTCCAAGCCTCGAAAAAGTCATTTGCATACAAGAATTTTGCAAGAATTTTTGTGAATATTATTATAAGCGAGCATACTGTTACCATTAAACAGTTATAGACCTTGTATGTCTTAGCAAAAAAGCCGTCCTCATCCTCAGGGTCAAATTCCCTGACTGATGACAGTATCCATGCCTGATTAAAAATATTCTGAAATATATTCAGAATGGAGGGTATTTTATAACCGACGGAATAGATACCGTTTTCCGCCATTCCGCACATTGCAATTACAATATAACGGTCAGATGAATTGTTAATCCACCAGCTGATTGAATTTACCATAAGCGGCGCACTGTATGACACCATTTCTTTTTGCAAAAGCCTGTTCTTACTTTTGAAAGAAATATATTTCCATATTTTTGTGTCAAATATCAGGAATAGTGATGAAACAGTAAGTCCGCTTATATATGAGATGAAATACCCATTGATTCCAAGCTTAAACTTTAACAGAAGCAGGAGATTGAGACCGAGCATAACAACAGTATTAAGCACGCCGGCGATAGCTATGCTTTTGATTTTTTCAATACCTCTTGCAATACTGAACATAATCTGATTCAGTCCTATGCTCAAATACATTAATACAAAGAACAGAAGATATGTGTTGAATACTTCAAATATATTGAAAACTGAGTTAATTATAATAAGAGCGGCGAACGGGATAAGACCGATAAGAATTATCTTAGTGCTTATGGATATTACTTCTTTTAGATTCTTTGATTTATCAAGACAAAAACGTATTATCGATTCCGTCATGTTAATTGATAAAATCGGTATCATCAAAGAACTTGTTGTATAGAACAAATCATATGTTCCGTATTCCTCGGTTGTAAGTACAGAGGTATAAAGCGGCACTAAAAAGAAACTCAGTAACTTGGTGGCAAAATTACTGAGTGTAAGTAATCCTATGTTTTTTAACAAATACTTATATTTTTTCATCTTGTGCCTTTAATGCCCTTTAATTTTATTCAAAGCAAAATTAACTGTATTTCTGAATCCAAGTTTTTTAAGCTTTTTATTTACTCTGTAAGGGAAACTAAGTACTTTTATAATTTTATGGGCGGTATTGTTCCCAAAAGGCTTTGAAAGCTTCTGCTCAAGAAGTCTGAAATTCCTTTCTGCCTTTGGAAGCCAGCTCATACTGTACCGGTGGATACTGTATGTGTTCTTTGTTATGTTCATTTCACCCGATGTACTGTGCAGCGGGCAAAAATATTCAGTCGGATAAAGTGTTATGTCATCAACAACCTGCATCTCATCATTCATCACAGCACCGCGGCTGATTAGATATTTGCTGTTTAATGCAGGGCAGTTAATGCTTTCACTGGTGTTTATATCAAATTCAATGCTTTCATATGTATCACGCAGTGCCTTTATTGCAGGGTGGTGCTTTTCTGCACCAAAACCGAGACCTGTGCCAATTACTCTTCCTTTTTCAAATCCCATAAAGGCTTTGTTATCAAGCAGGGGATCAAGATTTTTTATTAGTTCAACATCTGTATCAAGATAAATTCCACCGTTGCTGTATACTATATCAAGTCGGGCATAATCAGTTACAAATGCCCACTTTTTTTCTTCATATGCTTTGGAAATAAAATTGTTTTTATGTATATCATAATTGGATTCATTCCACAGCATTATTTCATAGTCGGGGCAGAATTTTTTCCAGCTTTCAATACATTTGATTTCCTTTTCTGTCATCTGATTGTTCCCGAACCAACAGTAGTGGATTATCTTTGGGATCATATGCGGTTATCTCCGTTATTCTTTGATTTGCTTTTTTGCACGGATTGAATTTTTTAATTTGGTATAATCATTCCTGAGCCTGAATTCAAGCTCCTCTCTTTTTGTACCAAGCTTCCATATTTCGTCCTTTTTGCTTTTCAGATATTCATATGCCTCAGGTACTCTGTCGTGGTATGGATAAAAATACAATTCTGTAATTCTTCTCAGTACTTTTTTATCCGGATCAAAGCGTTCTTCCTCAAGAAGATTATATCGCTCCTCACTGTCCCAAATAATGTCATATAATTCTTCAATACCTGTTCGCTTATTATATATATATTTATATCTGTCTGATATTACAGCAAGCTTTCTGTCCGGCTGGGCATAGTACTGAGAGTCTACATATATATAATCACGTTTGGTAATTTTATTTTCAAGCAAAAGTGTCAGCAAGTCTACATGGCTTGTGATATAATCTACTGTTTCAAGGTTATCAATTCTCGGTGTGATAAGCGGAACACGGCAGGTCAGTTCATAGACATGGAATCCATATGCAGGTATATTTTTATGCAGATTCATATGCCCATGGTCTGCGGTGACATATATATTTTCGTCACCATACTTTTTTCTTACAAATCCGAGAATTTCATCAAATGCATCAATATCATCACCGTAGCTTATTCTGCCGTTCAGTACATGGGGGAGATGAAGCCAGATGAACTGCTTTTCTGTTCTCTCAATACTGTCAAGCTCATCAAAGATGTTTTTTAATGTTTGTTTCAGAACATTATCGTCTCTTTTAAGGTGAACATTTTTTGGCCGATGCACACCGGAGGGTTGATGCATATCCACAATATGAATCTTTGTTTTTTTTTCATCGCCAAATTCCCTTACATACGGCCATGCGCCTGACATATAGTCTTTTGACCAAAGGATATGGCAGTCATACCCCTGCTTTTGCAAAATTGAAAAAATACTTTCCTTTTCATTTGGCTCAACATAAGTATAACGTTTTCTTTTTTCAAACTCGTGAGCATATTTTCCTGTCAGCATACTGCTGAAAACCATTGATGTGGATGCAGCCGTTGTATAATGTCTTTTGAATACGGTTCCTTTTTGAGCAAGCTCATCAAGATTCGGTGTGTTCCAATATTTGTTACCGTAAAGAGGTAAGTTTTCAATACTCATTGCATCTTTTGAGAGCAGAAAACATATATTTTTCAAATCTATACCCCCGTATTAATTCGCAAAGTAAGATTCTTCCTTTTATTGTTTATTTCATTTTGTCTGTAATCATTTACAAAAATATAAATTACCGACAGCATAAAGTATGAAAGATATGCACTTTCAATTCTGATAGCGGAATTGTACCAGAAATTGACTATCAGCAAAGGTATAAATGTCTGTGTGAGTACAACGATATAATCATATTTTTCATCAAGCTTGCCCTTATATTTTCTTGTGTTGAGTAATATAAAAACAAATATTGCTATGAATAAAATCAGTCCGACATATCCTGTTTCAAGATAATTTACAGCCACGGAAAGGTTACGGTAGCCCGTATCCTCGTGCTCAGTAGCGAAAGACGAGTTGCCCCAGGCAAATGTTTTTGAGGATTCACAGGAACCGAAGCCGAAGCCGAACAGTTTATAAATGGTCTTATTATTAAAGAAATATTTATTTATCTGAGAGAATGAGGTCAATCTGTTTATAACAAATCCATCCTCATTTTCAATATTATTCTCACTGCTATATTCAACAATACTGTCAAGCGATGAAATAAAATCCAACGAGCGTTCATTAACAACGGATAGAATTTTTATACCTATAAATAAGGCAGCAAAGATAAATATTATGATATACAGATTTTTACTTGATTTACCGCTGAGAATAAGTGCGATAATAAGTATTGCACCAAGCTCAAAATAATAGAATTTTAATTCACTGACCGCGGCAATGGCAGAGTTGCTGACGACGACCAAAAGCATAGTGGATACGGGCGTTTTTTTATAAAGATAACGTACTATGGTATATACTGTTATAATCACCATATAGATATTTAAATGAACATTACATCCTTGGGCGGTGCCGAACATACCGCCGAGGTAATCGTTCGTTTTATGCATAATAAAATATTCTATAAGTACGCAAAGAACATTATAAACCTGCAGCTTAACAATATTATCCAATATTCGTTCGGTGTCCTTTGCATTCATTGCAATCGTGCATATGAAAAAGAAGATAATGAAAAAGAAGTTATTTCTTGTTGCCCATATAATTTGACCGGCAGGAACATTTTTTATAAAAGCTATGATTATCATAGCTGCCATATACAGTACTATATAAGAATTGAGCTTTCTGAAATCTTTGTCCTTAAATATCCGCGGTAAACTCGGCAGCGCCAAAGCAATCATTAAAACCAAATTGGCGTCGAGGACATATTGAAATGCATATGGTAAATTTAAAATGCTGATAAATGATTTTATTATCAGCATATAGTAGAGCTGAAATTCAATCAAATGCCTTAGTCTTATCTTCATATAAACACCTAAAATTAACTGTTTTTCTATATCTAAACACCAAATCGATTTTGTTTGGCAGGGTGATTCTAATCAAATTAATTATTTGACTCGGAAAGTCGTCTTTTTGCAAGTTCATCGACTGTACCGATTTTTTTAGCAGGGACGCCGCCCCAAATTTCGCCTTTCGGAACATCCTTTGTAACAACTGCGCCTGCAGCAATTATCGCATTCGGGCCGATTGTGGTGTTATACATAATGGTTGCATCTGCACAAATAACGCAGTTGTCAAGAATATCAATTTTGCCCTCACAATTTTTTGCTTTAATATCCTTATATTCCGGGCAGTTAGCAAGCATATAATTTATAACATCATGTGTAATAAATCTTACATTTGCACAAATATGCACATTGTTCCCTATTGAAACCAAATCGGGTTCGGAAGGTAATGTCTTGGAATACCAAAGGCTGTTTTGACCGAAATTTTTAAGTATTTGCTTCTTTCGCAAATAATCGCTTTTTTTGAACACTGATTTAAAAAAGAACATTCTGAGCATTAATTTATATCTTTTTCTTGAAGCAGCAGACATATTAAATTACCTTTCTTGCCCTAAAGATATTTTTATAAACATGATGTTAATTGTTTTTTATTTGAATTTTTCTATTGATTTATCAAATTACAATAAATATCAGTAAGCATATCACAATATGTATCTATTGTGCGATTTTTGCTGATTTCAATGCAGTTGCTTTCCATAGTATCAAGCAAGGTCCGGTCATTATAGAGTAATCTGATTTTTTCTTCAAGGTCATTTTTATCAAATGCTTTGAAAATTTTCCCTGTAACTCCGTCTTGAACAAGTTCCGGAGAGCCGCCCAGATTTGAGCAGATTACAGGTGTTGCGAATGACATTGACTCAAGTATACACATTGAGCAGTTTTCGTTCCACTCGGAAGGTGATAAGGTGAACATAGCATTCCTAATCAGTGTATTGAGTTCATCTCCGCTCTTAAATCCGACTGCTTCAATATTGTCAATACCTTCACACAAGTCGGCAAGCGGTCCTGTTCCGGCAAATACAAATTGGATATCACTAAGCTTTTTGCAGACATCAATTAATGTGCCTATTCCTTTTTCTGCGCTGAGCCTGCCGAAATAAAGGACATATTTTTTGCTTTTATCTTTGGGCAAAAGATTCTTTTGTTCATCACAGAAATTATGGAGTACTTCAATTCTGTTCTCTTCTACTCCTCCTCTTTTTATAACATCGGCAATGAATTTACTCGGACATATGTATTTATCTACAAGGTTGTATGTGTTTCTTTTATGATAGTAATATGACTCAAATGCGGCAACAGAGCTTTTTAATAAAGAGTTGTGCACGCACTTGTCTTTGATGCAGTTCTTATAATTCCCGTCAAGACATTTTGAGCACAACCCACCCTTATATTCGTTATACATCATATGGTTCGGACAAGCAATCTGACTATCATGAACAGTCTGGATAATCGGGATATTGTGTGCCTTAATTTCATATATAATTGACGGCGTTAACTGAAAATTGATATTGTTCAGATGAACAATATCAGGCTTAAAGTCTTCAAGAACAATCTTGATTTTTCTGCGTGCTTCAGATGAATAAATTGTCTGTAATGAATATTTAATTTTATTTATTGCGTTTGCGGTATGAAAGTCCATATAAGATGTGTACTGCTCTGCACTGTTGCCTACGCATCTGTCCTTGTGCTCCATACCGAAATACTGCACACTGTGACCGGAGGACTCAAGATATTTGCCAAGCTTGAAGATATAAGTTTCAGAACCCCCGTTCGGGTAAAGAAATTTATTAACCATAAGAATTTTCATCAAAGCGTTTCCCCTTTATAAAGCTTCTCTGTTTAGGCAACAATTGTATCCCAATTATACTTGCTACAGATGAAGTCACTTGTATTTTTTAATTCACTGACTTTATCGGGAGAGTTAATTAACATTTCAAGCTTGTTTTAATCGTTCACGCTGCCTTTTTCAAAGCTGACTGCATGGTCTTTGCATACAAAGGCACACTCATCAATATCGTTAATAAGGCAAGCTGTTTATATTCATTTATCATTTATTAGCTCGTTAAAAACCTTTGATGTCTGTTCTGCAATTTGGTTCCAGTTATATTTGAGCATATTATAATCTCTTGATTTTGGCATTTTTAAACGTTCTTCCATTTTTTTGCCCAAAGTTTCATAATCTCCTGCGGGGAAATAATCAGAATCATTGAGTTTCACCAGCTTGGTGGCGGGAATATCGCTTGCAAGCACATCAAGCTTATAACTCATCGCCTCTAAAAGAACTAACGGAAAACCCTCATTATTAGAAGCAAGGACATAAAGAGCTGCATTTGTATAGAGCTGCTCCAGCTTTTCACCATAAACATAGCCGGTAAAGATTACTGTTTCATTTTTTGCCAAAACCTTTAATCTGTTTTCATACTCGTTTTCAAACTCAACCCCACCGACAATAACAAGTTTATAATCCTTATGTTCGGCAATTTTATATGCTTTTATAAGAGTATCAAAACCCTTCTCCGGGGTGATTCTTCCAACGCTGAGTATGTATTTTCTTGATTCTATACCCAATTCTTCCAAATAGTCATGCTTTTTGGAAATTACCGGTTTTTGAATTCCGTTAGGAATATAGACTGATTTATTTTGGATTTTTGCCGGATATTTTTCCATTTGATAACGATTAACGAAAATAATCCTATCTGAATATTTAAGTGCTACACTCTCGCTGAATTTGAGAAAATTTTTTTCAAAGGTATTCCACTTTTCATGCTCATAATTCGGACTGTGGTAAGTAAGGACAATCGGTATCTTCCGCAATTTCAGCAAGGGTGAAAAAAGCGCCGGACCAATATTGTGGTAATGTACTGCATCGGGTTTCATAATTAAGGTAATAACAGTAGCTAAAAAGGAATGAATAATTATTTCCAATCCCTTGATCTTTGTTGAAGGAAGATCAATAAAACTCACATGTTCAAAGTTACTTTCTTTTTCTTTTACATACGGCTTTCTGCGAAATACTACAGTCTCAATATTTGATTCAAGCAACGGATACAGCGATTCGCAATGCTTTTCAACACCGCCTTCTATCTTAGGAAAGCCTCTTGTTCCTATAACGCATATTTTCATAGAAACATCACCCAACTACCAACAAATATCCTTTCCCTGTACGATTCGGAGCTTGTTTTTGATTATCCACCAAATAGGTTTCCAAGGCCTTCTTACCATGTCATGACGCTCTGTCACAATAAAAGCACAATTTCTCTGACATTCTGCTACTTTTTTTTCAGCTTCCTTGGCCTTTTTTGAGTTCATAATATTTTCAAATGTGTCCTCTTTAATATTGCCAATAATCCATTCATCTTCCGAACCATTGCATGGAGATACATTTCCCCAAGGATCGATAAAGAAGAAATCCTTCAAGGCACCACAAGGCGGTCTGTATCCATAATCATCTCCGCGAAGTCTCCTGTGGATACTTTTATTGAAATATGCTCTCCCGTAGTCCTTAAACTTATTCTTGATTCCGTGTCTTTTTGAAGTAAGTAATGCTTTAACGAATTTTTCGTGCTCCGCTAACGCTTCCTTGCTTGTAATCTGGTTATCAGTTTTGTGAAAATACCATGAATTATGTACTACAGAGTTACCCAACTCTACCCCTAAAGCTGCGCAGAGTTCATACAATGGGACTAAGTCCTTATAATTATCGGGAGATATTACGACTGAAAATCCAATGTTTTTACACTTCGTTTTACGCAGTTCAAGCATTGTACGCAACGCGTGATCGAATCCGTTTTTAATGCCTCTTTTTTCATCATTAAGTTTAGGCAATCCCTCAATGCTAACTCTTATAAGAATATTAGGGTATTTGTTTGCAAGCTCCACAATTTTTTCTGTGTTATACCCATTTGTGCTTAGTTCTAACAATGCTGATTTGGGATACAGAATTTCAAAAATTTCATCAATATCTTTTCTGAGAGTGGCTTCCCCTCCGGTGATATTGATCCTCAAGCCTTTGGGGAGCTTCTTATAGAATTCAGGTGACAGCTCTTCTTCCGGTTTTGTCGGACACTGCCAAATGTTGCACATATTACAATGCGCATTACACCTGAAAGTAGTTATTAAGCTACCTTGCATTGTGGTTTTCATTTCCTTAAGACTCCTTAATAAATTTCCTTACTTGATTATTTTGACTTTATAATTTTTGAGTACTGAAAGATCATCTTTGTAATCAAAGAATTGTGTCACCGCAAACAGTTTTATGTGTATGGCAGCCAATAATGTATTGAAGCAGCAGTATCACATTATGTTATCCGCAAGCCTGATGGCATACTATTCTGCACCCTTATGAGTCAGTACAACACCTATTGTTTTAAACAGGATTTTTATATCAAGTCCGATTGACCAGTTATCAATATATTCACAGTCGAGAGCAACAACCTTTTCAAAATCCTGAATATCGGATCTGCCTGAAATCTGCCACATTCCCGTAATTCCGGGTTTGAGAGACAGTCTTCTTTTATGATGGCTTTCATACTGCTCAAATTCATCGACCGTAGGCGGCCTTGTGCCGACGAGACTCATATCTCCTTTGAGAACATTCCAGAACTGCGGCAGCTCGTCAATACTTGTTTTTCTGATGAATTTTCCGACCTTGGTAATTCTTGGGTCATTGTCCATTTTGAACATGTATCCGTCCATTTTATTCTGTTGCATAAGAGCTTGTTTGCGTTCTTCGGCATCAACATACATTGAACGGAGTTTATATATATTGAATACCCGTCCGTTTTTACCTATCCTTTGCTGTTTGAAAATTAGCGGACCCGGGGATTCAATAAGAAGGGGAATTGCAGTAATAAGAATTATAGGGGCTGAAATAATCGTTCCAACTAATCCGCCTGCAATATCCATTAATCTTTTCAGTAAAAGCGACTGACCATTATGCACTGTCGGACTGAAAACGGCCATCGGATGACCTGCTTTATTAATGCAGCTGATATTATCAAATTTGCTGTTTTTAACAATCTTTTCAAGTGAGGGGATATTAATATAGACAACAATTCCCATATCCTCAAGCTCTTCAATCATCTGTGCTATTTTGTCGGAGTGCCCATCAGGAAGATTGATGAAGACCTCATCAATTGAGGCGAAGCGTAACCAACTCATAATATTTTCTGCGTTTGCAACAACAGGTACAGAATTAACACTGTCAATTCTTTTTCCGACTGTGGTAACAGTATTTGATGACTCGTTTTGCTCATCAGTAACTTTATAGTAAGAACTCCCTTTAAGCACGGTATCTATAAGAGCAATTGATTGTATATTCTTTGTCCAGTCCTTTTTCAGCTCTTTTACAAATTCTTCTGCTCTGTCACAGGTTGTAATAACACCGGTTATTGTGGCATAACGGTTTGTTGACATTTTGTGAAGCATTATTTTCTTTAGTACAAAGCGTCCTGCCAGAGAGAAACCGGTGTACATGATAAAGCTTCCGAGGAACATATATCTTGAATCAATTATTTCATTTTTTGTTAAAAGAAGCAATACCGCGACGAGACCGTAAGTAAGAACACAATTTCTGATTGTTGAGGCAATCTCCATTGCCTTACTGCGTTTAAGGAGGTTGATAGGCGATGAGAAGCAAAAGAATATCAGCAGAAAAGAAAATAAAAGTACTATTGAGTAGGCCGACCATTGATGCTGTTCATAATCCAATATTCTGTTAAAGCCGTACTTAAATAATATATAAGAAACTAAATTTGCTGTCGCTAAAGAAGAAATTCCTACAAGAAATTCACTTATCATCTGAACTTTTCTTCTGTTGCTGCTCATAAAATCAACCTTGTCTGTAAATGTAATTTATTTTCTGCGATAATAATTACTGTTATAGTCATAGTAATAGCTGTAACTGTATTTTGATTTATATCCTTTTCTATAATAAGAATAATAACTGTTTTTGCCGCCTGTACCGCTGACATCATTCATAATAAAGCCCAAGATAGGGGCGTTAATATGCTGGAGTGAGTTGACTGTTATCTTAACATCCTGTATATCAGTTGTTTCCATCTTAACAACGAGAATATAACCGGTTGCCTTTGAGGCAAAGGCAGTGGAATCTGTAACAAGATTGATAGGAGGTGTGTCAATCAACACACAGTCATAATGCGATTTAATAAATTCCAGAAGCTTATCCATACGAGCAGAGGAAAGAAGCTCCGCAGGATTAGGAGGAATTTTACCGGCTGTAAGAATTGATAAATTTTCAATATTGGTTTTTGAAACGGTAATATTATCTGTAAGTCCTGCAAGAATTTCCGAAAGCCCGTTTTTTACCGGTATAGAGAACATACGGTGGATAGTGGGATTCCTCATATCAGCATCAAGCAGGAGCGTTTTTTTGCCCATCTGAGCAAATGAGATTGCCATATTTATTGCGTTTATTGATTTACCGTTATTTGCTGTCGGACTTGAAATAACGAATACAGGACACTTCTCACCCTGCTGGGTAAAAAGGAGGTTTGTTCTGATGGAGTTATATGCTTCTTTAACAATAAAAGGAGATTCGGCACAAAGAATTTTTTTCTGGTCATCTTTTGAAAAAGTAGTTCGTTTGTTGCTGTTTTTATTTTTTTTAAATAAATTCTTAATACCCATTATTTATGCTCCTCCTTACTGCTATTTTTGCCAATTGAAGGCTCCGGCGGTTCAAGAGTGGTTCTTGAAGAATTACCGTTGCTGTCATCCTTGCTTGTAACAGGAATAAGCTTTGGAACAGTTCCGAGAATAGGAATGTCAAATTCATTCTCAAGATCTCTTTGATCGTGAATGCTTGTATCAAATAATTCTTTTATGTAGAAGAATATAAATGCAACAAGGAATGAAACGAGAAATCCGATTAATAAATTTTTTTCCAAATCAGGGGAGGAAGGAGAGGTTGGGAGAGTTGCATAATCAATAACTTCAACGCCACCGACTTTAAGAATTCTTACGATTTCCTCCGGGCACGCCTCTGCAATTGCGTTTGCTATGTCCATAGCCTGCTGGGGTGATGTACTTGTAACATTAACCTGAAAGGCAAGCGTATCTTCAATCTGAGCACAGCTTACCATACGATCTATCTGATTAGCTGTGATGCCACCACCGAGCTTGTCCGCTACCTTTTCGCGGAAGGTGTTGCTCTTTACAACAACAAGATATGTGTTTACAAGCTTCTGTGACGCGTCATAATCACCTGATGAAATAGAACTGCTTGAGCCTATTCTGTTGTTGCTGTTACTGTATACATGCAGCTGCACCGATGCAGTATATTTCGGTGTTATAAAGAAATTTGTTATACATCCTGAAATAGTTGTTCCGACAAGAGCAACAAGTAAGATAAAAATAATCTTCTTTTTTAAGGTGGAAACAATTTTACTTAAGTCTATATATATTTCCTTATTTTCTTCCATAACTTCCTCCAAATGAAATAAATATAATAAGTCATGTAATAATGCAATTATACCAATTTGCTGATAATATGTCAACTAAGATATAATATATAAATAATAATATATTAGCATATAATAATTACACTTTGTATAAAAAAACACCTGCTGCAGATATACCGGCAACAGGCGTTTTCTTGAGTTACAGCTAAATATAGTAATCGACCGCTACGGATGATTCGCGAACACCATGGATATATTTTTTAATCACATTACAATGATACGGATTATTTTGATATTCCTGTAAAGCCTTTTCATCATCAAAGGTCGTTTGCAGAATAATATCATACGAGCGATTGGAATGTAAAAAATCAATGCCTACCTCCAGACTCCTCAGCTGTGGTACATTACCGACCATTGAATTTAATATTTCTGCTGCCTTTTCACAGCTTTCCTTGCTGTTGTCCCTGAGCTTGAAGCATACAATATGCTTAACCATTATAAAACCTCCTTTTGTAAAAAAATGCCGACAACTGTCGTGCCGGCATTTATTCCTGTCTATTTATTTTGCAATATCACTTGCCCTTGATTCACGGATAATATTAATCTTAATCTGACCGGGATACTGCATTTCATTTTCAACTTTTTTTGCAATTTCATGAGCGATGTACGGCATTCTGCTGTCATCAATAACATTCGGCTTAACCATGACTCTTACCTCACGGCCCGCCTGAATTGCATATGCTCGTTCAACTCCCTCAAAGCTTGTTGAGATTTCTTCAAGCTGCTCAAGTCTCTTAATGTAATTTTCAATGTTTTCCCTTCTTGCACCCGGTCTTGCGGCAGATACTGCGTCAGCAGCCTGAACAAGGCATGCAACAGTGGTCTTACATTCAATTTCACCATGGTGAGCAGCAATTGCGTGGATAACGCCTTCGCTTTCCTTGTACTTTCTGGCAAATTCAACGCCCAATTTAATATGTGAGCCTTCCATTTCATGGTCAACCGCTTTACCTATATCGTGGAGAAGTCCTGCTCGTCTTGCGAGTTTTTCATCTGCTCCTATTTCAGCGGCCATAAGTCCTGCAATATATGAAACCTCAAGACTGTGCTTGAGTACGCTTTGTCCGTATGAGGTACGGTATTTCAGCTTGCCGAGAAGCTTAACAAGTTCAGGGTGAATTTGACCGCAGTTTGCGGAAAGTACAGCCTTTTCACCCTCTTGTTTAATAATGGCGTTAACTTCTTTTGTGCTCTTTTCAAAACATTCTTCAATTTTTGTCGGATGGATTCTTCCGTCCTGAATAAGACGCTCAAGCGTGAGCCTTGCAATCTCTCTTCTGACAGGGTCAAAAGAGCTGATTGTGATTGCCTCAGGTGTGTCGTCAATAATGAGTTCGACACCTGTGATTGTTTCAATAGAACGGATATTTCTTCCTTCTCTACCGATAATTCTGCCCTTCATTTCATCATTTGGAAGGGCAACAACCGAAACAGTGGTTTCAGCCGTGTGGTCTGCTGCACAACGCTGGATTGCAGTGCTGATAACCTCCCGTGCCATAACTTCACTCTGGTCATGAATCATCTGCTCATATTCAAGGATACGCTTGCTCTTTTCGGTGTCAAGTTCTTCGCCGAGAGAGGCAAGAAGCTGTTCTTTCGCTTCTTCCTGCGTAAGTCCTGATATGCGTTCGAGCATATCAAACTGACTTTTCTTAATGCCGTCAATTTCGAGTAGTTTCTCATCAAGCTGTTTTTGCTTTTCACTTAATGCTCCGGTTTTCTTTTCAAGAGAGTCAGCACGCTTGTCAAGATATTCTTCTCTTTGATTCAAGCGGTTTTCCTGCCTCTGTACTTCACTTCTTCTTTCACGGATATCCTTATCCGCCTCAGAGCGAAGCTTGTGAATTTCATCTTTTGCTTCAACAAGGCGAGCCTTCTTTGTTGTCTCAGCCTCAGATAATGCATTATTTATTATTTTTGTTGCTTCCTGTGTAGCGGAACCGATTTCTTTTTCACTTGTTCTTCTTCGGTGTTCTCCGCCAAGAACGAAGCCGATAATTCCAAAAATAACGGCGCAGATAACGCCAGTAATAATACTAATTACTAAACTACTCATAACAACAGCACCTCCTTCTGTCTAAAATTCTCGAAAATTATCATCAGAAAAGGTACAGTTTAAATGCAAATAATAATGAAGTGCATTGTTAAAAAGTGTAACAATTTGTAAAACTTCTATAATAATATACACCTATATCTTGTATCTGTCAAGTCGTAATTTTATCCGACAGGCACTGATATTCCGCTGTTGACATTTATTGTTTCAGGAGTTATAATGTTAAAAAACGATGACAAGGATATGATTTGTTCTTATAACTTTAAGAGAGTGTGTGGTCGGTGTGAACACATAGGGAGAGAACAGGTTACCGCCTTTGAGTGCCTTTAATACAGGTCGGTTTGCTCCCGTTAAAAAGCAGTTGAGCGGCACACTATATGTGCAATTCAGGTGGAACCGTGGATTTTATTCACCCTGATTTTCAGGGTGATTTTTTTATTTTTAAAAGTTATAAACGGAGGATATTCAGATGATTAAGATTACTCTTAAAGACGGCTCAGTCAAGGAATTTGAAAATTCAGCTTCTGCCGCTGATGTCACAAAAGAAATTTCTATGGGTCTTTACAGAAATGCCTGCTCCTGTAAAATAGACGGTCAGGTCAAAGATTTAAGAACAGTCATTGACAGTGATTGTACCTTTGAGGTACTCACTTTTGATGATGAGGACGGTAAAAAGACCTTTAATCATACTGCTTCACATATTATGGCACAGGCTGTTAAAAGACTTTATCCTGATGCAAAGCTCACAATCGGCCCTGCTATTGACAGCGGATTTTATTACGATTTTGATGTTGAAACGCCTTTTTCTCCTGAAGATTTGGAAAAAATTGAAAAGGAAATGAAGAAGATTGTTAAGGAAGATCCGGATATCGAACGCTTTGAGCTTCCGCCAGAAGATGCAATCAAGCTTATGGAAGAAAAAGGTGAGCCTTATAAGGTTGAGCTTATTAATGAGCATGCCGAAAAAGGAGAGCCAATCAGCTTTTATAAGCAGGGCGAGTTCACAGAGCTTTGTGCAGGACCTCACCTTATGGATATGAAGGTTGTTAAGGCATTCAAGCTGACCAATTGCACAGGCGCTTATTGGCGCGGAGATGCGAAAAACAAGATGCTCTGCCGTGTTTACGGTACTGCTTTCCCGAAGGCATCAATGCTTGAGGAACATCTTACTATGCTTGAAGAAGCGAAGAGAAGAGATCATAATAAGCTTGGACGTGAACTTGAACTTTTCACAACCGTTGATTATATCGGTCAGGGACTTCCGATTATGCTCCCTAAGGGTGCTAAAATTATTCAACTTATGCAGCGCTGGGTTGAGGATGAAGAGGCAAAGCGCGGTTGGCAGCTTACAAAAACACCATTTATGGCTAAGTCTGATTTATATAAGATTTCAGGTCACTGGGATCACTATAAGGACAGTATGTTTGTTCTTGGTGATGAGGAAAAGGATAAGGAAGTTTTTGCTCTTCGTCCTATGACCTGTCCGTTTCAGTATCAGGCATATCTTAACAAGCCGCGTTCATACAGGGATTTGCCGCTGAGATATGATGAGACATCAACTCTGTTCAGAAATGAGGCAAGCGGAGAAATGCACGGACTTATCCGTGTTCGCCAGTTCACAATTTCGGAAGGTCACCTTATGTGTACCCCTGAACAGCTTGAAGATGAGTTCAGAGGTTGTCTGGAACTCTGTGAATATATGCTCAAAACTCTTGGCCTTTATGAAGATGTAACCTTCAGATTTTCACAGTGGGATCCTGATAACAGGGATAAGTATATCGGTACTGAGGAACAGTGGGACGAGGCACAGGGTGTTATGAAGAATATTCTTGATGACCTCGGACTTGATTATAAAATCGGTATCGGTGAGGCTGCTTTTTACGGTCCTAAGCTTGATATCCAGATTAAAAATGTATTTGGTAAAGAAGATACACTCATCACAATTCAGATTGACCAGATGCTTGCAGAAAAATTCGGTATGGAATATGTTGACCGTGACGGTGTAAAGAAGAATCCGTATATCATTCACAGAACATCAATCGGATGTTATGAAAGGACTCTTGCACTCCTTATTGAAAAATATGCCGGTGCATTTCCTGTATGGCTTGCACCCGTTCAGGTTAAACTCCTCCCGATTGCTGACAGACATTTTGATTATCTCTGTGAGATTAAAAAGCAGCTTGAGGCAAAGGGCATCCGCTGTGAGATTGATGACCGGTCGGAAAAAATCGGCTTTAAAATCCGTTCTGCTCAGCTTGAAAAAGTACCTTATATGCTCCTTGCCGGTGATAAAGATATTGAAAATAATACAATTTCTGTCCGCTCAAGAAAGCAGGGTGACGAGGGCGCAGCAAGCCTTGATGAATTTCTTGCAAGAATTATGGAAGAAATTGAAACAAAAGCGTTATAATATCAAAAAAATTAAAGCAGAGATTTCAAAAACAAGGAATCTCTGCTTTTTCTGTTATATTATTGTTTTTTAATAGTTTCAACAACACCATCCGCAAGACCTGCAAGTCCCTGAATTTCAGAAGGGATAATAATCTTTGTGGCCTGACCGTCGGCAGCTTTTTCAAATGCTTCAAGTGCTTTAATCTTAATAACGGCATCGTTTGCATTCGCCTCATTGAGCAGCTTGATTGCATCGGCGGTTGCCTGCTGGACCGTCATAATTGCCTGAGCCTCACCTTCAGCCTCACGGACCTTTGCTTCCTTAACGGCTTCTGCATGAAGAATTGCGGACTGCTTTTCTGCTTCAGCCTCAAGAATTTTTGATTCCTTATGGCCTTCTGCAACAAGTATTCTTGACTGCTTTTCGCCCTCTGCCCTGAGTATTGATTCACGGCGCTCGCGTTCCGCTTTCATCTGCTTTTCCATGGCATCTTGAATTTCTCTAGGCGGAATGATATTTTTGAGTTCAACTCGGTTTACCTTGATACCCCATGGGTCAGTTGCCTCGTCAAGTATAACTCTGATTTTTGCATTGATTGTATCACGAGAGGTGAGTGTTGAGTCAAGCTCGAGTTCGCCGATGATGTTACGCAGGGTTGTTGCGGATAGGTTTTCAATTGCTGAAATCGGACTTTCAACACCATAGGTATAAAGCTTAGGATCGGTAATTTCATAAAAAACTACAGTGTCAATCTGCATTGTTACATTATCTTTTGTGATAACGGGCTGCGGCTTGAAGTCAACGACCTGTTCCTTAAGTGAAACGATTTTTGCAATTCTGTCAATGAACGGAATTTTAACATGAAGTCCAGTTTCCCATGTAGTATGGTATGTGCCGAGCCTTTCAAGAACATATGCCTTTGACTGGGGAACAATTCTGATATTGGTTAAAATCAATGCAATAACAGCAATGAAAACCAATGCTAAAACTATAAACAGTGCCATAATATTTCTCCTTGTTATTAATTATTATTTGACTTAACAATCAATTTTACTCCTTCAATTTTTTCAATAATTACTTCAGTATTTTCCGGTATAAATTGATTGTCAATTGATCTTGCAGTCCAGATTTTCCCGTCAATTTTTACCTGACCTTCAGCGTTGATATTGTCGATATTCTGACATACTATTCCCGTTTGACCTATAACCTTGTCTGCATTTGTGCGTTCCTTTTTAGGGTTTATATATTTTTTAACTAATGGCCTTGTGATGACAAGAGCCAAAATTGTTACGCAAAAAAATATAATCACCTGTATTATTGCAGATACACCGAATAGGGCAGATATCAGTGCTGCTACGGCGCCTGCAAGAAACCATATGGATACAAGCTGTGCAGTCATTGCTTCAAGCACACCGAAGATAATAATTGCCACAGCCCAGAAAATATAGATTGCAGTTTGTGAAATCTCAACCATTGAAAACCTCCTGCTTTTTACATCATAGAATATTTTTAAGTGGAAATATTGTTCTCATATTGCCTGTATTATAGCATATATTCTGCCGCAATTCAATATTTACAGTACATATGCCGACTCGGATTACAGCTATTCATAATCGCCGAAAGAAACAGTATCTTGACATATTCGATTTATTCCTGCTGTATGTAATTATATAGGTTTATTTATGAAATAATGATATTAAATTTTATTGTTTGAAAATTTTGTAAGTCAATTTCTTGATTATACAATAAATCAGGTGATATAATATTAATATGAATAATTATCATACACATACAACCAGATGCCGTCACGCTTTTGGCAAAGACAGAGATTATGTTGAAAAAGCAATAAAAGCAGGGATAAAGACTCTCGGTTTTTCAGATCACGCGCCAATGCTGTTTCCGGTTGATGACTATTACTCTTCCTTTAGAATGTTTAAGGAGGATGTTGAGGACTATGTCAATTCAATAAATCTGTTAAGGAAGGAATACCGAGACAGGATTGATATTCGCATCGGATATGAAATTGAGTATTTCCCTGAGGTGTTTGATGAAACGATTGAATACCTTGCTAAGTTCGGCTATGAGTATCTTATTTTAGGTCAGCATTATACGGATAATGAATATGAGCCTTATGCCGCTTACTGCGGTCATAAAACAAAGAGTGAAGAGATTTTTGAAAAATATATCAGGCAGGTTCTTGATGGGCTTGGGACAGGCAAATTTCTTTATGCAGCCCACCCGGACTTGATTAATTATCAGGGACCTGATGAAATTTATATTTCAAAAATGACCGATTTCTGTAAGGAAATAAAGAAATTGGGATATCCTGTTGAATTCAATCTTCTAGGTTATGCACAGCACCGAAATTATCCCGACAAGCGGTTCTGGGAAATCGTGTCCGAGGTTGGAAATGATGTTGTGATAGGCTTTGACGCCCATTCACCAGAGGTATTTCAAAACAAAAAGATTTATGATGACGCAGAAAAATATCTTGAAAAGCTCGGTATAAACCCGATTGAAATAGAAATAAAGCCGTAGCCGTGTGTATATGTAAGATAGAAAAAAGGTATTTAAGACTGTATTTTTCCTTTAATTGTTGTGTCGGCGAAATGAGGAGCAGGGCGAACCCTGCTACTCATTTTCTTATTATGAGATCTATAACACGCTTGAGGTTCATCTCTGTGTTTTCTATGTTCGTTATAGGCAAAAGACAATAAAAAGTGCGTAAGACTTTTTTAAGCTTTCAGTTTTATACCTTTTATATCATCGCTATTGATTTTTGTTGTCTTTTATGTTAGAATGGTACATTAAAACAAATATTATGTATTATGGATCAGTGATGTTATAGGAGATGTTATTTTGGAAAAGAGGATAAAGCTTCTGACCGGCTTTCTTATTGTTGCAATTCTTCTGGGCGCCGGAGTTGCAATTACATATGTAAACGGTAAAAGTATAGATGTTGTAAAAAATACAGCAATGACTGATAATACCAATACTTCTCTCAGCATAACATGGAAGGAAGTAAAAGGCGCAGATGGTTATCATATATATTCTCTTGATGATAAAACAGGCGAGTATGAAAAAATTGCTGATATTGACGGAGGAGATATTTGCTCATATCAGCTTGAAAATATTGAAAGCGGTATGATTTATAAAATCAAAGTTACAGCATTCAAAATATTCAGAAATAAAGAGTATGAGAGTGAAAGCGGTGACACGGTAACGGTTTATACCCTTCCCGAAATTACTGAAGCAAGCGTGTCATCTGCTGAGGAAGGTCTGCTTTCAATAAAGTGGGCAAAGAATAAAAACGCAGCCGGATATGAGATTGAATACAGTAAAAACGAGGACTTTTCAGATTCGGTGAAAGAAACTGTAAATGATACAGATACAAAGCAGTTTGATGTTAATGGACTGACGCCGAAGGATGTATATTATGCAAGAATCAGGTCATTCATAAAAGTGGATGATGAAATCGTATACGGCGACTGGTGCAGCGCAGGAAAGATTGAAATCAAAGAAAAGTATGTTATGAGTACTGATATTGACACTAAAAAGCCTATGATTGCACTGACGTTTGATGACGGTCCGGGCTATCCTGACGGAACAAAGGAGAATCCGACAAAGGTTATTCTTGACGTCCTTGAAGAATATAATGCAAGAGCTACTTTCTTTATGGTTGCATCAAGAATTAACAATCAAAATGAGGATTGTCTTAAAAGAGAAATTAAGCTCGGATGTGAGCTTGGTAATCATACATTTTCTCATGATAATTATGGTAAAAGTGTAACCGTAAGCGATATAAGCAAATGCAGCGATAGAATTAAGGAAAAGTGCGGAAAAGCACCGACTATATTCAGATGCCCCGGTGGTTCAATTACAAAAACTATTCAAAATGAATGTGTTAAGGAAGGTATGCCGCTTGCCTACTGGTCTGTTGATACAGAGGACTGGAAATCAAAGGATCCCGATTCCATTTATAAAATCGCAACGAGCCAAGCGTATGATGGTGCAATCATTCTTATGCATGATATTTATTCTACAACCGCAGAGGCAGTAAAGAAAATTGTACCAAAACTCATTGAGGACGGATATCAGCTTGTTACCGTAAGTGAAATGATTGCTGCAAAGAACGGTGGAAACCCGCCGGAACCCGGTCAGCAGTATATAGATTATAAAACAATAAATAACAATACAAAATAATTTGCTTTTCAAATCTAAGCGCCGACTCAGTTTACTGAGCCGGCGCTTATGTTTATAATACTGAATTAAGAAATTGCCTGAGGCTTGGGTCTTTTGGAGCAGTGAAGAGGACATCGGGAGTATCCTCCTCAACTATAACACCGTCAGCCATAAAGATAACTCTGTCTGCAACCTCACGGGCAAAGCCCATTTCGTGAGTTACAACTACCATTGTCATTCCTTCATCGGCAAGATTTTTCATAACCTGTAAAACCTCACCAACCATTTCAGGGTCAAGCGCGGAGGTCGGCTCGTCAAAAAGCATTACCTTTGGATTCATAGCGAGAGAACGAACAATTGCGGCTCTCTGCTTTTGACCGCCGGAAAGCTGAGACGGATAAGCATTCGCCTTATCCTCAAGACCTACTCTTTTTAACAGCTCGATAGCTTTTTTATTTGCCTCATCTTTGCTCATAATTTTCAAATGAGCAGGAGCAAGAGTTATATTTTCAAGAATAGTTTTATTATTAAAAAGATTGAAATGCTGGAAGACCATTCCCATATGCTGACGAATTTTATTGATATCACACTTTTTATCAGTTATACATTCGCCGTCAAAATATATTTCACCGCCCGTTGGTGTTTCAAGCAGGTTAAGGCATCTTAAAAAAGTGCTTTTTCCTGAGCCTGACGGACCTATGACAACAATTTTTTCTCCCTGTTTTATTTCATAGTCGATACCTTTTAATACCTGATTATCACCGAAGCTCTTTTTTAAATTACAAACTTTTATCACTTTTTCTAAGGCTCCTTTCCATAATCTTGATTAATATTGAAATGACTACAACAAGAACAATATAAATTAATGCCATAACAATATAAGGAATCATAAATTCATAACTGTTTGAGCCTATACGGTTGAATGCAACATAAAGGTCAGTTGCACCGACAAAGCTTACTACCGATGTTTCCTTGATAAGTGAAATGAATTCATTACCGAGTGTAGGAAGAATATTCTTTACAGCCTGAGGAATGATTATTTTTATCATTGTTGTTGCATAACTGAGACCGACAGCGCGTCCGCCTTCCATCTGACCTGAGTCAACAGAAAGGATTCCTGCTCTCATAATCTCCGATATGTATGCACCTGAATTCATACCGAATACCGCAACTGCTACTGCAACCGAATTCATATGCAGGGAAAGTAACGGCATCAATACATAATAGAATACCAGAAGCTGAACAACAATTGGCGTACCTCTGAAAAGGCTTACATATAGTCCTGCGAGTTTATCTAAAATTTTAACAATTACATTATTCTTTGGAAGTACTCTTATGGTGGCAATAATTGTTCCTATAAAAATACCGATTATTAAACCCAAGACAGCGATAATGCAAGTGTTTCTGAGACCGAGTAACACAGTATTATAACCGCCGTGATTTACAAAGAAATCATAGAATACTTCTATCTTTTTTCCAAAATTCATAATTATTACCTGTTAAAAAACAGCCTCACCTCTATTTGAGGTGAGGTCATTTCTGCTTTGTTTTATTTTTATGCTACTGCGTTGATTGCAGTTGTTATAGCTGCAGCAGGAGCAGCATCAATAATAACATACTGAACGCCGCCGTTGATTAAATCCTGAATTGCGAGTGAACCATTATCATATCCAACGAAGGTTGCAGGGAGCTTATCAAATCCAAAGTCCTCTGAGCCCTCGACATAGTACTGACCTGTTGTGCCGTTCTGTCCGCCGATTTTTACTGAAGCATCCATTCCTTTAAGAATGGTGTCAATCTCTTCTTTTGTTGTGCAAGAGTCAAATGTAGTGTCATCACCCTTAACAACAATTCTCTGTGATGCTGCATAATAAGAATCGGTAAAGTTAACTTGCTCTGCTCTTTCGTCTGTTACAGTAAGACCCGCAGCAGCAATATCAGCCTTGCCTTGCTGAACTGAAAGAACAACAGCCTCAAACTTCATATCCTTGATTACAAGCTCTTTGCCGAGGTAATCTGCAAGAGCCTTAACAATTTCCATATCAATACCGTAGAACAGTTCGCCCTTTTTGTATTCAAAAGGCTCAAATTCAGCGTTTGTTGCAACAACGAGTTGATCCTTTGACGAATCCTCAGTTGCTGATGTAACACCTACCGGTTCTCCGTCACCGAAATAGTGATTGCAGATTTCATCAAATGTTCCGTCTTCCATTACTTTTCCGATAAATTCATTTGATTTTGTAAGTAACTCTTCGTTATCCTTGTTAACACCGAGAGCGTACTTTTCATCAGAAAGATCAATGTCAATTACCTTAACCTTTTCTGTTTTTGCTGTGTCGTCGGTTTTTGTGCCGTTAGAGTTAGAACAGCCTGCAAATACTGCAGCAGCAAGCAAAGCGGCAAGAACGACAGCTAAAATCTTTTTAGCAGTTTTCATTACAATTCTCCTATAATATAAAAATTTAATATATCGGGCAAAGCCCTTATCTTTAAGTTAAAGTAGCATAATAATTCATTAAAGTCAATAAATTATGTAAAAATTACAGTATATTTATTCAAAAAATGTATATTAATCAGCACTTTCGAGCCACTCATATTCAGGCACATAAATTCTTGTTTTATCCCATGGGTCACCGTCAAGATGACGGATTAACCAGACATAATACATTTCGTATCCGGGTGCTGTAACCTGCTGGTGAGCATTTCCGCCGCGGATACAAAGGCAGGAGCCATTTTCCGTTTTATACGGTATATCACCCTCAAAGCCCACACCAAATCCCTCAGGACGGTCAAACTGATAATAATAAAGCTCAGGCTGAGGATGATAATGCGGAGGATAGCTGGACCATTTTCCCGGCTGATTGAATACTTCGCCCATTACCATATTTGAATATGGAGCGTTATCAAGGTCAAATACTGTTGAAACAATCCTGTGCCCCGCTCCGTTCCATTGACCTTTGCCGAATTCCTGATACAGACAGTTTTCAGGGTTATAAAATACAGGCTCCCATATTCTGTCGTTATCTGTCATTTGGACAAGTATCTCACTGTCATCAATGGCGGTGATTCTTGCATTTGTTTTTTTACAGAAGTGGACAGCATAAGGAGCTTTTTCAAATGGATTTTTGCGTTTGCAATTTTCATTAATTGCAGCTTCAACCGTAAAATTGATACTGCCTGAAAGCAGAAGGACGGCACATTCGTTTTCTTTTTCAAAAATGTCAAGCGTATCACCCTTCTTCATTTTCAGGACATAGATATCCATAAGCATTTCAGAATTAATACCATTCATTGTGCATAGAACTTTTTTTCCGTTTTTATCATATTCAGGTTTGAATAACATTTATATTGCCTCAATTCATTTTAATATCTTTTTATATCTTTCTTTTCACCCATGACAATGATATGGCCATTGTTGGTAAATACATAAAATCCGGAGAATTTATAGGAATAATTTTTCCACGTTCTTATAAGCAGTAACAGTCAGATTGTGAATTTTTCTTATATCTATGTTTGAAAGAGCTTTTTCTATCCGGCATGAAGGAGCGGATTTTCTTAAATTTCCGTGTTTCCACTGAGCCGGAAAGAGTCAATTATTAAATGTCTGTCATGATTTTTATGAATCCGAGTCCGCAGATTTGTATCATAAGCAGAATTGTTCCTGCTTTGCCGCAGCTTTATTGTTATCCAAAACATACTCCCATAATTAATTGTTATTTGCCGGATGATAGTTCGGAACATATTTCATCAGTTTTTCACGGACATTGTCTTCATTAATATCACTGAGACTGTCCATCATATCTTCAAACTGTTCTTTGTCAATAATATTTTGCTGATTTACAAATATTTTTTCGTTAGCGGTTTTCTTACGGGTTTTAAGCTCCTCTTCCTCTGAAAGCTCCTCATAAAGCTTTTCACCGGGGCGCAGGCCCGTGATTTTAATTCCTATTTCATCAACGGTGAATCCTGATAATTTAATCATATTTTCAGCCAGGTCTATAATTTTGACAGGTTCTCCCATATCGAGTACAAACACCTCTCCGCCTTTAGCAATACCGCCTGCCTGACATACAAGCTGTGCAGCCTCAGGTATTGTCATAAAGTATCGGGTAATATCCTTATGTGTAACGCAGACGGGGCCGCCATTTTCAATCTGTTTTTTGAAAATCGGAATAACCGAGCCGTGTGAGCCGAGTACATTACCGAAGCGAACCGCAGCGTATTTTGTATTCATACTGACTTGATTCATATATTGAATAATGATTTCCGTAATCCTTTTTGTTGTACCCATAACATTTGTCGGATTAACTGCCTTGTCAGTTGAAAGTATTACCATTTTCGGTACTTTGAATTCATCGGCGGCAAGCGCCACATTGTATGTACCGAATACATTGTTTTTTACTGCTTCGCATGGTGAATCCTCCATAAGAGGAACATGCTTGTGTGCTGCAGCGTGGAAAACAACATCGGGATGGAATTCTTCAAATATTTCTTTAAGCCTGTCCATATCACGCACGGAGCCTATGCGCACTTGGATATTAATTTTGTCACCGTATTTCTCCTTAAGTTCATTTTCAAGCTCAAATGCACAGTTTTCATATATATCAAATATAACAATAGTGCTCGGCTGATATCTTGCGCACTGCTTGCAGATTTCAGATCCGATTGAACCGCCTCCGCCTGTAACAAGTATGGTTTTTTCAATAAGATATTTGCAGACTCTGATATCGAGCTTTACCTCACTTCGGGAAAGCAGATCGGTGATATTAATGTTTCTGATTTTTTTCAGATTATTACTGTTTTCAAGTATTTCCCGTATTGACGGAGTTGTTTTGACAATTTTTCCTGTTGTTACTGCAAGCTTTGCGATTTCCTGCTGCCTTAAAGCTGTGGCAGAAGGCATACATATAATGATTTCATCAATTCCATATTTGTCGGCAATTTTCGGTATATCATCACAATTGCCTGCAATTTTAATACCATGCAGTCTTTTCCCTTTTTTAGCAGGATTATCATCAACTGCAACAACAGGAATGTATTTGTTATTCTGTGTGGAAAATAAATCCTCAATAATCAGGTTGCCGGTATATCCTGCACCGACAATCATTACTCTTTTAAGATTGTGCTTTTTCTTTTTAAAGTCGACGTAGTTTGTAAACGGACGACTTTTATTAATCCCGTTTCTGAGTATTCTGTAACCGATTCTCGGAAAGCTGGAGCAGAACAGGGCCAAAATAAATATCAACAGATATATATAAGAGGGCATTGTTTTTCTGCCCATGATTAAACCGAAGAAGATTTTATCAAAAGCAAATAGAATCAAAGTATTTACGATTGACGCCTGCGTGCAGGAAATTATTTCCTGAACTCCTGCAAAGGTCCATACTCTTTTATACAGTTTAAAGTAATAGTTAACAATAAATACAAACACACTGGTAACTATTATATGAATGGGTGAAAGAATTATCTGCTCATACGGTGACGTATCAATATCACCGTTAGATATAATAAAGTATATAAAGAAATTCAGAAAATTAAAAAGCAGTATATCCAAAAGTGCAAGAAAACATTTCTTTATAATTCCAATCCACTCATTTTTTGTTATTTTCATTATTGTTTTTCCTCTTTCTAATTTCTTTTCTGATTATTAATGCTTTCTATTGCTTTTTATTTTCTTAGTAATTGCAACAAAAACGGAAATTATTGCCGTTGCACCGATTATAGTTATCGGTATAATAAAAAGCTGTTTATTACTGCTTAGTGCGTTAACATTTACCCCAAGATTGGTAAGCGTATTTTCTATACTTTTCTTTGTGATGGAATCACTGCCGTTGCCGGTCATATCATCAGCTGATTTAACCGTGGTGGTGACCTGCGCAACCGCATCGGTAACAGTAAAATCGCATTGTGAATAAAGCTCGTTGTTTGCACATACAACTACGGTAGCCGTCCCTGAGCCCAGTGCGGTTATCTCACCGTTTGAACTGATGTCAATTATTCCTTCCTCATCACAAAAGTATCCCACAACTGCGCTTGCGTCATTAGGTTCTAACGAATAATTCAGCTTAACTGTATCACCGATTTTCAAATCATATGTTGATGCGCTGATTGATAGGTCCTCAAGAGCAATTTGCTGTGATGTTTCTTTTTTCTTTGCCGTGGTTTCTTTTTTTGTTGACGAGGAGGCCTTTACGGTTGTTTGCTTCTTAGTAGTATTTTTTGTTGACGAAGAGGCTTTTACAGTTGTTTGTTTCTTAGTGGTATTTTTTGACGATACAGTTTTTTTGGTTGTCTTCTTAGTCGCGGCAGAAGAAGAGGCCGAGCCTGAAACTGAAGAATAATTCGGAACGGCATAACCCATTATTGAACTGATATTGTTATAAGGCTTTGAGCCGCTTGCCGTGTATGACCTTGACTTTACCGAGCCGGAGCAGTTGCCCTCAATTGTATAAACCGTACTGCCTGATGTACCGCTTACGATACCGACATGCTGTGCCGAGCCGTTACCGCTCCAGTCGAAAAAAACGAGGTCGCCTGCTTTAGGCGTGTAGCTGCTTGAGCGCTTGCGATACTGTCCTTTGTTTGAATACCAGCTTATCATACTATTGCAGTTTCCGCCGCTCGGCGTAATGTTACCGTATAATTTAACCGAACAGCTTGAGCCTGCCTTATTAAAACACCACAGAACAAAGGTGGTGCACCAGCCGCCCTGATACCCGTACCATTCGCCATATTTTGAATATGACGATGTTCCCGTATATCCAATCTCTCCCTTTGCTGTTGACACAACCTTATTTCTAAGCTTGCTTTCACTTACTGCATAAGCATTAACGGGACTGAACAGTGAGAATATAAATATCATTGCAAGGCAGGTGCATATTATTCTTTTTGTTTTATTCACACTTTACCCCCTGTTTCTAATATGCTAATCTAATATAGATATATTCTATACTATTCTGAATACAAAAGTCAATTATAATTAACCGATAAAGCTTTGAATTTTATATTTTTTTTATAGTTTTTAGCCAAAATTATATTGAATTTGAGCAAACATTGGGTTAATATGTATATTATATTATGATTCGAATGGAGAAAAACGATGAAGAGGTTAGAAAGGTATCAGCTTGAACATACTACACCTGAGGCAGTCGGAGTTGACAGTAAGGTTATTACCGATTTCATTAATGAGATAAATGAAAAGGGACTTGGACTTCACAGCTTTACCGTTGTCTGCCGTGACAAGGTCTGCGCACAGGGATTTTTTAAACCGTATAATGCAGATACACCGCATGTTCTTTATTCAATGAGCAA
Source organism: uncultured Bacteroides sp. (assembly GCA_964528285.1). Classification (GTDB taxonomy): domain Bacteria; phylum Bacillota; class Clostridia; order Oscillospirales; family Acutalibacteraceae; genus Eubacterium_R. The sequence continues at coordinate 13,075 of CAZGRZ010000007.1, read as the reverse complement.
ATCAATCACATCAACCGCAGTCGGTTTTGCAGTCAGTGAAGGACTCATTAATCTCAATGACAGAGTTTCAAATTTCTTCCCTGAATATGTGATGAGCAAAAGACCCTTTAACAGAATGATCACAATCCGCACGCTTCTCACAATGCATTCCGATAAGCTTATCACTGTGCTTGAGGAAAAGGGTAATAAAGACTGGGTTGCCGGCTTTATGAATGCAACATTTCTTTTACCGCCTAACACAAAGTTCAATTATATTTCAGAAAATACATTCATGCTCTCTGCAATTATCAGCAAGGTTACGGGTATGAGTATGGTTGATTATCTTTATCCGAGGATTTTTGAACCGCTCGGAATTGAAAAACCGTTCTGGGAATGTGACGGAGCAGGCAATAATGCAGGCGGCTGGGGACTTTATATGAAGAGTGAGGACCTTGCTAAGTTCTTTCTCCCATATATCCATGGCGGAAAATGGATTGACGGTACTCAGATTATCCCTGAGATGTGGGTTAAGGAAGCTACACGCAAGCAGGTTAATTCTGTGCGTGACGGTTATATTGATAATATGGAGGGATACGGTTATCAGTTTTGGCGAAATCCTATTGCAAACAGCTACCGTGCTGACGGGCTTTTCGGTCAAAGATGCTTTATGTTCCCTGATTATGATGCGCTTGTTGTCCTCAACTGCGGTGAGGCAGAAGACTATAAGGTCATGAAAGTATTTTGGAAATATTTTCCGCAGTGCTTTGGCTATGAGGCTCTTCCTGAAAATAAAGCTGCATATAATGAAATGATTGATACGATTGAAAACTGCCATACTGAGGATCTTCCGTCAATGCCGAGGAACAGGGAAACGGAAGAAAAAATTTCCGGCAGGATTATTAAGTGTAAAACATCCGAATTTGTTTCTGTCGTTACAGTTACGATTACTCAGATGCTTTATAATAAGCCGGGCATAATCAATGAGATGAAGTTTGACTTTGATGATGAAAAGCTAAGCTTTTACTGGAAAGAAAAGGATTATGAGAATACAATTGAGGTCGGACTTGACGGGGAATACCGTGTTTCCGAAATCACTCTCGGCGATTTGAAATATCATACATATTCCAAGGCTTCATGGCAGGATGACTCGACGCTTAAGCTCTGGATAAGACCAATTGAAACTGCGCATATTAGAAAATTCACATTTGAATTCAGGGATGATGAAACAGTTAAAATCTATAATGAAATGACGCCGCGCCTTCAGGATTTGGTTGTTTATTATATGACGTTCACAGGGCATCCGCTTAAGGGTGAGATTACCGAAGAGGTAGTAAAGGAAGCTGTCAAAGCCTTAGGGCTTCCTATTATTGAGCCTGATTTCAAGGGAAAGTTTGTTGAATAAACCGAATAAATCAAATCAAACACCTGTAATTTTGATACAGGTGTTTATTTGCAGCTTAAGCATTACCAAGTTTTAGTATAGTACAATATTATATATTGAATTATATATTGACTTATTATAATTCGGTATGATATTATAAAGAGAATTTTTTATAAGGAGAAAAAATATGAATAGCTTATTGCTTCAAATGTCTGTAAATGATGTCATTGACAAGGTTGACGGCTGGGTTTGGGGTTGGCCGTTGATTATCCTGATTCTTGCTGCCGGTATCTGGCTTTCCGCAAGGACAGGATTTGTTCAGATTTTTCATCTTGGAAAAGCATTGAAATATATGGTGAAAAATGAAGACGGCGGAGAGGGAGAGCTTACCTCTTTCGGCGCTTTATGCACCGCTCTTTCGGCAACAATCGGAACAGGCAATATCGTTGGCGTTGCAACCGCAATCTGCCTTGGCGGAAGGGGAGCCTTGTTTTGGATGCTTGTTGCTGCATTCTTTGGTATGGCGACAAAATATGCAGAAGGCTTTTTGGCAATCAAATACCGTGATAAGAAGGATAACAATCATTATCTCGGCGGTCCGTTTTATTATATTGAAAAGGGTATGGGACCAAAGTGGAAATGGCTTGCAAAGCTTTTTGCAGTTTTCGGAGTCATAGCGGGATTGCTCGGTATTGGTACTATAACACAGATTAACGGAATAACAAGTGCCATAAATAATTTCTTTGATCCGAATGAATCACATATTGCTTTTTCAATAGGCGAAAACGGTTATACATGGGCAACTGTAATCGGCGGGCTGGTTGTAACATTATTTGCAGCCCTCGTTATTATAGGAGGGATTCAGAGAATTGCAAAGGTATCTGAAGTTGTTGTTCCGTTTATGGCAATTACATATATTGTTTTTGTATTAATAATAGTATTTACGAATATAAAAGAAATTCCGTCTGCAGTAGTAAGCGTGTTCAAAATGGCATTTTCATTAAAAGCTGTTACAGGCGCAGGTGTCGGAATTACTCTTAAAATTGCTATGCAGAAGGGTATCGGCAGAGGCATCTTCTCAAACGAGGCAGGTCTCGGCTCTGCGCCTATTGCCGCAGCTGCAGCGCAAACAAAGGATAATGTTCGTCAGGGGCTTGTTACTATGACAGGAACCTTTATTGATACAATTGTTATCTGCACATTAACAGGACTTTCAATCATACTCACAGGTGCTGATAATTCATTTGTAGACGGCGCATATGAGGGCGTAAGCATTACAACTCTTGCATGGCAGAAAGGGCTTCCATGGAATGCGAATATTTCTTCCTTCATACTTATGATTTGTCTAACCTTTTTTGCATTTACAACAATCCTCGGCTGGGATTATTACAGTGAGCGCTGCCTTGAATATCTGACAAGCTCAAAAAAAGCAGTTAAGGCGTATCGTTATATTTATATTCTCGCTGTATTCATCGGTCCTTATCTGACGGTTTCTGCTGTATGGAATATTGCAGATATTTTCAACGGATTAATGGCATTTCCGAACCTTGTTGCACTGTTTGCCCTGAGCGGAGTAGTCGGCAAGGAAACGAGGTCATATTTTGCAAATAAAAATCACGACCTAAAGGAGCTTTCAAAAAAGCATAAATAAATTATTTTAGCAGACTGACAAAAAGCACTTGCCTCATAAAGAGGTAAAGTGCTTTTGTTTATTTCTATTCGGCAACAGGGTATTTCAAATCTTCCTTTGTCCAGTCGGCAATGATTTTCAAAAATGCTTTTGCTTCCTCTTTTGCCTGCGGAAGATTGTGGTCAAGACAGTTTCCGCATTCCTTCGGTGATGCACCCGGGATAACACCCCAGTAATCGGCAATATACTGAAAGGCTTCCTTGATAAGTCCTATTGTGTAATCATCGCTCAGACTTCTTGTTAAAAAGTAAAAGCCTGTTCTGCATCCCATAGGACCGAAATATATAATATTGTCACCAAATTCGGTATTTCTTACATATGTTGCAAAAATATGCTCAATAGTGTGTATTGCAGCGTTTGTCATAACAGGCTCTCTGTTTGGCTCACGCATACGGATATCATATGTTGTGATATCATCATCAATCCTGCTGATATAAATTCCTTTTTTTAAAATATTATGGTCAATCTGAAAACTCGGTATCTTTTTCATTTCACTTCAACTCCTGTCAAAAATGATTTGTTCTCAGTTATTTCTTTACAGCCTTTTCCTGCTTGAAAGGCTTTTATCATCTGTTCGGCATCTTTTTTGGAAAAGTCAAACAGATTTTCAAAGCTTTCAAACCTATCACCGTTGCTGTAAGGTGATAACCATTTGCTGTTATTTATATTAGCATATTTTTTTGCTTTTTCCAAGTCCCTCGGAAGCATCATTGCAGTAAATTTATAATTATTTGTAATAGGCGCGAGGATTGTCTCAATAATTTTAAGAAAAATATGTTTATGTCCCTTTGGGTCAAAAATGATATTTTGAATATATTTTGTATCCCTGAGAGCTGTTATTGCTTGTTTATAAGTTATATTTCTGTTTATTGTTTGTGATACGGTATATTCAAGTAATCTGCCGATTTCGTCAATAACCTCAATATCATCGCTGACTGTCAGGGCGGTATTGAATTTCTGCGGATTTTCAATTCCTGCTCTTTTGTTCAGAAGGTACAAATCCATTGAAAACTCAATTGTGTTATGAACAGAATGATGGTTTGCAAATCTGTTTTCCTTTGTGATTTTATTCTGAAGGTAATATACATAAGGATGACAGTTCCTGTCCAGAACATAGTGCAGAATAAAACCGTATACATATGACTTTGCAATATCGGGCTTTGCGGACGTACGGCAGTATTTACGCATATTTTCAAAAAATATTTCAGGTTTTGAACGGTGTATCATAGAGCCGCATTTCCTCAGAGTTCTGCCAATCATCCAGGGAAGAGCTCTGTGAAAAAAGAAAATGTCAGGTCCCTGAGTGCCGAAGTAAACTGCATCCTTGTTAATTTTAAAATCAGCAGTTTTCTCAAGATACGGCATCATCTCTGAGGCAAAAAGATAATGCGTTGAAAATGCGGGCATTATATCACTCCTTTGAAATCCTGTGGGAAATCGCAGTTAATTTTCATCTCTTTGTTTGTAACAGGGTGGACAAAGTAAATTGTCTTGCAGTGAAGTGCCTGCCTTTTAATAAAATCGGTATCGCCTCCATACAGCGTATCACCAAGGAGCGGATGACCGATATGTGAAAAATGTACTCTTATCTGATGTGTTCTTCCTGTTTCAAGATTGATTTTCAGCAGTGTACGGTTATCAATATTTTCAAGTGCCTGCCAGTGAGTAACAGCTTTTTCACCATCATCAAAAACACCTCGTTTGATTATGCTGTCATTCACTCTTCTTATCGGCGCGTCTATTGTTCCTTTGCCTGTCAGTATACCGTCACATACAGCATAATAATCCTTTTTGATTTTGCCTGCAAGCTTGCTTGCTGACAGCTCATTTTTTGCAATCAGGACAAGTCCGCTTGTATCCCTGTCAAGTCGATATACTGCACGGAATGCCGTGTCACTTTCCATATAGCAGGCAGCGGCATTCGCAAGCGTGTCTCCGCGGTGGTTTCTGCTTTCATGGACGGGCATCATTTCAGGTTTATTCAGAATTAATATATCTTCATCATCATAGATTGCTTCAACCTTATTATTAATTAAAGGTTCAGGCATTTTACCACTGTTTTGTATTGTTACAGTCAGTGTGTCACCTGCTGAAATTTTGTCAATAGCTCTTGCAAATCTGCCGTTGAGCATTATTCCGTTTTCACTGTTTTTCAGCTTTGTCAACAATGAGGAGGATACACCGAATTCACGCAGATAATCACGGATACTTTTGCCACTGTCACAAGGGCTTATTTCAAATTCAATAATTCTCATAATTATAAATATCTTTCATCAGAGTGGTAATTGATCATTTCTTTTAAGCCATTTTGCAGCACCGGTGTTGTTGAAATCAATAGCTTTGTTAATTGCAGTATTTGTATAATAATGTACCGTCCAAATCAAAAAATATTGCTTTAATCATTCTGTTTCTCCGATGATATAAAGTTTATACAGCAAAAGGAGCTATCTCGGTTGAGACAGCCCCAAAGATTATTTAATTCAGTCAACCTTTACAATCCAGCCCATATCGTCCGCAATTTTTCCGAACTGGATTCCTGTAAGAGTGTCATAAAGCTTCTGAGTTAATTCACCTGTTTGGAAGTCATTGACTTCAACGGTCTTATCCTCATACGTAAGACTGCCCACAGGACTGATAACGGCAGCCGTACCTGTGCCGAATACCTCTTCAAGCTTTCCGCTCTCAGCAGCATCTATAATGAAATCTATTGTAAATCTTGTTTCGTTTACCTTGTAGCCCCATGATTTAAGAAGCTCAATACAGCTCATTCTTGTGATGCCCGGGAGTACTGTGCCGATTGTCGGTGCCGTGTAAATTTCACCGTTAACCTTGAACATAATGTTCATTGAGCCGACTTCCTCAACATACTTCCTTTCAACTCCGTCAAGCCAGAGTACCTGTGAAAAACCGAGCTTGTGGCTCTTTTCAGATGCAATTATTGACGCTGCATAGTTACCGCCGCATTTGATATATCCTGTTCCGCCCGGTGTTGCACGGACATATTCATCCTCAACATAAATTTTAACGGGATTCATTCCTTCTTCATAGTATGCACCTGAAGGGGAACAGATAATGATGAACTGATATTCGTCTGACGCCTTTACGCCGAGTACAGGCTCAGTTGCAATTGTAAACGGACGGATATAAAGACTTGTGTCAGGCTCAGACGGAACCCAGTCCTTTTCAACACTGACAAGTGCCTTTACTGCTTGAACAAAATCTTCAACAGGGATTTCCGGAATACAGAGTCTTTTGTGAGTCGACTGCATTCTTTCAGCATTCTTGTCAGGTCTGAAAAGCTGAACATTACCGCCGGGAGTTCTGTATGCCTTTAAGCCTTCAAAACATTCCTGTGCGTAGTGGAATACGAGAGCGGAAGGGTCAAGAACAATCGGCTGATATGGTACAATTCTTGCATTATGCCAGCCTTCACCTGTTTTGTAATCCATAATGAACATATGGTCGGTGAAAATACTGCCAAATCCTAACTTGCCCTGCGGCTTTGCCTTTGGCTTTTTTGTTAATTCATACTTGATTTCCATATCTATATTACCTCTTTTTTAATAATTATCTTATTTAAAAACTATACGATACAATAATACCGCCGTCGGACGCATACAGTGAGTTGAGCCCGGACGCCTTGAGTATCTCAACCCTGCCGAAATTCGCTTTTTCACAAATCCTGTTTGCAACTGCCCTCGCTCTTTTTTCACAGCATACATATGACACAACAAGAGTCTCATTACTCAAATCCCTGTCCTTAACAGAGTCTGCAATCATTCCTGCCATTTTTATCATCGCACGGTTTATTGTAAAATCCTGTCCTGCACGCGAAATGTTACCCTCGGTTGTCCTTTTGCATATGAGCTTAACCTTGATATTTTCAAGAACCTTTGCGGCCAGCGCAAAAAGCCTTCCGTTATTCTTGAGTGCATCAAGATTTTCAAGACAAAAATATAACCCAGTGTGGTTAATAATGTAATCCTGAATATACGTGATAACCTCGTCATAATCCATGCCGCCGTCGCAGACACGCTTGATTTCCTTTGCGACAATTGTCTCAAGCCCGGATGTCGCGAGTGAGTTAAATACATAAATCCGCTTATCTTTCCCGTGTTCCTCTTCGTAGAGAGTTTTGCCCTGCAGGGCACTGTTGTATGTACCGCTGAGCTTGTCGGTAATTGTCAGAACATATACCAACTCTTCTTCACCCTCATACGCTTTTTTAAACGCGTCAGGTGACGGACAGGCGGATTTTGCCATTCCGCCGTTTGCCTTCATCCTGCTGATGAAATCGTCTTGATCAAAGTCTTTATCATCTAAAGTACAATAGTCAGCAACCTCCAGTGTGAGCGGAACAACCCCAAGGTTATCCCACGCCTTCATCTCTTCTGTAAGGTCACAGCAGCTGTCAACTATAATTTTGTAATTCATCGGCACATACCTTTCTTAAACTCATATGAGTTTCACTGTGTCTAATCGAAATAATTATACTCCCTTTTATTAGTATAGTCAATAAAAAGAATTATTGCTTTATTCAATTATTTTTCTTGCTCGCTCTATCTGCGCCTTTACATTTTCAGCAGCAGGTCCGCCGGCTGCCTCCCTGTCATTGACGCACTTTTCAAGTCCGATTGCCTCGTAAACCTTTTCATCAAAAATATCACAGACCGCCTTGTATTCCTCAATCGGCAGAGTTTCAAGAGTAAGATTTTTATCAATACATATCGCAACAAGCTCGCCTGTTGCCTTGTATGCGTCACGGAAAGGCAGACCCTTGCTTACAAGATAATCAGCACAGTCCGTTGCATTGATGAAGCCTTTCGCAGCAGCATTTCTCATATTGTCTTTAAGAACGGTCATCGTGTCAATCATGGGGGTGAAAGCGTTAAGACACATCTTTACTGTGTCCGCCGCGTCAAAGATTGCTTCCTTATCCTCCTGCATATCCTTGTTGTATGCAAGTGCTATACCCTTCATAACTGTCAGCAGAGCGGTCAAATCACCGAATACTCTTCCGCTCTTTCCGCGCACTAATTCCGCAATATCCGGATTCTTCTTCTGCGGCATAATGCTTGAGCCCGTCGAGAACGCATCATCAAGCTCAATGAACTTAAATTCCCAGCTGCACCACATAATGATCTCTTCACTGAATCTTGAAAGATGAACCATTATAATAGAAAGTGCAGACGCCAGCTCAATACAGAAATCTCTGTCAGATACACCGTCAAGACTGTTTAGCGTAATATCATCAAAACCGAGCAGCTTTGCTGTCATATATCTGTCTATAGGATATGTAGTCCCTGCAAGCGCTCCGCTGCCCAGCGGCATTATGTTCATCCTCTTTTTTACATCGCTCAGCCTGTCGAGGTCTCTGCACAGCATTGATACATACGCCATAAGATGATGAGCGAAGGTTATCGGCTGCGCTCTCTGTAAGTGAGTGTACCCCGGCATTATCGTGTCTGTGTTATCCTCAGCCTTGCTGCATAATACTGCAATCAGCTCCTTGAGTTTGCCGCTGATTTCATCAATTTCCTTTTTCAGTGCCATCCTGATATCAAGCGCAACCTGGTCGTTCCTTGACCTCGCTGTGTGCAGCCTCTTTCCTGTCTGACCGAGCCTTGCCGTCAGCTCTCCCTCAATAAAGGTGTGGATGTCTTCTGACTCCATATCAATTTTGAGTGCTCCGCTCTTTATGTCGTCAAGAATTTCATTCAGTCCGTCAACAAGCCTGTCACTCTCGCTCTTTTCTATAATACCCGTACTGCCGAGCATCACTGCGTGCGCAATACTGCCTTTGATGTCCTCTTCAAACATCCTGCTGTCAAATTTTATCGAAGAGTTGAAATCATTTGTCTCCTTGGCAAGCTCCTTTTTGAACCTGCCCTTCCATAACTGTGCCATATTTCACACCTCATTAAAAGTATCGGGGCAGAGTGTATCCGCCCCTCATATTCTTTCATATAATATACTATATTATTTAATACCAATATATTATATCATTTATTTCCCTTTTCTCTCTCAGCGTCAAGCAGTGCCTTTACCTTGATTGATAAGCCGAAAAGATTGATGAAGCCTGCCGAATCCTTCTGGTCGTATGCACCGCCGTCTTCACCAAAGGATGCTATGTTCTCGTCATAAAGTGTGTATGGCGAGGTTATTCCTGCGTTGATTATATTACCTTTATACAGCTTGAGCTTTACATCGCCTGTAACCGTCTTCTGCGTCTCGTCAACAAATGCCGAGAGTGCCTCACGCAGCGGCGTAAACCATAATCCGTTATATACAAGCTCTCCGAATTTCTGTGCAACGAGCTTCTTATAATGCGACGTTTCACGGTCAAGCGTTATCATTTCAAGCAGCTCGTGCGCCTTGTAAAGAATTGTTCCTCCCGGAGTTTCATAAACACCGCGGCTCTTCATTCCGACAAGACGATTTTCAACAATGTCAAGCAGTCCGATTCCGTTCTCTCCGCCGAGCTCGTTTAGTTTTTCAACAATTTCAAGCCCATTCATTTCCTTACCGTCAATTGCCCTCGGAATACCCTGCTCAAAGTGGATTGTTACATATGCTGCCTTGTCGGGCGCCTGCTCGGGAGCTACACCAAGCTCAAGAAAGCCTTCTTTGGAATACATCGGCTCGTTTGCAGGGTCCTCAAGATCAAGCCCCTCGTGTGAAAGATGCCATACATTCTTGTCCTTTGAATAATTCGTCTCTCTGTTTATCTTGAGCGGAATGTTGTGCGCCTCGGCATATTCAATCTCTTCCTCTCTTGATTTGATGTCCCATTCGCGCCACGGAGCAATAATCTCCATTTCAGGTGCGAATGCCTTGAGCGTAAGCTCAAATCTTACCTGGTCGTTTCCCTTGCCCGTGCAGCCGTGGCAGATTGCGTCAGCACCCTCTTTCTTTGCAATCTCGGCAAGCCCCTTCGCTATACACGGACGCGCATGTGATGTGCCGAGCAGATATGTCTCATAATCAGCTCCCGCCTTGAGACAGGGGAAAATATAATCCTCAACATATTCCTCCTTTAAGTCAAGAACATAAAGCTTTGATGCGCCTGTTGCAATTGCTTTCTCCTCAAGTCCGTCAAGCTCTGTGCCCTGACCGACGTCTCCCGATACAGCAATAACCTCGCAGTCGTTATAATTCTCCTTGAGCCAAGGAATAATGATTGATGTGTCAAGTCCGCCTGAATAGGCAAGGACAACCTTTTTGATTTCTTTTGCCATAGTTCATATCTCCGATTTTTTATTTTTCTATACCATTATAATTATATGCCGCTGCGTTTTCAACCCTTTTTGTTAAGTTTGTATATTTATTCAAAAATACGCCGTTATATTCATATTTTTTGTATATTTTTGCACAATAGTTTATTTCCCTCCCTCCCTTTTTTATTTGATTTGATCGCGGCGAGATTTGCAAAATTGTAAATGATTTGTTAATATTCCCAATGTATATTTGTATGAAATCTGTTGACAATATCCCTTTATTATGATATCATTATATCTGTATAAAATAATATATGGGATTTTTATGCCCATTTTTATTGTTAATGTTTTTAATATATAATTTTAATGCCGGAATACTGCGTCATATTTTCAGGTGCGCTGATCGGGTCAGGGATAACTCACTATATGTAAATATCCGTTTAGTATTCAGGTAAATTTGATCAGGGGGAAATCAAATGAAAAAGAAAACTTGTTCAAAAAGGATTTTATCAGTTCTTCTTGCCGCATTGATGGTTGTTACATCCATTCCGCTGACGGCAGTCAGCGTTTCTGCAGCCGATACTGAAACGCTGCTTGATAACCTTTCCGTTTCTATGGCAAATTATGAGTCGGCAATGAAGACCATATCAAACGCTACTGATAGAATTTATACAAAATTAAGTGATGCTTATGCAGCTTATGTTACAGCTCAAAAGCAGTATGATTCACTCAAATACGGCGGCGTTAACAGCGGTGCGGCTGCTGCTGCAACGAATTTGGATACCGCGGTTACGACGATGAAAGAAAATTACGTTTCACTTTCGGATTATATGGGTACTGCAAAGCCGACCTTCGGCTCCAGCAGTGCGACATACAGTGTTGAAACATATTATTATTCAAACCTCCTTTATTCACCGAAGAGTACTACAAGCAACAGGCCCATGGATGATAATGACTATCAAGGCTGGAAAATTTCAATGTTTTATGCGCCGACCGTAATGCTTTATGACGGCGTTAATGAGACCTCGCTGCCCGTTATGCTCAACTATGCACAAAGTAATGTAATTACATCGGGTAACTATGATGGAATGTACGCCTGCTACCCTTCGGCAACAACGCTTGAAAGCGGTAAGTGGAGTAACGGTATTTCAGCAGATGACGCTGCAATGACGCCGAGCTCAATCTTCGTTCTCGGCGGCGCAAAGGGATTAGCATATTCGCACCTTAACTGGAAGGCGTATTATACCGGCTCAAGTCTCGATGGCTACAATTTTGAGGAAGTTGTAAATGCTACCACTAATCTCTATTATCCTATGGGTAATAATAATAACGGCAGCTATAGTAAAGATGAATGTATTTCCTCAAAAGGAAGGAATGTTTGGGGCGAGGCTATCAATAAGATAGTATTTAAGGGCGATTCCTCATCAACAAGCACGAAGACGGTTTATCAACCGTCATGGACAACTGTCCGTCATTGGAATTACAGCACCGTATACCGTCAGGTACACCACGGATGTGCAAACAGCTGTACTCTTACCGTTATTGATTATTCAAAGATTCGTGAGGCATTAGGCTCCTTTGCAAGTACAATTGGAGGCTATAAAATTTCCGATTACAGTGAAGGCGGTCTTACAGATCTCTTTGCCGCAATGGACGCTATCTCGGCAGTAAAGCCTATGGATTATTTCTCAAGCGGTGACGGTACTACCAGTCTCGTTTCGGCAATTGATAACCTCAAATCAAATTATGTTTCAAAGATCTCTGCTTCTTATACAGCTGATTCAGATGATTATCAGACTCTGCGCAACACGTTTGATAATTACGACGGTATCGTAAGTACTTATACAACCGGCAATTCAAAAGGCATTTATTCAACTGAAAGCTGGGATAATTTTTCTAGTAAATATAAAGCAGCTCAGCAGGTTATGGTAGCAGTTGTTAAAAACGGCTATGTAGGCGACCCTGTAACTGCAAGTGAAGAATTAATTGCAGCATATAACGCTCTTGAATGGGGCACATTTAAGCTCACTTTCAAATATAAAGGAGAAGACGCTCAGGATACAACCTCCGTTGTTATGGCAACCTATAACGATTCGCTTTCCGAATATAAGGACGAGATTGACGCTATTGCTCCTCCGTCATATCAGGAGAACGGCTATGAGTACACCTTCAGCGGCTGGGATCCCGAACCTGATTATTCTTCCATTGTAACAAGCGCCGCTTCCTATACGGCTCAATATACAGAAAAAGAGCTTCCTGCCGACTGGACAGATTATGACGCAGCAAGGGAAGAGATCCTTTCAAGCCTTAAAACAAAGACTTATACCGTAACGGCTCTTGAGGCTGTTCAGGCAATAATTGATGCGGCAGAATACTTTGACCTGTCAACACATACGTCTGATATTTTGTCATCATCACAGCCGATTATTGACGCTGAGGCTGAGGTACTCAGAGCTGCTGTTCCGGCACTCCCGGATTTTGATATCTCAACAGCCAATGCTGTTGAAGAGGCAAAGAGTACAACCGATAAGGACCAGTATGATGTTTCGGTTCTCGACGCTTTCAGCTTATATCAGGACGTTACTGTAAACGGAGAAGTATATGAGGGTATCGCGTTCTCAACACAGGATGAACTTGATCAGGCGGTTGCTGATGTACTCAATACGCTCAATGCAAGCGCGATGAAGTATGATATATACCTTAACGGAAAAAAGGTTAATACCGATAAAATAGCTTTCGGTACACCTGTTATAGTCAACGGTGACGGTTCAATCGAGGTCAACGCTCCGGATCTTGACAAGGATGCAG
>CAZGRZ010000006.1:0-71718 GCA_964528285.1 uncultured Bacteroides sp. | reverse complement strand
AATCTTTCATATAATATTCTCTGCTCATTGACTGAACCAGCTGCAGCTCAATTCCTGCATATGAATTATCCGAAGGTAGCAGGTCAAAGCCTTCTTGTGTTTCCAGTATGCCTTTTTCGGCGGGCACCGTTTTGCCGGATAACAAATCACTGAATATTGTTGCTATTGTGATTTGTGCGCCGTCCGGCTTTTTGAGGCCTAATGCCTTTGTTGCGTCTGCCTGTGGGTCATTGTCTACCAAGAGGACTTTATAACCCATTTCCGCAAGCGCAGCACTTATTGCGACTGATGATGTTGTCTTTGCAACACCGCCTTTTTGGTTGCACATTGCTATGACTGTGCTTGTGTTTGTTTTCTTTTCGTTTCCCATAATGAAAAACCTCCTTAAATTTATGAAAATAATAAAGGGCACTGAATTTAATTCAATACCCTTAATTTCCTTGATTTATGAGATTTTACATAGCTTTTGGGGATAAAAATAACCCCCAACCTGAGTTGGGGGTTTGAGTTATGGCAGGGGCCGCTGCCATATATCTTCTGATGCCGTCAATATTGAATTTGACCTGTGCCTGTCTTGATAAAACAGTTTTTGTGTAATCCTCAATGACAAATAATTTTCCAAGCTCAAGCTCGCCGTATCGCACATAGTTGCTGTTGATGTGCATATTGTAAACACCTGTGATATTCAGCCCTGCACCACGAAGAACATAATACTGAAATGCCATATCGTTGATATAAACATCTGTGGTATGAGTCGAGCTTTTAACCTCAATAATATCCCAGCCATACGGATTTTTGTGCAGAATATCAACACTGCAGAAAAGATTATCAAATATAAAGCTTGCTTCTGCAATGTTTTTTGCACCGCTCTCTATTAACTTTTCAGTATCGGCAAACATCTGCTCCTTGTCAAAGCTGAAATCAACAAGCGCATAATTGCCGAAGCAGGAGCGAGCAAGGTCACCAACCTCGTTGCCTGTTTTAAAGATAGATTCTAAATTTGTGTCTGCCGCCTTGTCCGGCATAAACTTGTCCATCCACAGCATCTTTGGGCATTGCAGTGCTCTTATGTATTGTGATTTACTTAGTGTCATAATATTATCCAGCATTATATATTTTTATTATTCGGTTATCTCTACAGTTAATCCACATTCTAATTTTGTAATTATACGCTTATCTATATTTTCAAGCTCTTTTGCAGATTTATCTGCCGATATGATAAGTTGCTTTTTCTTGTCTATATTGCTCTGCAGTTTTTGTATATTATTTTAACTTTGCTATATAAAAAACTGCCCATTTTTATTTTCCTTAATATCAACACTGAAAATTTGTTTTTTGTAATTGCAAAGCTTTTCTTTTTCTTTTAAAAACATGGTATCTTTTGGGTTGATTTGCAGTACATAATTAACTTTGCCTAAAAGAGTGTTTATATATTTTTCATTAAGTGTGTTACCATTATCAATAAAATCTGTATAGTTATTTCTGAAAATAACATTGTTCGCACCAAATTTGTGTAGGTAATATAACTCTTGTTTCAGTTTTCTTCTATATTCAATTGGCACCTGAATCTTTTCATTTACAACAAGTCCGGTAACATTTTGCTGATGTGTATACTTTACAAAATGTGTTTTTCTGCTGTTCAATTCAAATCCGTTTTTCTGAAGCTCTTTTTTGATTTTATAGTATGCTGCATTCAAGTTAGAATTGGATGACAATGTTATATCATCACAATATCTGGTGTATGATATATTATTATTTAAACAATACTCCTCAATTTTGTTATCAAAATCAAACATAATAATATTTGAAATAGCAGAAGAAGTTGGTGCACCTTGAACAAGCTTATCTTTGTAACAGCATAATTCAGCAAAAAGCTTTGCATATTGATTAGGAAAATGAGCAGAAAACATTTTATATATTCTGCCAAAAGTTATACTGCCGAAGAAATCCTGAATATCCAGCTTCAGAATAAATTTCTTTTTTAAATGAGGCTTTGCGTTTGCTAAAAGATTTGCTCCCTGATGATAAGCTGTTGCACATTTTGATATTCTGTATTCTGATAAAAATTCATTAAGAATCACTCTTTGCATATACTTCAACTTATCATTTGGAATATATAATATTCTTGTTCCACTATTTTTCTTTGGTATTTCTGCCTTTGTGTAATGTTTTGCAATATGATTAGAAACATAATATATTTCTTTTTCGCTCATATTAAAAATTTGAGTTAATGAAAAATCATTCATAATATTAATCCTCAAAAATGCAGCTATGATACATTTGATAAAACATAAGTTGAGGTGAATTCTGAATTGTGTCAGCAATTTGCTATTCAGCGAAACTTTTGTTTATTTGTTGTCTTTAGTTAAAATATTATGAACAGCGACTCGCTGTCCAACCTTAAAGCATTTTAAGGTAATCACTATCATAGCTGCCTTTTGTTTACTTATATCGTTCTACTGCTTTTTGCAGATCATTTTTAATATCATCCACAAGGCTTTGCGGTTCAATCACTTTAATCTGTAGGGCATACAACAACGCCCAAAAACGCATATCCCGTTCATTGACGGTTACGGTTACTGTAATCTTATCCTCTGTTTCATCAGAAAAAATCACATCCTCACCGAAATAATCTATAATATCACCGATGATATATTTTTCTGCAATAAACTTCGTTCTTATACTTTTGCCTGCAAACATATAGATATGCTCTTTCATATGCTTTGCAAGGTCAAAGCCGTGCTCTGCACCCTTAACCTCACGCTTTGGCTTTGCAGGGGTATCGAGGAGTTTAATATCCATAATTCTGTCAACACGGTAGTTTGACAAATCATCGTATTTATCATAATTGCAAACCAGATAATATCTGCCATTTGTAGCGACAATCTGATATGGATTGATGATATACTCTCTCGGCTTGCCGCTGCTATCCTGTCGTTTATGCAATCTTTTGTCTGTGCCGTATTCACCATAATGAAAGCAGACCTGCTGTTCCTTGCTGATTGCCTCGTCAAGAATATCAATGGTGTAAAATAACTGCTTGTTGGCAGATTTGTTTTCAGGTAACGTGCAAATGTGCTTAACTTTGGTTTCAAAATATTTATTAGATAAATTTGCTATTTTTTCTATTAAAGTCTTACAGTCGTTGTGTGGAATATATTTTGAAAACAACAAGCCATCAATAAGCAAACGTAGCTCATAATCCGTAAACTCCCGCTCTAAATAAAAATCGGAAAGAATATAACTTTCTTCAAGCTCACCTGTCTCTTTATTTTTCACCATGCGAATTGACTCGCTGTATTCAATCGGATAACCGAACTCAAGCAGGTTTGACAGATTGCGTTTAACCGACTTTCTGTCAATTGTCATATTGTATTCGTTCTTCAGAATCTCGGCAATTTCCTTTTGTGAAAGCCTGTGATTTTCATCAGAGTATCGCTTAAGTATATCAAGAATGTTAATTATGATTTGCTTTTTGTTTGCCATATTGCTCACCTCAAACTCATTCTACAACTTTTGAGGAAATTATACAATATGTTATGGGTTGTTTTTTACTCATAAAGCTCGTTGTTAGTAAGTCCCATTTGGTCATTAATTTCTTCTATTTCAGCTTGGCATGCTTATGCTTTTATTGGTCCAATATAATCTGAATTAATTGTATGATTTTCAAGTATTTAATTAAAGTTTGTATTAATTCTTTTGATTTGCAACACTGTAAAATTATTCTAAACTAAAAGAAAACCTCACTTGGAGTATTCCAAGTGAGGTTTTTGGAGCTGATAGTCGGATTCGAACCGACGACCTGTTCATTACGAGTGAACTGCTCTACCTACTGAGCCATATCAGCAATTATTCAATTTTAAATTTTTGGTGCATATTTGATGATAACCTACTGATTACAAAACAGCTGCGCTATCGGCTTTGCCGGGACGACGATTAAGTTATATGCTTATGCTTTGTAAATACTATCAGTCATTGTGATAATATCCTGTTGTATCAAAGGAATCGGGTTCTTCAGAAATAACCACTGCACAAATCAAATAAAGCAATACACCCGGGATACCGGCTAAAAATAAAGATACTACTGCCTATATAAGCCTGATAACAGTCGGGTCACAGTTAAAATGCTGCGCAAGACATCCGCAGACACCTGATATCATTTTTGTGTTTTACTTCTGTAAAGTTTTTTCATCACAATCTCTTAATAATTCAATGAGCTTATTGAATACAAACTCTACACTTGACTTCCTGACCTGATTACGCCCGATTTCACCAAACTGCTCTGTAAATGTTACCGTTTCACCATTTATACAAAAGCCGAAGCAAACCATACCTACAGGCTTCTTTTCTGTTCCGCCGCCGGGACCGGCAACGCCTGTAATTCCGACACCGACCTGACTCCCGGCCGCCTTTGCAACGCCTTTCGCCATTTCATAGGCAACCTCTTCACTGACAACTCCGTTTGATAAAATCGTATCAGCCTTAACGCCCAAAAATTCCATTTTTGCCTCATTCGCATAAGTAACAAAGGAAACATCAAGGACTTTTGACGCATTCGTGACATTGACAAGCGTACCGCAGCACAGACCGCCTGTGCAGGATTCCGCGAAAGAAATTTTATAATTTCTTTCAATCAACTTGTCAACAAGGCATTCTTCAAGTGCCATATCTATCACCTAAGTTATTATAACCATAATTTATAATTATTGCAACAAAAAACAGCCAAAAAATTGACTGTTTTCAAATATTTTATTTTTTGCAATCAGGAGAAAGCGATGAATTGTTCCTTCAATACAACCGGCTTAAAAAGTCTTCATACTTCCCTCATATATAATCACTGCGGCGATTTATAGTTATATTATTTTGAAGCTTTGCGGCAGTGAGCGTGTTATACATAAGCATTGAAATTGTCATTGGTCCGACGCCGCCGGGAACAGGCGTGATGTAAGAGCATTTATCCTTAACATTTTCAAAATCAACATCACCGCAGAGCTTTCCGTTTTCGTCTCTGTTCATACCGACATCAATAACAACTGCGCCGTCCTTGACCATATCGGCTGTAATGAACTTTGCTCTGCCTATTGCAGCAACGAGAATATCTGCGCCTGATGTTATTGACTTTAGGTCTGCTGTCTTTGAATGAGTTATTTCAACAGTGGCATTTTCATGGAGAAGAAGCATTGCCATAGGCTTGCCGACAATATTGCTTCTGCCGATGACCACTGCCTTTTTACCGGTTATATCAACACCGGTTGAATGAATAAGCTCCATTACACCGGCAGGGGTACAAGGAAGGAAATTATAGTCGCCAATCATAATTGCACCGACATTCACGGGGTGAAATGCGTCAACATCTTTAATCGGGTCAATCAGGTTGATGACCTCCTTATCATCAAGGTGCTTTGGTAAAGGAAGCTGACATAAAATACCGTTGATTTCAGGTCTTGTGTTGAGTTTTTCTACAAGTGCATTGAGCTCTCCCTGCGTTGTATTTTCAGGAAGTGCAAATTTTTCACTGTAAAAACCGACTTCTTCACAGGCTCTTTCCTTATTCCTGACATAAACCTGTGACGCAGGGTCTTCACCAACAATAATAACGGCAAGTCCCGGGACAATCCCCTTTTTCTTCAAATGAGCCGTTTCTGCGGCGACCTTTTCCTTAACCTGCTTTGAAACTGCTTTACCATCAATTATCTGTGCCATTTTCCATCTCCGTCTTTTCATCAGCTATAGTATTTTCAGCTTTATCTGTATTTGCAGAAGCATCTGTTTTGGTTAACTCAATTGAATCAAGCTGAAGCGCTTTCCATAAAGTTCCTTTTTTGTATTTGACAAAACACACAATAATTGCCGCAAGGAATACACAAACAATTATTATTGAGAGAAGCTGGCTTGCTCTGAGAGAGGTATTGCCTACATAAAGGGAATCTGTTCTCAGACCCTCAACAACAGCTCTCTCCAGGCCGTACCAGATTCCGTAAAGCAGGAAAATCTCCCCCTTAAACTTACGATGCTTATGAACAATATAGTTAAGAATAAAGAAGCCTAAAATACACCAAACACTTTCATAAAGGAAGGTTGGGTGAACAGGCTGCTGAGGGTCAACCTCTATCCCCTTGCTTGCAAGCAGTTCGGCGCTCATCTGAAGCTCCTCCTGAATTTTAAGGCTCCACATTCTGAACGGTGCGGTTGTTGTATTTGTACCAAAAGCCTCCTGATTAAAGAAGTTTCCCCATCTGCCGATACCCTGTCCGATTAAAAGGCCGAGAGCGCCTAAATCAAATAAATTCGGAACATTGATTTTACCAATCTTGCAGCCGATAAGCGCACCGATTATTGCGCCGATTATACCGCCGTATATAGCAATTCCGCCCTGCCATATCTGCGGAATCTCGGCAAGGTGCTGACTATAATATGACCATTCAAATATAACATAATATGCTCTCGCCCCTATTATACCGAAAATAGTACCCCAGATAAGAACATCAGTCATACCGTCAAGGCTCATTTTCCACTTATAAGCCATCCTTCCTCCGTAAATCACAGCAAGCAGAAAGCCAAAGGCAATTATTATTCCGTACCAAGTAACATCATGACCGAAAACGGTAAATGCAACTGACGGTAAATCAAAATCAATTCCGAGACCATCAAAATATATCCTTGTATAATTACTCATCTTTTTCCTTAACCACTGACAATGCAGAGTATTTCTCCTTCATCATATTTGCAAGGCGGTTTTCAATATCAGCTTTGGTGACATTCTTATATATATCAATTGCCTCAAATATTGAATAACCGTTAAAATGTGCTCCGACAAACGCATTTGCAACTGCATCAATATCATTATACTCCATAATTTCTCTGCCGTAAAGCGAACGACGGGCAGATTCAAACTGCTCATCGGTTATGCCGTCTTTTTTCATCTTATCAACAGCAAACTTGATTGCATCTGCAACCGCCCTTGGATTTTCGCTCTCGCCGTCAAAGATAACTGCCTCATACCCGAAGCCGATAAAATATTCCTTTGAAAAGCTCGTATTTATCATACCTTTGTCAAACAGATCAATATATAAATCCGAAGTATCACCGGCAAGAATTTCAAGCAGGATATTTGTCTCAACAATTGTTCTTAAATCCTGAATCATATTCTTACAGTCTTCCTTGTACCCAAAGGAGAATACAGGCATACTCATTGCAAGATGGTATTCATCATAATCCTTGACTATATCCCTCGGCTCGTCCTCAAACGAACGCTCAATCTCAAGCGGCTGTGCCTTTTTAAGCATTTTGTCACATACTGACACGACATCATTCGGATTAACATTACCAACTACCGCAAGGCACATATTGTGAAGATTATAGAATGTATTATAGCAGTCATAAAGAAGCTTGTCTGTAATCTGTGCAATTGAATCAATAGTACCGGCAATATCTATTCTGACAGGATGATTATGGTACAGGCACTTGAGGAGATTGAAAGTACTCATCCAGCCTGCAACATCATAATACATTGTAATTTCCTGACCGATAATGCCCTGTTCCTTTTCAACAGTTTCCTTCGTAAAATAAGGATGCGTTACAAAATCAAGCAGAATTTCAAGCGAGTCTTTAAAATTATCATTACACTGAAAAAGATAACAAGTCTTGTCAAATGAGGTATAGGCATTTGCCGAGGCTCCCGTTTTTGCATATCTCGTAAATGCGTCAAGATCTTCACTTTCAAAAAGCTTATGCTCAAGGAAATGAGCAATACCCTCAGGTACGGCAGTCCACTCATCACTGTCCGAACGTTTGAAGCGTGTATCTATTGAGCCGTATTTTGTTGCGAAAATTGCATATGCTGAAGAATAATTTTCCTTTGGCATAACATAAATCTTCAAGCCGGATTTGTGCTCAATTTCATAATACCTTTCACAAAGGTCGGCTGATTTGATTTCCTTCATCATTCATCCTCCTTTGGCGCAGATAATTTATATATGGTATCAAGAGTAAGAAGAGAGGCACAATACGCTGCCTGCTCTTTTGTTACATCATCATTTTCCTCAGCGGATTTTTCAGGGGTTTTGATTTCCTTTGAGGTCAGCTGGCTTGAATACCAGTTTTCAAGCAGCTCAGGTGTATCATTCACGGAGAGAATCGCATCTCTGAGTCCTATTTTTGACGAAGCAAATTCCTCATCAAAATTACCTCTTTTGATTTCTTCAATCTGGTGTAAAATTTCATTTACGGCTTTGTCCATATTTTCTTCATTACAGCCGCACTGAACCATAATATAGCTTTTGAGTCTTGTATATCTTGCTGAACAATAATAACAAAGGCTCATTTTTTCACGAACATTTGCAAACAGCTTTGAATAAGGACCTCCGCCGAATACATCACAGAAAGTACGCATTGCAGGCGTCAAATCGTCCTCAGGCTTCATATTAACTCTGAAGCCTAAAACGAGCTTTCCCTGTTTGACATCAATGCGCTCCGTTTTTTCCTTAACCTCATCACAGGACGATACAAAAACAGCGTCTCCAAGCGCTCTAAAGTGCCTATTGACTGTTTTGAACATACTTACAAGATATGATGTGATTTCTTCAAAATCAGCATCACCCACAACTGTGATCATCACCTGTGCGCTGTCAAGCATCTCGTGCCATGCGTGAAGAAGAGCCTGTGGCGTAACTGCTTTCACATCCTCAATAGTTCCATATCTGTCAACGCCGTATGGTTCATCCTTAAACATAAGAGCCTCTGCCTGTCGTAAGACATACAGCCTTTTTTCATTCTGCTCAGATTCAATTTTTTCAATAATAATTCTCTGCTCAGCTCTGACATCCTCTTCATAAAAATTACCGCTGTCATCAAGCCTTGGGAAAAAAACTAATGATGTAAGAAGCTTTACACACTCTAGTGAGATACTGCCGCCGTCAAGAGAAAACCTCTCATCAAGGCATGTTATACCGATTTTAAGTATCTGGCATTCACCTTGCTTTGAAACTGAAGCGCTCAGGCTTGCACCGTAAAGATAAGCAAGTCTTTTGTTGAGCAGCGCCATTGAATCAAATTCCTTGTTTTTTCTTGATAACAAATGAATAAGCAAAGCGTTTATTCCGGCTGTTTCTTCCTTCAGCGGAAGCGCAAAATTTATTGCAATTTCGTTGGTCTTAAAGTGATTGGCTTCAACACCTAAAAGAGTCACACCCTTTGCGATTTTTCTTTTATTAACATCCAAGATTTATACCCCCATAGTTATATCTTTTATCAATATAACATATTATTGCCAAAATTTCCACTTTTTATTTTAAATCTGAGAGTACTCCATCAAACTCACTTGAAATGGGGTTTGCGAACGATTGCAGACTGCGCATGGAGCATCAGCTCCTCAGGGTTTCAGTGGGGATTATCACTCCCACTGAAATTCTGAAATGGACACCAACGCCTAAGAGGCAGGGACATCGGCAAATGGGTTATAATAATAAATAAAGCAGGGCGAGAATCAAAGTGTTATCCGCACCTTCCTTTGACAGCAAAAGAATAAGTGCAAGAATAATGAATAAGGATTTATCCTCATCCTTGTCCGCACTTTCCTCCTGATTATCCTTTTTTTCATTATGATCGGGAACATTCTGCTTTAACTGTGGTATTTTTTGTTTTTCAGACGTTGGGTTTTCTTCATCGGTAAAACGCTGTGCTCTGTTTCTCATTTCCTGTACTCTGCGTTTTGCAGCATTTATATCAGATTCTGAAAAGTCCGTCATCAGAACAACTCCCTTAACAGCGGTAAAACCTCAAACAGCTTTAGTATCCGCATTGCCTGATCTGCTTTATTCTGCGTATCGGGTGAAAGGTGAGGACGCAGTGCCATAATCAAATCAACATTTTTATTTTTAGTATTATTCATTTTTTCAAATATTGTTTTTGCTTTCATTATCATATCAAAATCAATATTATCAAGCCCAAGGTTAGCCGGTGCGATTGAATTACTGTTTTGATTTTGTTTTTCAGAATCCGAATAATTTGCCTGTTCACCAAGTATTGATGACGCAACGCCTTTAAGCATATCAATATCATCAGAACTTAAATTTGATATTATGTCATTCAGGTTATCCATAAATTATTTATCTCCTATTAATTTTTTCATTAGCTCCTTTGCCTGCGGTGTTGACAAAAGCTTTTCAGCTGCTTCTTTATTTGACAGAACATTCTTGAGCTGCTTCGTTGCTTCTGATGACAGATTTTTATTTATAAAATCATCCAAATTTCCGTTGTCGGCAGCCTCTTTCATTTTATTTACATCAATGCCTTTTTTCCTTGCATTTTTCATAATCCTGTTCATTTCATCATTATTCATTGAAAATATCTCCCCTGTATAGTATAATCTTATTTGAATCAGAGCAGTGCTTAATCAAGCTTGCTCGAAATAGGGTTTTCGAACGATTGTAACCTCGCAGGGAGCGTTAACTCCTCAGAGCTTCAGTGCGAGATTATCACTCTCACTGAAATTCTGAAGCGGACCTCGCCGCCTAAAAGGCGGGAATATCGGCGAATAGGTTATAATCTATTACAATTTATGAAAAAGGTTAGTGATTTATGAATGAGAATTGTGACTTTCAGCGACTCTCACGGAGCAAGAAATAAGCTTTATGATATTGTTGACAAGCATAAGGACAGCACTGATTTATTTGTGTTTTTAGGTGATATGGATAATGATTTTGACAGAGTAACAATGCTTTATCCTGATATTAAGTACAAAAGAGTCGCAGGCAATAATGATTTTTGTTCAAAATATAATTTTGAAGAGGAATTTAAATTCAACGGCAAAAGGATATTCATAACCCACGGTCACAGATATATGGTCAAGCACGGATATACGGCAATAATTAATCACGCAAAGAATATTAAAGCGGATTTATGCCTGTTTGGTCATACGCACACGCAATACAGTGATTATGTTGACGGACTTTATATACTCAATCCCGGTGCAGCAATACTTGGCGAATATGCAATGATTGATGTCACAAACAACGGAATAATGCTAATTCCGTGTAAATTATAGAGTGTAAAAATATAAATCTGAGCAGTGCTCCGTCAAGCTCGCTCGAATAGGGTTTGCGAACGATTGCAGCCTGAACGGGAGCGTTAGCTTCTCAGGACTTCAGTGGGAGATTATCACTACCACTGAAATTCTGAAGCAGACATCGGAGAATAGATTATAACCACCTGATTAACAAGCAGCCTCCAAAAGTCAGACAACTTTTGGAGGCATATCACACTATCAGGTGGTTATGATTTTATAACTTATTCAAATGTGAAGCTGCCGTCTTTGAAGTCCACTGTGCAGGTTTTGCCCAGTTTATGTTCAAGAATCAGTTCTGACAGTCTATCCTCAATTTTCGTCTGGATTGCACGGCGCAGCGGTCTTGCACCGTAAACCTTGTCAAAGCCTTTGTCGGCAATTGCAGAAATTGCATTATCAGTAAAAGTAACCTCTGTACCAAGCTCAGAAACCTGTTTTTTCAAGGATGATAACATTCTTCTTGCTATCTCCTCAATATCATCCTTTTCAAGCTGGTTAAAGACGATTATCTCATCAACACGGTTAAGGAACTCAGGCTTAAAGGTTTTTTTCAAATCATCCATCACAATCTGTTCAATATTTGAATTTTCGTCACCTTTTTCACCAAAACCGAGTGAGGTCCTTTTATCCGTAATCTTTGACGCGCCGACATTTGATGTCATAATGATGACTGTATTTTTAAAGCTGACCTTTCTGCCCTGCGAATCTGTAAGGACACCGTCCTCAAGAATCTGCAATAACATATTGAAAACATCGGGGTGAGCCTTTTCAATTTCATCAAAAAGGACAACCGAATACGGCTTGCGCCTGATTTTTTCCGTCAGCTGTCCGCCTTCATCAAATCCGACATATCCCGGAGGCGAGCCTATGAGCTTAGAAACCGTATGTTTTTCCATATACTCACTCATATCAAGCTTGATTATTGCCTCCTCGTCTCCGAACATTGTTTCTGCAAGCGTTTTACATAACTCTGTCTTACCTACACCTGTCGGACCGAGAAAAATAAATGAGCCTATCGGACGCTTTGGATTTTTCAGACCTGCACGACCTCGACGTATTGCTCTTGCAACACCTGATACCGCCTTATCCTGTCCGACAATTCTTTCGTGCAGGATTTTTTCAAGATTAAGAAGTCTTTCTGATTCTGCCTTTGTAATTTGATTTACATTGATGCCTGTCCATGAAGATACTACATTTGCAATATCCTCGGTTGAAATTTCCTTTACCTGATGGGAAGAAAGGTTTTTCCATTTTTCCTTTTCCTCTTCAAGAAGAGTTTTCAGTGAATTTTCCTTATCTCTGATTTGTGCTGCCTGTTCAAAGTCCTGAGCACGAACGGCAGAAGCCTTTTCCTCCTCGAGAGACTTGAGTTCCTTTTCCATTTCCTTAAGATTATCGGGAACTGTATATGCCTTTAGTCTTACTCTTGAAGCAGCCTCGTCAATCAAATCAATTGCTTTGTCGGGTAAAAATCTGTCCGCAATATATCTTGAAGACATCTTAACTGCGTTCACTATTGCATCGTCGGAAATCTTAACCTTATGGTGTGCCTCGTATTTATCACGAATACCCTTTAATATTTCAATCGTCTCATCCTCAGTAGGTTCTCCGACTGTTACAGGCTGAAAACGGCGTTCAAGCGCGGCATCCTTTTCAATATTCTTTCTGTACTCATCAATTGTCGTTGCACCTATAACCTGTATCTCTCCGCGGGCAAGAGACGGCTTAAGAATATTTGCAGCATCCGTTGCACCCTCAGCAGCACCTGCGCCCATAATCGTATGGACCTCATCTATGAATAAAATAACATTCTTTGCATTTTTTACTTCATCGATTGCCTTTTTGATACGTTCTTCAAAATCACCGCGGTATTTTGTTCCTGCAACCATTGAAGTCAAATCAAGTGCAACAATTTTCTTCCCTGCAAGAAGCTCCGGAACCTCATCCTTTACTATTTTCAATGCAAGTCCTTCTGCAATAGCGGTTTTGCCTACACCCGGCTCACCGATAAGGCAGGGGTTATTTTTTGTCCTTCTTGACAAAATTTGAATAACGCGCTGGATTTCTTCCTCCCTGCCGATTACAGGGTCAATCTTTCCCTCTTTTGCGGCAGCGGTCAAATCCTTGCCAAACTCATCAAGCGTAGGAGTTTTTGACTTTGTGTTCCTGACTCTTTTACCGCCGTCATTTGGTGCGGTATCTCTGCCGATTGATGAAACAATTTCTTCAAATAAGGTTCTTTCATCAATACCGCGGGAATTTATAAACTTGACTGCATAGGAGTCCCCCTCCTGAAGAAGAGCCATAAGAATATGCTCTGTATCGACAAAGCTGTGCAGCATTCCGCGTGCAATTTGAAAAGCGTTGTCAAGGACTCTTTTGCTTCTCGGAGTAAAATCATCGGGAGTAAGCCTTGTCTGGTTTCCTGCACCGATATTGTCTTTTATAAAGTTCTCTATATCTTCAGCAGAAATTCCCTTTGAATCAAGTATTGAATAAGCAAGTCCGGACTCTTCTTTTACAAGTCCGAGCAGAATATGCTCACTGCCGATATAGTTATGTCCCAAATTCTCACTTGCTTTTATTGCAAGGTTTAAAGCTTCATTTGCCTTTTGTGTAAAATAATTAAATCTATACATAGTTATCCCTCCTGACAGGGCATATCTATGCCCTAATTGATATTTTCTCTTAAGCCATATTCCTGCTTAACAATCAAATCACATACAGCAGTAAGATTATCAATGGCACTTTCCTCGGTAATTCCAAGGCTTATGTTGTTTGAAAGCTCATACAAATCATTATTCCCTTCAAAAACCGGGTTTATTGCAAAGCCAAGCTTGCTGAGCATAATACTCAGCCTGTCAATCAAATTTGAAGAGGTAATTGCAGGAAGATAGAGAAGATAAGATACCTTCATTCCGTTACCGAGATGCATCGGATTTGAGGTAAGAAATCCGAGATTTTTATCAAATGCAATACTCATGCTTGAGATAAATATATTATCAATCTTGTCTGCATTTTCATATACCTTTTTTAAGTCTTTTCCGTCACACATTGCATTTATAATAATATGTTCCTCTTCACAAAGCATTATACCCAGATTTTCATCTTTGGAAACAAGAACCGCAGAATATACATTCTGCTGAGCCATTTCAGGTGTAATTATTCCCTTATCAACAAAAATTCTTTTATCCAAATCATTTTTCATACTGAGATCGATATAATCAAACTCACCGGCATATTTTGAATTTTGAATTGAGGCAAATATTTTTTTACATATTGATTTTCTGAGATCATTGCTCATTCTGCAGGGAAAAGGAACTTTTTTCAAATTCCTTGCAAGCTTGACTTTTGATTTAAGAATTACATCTGATTTTCTTTCTTCACCGCTGTTATAATTATTCATTACTGTCTCCTGTCATATCTTTAATCTTATCCCTAAGCACTGCCGCGTCCTCAAATCTCTGTTCCTTGATTGCCTGCTGCAGCTGATTTTTCAGGCTGTCAATAGTGTTTATTTCAGCCTTCTTTTCAGAATTATCCTCTGACTTTTCATCATAGGAAACGAATTTACCGATATGCTTTGTTTTACCGTGGATTTTCCTGATTGAAGGTTCAAGCTTTTCACCGAACCTGTCATAACAGTCGCTGCATCCGATATGACCGCTGTTAATGATATCGCTGAAAGACGAGCCGCAGGTTGAACACCTGTCAACTCCTGCAAGTGAATTCATTGCCGCAACACCCGCACCGAGGAAATTACCGAGGAAGGTATCACCGAACAAATCATTCATCGTATCCATCCTAAATTCATCCATAACGCCGAGCTCAGCCGCACATTCGCTGCAAAGATGCATTTCTTCCTTATGACCGTTGATATTCTTTTTAATATGAGTTGTTGCTTCTTTTTGATTACAATGTTGACATAACATAATAAGTCCTCCTTAATCTATATATGCTAAAAGCATTTGTTTTAATTGATTTGCTCTTATTGTATCTTTTTTTTCAGACGAAAGTCCTTTGAAATTGCTGTCAGATATAACAGAAAGCATCATTTGTCCTGCTTTGTCATTAACAATCCCTTGATAATTAAGATTATAGATATAAGCCTTTGCTGTTTTTTCTTCAATAGAACTTCCGATTGAATTTATTAGCGATACAATTGAGTTATTCTTGCTGGCACGCGTTATCATTATGCAGCCGCCGCCGCCGCGTCTCGACTCAATTCTGTATCCCTGTTCAGGAGTAAATCTTGATGTGATAACATAATTTATCTGACTTGGAACACAGCCGAGCTTCGCCGCCAAATCGTTGCGCTGAATCTGAACAGTTGATGTTTCATCATCAAACATATTCAAAATCATATCCGCAATAACATCGCTGATTTTCATTTTCCTACCACTCCATTCTTAACAAATCAGGTCATTTTTAGTCTTGGATTTTGACTTTCTTTGACCTTCTGCCATAATATTAGCACAAAGGTCAGGAAAAGTCAATAGTTTTTTTGACTTTTTTTGACTTTTATTTTTATTAGTGTGCAAAAAGAGGAAAATGAAATGCCGTAGGCATTTGATATTTCTACGGCATTTCATATTAGAATGTTATTAAATTGCAGAGTTGGCAGTGCTGCTTGTTAAGCATAACACTTGAGAAAATAATTTTATGTAATTATAAGTATGTTTCAAAATATTTAATCCGCGTCTGAGGTCAGGGCTTATGCCCTGACCGTTTTGGTACAGTTTGCTGTTAGCATCCGCAGCCACAATCATTGTTACCACAGTTACCGCCGCATCCGCCGCAGAGTAAAAGGATGATGATAAGGATGATGATCCATGAAGAACCGCCGCAACCGAAGTTATTGCATCCACAACCCATAATCGCAACCCCCTTTCCCTTTTCTAAACCATCCTATGAAAAGAAAGGGAAAGTGTTACAAGGCGGATGAAAAATTATAAAGCTTGCAGATATAAAGGTGCAAGCTTTTATTTTTAAACAATTCAAATATAAAAACCAATACCGGCAGCCAACAGGAAAACTGCAATCTGATATGTCATATAATCACACATATTTTTTACCGAATTATATCATATAATTCCGCCGTTTACGCCGAGAATTTGGCTTGTTATATAATCATTCTCGGCAAAAAAGAGAATTGCTTTTGCAGCTTCTTCAGGTGTACCTAAGCGGTGTAAAGGGACATCCGCCTCAAGTTCTGATTTATCAAACCGATCATTCATTCTTGTGTCAATAATTCCCGGGCAAATGCAATTTACGGTTATTGAGCTTGGTGCAAGCTCCTGTGCAAGTGCCTTTGTAAGTCCTATTACGGCGGACTTGCTCATTGAATATGCCACCTCGCAGGATGCACCGAGCTGTCCCCACATTGATGAGATATTGATAATCGCACCGCTGTGATTTTTCAGCATTGATTCAACTGCCTTTTTACAGCAGAAAAAATATGACTTTGCATTGACATTATTAATCAAATCATAGTCGGCTTCAGTCGTGTCATTAATCTGTTTTATGACACTGACACCTGCGTTATTTACAAGCACATCAAGACTGCCGATACTGTCAAACAGCTTTTCAATATCATCAAGCTTTTCGAGATTGCACTTGTATGCCGTTACGCCGTCATAATCAGGCAGTGTTTTATTATATGTTATATACACATCATAGCCTTTTTCTTTAAATAGAGATGCGGTTGCTTTTCCGATACCTGAAGCACCGCCTGTAATTAACACTTTCTTCATAAAATCACCAAGGAATATTCTAACATATACAGTTGTTTTTTTCAATTACATAAGTTATAATTAGTAGCAGAGAGGTATATTTATGGAAAAAGAATTTTACACTATATCCGTCTATGTTGATGAAAATGAAAATATGATTGGTATCCCCTGCGGAGAGAGCGAGCAATATGGGATTGCCGATATTGACAAGGTTGTTCTGCTCAAAGCTCCATACAGCGATACACAGATTGAAAGCTTTATTGAAGAGGTTTTATCATACTGTTATACAAAAAAGCACAATGACAATAATCCCCTTTCAACCATTGAGAAATATACAAAGAAAAAGGGATTTGTTAATGCAACCGCTGACTTTACACTTCTCTCTATTGTTAAGACAAAAACAAATTATTCATTAATGCCGACCTTCAATGACGAGGAAAAAGGTCCTCTTGCAATTGATGATGATGAACGCATACTGATGAATCCATACAAAAAAGGTGAACTTGCGGAAATTATTAAGGACTTCATTCAGGTTTATGTGAAGGCGAATATCTTCTATAAAGAAATTCAGGAACTTGAAGAAGAGAAAAAGAATAAAAACTGAATTATGAAGAGAATTATTATCGGCGTAAATGATGCAGGGCAGAGAGTTGACAGATTTATTGCTAAAACCTTTGACAGACTGCCTAAGTCATTAATGTTCAAGGAAATAAGAAAAAAGAATATTAAAGTCAATAAAAAAAGGTGCACGCCCGAACAGCTTTTGTGCGAGGGTGACATTTTGGAATTATATCTTAATGAAGATGTTCTTCATATCAAAGAAAAGTATTATGATTTCTTAAAAGCGTCAAACGAACTTGATATCATATATGAGGACAATAATATAATGTTGATTAATAAACCTGCCGGTGTATTATGTCACCCTGACGGCAGGGATTATATTGACAACATCGTTGCAAGGATAAAACGATATCTTTATGAAAAAGACGAATGGTCTCCGGAAAATTCATTATTCGTTCCGTCACTTGCGAACAGGATTGACAGAAACACAGGCGGAATTGTAATCGGCGCCAAAAATTTAAAAGCGCTGAAAATAATTAACGATAAAATTAAGAACCGAGAAATAAAAAAGTATTATCTTACTGTTGTCCATGGAAAAATGGAAAAACAGAGTGAAACGCTGAGCGCATACCTGACTAAAAATGAAAAGAAAAATCTGGTAACTGTTACAGATAATCAGACTGAAAATTCAAAAAAAATCATTACAAAATACACTGTTCTTGATTATTACGATGATGCGTCCTTGCTTGAGGTGGAGCTTCTGACAGGAAGAACGCATCAGATAAGAGCACATTTTGCACACATAGGGCATCCGCTTTACGGTGACGGAAAGTACGGCAAAGAGCATGGCAGATACTGCCAGGCACTATACAGCTATAAATTGAAGTTCGATTTCAGCGATGAAAATGAGCTGAGTTATCTAAACGGCAGAGAGTTCAAAGCAGGAAATATAAAATTACTTGATGATTACAAGGAAAGGAAATTCATATGAAGGATAAAAATTTAAGAATACTGTCACCTATACAGTTAATAGTGGTTGGAATTCTTGATATTGCGGTTATCGTACTCGGAATTATAGCAATAAAAAACATAATAATTTTCGCAAGCATGCAGAATATTTTCTTTTTGGCGTGTGAAGTCATTGCATTAATTGTTGCAATTCTCACAACAAAGGAAATTTTGTCTCACGGAGTAATCTTCCGCGATGATGAATTTGAATTTACCGGAATTGATGAAAATAATCTTTTTGAATATGAAAGCATAACAGGCATTTCTGCTGAAAAGGATGAAGCACCGAGCTTTGTTAAAAATATGCTTGACAGAGAAGCTTGCATTACATTTAGTCTGAAAAACGAACAAATTATTACTATCAATCTCGGTTTCACCACCAAAAATACACTTCAAAAAATTTGTGATGAAATCTGTGTAAGATCAGGAATTGAAAAGATAAATGTCAACACAAATCCAGCAAAAAAGAAGAAGAAAAAAGCTGACAAAAAGTCAGATATTCCGACGGAAAGTATAGAGCAAAATGAAAAGGAGTAATAACATTAACAGACGCAGAAAAGGGAATTGACCTTTTCTGCGTCTGTTTCATTTGTCCGAAAAAAGAGCGGAACAAACTCCGCTCTTAATAATTGTATTTTCAATAAGGGTTTGCCCGTCATTACAGCTTTGAAATTTCTTCCTTAAATGCCTCCGTGCTGTCAAATTCCTTATATACAGAAGCAAAGCGGACATATGCAACTTCATCAATAACTTTGAGCTTTTCCATAATAAGTTCGCCTATACGAGCAGAAGTAACTTCTCTGTCAATGGCAGACTGGAGAGTCGCTTCAATCTCACTTATAGCAGCTTCAAGCTCTGTTACGGTAACAGATCTTTTTTCACAGGCACGAAGCATACCTTTAAGAATCTTATTTCTGTCAAAAACTTCTCTGCTCTTATCCTTTTTTATAACGATAATAGGCACATCCTCAATAGTCTCATAAGTAGTGAATCGCTTGCTGCACTGCAAACATTCACGGCGGCGGCGGATACGCTCATTTTCGTCAGTCGGACGAGAATCAATAACTTTGCTCTCTTCAAATCCGCAAAATGGACATTTCATTACAAACCCCCCGGTTCATTTGTTATTTTTTCTATTATAACACAATATATAGAAAAATGCAAGTAAAAATACTTTACAGCGATATATTTAGTTTAATTCTGTTTTTTCAGGTTATAATCCTTGTTATTATATATGAACATCCAAACAGCCATTGCACAAATAATAAAGTATCCTACAAAAGACCATACATCAGGAATCTGACCGCCGAGGAAGAAATATCCACTTATAGCAGTGAAGATAATATTTGAATAATCATATATAGAAATTTCCCTGCTCGGAGCAAAGGTATATGCGGCAGTAATACTGAACTGTCCGCCTGCTGCACATACTCCTACCATAAGGAGATATATCCACTGCGTTTTCGTCATAGGATGAAAATCAAATATGAGATATGGTGCGGTTACTAAGCAGGAAAACAAAGAGAAGAAAAAAACAGTAAACCTTCCGTTTTCTCCTTTATTACCCATATGGCGCACACAGGTATACGCTGCGCCTGCACAAATACCGCCTATAAAGCCGCATAGTGACGGAAAAAGCTCAACATTATTCATAGTCGGCTTTATTACAAAAAGCGCGCCGATAAAGGCAATACCGATAGCTATTGCCTGCCTCGGCTTAACCTTTTCTTTAAGAAAAGCAGCAGAAAAAATCAATGTAAAAAACGGACTCATTTTATTTAGAATAGCCGCATCTGCTGTTGATGCCATTTTTGTTGTGGCATAAAAATTACCGAAAACACCGATGAGACCTGCGCTTGACCTGATCAAGTGATATTTAATGCAGCCTTTTCTCGGTTTAAAGCTCTCCTTTTTCTTAATAAGAGTAATAAAAGAAATGAAAAGCGCAACAAGATTTCTGAAAAAGACCTTCTGAGCAATAGGCACATCACCGGATAGATTAATAAAGCTGCTCATTCCGCTGAAGCACAGTGCCGATAATAATATACAGATTATTCCTTTTGTTCTGCTATTTACATTTGCCATAGATTATCCAAATAAACCTTGCTTTCTTTAAGTTCCTTGGCAACATCAAGATTGCCTGAATAAATCTCAATAACACAGTCGCCCTTATAATCAGCTGAGTCCATAATTTCTTTTAACCTGCTGAAATCAAAACTGCCTTTGCCTATTGGAAGACAGTCCCCTGTCTTGCCGTTATCACTGATATGAATATGGCATATCTCATTCTTAAATTCATCAAGAAAAGCAAATGTGTCCTCTCCTGCACGGACAGTCTGCTTTATATCAAATACCATATTGAAATCACCGGAAAGCTCTTTACGCATTTTTTTACAGAAATCAATTGACTGACTTTTGAATTTATTTACATTTTCCTGACATATGGTAACGCCTTCGGATTTGCCGATATCGATAAGAAGCTTAAATCTTTCAAAATACCTTTCATCAGGGATAGGGATTTTAGGCGCGGCAACAGCACCGTGAATTACAACAAACTTTGCGCCAAGAATTGCTGCGGCGTGACAAGTCCTTTTATACAGATCAATATAATCATTAAATCTTCTTATATAATCTCCGAAAATACACGAGGACTCAAGAAAGCTTGAAAACGGATGTACGGAAATAACCTCCGTACCGAAGCTCTTTGCTGTTTTGAAAAGTTCATTTACAAAAGCCTCATCATATTCGCATGGGGCGTTAAAGAAAACTTCTGCCTTTTCAAATCCGAGTTTACAAATTTGCTCCAATGCTTTTTCCGTTTCAAGAGGATAAAAGCAGGAAGTTGATGCACCTAATCTCATTTTTCAAGCAGCTTTTCTGCACAGGCAAGACGGACACATATGCAAAGCAGCTGTGCCGCCAAATCAAGTTCGTCAACAGGAGGGAATGAAGGGGCAATACGAATATTGCTGTCTTTATCATCAATACCGTAAGGATAAGTTGCACCTACGGTTGTAAGAGTAACGCCTGCGTCTTTACAAAGCTCGCCTACCCTCCTTGCACAGCCTTCCATAACATCAAGGCTGATAAAATATCCACCGTTTGGATTAAACCAAGTTGCAATTCCTTTACCGCCGAGCTCATTTTCAAGATGATTAAGGACCATATCAAACTTAGGTTTTAAAATATGCGCGTGCTTTTTCATATGCTCACGTACACCGTCTGCATTTCCGAAGAATTGGACATGACGGTGTTGATTCATTTTATCATAGCTTATTGTTTGTGCATTGAGGCGCTTTCTTATAGCGTCAAGATTATTCTCGCTTGCAATAAGAGCAGAAACACCTGCACCGGGAAAAGTGATTTTTGATGTTGAACACACCTCAATAACCATATTCTCGTTACCATACTCAGGCAGAACATCAAAAATATTCAGGAGCTCATCCCCCTCATCATTAAGGTCATGAATGAAATAAGCATTATCCCATATAATTCTGAAATCCTTTGCCGCAGGCTTCATAGCGGCAATCCTCCTGACAGTATCATCAGAATATGTGATACCCTGAGGATTTGAATACTTTGGAACACAAAACATACCCTTGACGCTCTCATCCTTGATAAATTCTTCAACAGCATCCATATCCGGGCCTTTGTCGGTCATAGATATATTAATCATTTTTATTCCGAAATGTTCACAGATTGTAAAATGCCTGTCATAACCGGGAACAGGGCAAAGGAATTTTACTTCATCAAGCTTGCACCAAGGCTTGTCACCTGCACCGTGGGTATAGCACTGGCATATATAATCAAACATAAGAGTAAGACTTGCATTTGGTCCGATAATAACATTTTTTGCATCAACGCCAAGCAAGTCTGCAAAAAGCTTTTTACAGCTCGGAATACCGTCAAGCATACCGTAATTCCTTACATCAAGTCCATCTGCGACATAATTCTTAATATCATAAATACCTGTTGAAAGGTCAAGCTGGTCTTTGCCCGGCTTCCCGCGGCTCATATCAAGCTTAAGTCCTCTTGCCTTAAAGGCGTCATATCTTTTTTTCAGTGCCTTGCGCTCTGTATTAAGCTCTTCCCTTGTCATCTCTGAATAAAGCATAACAAACCTCCAAAAAACGATTTAATATATAATAGCACTTTTACTTATATATTGCAAATATTGGTTTAATCCATAATATAAATAATACTTAAACAAGAAAAATCCGCCGACATTATACTCGTCGGCGGATTTTTGACCCTTTATTTTTTAAGCATTATTCCCTTTTGCTCAAGAATTGAAATTACTCTATCTGCAATTCCCATAACCTCCTCACGAGTGAGTGTCTTTTCAGGGTGAGCAAAGGTTATCCTTGTTGTAATTGACTTACTGTTGCCATCAAGATAGGTATCAACCACTTCGGTCTTTCTGATAAGCCTGCTATGAACAGACGCAATTGCATTTTCAATCGGCTCAAATTTATCACTGATGAAAGAAAGGTCAATTTCAATCTCAGGGAACTTTGACGGTTCATCATAAACTATGCTCAAATTTTCTATCTCGGCAAAAGCCTTAACATCAATTTCGGCAAATACAATTGATGCTTTCTTATCAATTTTCTTTGATACTACAGGATGAACAATACCGATTCTACCAATCTCTTTACCTGCACAGATAACTGCATTGAGATTTCTCGGATGCTCATAAGAGCAGACCGCCGGCACAGGTGAATATGAGAGCTTCTGATGCTTAATATCATCACTGATAACCGCAAGCATATCACGAAGTTCAAAATACAGCTGTTCAACAGACTTTGTCTTACTGAAAACGGTTATGGCAAGCTTTTTATGCTCATCACAAAGTCCGTCCTCATTAATACCGCTGACTACTCTGCCGATTTCAAACACACCGAAATCCGTGCTGTATGCAGTATTTGACTTAACCTGACAAAGCTGAGTCGGCACAATCGATTTCCTGATAGTTTCAATATTAGGGTTAGTTGCATTAACAAGCTTAATATTATCTTCAATCTCAATACCGAGTGACTTATATTCATCATAATATGCCCAGACATATGAATGAAGTTCATGAAGAGAAAAGCGTTTCACAAGTATATCCTTGATTTTATCTTCAACAGTTTTTTCAACAGCAGATCTTACAGGATAAAGCGGTGCGACTGCCGTATGGACATCAAAGTTATCATAGCCGTAGATGCGGGTAATTTCCTCAATAATATCAGCCTTGATCGTAACATCCTTTGTCGCTCTCCAGCTTGGAACAACAATGCTGAAATCATCACCTCTGAGTTCAACCTCAAATCCGAGAGAGGCAAGTGTCTTTACTATTGTGTCATTATTGATTTCAATACCTGTATATCTGTTGATAAAATTCTTATCAAAATCAAGCTTTACTGTATCATAATGATAAGCATACTCATCAGTCAGTGCAGATACAACCTTAACACCGCTGTCAACATCAGTCATAAGCTTAACAAATCTTGCAATAGCGGGAACTGTCATTTCAGGGTCAAGGCATTTTTCATAACGCATCGAGGCGTCAGTTCTGTGTGAAAGGCGAACGGTTGACTTGCGGATTGAAACTGCATCAAAGGTCGCGGATTCAAGTGTAAGTGTTCTTGTATCATTAACAATCTCACTGTCAAGTCCGCCCATAATACCTGCAATTGCCACAGGGGTATCACCATTACATATCATAAGCGTATTTTCGTCAATATTTCTTTCAACGCCGTCAAGTGTTCGGAATACAAAAGGCTTATCAAATCTTTTTATTCTGATTGACTCTACCTTGCGCGAATCAAACGCGTGCATCGGCTGACCCATTTCAAGCATAAGATAGTTTGTGAGGTCAGCAAGAAAATTAATTGCACGCATACCGCAGTAAAAAAGACGGATACGCATATTAACAGGAGAAACATTGGTATTGATATTCTCAAACTGAAGGCAGGAATATCTCTGGCAAAGAGGATCCTCAATTTTCATATCAACCTTCGGAAGATTATTATATTTGCTCAAATCAACTGTATCAAGCGGTTTAAGCTCTCTGCCTGCAACAGCAGCAAATTCACGGGCAATCCCGTAATGCCCCCACAAATCAGGGCGGTTGGTCAGTGATTTATTGTCGACCTCAAAAATAATGTCCTCAATTTCATAAGCTTCTTTAATATCAGTGCCGTTTGGAATATCGTCGGTAATCTCCATAATTCCCGAATTATCATCACTGATTCCGATTTCTTTTTCGCTGCAGCACATACCGTTTGAAGGGCAGCCTGCAAGCTTTCTTGGTGCAATCTCAATATCGCCGATTTTTGCACCGACCTTGGCAAAAGCAGTTTTAAGTCCCGTGCGTACATTAGGCGCACCGCATACAACATCAGTGAGCTTGCCGTCACCTGCATCGACCTTGAGCAAATGAAGTTTCTTTGAATCAGGGTGGTTTTCAACAGATTTTATTTGCGCAACAACAATACCGCTGATGTCACTTCCCTTAAAGAAAATTTCATTTTCAACCTCAGCAGTTGAGAGGGAAAAGCGGTGAATAAGCTCAAGCTTATCAAGACCCGTAAAATCAACAAAGTCAGAAATCCAATTCATAGATAAAAACATATTGTACCACTCCTTCCTTATTCATCGTCAGTGAACTGTGACAAGCTCTTGAGATTTCCGCTGTTTAAATCACGAATATCTTTAATGCCGTATTTCATCATAACAAGTCTCGTAAGACCGAGGCCAAAGGCAAAGCCGGTATATTCCTCCGGGTCAATTCCGCCCATTTTCAGTACTTCAGGATGAATCATACCGCAAGGGCAGAGCTCAAGCCAGCCGCTGTGCTTACATGAAGGACAGCCGTCTCCACCGCAGATAAGACAGTTTATATCAAGTTCAAATCCCGGCTCAACAAACGGGAAAAATCCCGGACGGAGTCTTACCTTGATATCCTTTTTAAATACTTCAGACAGCATGGTTTTCATAAAATAAATCAAATTTGATATTGATATATTTTTGTCTACCATTACCCCTTCCATCTGGAAGAAGGTGTTTTCATGGCAAGCGTCTGTCGCCTCATTTCTGAAGCATCTGCCCGGGAAAATCGCCTTGATTGGCACACCGTCATTAACAAGTGCATCTTTGTATTTTTTATAAATAGCATTCTGTGCGGCAGAGGTCTGTGACTTAAGAAGCTGACCGTTTTCAAGATAATAGGTATCCTGCATATCTCTTGCAGGGTGGTGCTTTGGAATGTTAAGTGATTCAAAGCACTCATAGTCAGTTACTACTTCGCTGTAATCTTCAACTGTAAAGCCCATTGACTTGAATATTCTTTCACACTCACGCTGAACAAGTGTAATAGGGTGATAAGAACCTCTGTCAAGATTAGCAGGCATTGAAAGGTCAAACTCAGGCATACTGTTGATTTCCGCCTGAATTTCCTTTTCCTTAAGTTCCTTTGCCTTTACTGAAATTCTGTCTGCAACAGCTCCCTTTAATTCATTTACCTTTGCTCCGAACACTTTTCTTTCATCATTAGAAAGATCCTTCATTCCCTTAAGCAAATCTGTGACGCTTCCTTTTTTGCCAAGGTATGCTACACGGACGCTTTCCAGCTCGGGCATACTTTCAATCTTTTCAAGTTCCTGTTCAAACTTTTCTTTAAGACTGTTAATCTTATGTTCCATAACTTTCTCCTTTATAAACATTAAAAAAATCCGTCTCACAATGAGACGGACAAAATGCCGTGGTACCACTCAAATTGCAGTTAAACTGCCACTCAATAACCTTAACGCAGTTAATACGGCCGGCTTACTTTCTCACCGGCAGCTCACAAGTTGAAATTCGGCAGTGGTGATGTATGTGCTTCCCAGCCCCGCACACTCTCTGAATCATCAGTCACAGTCTACTTACGCTTGATCAAAGCCTCGCTATGTGAAGATTATAAACCACAAATCACTCATAAGTCAAGTATTTTCGCCATATAATTATTAAGATAAAATAAATATTAGTCAAATATTAGTTAAAAAAGTATTGTAATTTCAGAAAATTATGTATATAATTATTATGTAAAACTTTACAGGAGGTGACTTTACCGTGGCAGATAAGACTATGACATTCAGAATAGGCGATGAAAAGGAAGATGTAATGAAGGAAACTTTAACTGAAGTATTTGATGCGCTTCAGGAAAAGGGATATAACCCTATCAATCAGATAGTCGGCTATATTCTTTCGGAAGATCCGACCTATATCACCACTCATAATAATGCAAGAAGCCTTATAAGGAAAATTGACCGTGATGAGCTTTTGGCCGCTATGGTAAAGTCCTATCTCGATTAAAACAGAGGGAGGGTTATCTTTGGCAGAAAGCAAAGAAAAATTCCTTGAATACAAAGGTAAACCTTTGGTTAGATGCGGCAAAACAATTTACTATGGAAATATGAGCGACCCATATGTAATTTGCCTTAATATACTTAACGAAGAGAATATTGAGGACTTAAAAGTATCAGGTAAAGTTGCTATTCAGCTTATTATCACAGACCCTGACGTATCGCCAAAGGAAAAGGTAGTTAAAAAGAGTGAAAAGAACGGACTGTTCAATGCACTGGATCTCGGTGCTGTATGGTTAGAGCGTGCATTGAAATAAGTTTTCACCGAATAACAAGACTCAGCCGATTGAATCCAATCGGCTTTTGTTTTAGGAGTAAAGTATGTATACAGCAGAAAAAGACAGATATGATAAAATGACTTATAATTACTGCGGAAAAAGCGGACTTGCCCTGCCGAAAATCTCTGTCGGCTTGTGGCAGAACTTTGGTATCAACGATGATTATGATACAATGAAGGACATTATTCTCACTGCATTTGACAATGGAGTAACTCATTTTGACCTTGCAAACAATTACGGTCCTGAACCCGGCAGAGCAGAAATCAACTTTGGCAAAATATTCAGGGAAAATCTTAAGCCTTACCGTGACCAGCTTATAATCAGCACAAAGGCAGGATATGAAATGTGGGAAGGTCCTTACGGCGGAAGAGGCGGAAGCAGGAAATATCTGACCGCTTCACTCGATCAGAGTCTGAAAAGAATGGGACTTGACTATGTTGACATATTTTATCATCACTGTATGGACCCAAATACTCCGCTTGAAGAAACCGCACTGTGTATGTCTGATATCGTAAGACAGGGAAAAGCATTGTATATCGGAATGAGTAATTATGACGGTAAAAGAATGCATAAAATGCACCATAGATGTGAAGATTTCAATGTCCCGTTTATTATAAATCAGAACAGGTATTCTATCTTTGACAGGACAATTGAAGAAAACAAATTGAAAGAGGAGTCCGAAAGCAAAGGGAAAGGAATTATTGCATTCTCTCCGCTTGCACAGGGACAGCTCAGCGATAAATATGCCAACGGTATTCCTGAAAACTCAAGGCTGTTTGATAATGAGGAACTGCAAAAACATGTCGGATATGACGAGGTAAGGTCGAGCCAGATTAAACAGCTTTACGATATGGCGAAAAAGAGAACTCAGTCACTGTCACAAATGGCAATACAATGGATACTCAAAGACAATGATATTACTTCTGTGCTTATCGGCGTGCATTCAAAGGAACAGCTTATTGAAAATCTTAAGGCACTTGAATATCCCCCACTTACAAAGGGAGAGTTAATACAGATTGACGGAATAACAAATCATTCAAAATAATAACATAACAAATTCCGAGGATAAAAAGATATCCTCGGAATTTTTATATCAGAACAATCCATAATATCCCCTCTTATCATTAAAGTGATAATATGATAATATAAACAAGACAAAAAGGCAAGAGACAGTATCTCATTGACTGAGAGATACCGTCTCTTTTTGATAAACTGTTTCTACTTCAATTACTTCTCGTCAGGAGCATAATAATCAACAAGCTTTGCAAGTTTATTATATTTCTCAATTGAATTGTCAGCAGCAACAGCAAAGAGTTCTTCTGCCTTGCCCGGGAATGACCTCTTAAGTGCTGAATATCTTGTTTCACCTTCAATGAACTCAATATAATCAGCTGAAGGAGCCTTGCTGTCAAGTGAAAATGGATTCTGTCCAAGTTCAATTCGAGCAGGATTATAACGGAAGAGATTCCAATAACCTGCTGCAACTGCCTTCTTCTGCTCTGTCTGATTAAACGGCATCTTGATACCGTGGTTGATACAAGGCGCATAGCAGATAATGATTGAAGGACCATTATATGCAGCTGCCTCCTGGAATGCCTTGAGGCACTGAGCAGCGTTTGCACCCATAGCAACCTGTGCTACATATACATAACCATAGCTCATAGCAATCTGAGCAAGATCCTTCTTCTTAACAACTTTACCTGATGCAGCAAACTTTGCAACTGCACCTGTAGGAGTAGCTTTTGAAGCCTGACCGCCTGTGTTTGAATATACCTCTGTATCAAATACAACGATATTTACATCTTCATTTGAAGCGATAACATGGTCAAGACCGCCGAAACCAATATCATAAGCCCAGCCGTCGCCGCCGAAGATGAACTGATACTTCTTAGCGGCATAATCTGCATCCTTAAGGAAATCAGCGGCAGCATCAGCAGCAGCACCGTCAAATGCAGTTTTCTTTAGAGCGTCAATCAAAGCGTCTGCAGCAGCAGTGTTTGTTTCGGCATTGTCATAAGTATCAAGCCAAGCCTGAGCCTTGTCAGCGACAGTGGTATCAAGAAGAGCCTTGGCATCCATTGCAAGTCTTTCACGAATCTGCTTTTGAGCAAGCATCATACCGTAACCGAATTCAGCATTGTCCTCAAAGAGTGAATTTGACCAAGCAGGACCGTGTCCGTCTTTATCAACAGTATACGGAGTTGAAGGAGCAGAACCGCCCCAGATTGACGAACAGCCTGTTGCGTTTGCAATATACATCTTATCACCGAAGAGCTGAGTTGCAAGCTTAGCATAAGGGGTTTCACCACAGCCTGCACAAGCGCCTGAGAACTCGAGATAAGGCTTCCTGTACTGAACGCCGATTGTATTATTTGTAAGAACTTCAGGTTTAATCTCAGTATCAACGAGAGCGTCATAAATCTTCTGCTGTCCGAGCTGTGATGCGATAGGCATCATCGTAAGTGACTTTGTGGGACAAACATTTGCACAAGAGCCGCAGCCTGTGCAATCAAATGCAGAAATGATAAGGGCAAATTTATAAGGAGCTCTCTTATGGTCAACCATCTTTGTACCTTCAGGTGCATTTGCCTCCTCTTCAGCATTAAGACATATAGGACGAATTACTGCATGAGGACAAACCATTGAACAAAGGTTACACTGAGCACACTTTGAGCTGTCCCACTCAGGAACTGTAATAGCGATTCCTCGCTTTTCAAATGCAGCTGAACCCTGAGGATATACGCCGTCAGCGCAGTCAACGAAGGTTGAGACAGGGA
This sequence comes from uncultured Bacteroides sp., assembly GCA_964528285.1. Taxonomy (GTDB): domain Bacteria; phylum Bacillota; class Clostridia; order Oscillospirales; family Acutalibacteraceae; genus Eubacterium_R. Next base: position 41,910 of record CAZGRZ010000006.1, on the reverse strand, counting down.
GATCATCACCATGAAGTCTGCCTACAGGATCAAGAATATCCTTGACAAATTTCTTCATTTCAGGTCTGTCTGTAGGAATAACAAGATCAGCAGGCTCATCAACGGCGTCCTTCCATGCTTCAGGCACATCAATCTTAACAAGCTCTTTTGAGCCTCTTTCAATACCTGCATGGTTAGCGTTAACGATAGCTTCGCCCTTCTTAGAAAACTTCTTGACAACTGCTGCTTTCATCAGCTCAATTGCTTTATCGACAGGAAGGATGTTTGAAATTGTAAAGAATGCTGACTGAAGAATAGTTGATGCTCTTCCGGGAAGACCTACTTCCTCAGCAATTTTAATACCATTGATTATATAGAAATTGATATTGTTTTCAGCAATATACTTTTTCATTGAAGCAGGAAGCTGCTTGTCAAGCTCTTCAGGAGTCCAGATACAGTTTAAAAGGAAAGTACCGCCCGGGACAATATCCTGTACCATATCATATTTAGTTACATATGAAGGATTATGGCAGGCAACGAAGTTTGCTTTATTAATAAGATATGTTGAAGTGATTGGTGAAGAACCGAAACGAAGGTGGGATACGGTGATACCGCCTGATTTCTTAGAGTCATAGAAGAAATAACCCTGAGCGTACATATCTGTGTTATCGCCGATAATTTTAATTGAATCTTTGTTGGCGCCGACTGTACCGTCCGAACCAAGTCCCCAAAACTTACAAGAGGTTGTGCCGGCAGGAGTTGTGTCAGGACTTTCAGTAACATCAAGTGAAAGATTTGTTACATCATCATGGATTGAAAGAGTGAACTGCTGCTTCGGAGCAGGAGCGCTCATATTGTTATAAACAGAAATTATGTGAGCAGGAAGGGTGTCCTTTGAGCCAAGGCCGTAACGACCTCCGTATACAGGAACATTTTCAAACTTTGAGCCCTTAAGAGCTGCAACAACATCAAGATAAAGAGGCTCGCCGAGTGAACCCGGCTCCTTTGTTCTGTCAATAACAGAGATTGACTTAACTGTCTCAGGAATAATATCAAGGAGATGTTTAACAGAGAATGGTCTGTAAAGATGAACTTTGATCATACCAACCTTTTCGCCGCGGGCATTAAGATAATCAACAGTTTCCTGAATAGTATCACAAACCGAGCCCATAGCAACGATAACTCTTTGCGCGTCATCGGCACCATAGTAGTTAAAGAGCTTGTAATCCGTGCCGAGTTTCTCGTTAATTTTGTTCATATATGCTTCTGTAGTTGCAACAGCGTCATTATAATACTTATTGCAAGCCTCACGATGCTGGAAGAAAATATCACTGTTTTCAGCAGAACCGCGCAGAACAGGTCTTTCAGGATTCAATGCACGGGCACGAAAAGCCTGAATATCGTCCATGTCAACCATTGATTTGAGGTCATCATAATCCCAGATTTCAATCTTCTGAATTTCATGAGAGGTACGAAAGCCATCAAAGAAATGAAGAAACGGTACACGGCTCTTGATTGTTGAAAGATGGGCAACAGCACCAAGGTCCATAACCTCCTGAACATTTGCTGAGCAAAGCATTGCATAACCTGTCTGGCGGCAAGCCATTACATCAGAATGGTCACCGAAAATATTAAGTGCGTGAGTAGATACACAGCGAGCTGAAACATGGATTACAGACGGGATCAACTCACCGGCAATTTTATACATATTAGGAATCATAAGGAGTAAGCCCTGTGATGCGGTATAAGTCGTTGTGAGAGCACCTGCAGAAAGCGAACCGTGAACAGCACCTGCTGCACCGGCCTCAGATTCCATTTCAGCGACCTTAACAGTCTGACCGAAAATGTTTTTTACTCCTCTTGCAGCCATAGCGTCAGTTTCTTCAGCCATGTTTGAGGAAGGAGTAATTGGATAAATTGCGGCAACCTCAGTGAACGCATAACTTACATGCGCAGCGGCAGTGTTACCGTCCATGGTTTTCTTTTTTCTTGCCATTAAAACATCCTCCTAATTAAATATTTAATCATTTAGTTATCTAAGGTTAAAATACACCTAACCTTATTGATTATATCACTAAGTAGAAATAAATTCAATAATAAAATAAAATAAAAAGGCAAGGATTAATTTATCCTTGCCTTTTCACAGATTGAGAAATTAAATTTTAATTTTTTGTCTGTTGTTATTTATAATAAACCTATAATGTGCGCAGCGCTCACGACCGCTGTATAAGCGGTATTAATCTATATCTTCCATTATTTCAATACCTGTTACCGGTGAAATCGTAACAGCGTTTTTATCTGCTGCAACAGTAGCCGTATTTTGTGTTGTGTCAACTCCCGACAATGAAACGGAAATGCTTACAGCACCCTTGACATCTTCAATAGTAAATTCCTGTATTTTATTTGTCTTATCAAGCTTTGTCTTTACTGTTTTCAAATCACTGTATTTCTTGTCACCCTCAGCCTTATAAGAAACGGTTATCTCCGTCTCCTGTCCGTTATAATAAGGCAACTTGAGAGTAACCTTGATATCTCTTTTCTGCGACTTTGTCGATTCGGTTGTTGTTTGCTTTTTTGTGGTGGTAGTATTTTTATTTACACTCTGTTTTTTAGTTGTAGTTGTTCCCGATTTTTTTGATTCGTCAGCATCACCGGAAGCAGAAGAAGAGGAGGAGTTTGAATTTGAGGATGTTGTTGACGCTGTTGTTGTCTTAGACTTTTCAACACGACTGGTAACTGTATTTCCGTTCTTGTCTGTTACCTCCACTGTCACAACCTGTCCCGATTCATCTGTTACTGCTTCACCATTTTCATCAGTAACGACTTCAGTAACAGGGATATCAACATATTCCTTTGATGAGCAGGAAACAAAAACAAAAGCAAGAATTAAAACCATAAATATTGATAAAAATTTTTTCATAATGACTCTCCTGTATTATATTAATATTAAATAAACGCATTGAATGAAGCATCGCTCGGCATACGCCAGTCACCTCTCGGACTAAGTGATACTGAACCGACTTTCGGTGAATCAGGTATACACGAACGCTTGAACTGGCTGATAAAAAATCTTCTGAAGAAGACCTCTGCCCACTTATTAACCGTATCATAATCATACTTACCGTCAAAGGCTTTCACGGCAAGTGTAATAATCTTTTCCTTTTCAAAGCCAAATCGGACAAAATTATAAAGGAAAAAATCATGAAGCTCATACGGTCCGATATTATCCTCAGTTTTCTGAACAATGTTTCCGCTTTTATCAGGCGGCAGAAGTTCAGGTGATACGGGTGTTTCGAGAATATCCGACAAAATTGCGGCAGTGTTATCATCACTGATATTTGCGGCATATTCAACGAGATATTTTACAAGCGTTTTCGGCACTGAAGCATTCACACCGTACATACTCATATGGTCACCGTTATAGGTACACCATCCCATAGCAAGCTCACTGAGATCGCCTGTCCCCACCAAGAGCTTTCCATGCTTGTTTGCCATATCAAAAAGGATCTGCGTTCGTTCCCTCGCCTGTGTATTTTCATAGGTTATATCCTTGATATTGCTGTCATGCTCAATATCCTTCATATGAACTGTGCATGCGTTTCTTATGCTGATTTCCTTTTGTGTAACTCCGAGTGAGTTCATAAGCTTGACTGCATTTTCGTGCGTTCTGTCGGTTGTGCCGAAGCCGGGCATAGTGATACCGAGAATGTTACTGTTATCCCTGCCGAGCATTTTCATAGCTTCAGTGCATACAAGCAGGGCAAGAGTTGAATCAAGTCCACCCGAGATACCGATAACAGCACCCGTTGAACCGACATGTTCAATCCTTTTTGCAAGCCCGGACGCCTGAATAGAAAAAATCTCTTTACATCTTTCTTTTCTTTTTTCATCATCGGCAGGAACAAAAGGATGCGCATCAACAAAACGGTACTTCAGGTCATTTGTTTCATTTTCAATTTCAAACCCCGAAGTAAATCCGATTTTGCTGTTCAGATTTTCAAAAGACATATTATTTTGTCTTTGCGCAGTCAGCTTTTCAATGTCAATATCTGCAATAGTTATAACATTGTCACGGCAAAAGCGCTCACCTTCCGCAAGCACAGCTCCGTTTTCAGCAATAAGAGTTTCGCCGCTGAAAACAAGGTCAGTTGTACTTTCATGAACACTTGCACCTGCATAAACATAACCGCAGATACATCTTGCGGACTGGTTTAAAATCAGACTTTTCCTGTACTCAGCCTTTGATACATATTCATCGCTTGCTGACAGGTTGGCAATAATATTAGCGCCATGGCATACCAGCGTGCTGCTCGGAGGATTCGGCACCCACAAGTCTTCACAAAGTTCAATTCCCAGTGCAGCACCGCCGCCTAAATCAAATATCTGCGGTCCGATTGATGTACCATACCTTTCTATCGGCTGACAGCTTAAAAACTGACTTCCCGAAGCAAACCAGCGTTTTTCATAAAATTCATTGTAGTTAGTGATATGAGTTTTTGGTACGATGCCGAGAATTCTTCCGTTATTGATTACAGCTGCACAGTTATATAAGCTGTTATAAAACGGAACAGGCATTCCGACTATAACAACAATATTCTTGCCTTTTGTATATTTGGTAATATCAAGCAGTGCATTGTCTGCTTTATTCTGCAAAGACTTAGTAAAGAACAAATCTGCGCAGGTGTATCCTGTAACAGAAAGCTCAGGTGTTACAAGAAGCCTTACTTCCTCACTTACTGCGGAGTCTATTGCTTTTTTTATCTCTTTCTTATTATAATCAGGGTCTGCAACTCTGAGTTTCAATGATGCAGAAGCCACCCTGAAAAATCCATAATTCATCATATCACCTATACTAAATGTTATTGACAAAACATTAAAATATTGTTGTCATATATAAATTGTTCAATTTATTAATTTTTATTATAACTTATATAAAGTTCAATTGCAATATTGAAAATATATAATATATGGGTTACAATATGACTATGAACAGGAGGAACAGATATGGATATTGAAAATTATATTGAAGAAGCAATTTTTGAAGAAACAGAAAAGTACAAATGCTTTTATCAATTAATATGGGACAACTTTAAGGAAGATGGATTTGTTATCACTGACGAAGAGGGCTACAAAATTGATTCAGTTATCAAAGCTGTCGCTCTTCAAAACCTTATCGGTGAATTTATATACAGAATGTATGATCATGTTAATGAAACAGGCTATGAGGATGTAATTGATTATCTTCAGAACTTAGGCTATGGTGAAGATGATATTATATCCTATTGCAGTGAAAATGAAGAAATTGAAATTGATGAAGATGACTTTGGTCTGACCGTAAAAAATGCACTTGATTATATAACGGAAATTACAGCAGATAAAATCCTTGAGGAGTTCTCTGCTGATGATGTATTTGATATGATGTTTACTGTTACTTATGATTTTGAACAGGACTTCACCTTTGACTTTGAAGATTATGAAGAAATGCAGGCGTTTATTGACACCAACCATGACCGGATTGATAATTACAAGCTTGAATACCCGTCAGTTATGGCATGGGTTGAAAGCGGTATGATTTGCTGATAAAAATAATAGAATTAAATGTCAAGTATTTTGGTGAGCAACTAAAGGCATTAATATAAACCATCGGTTGAAAAATAACTCAACCGATGGTTTACTTTATTTATACAGTATTTAATTTATTTTCCGAGTCCCTTTTCATCAAAATTAAAGATTGTTGAAAGGATAACTTCATAGCCTGTCTTAATTGCTTCGGGAACGAGTCTGTCAAAACTGTCACGGCGGTTATGATAATAATCAGCAGGAGCAGGGTCCATTGCCGCAAGACATGTTGCAGTAATACCGGCCTGAGTAAATGCAGCTGCATCCGATGAACCAAAAAATACATTTGCAAACTTCAGATCGTTATGTCCTGCCTCAATTGCCGAGTCCATAACAAGCTGGCTGAATTCCGGACTGTGCTTAACCGTACCTGTCATATCACGGCTGTAAACATTAAGATATTCAAGGTCTGTGAGAGTATCAACACATAGAACCGCAGTTTCAACGCCGCTGTTCATATATTCATCATAATGATCCTTTGCCCATTGCTTACAGCCTCTGAGTCCTGCCTCTTCACCGTCGGTAATCATGGCACATACTTCTGTATTTTCAAAGTCAACGCCTGCCATATCAAGCATACGAAGTGCGGTAACTGCCGCATAAGTTCCCGTAAGGTTATCGTTTGCACCCGGAGAAATAGTCTTAAAATCAACAAAAAGTAAAAGAGTAATCATTGCAAATGCGGTGAAGAAATGGAAATAGTAACTGTAATTCAGCATAAAATCACCGAACGCGCCCATATCAACAAAGTTTGCAATAATTGTAACAACAGCAATAATGAAAGAGATTATTGCTCCGCCGATTGTGCAGGCCATACATATGGTCATAAGCGGGAATTTTTTGCCGTAATAAATATGACGCCACTCATACGCTGCATCAATATGACCGCTGATGACAATTCTCCTTTTAACCTCGCCGCTTGGCTTTCTTACACCGAGGAGATTATGACCTTCAACCTTTTTATAAAAAGGGTCCATAAATCTTTTATATAAAAGAAATTCCATCATAGTAATAAAAAGTCCGACAAATACGACGCCACAGACAATGCACTGTGCAACAAAGAAAGAAATTACACTTGTGAATACTAAAATTGCACAAACCACAACCGCAAGAATAACTGCTGCTGAAACCAGCTTTGTGAAATGCAAAAATGCCTTCGGCGCCATTTTATATGACTCAAAGCTTGTTTCATCACAGAAAGTATTCATCTCTTTCTTGATGTGCTTCTGAGCAGCAAGACAGTTTTTATTGCCTGACTCTCTCGGTCCGTACTTTTTGATTACATTTGTAATTTCTTTTACAGTATAATCGACATTCTCATCAATTATTGACTGTGGAAAATCAGCGATTTTCATAATTACTTTTCTCCTTTAGCAATGTATTTTTTATTAACCTTTGTTTCAAGGTGGGTATCACCGTTATAGAATTTCTTTACAATCTTACCTCGCCTGAACAAATTCTTGGGCATTGAAACTGCATCAACTGCCCAATTAATACCAAACAGTTTAAAATAATCTTTGAAGGTGTCGAGTCTGTCTCTGAAATCATTCCAGCTTTTATTCTCATCAACAGACCATGCAACCTCTGAAAGAGCCTGGACTCTCGGATAAATCATCATTTCGATTCTTTCCTTTGAATCAATCCACTCGGTCCAAACTTCACCCTCAACACCCATAACATTTAATATATTTTCAGCGTTAACCATATATTTATGAGGATTATAATTATATGTATTCCTGAGAGGATATTGTGCATACGGCATATCAAAATAGAAAGAGCTGTGATTTGACATAATAATTTTTCCGCCTGAATTAATATGCCTTTCCGCATTTTTATCCCTTTCAGGAGTCCAATACTGAGCTATTACTGTTTTATCAAGATTGTCTGCCTTCAATATTTCATTCCAGCCGATAAGGCGCTTGCCCTTATCCTTAAGGTGCTTTAAAATCTGATTGTTCAGCCAACCCTGTAAATCTTCTTCATTTTTAAGATTATTATCTTTGATTCTCTTTTGGCATTTAGAACATTTTTCCCATTCTTCCTTTGGCGCCTCATCACCGCCTATATGGAAATACGGTGCAGGAAAAAGCTCGCAAATTTCATCTATAACATCAAAAATGAATTGAACGGTTCTGTCGTTGCCTGCACAGATAATTCTGTTCCAATCCTTGATACCGAACTTCTTTTCGGGAATATCGCCGCTGAAATACCCCGGCACTTCCCTGTCAAGCTCACGGCAGGCAAGCCACGGATAAGCGGCAATAGCGGCGGCGCTGTGTGCAGGGAAATCAATTTCGGGGACAATCATAATTCCGCGCTCAGCGGCATAGTCAACAATTTCTTTTATATCTTCCTGTGTATAAAATCCGCCGTATTCCTCATTAATCACATCAAGGCATTTCCAGCCGTTTATATGTGTATATTTACGAACTGAGCCTATCTCTGTCAGACGCGGATATTTCTTGATTTCCACTCTCCAGCCCTGATCATCGGAAAGATGCCAATGAAACACATTGAGTTTCATCATAAACATCATATCAAGATATCTTTTAACAAATTCCTTTCCGAAGAAATGGCGGCTTTCATCAAGATGCAGCCCTCGCCAGGAGAACCTCGGCTTATCGTTAACAGATACACAGGAAAGTCTTCTTTTACCAAGCTCATATTTGCTTATCTGGCGCAGTGACTGAAGACCATAGTATGCACCTGTCTGCGTTCGTGCTGTAATTTTTATATGCTCACGGCTTACTTCAAGAGTATAGCCTTCATTATCAAGGGAGTCGTCTCTGACAATAATCAGTCTGCCGTCGTCACTACGCGGTAAATCAAGCAGCGGCAATTCAAAATCAGTCTTAACCTTAAGGTCATCTGTTATTACAAATTCACCATTTAACTCTTTATGCTCATAAGGAACGGGAATTAAATTAATCATATGATTTCACCCACATAATTACTTATACAGCATTGTAACATAATTATATAAAAAACTCAATAAATAAAAGAAATTTTAAAAATTAGTTAATATAATCAACGATTCATTATCAATCATAAAATCCGCTCCCATTTGTGAGAACGGATTTGTTTTGGTCCGCCTGATAGGATTTGAACCTACACTCTTTAGAATCGGAATCTAATGCATTAGCCAATTATGCTACAGGCGGATATATCAGTATTATAAATCTAATAAAAGTTGCAGTCAAGTTAATTATATGATAAAATATATGCAGAGAGGTGACTATAATTATGTTACAGTTCAAAAACGATACATTCAAAATTCTGCAGATTGCCGATACTCAGGAGGGCGCAAAAGTAAGTCCCGATACGCTCGACCTTATCAATGCGGCGCTTGACAAAGAAGAGCCTGACCTTGTTGTATATTCAGGTGACCAGATATGGGGAAAAACAAATTTCAAGGGGAACAGAGATAAAGTTAAAAAGGTTCTTTTTGAACTGACAAAACCCGTCAGGGAAAGGAAAATTCCGTTTACAATTTGTTTCGGCAATCATGACAGACAGGTCGGATTGACAAACGATGAGCAGTTTGAAATATATAAAAGCTTTGACTTTTTCATAGGCGAAAGCAAAGAAGGAATTGACGGAACTGCAAACCATGTTATTGAAATCGGTGACGGCGAGAATATTGAATTTCTGTTGTATCTGATTGACAGCAATTCAAATCTTAAAATCGGGTATGACAATGTGCATCAAAATCAGATTGACTGGTACAGAAAAACAAGAGATAAATATGAAGAAAAATACGGCAGATTGATACCGTCAATTGTAATTCAGCATATCCCTCTATGTGAAGTTTTTGAACTGCTTACAGAAGTAAAAAAAGGCACTAAAGGCTCAGTAAGAGGCTTCAGAACACACGCAAATCGGTTCTATGTACTCAATACTGACAGAGTTAACAAAAACGGATTTATGAAGGAATCCCCTGCCGACCCGCAGGAAAACAGCGGTGAGTTTGCTGCGTTCAAAGAAAAGGGTGAGGTTCTCGGCGTTTACTTTGGTCACGACCACAACAATTCCTTCAACGGCAAGGTTGACGGAATAGACCTTGGATATACCCAAGGCGCAGGCTTCCATGTTTACGGACCTGGGAAGGACAGAGGAGTAAGAATAATTGAATTGAAAAAAGGCGGAAGTTTTGATACATACGATTTAAGATTCAGAAATATCGTCGGCAGTAAAGTCAAGGAGCCTTTTAAATACGCACTGTTCCAAATTATGCCGACAAATACATTTGACGCAGTATCAAGAGCAATTAAGTTTTTCATGGCTCTCGGCATAGCGGCAATAATCATTTTACTTCTGGTATTCTTTTTTGGTTAATATTAAAAATAAGACAGGTTCATTTTGAACCTGTCTTTTAATTTTGTTACTCGGCATCGTACCTTATTGTAAGAATACAGCCTGTATTCACCACAAAGGCAAAGAAATAATATACTGCGCTTACAATTATCCAGAGCTTATCCGCGTTGATAGGCGCATTAATTGCATTGAAAACCGCCATCACCAAAACAGCGGCAGGAATAATCAGGAATATCCCTGCGCAGTTTGAAATAATTTCCCTTGGTGAATACAAAACATCCGTTGCAAGATATGTTGTAACAATACTGATTAATGTCATGATTGTTACTACCACGGCAAAATTGAGGTTCAGTATCTGGTTAACGCTCATATCAACCGTAATCGGAATTACCGATACAATGTCCTTTCCGAGTATCATCTCAAGCTCGGCTGTAATTCCTGCTACAATATTAATTATATCTATAATTCCAAGGAAGATTATTGCGCATCTTTTTTTTGAAGTCATACTTTCAAATACCCCTTTATTTCCTTGAGGAATATATCCATTTCATCATCAGTACCGATTGAAATTCTGACATAATTTTCAATTCTCGGTAAAGAAAAATAACGAATAAATACCTTCCTGGTTTTCAAATATTCAAACAAATCCTTCATTACCAAATCATCTCTGGAAACAAAGATGAAATTTGCAGATGAATCAAGCACATTAAAGCCCAAAGCTCTCATCTCATCAGTAATGCGGTTTCTTGTATTAATAATCTTTCGGCAGGTTGATTTGAAATACTCATCGTCAAGAATACTTGCCCTTCCTGCGGCAATTGATATACTGTCAACTGTATAAGAATTATATGAATTTTTGACCGCCTCAAGAACCGAAATCAGCCTTTCGCTGCCGATTGCAAAGCCGATTCTGAGTCCTGCAAGTGAACGGGATTTTGAAAATGTACCCGTAACGAGCAGGTTTTCATATTTTTTTGTCAGCTCCACTGACGAAACGCCGCCGAAATCAACATACGCTTCATCAATGACAACAATACTGTCGCGGTTATATTCCATCAGTTTTTCAACAAAGTCGAGTCCTTCGCCTATGGAAGTCGGTGCATTCGGGTTAGGAATAATTACTCCGCCGTTTGCTTCTTTATAATCCTCAGCATTAATCCTGAAATTGTCATCAACAGGATAAGTTTTATATTTAATATTAAACAGTGAACACCATACGGGGTAAAAGCTGTATGTCAAATCAGGATATACAATCGGCAAATCACTGTTAAACAATGCCTGAAAGGCAATTGCAATAATATCATCAGAACCGTTGCCGACAAATATATTTTTAATATCCACACCATAATAATCAGCTAAAGCCTGCTTAAGCGGTGTTGAATTTGCATTCGGGTAAAGCCTGAGTCCGTCGAAATTGAAATTCCTTATTGCTTCAATCACCTTTGGTGAAGGCGGATAAGGATTTTCATTTGCATTGATTTTGACAATATTCTTGTCACTGCTCTGTTCACCGGGAATATAGGGATTTATTTTTCTTAATTTCTCAGTCCACAATTTTTCCATAGTTAAATCTCTTTTATAATAATTTTTCCAATCCGTCGGAGGAATACTTTTCCCCTGCTCTCTTCTTTTTAAGCTGCTCCATAAGCTTGCTGACATTTTTTCTTGTCATAGGGTAAAAGCAAAGTCCGATGATTGACAAAGCAAGGAATGCGGCAGGAATAACAGTTGAAATATTCTCCATTCCGCCGACAATATGCGGATCTGTTACTACCTTTATAAGTGACTCCTGACCTGCAGTATCCTTTGACGAGTCATATCCGTATGCAGAAAGGAGCTGACCTGCCATCAGTATACCGAAAGCCGAGCCGAATTTTTGAACAAGCTGAGGAAGTGCAGTTATGATTGATTCTCTTCTTTTTCCTGTTTTGAACTCATCAAGCTCAACAAGATCATATCCCATTGAATAGAACAGAGTCCAGAATGTTCCTGCACCGAGTCCGAGCAGAGCGGCACAGACAACGGACATAATTTTAAAACCGCCTACTGTCACATCAAGTCCAATGAGCTTTGCTGCAATCTCACCAAGCATTGTGATTGATAGAAAAATAAGGCAAGCAGTTCTTCTGTCTGTTTTTTCTGCTGTTTTTTCAACAATCGGGACCACAATTGCCATTGAAACTACCATTGAAATTATAACATAGACTATTCCCGTATCATAATCAAGTCCGATACAATCAACAACCATATAGGTCAGATTTGCCTGAATCATTGATGATGCAGTAAGAAAGAAGAATACAAACATTAAAAAGAATCTTGCAGGTCTCATCCTGAGAATCTGACCGAATGATGCAAAGGTGTCCTTAACAGTAATCTTCTGCTCATTGGCAATAACAGGCTTCGGCTTATATACACCTTCGAGTGATTTAACGCAGACAAAGCCGAGGACGACAGCAAGAATGCTGATAATCGCAGCAATCACAGCATATGAATTACTTTGAAATTTCTCACCGAGCAGGATTGCGACGGTAGGCACTAATGCAGGAAGAACATTTCCGAGACCTACTGCACCTGCATTGAGAAGAGACGCAGTTGAACGAATCTGTGTACGCTCGTCATAATCCTCTGTTATTTCAGCAACAACAGCATAATACGGAATAGTATACATAGTATAAAATATCCATATGCACATTGATATAACCGTATACAGGATAATTTTTGCTGTCTGACTTGTAAAACCTGTACCTATTGATGTCCAAGCAACGATAAAGAATACAGCAAGCGGGAGGATTGAAATCTTCATAATTTTACGCTTATCAACTCCGCCTCTGTCGGTATAATTACCGATAATCGGGTCTGTGATGGCATCCCACGCTATCGAAATAAAAATTACCACTGAGGCAAACCTTGCCTGAATGCCTACAATTTCAACAAGGAAGGTTAAGTAATATGTGTAAAACATATTATAAATCAACGATTCCGTGAAAATACCGAAGGCATAGCCTATCTTTTTTTTCTTCGTTAAAGTATTAGCCATATTTACACCTTCTAAAAAAGTTCATTAACAAATTAATTATATACCATACAGCTTAAAAGAGCAAGAATATATTAATTCCTGCTCTTTTGAGTATCTATAGATTTATTACTTAGCTGAATCTGAAATCACTTTCTGTGCAATATTTTCCGGTGCTCTGTCATAACGGGCAAACTCGGTAGTAAATGTTCCTCTTCCCTGAGTAATCTGGCGCATTGAGGTTGAAAAGGTTGCCATTTCTCCATCTGGAACTTCAGAAATAATTTCCTGATATCCGTCCCCTACAGGAGACATACCGAGAACTCTTCCGCGTCTTCTGTTTATATCACCGATAATATCACCCATCGCATCATCGTTGACAACTGCCTTTAATGTTACAATAGGCTCAAGGATAATCGGCATTGCTTTTGAAACTCCTTCCTTGAAAGCAAGGCTTGCTGCAATTTTGAAGCTCATTTCACTTGAGTCAACTGGATGATATGAACCGTCATAAAGCGTTGCCTTGATTCCGACCATAGGATAACCGGCAAGTATACCTGATTCCATACATTCATTAAGTCCCTTTTCAACAGCAGGGAAGAAATTCTTAGGAACAGATCCTCCGACTACTCTCTCTTCAAATATCAGCTTATCGGTATCATACGGCTCAAACTCAATGAATACATCGCCGAACTGACCGTGACCGCCGCTTTGTTTTTTATGTCTGCCCTGAGCGGAAACCTTCTTTGTGATTGTTTCTCTGTAAGCAATTTTAGGCGCATCAAGAACGGCTTCAACACCGAATCTGTTTTTCAGCCTTGAAACCGTAACTTCAAGCTGCTGTTCGCCGAGACCGGCAATAGTATGCTCTTTTGTCTCACTATTATGTGCAAAAACAAGTGACGGGTCTTCCTCACAGAGCTTTGCAAGCCCTGAGGCGATTTTTTCCTCTTCGCCTTTCTTAGTGGCCTTGATTGCCATTTTATATGTAGGAGTAGGAATAACTACACCGTCAAGCTTAACAATGTTATTTGACGTGCACATTGTGTCGCCTGTAAAGAAACCAGACATCTTTGTGACAGCACCGATATCTCCTGCTTTCAATTCTGATACATCAGTCTGCTTTGAGCCGAACACCTTAACAATCTTGCCCATTTTTTCCTCTTTGCCGGTGTTCGCATTAAACGGTATGGTTGACGGCGTAATCTTACCACTGATTACCTTAAAGAAATTAAGCTTACCGACGAACGCATCTGATACAGTCTTAAAGCAGATGGCAGCAAGCGGTCCGTTTTCATCAGGTATTAATTCGACAGGCTCTCCGTTATTATCAATCGCATATTCAGATGACGGTGATGGACATACATCTGCGATAAAGTCAAGAAGCATATCACACGCTGTACCCTCTGCGCCGGAAAGAGCAAAAACAGGAATTATTGAATTATCTGCCATGCCGAGCTTGAGTCCTTTGATTTTATCCTCCTTGGTAAGCTCCTCACCATCAAAGAATTTTTCCATCAATTCCTCATCATTGGAGGCAACTGCTTCTGCAAATACAGACTTAATAGCCTCAAATCTTTGTGCGTCCTCAGGCTCCGGTGTGACCTCTTTTTTGTTCGTTCCGTCATAGACATAAGCCTTATCTTCAATCATATTATAATATGAGCAAACCTTGCCGGCCGAAATTAAAGGCACAACAATCGGGCATACCTGTGTTCCGAACTTTGCAACAATACCGTTAAAGCATTTATAGAAATCAGCACGATCATCATCCATTTTTGTTGCGGCAAAAATCCTTGCCAAGCCTTTTGAGCCTGCACTCTTGAATGCTTTTTCCGCACCGACTGCAAGACCGGAACGCGCAGAAACAACAATAACCGCAGTATCTGCTGCGCGAATACCCTCTGCACTGCCCATGGCAAAATCAAAAAGCCCCGGCGTATCAATAAAATTCAGTTTTTTCTGCTTATACTCAATTGAAGCAACTGAACTGTTTATACTGATTTTTCTTTTCTTTTCTTCATTATCAAAATCGCATACGGTATTTCCGTCTTCGGTTTTTCCGACTCGCTCTGTCGCACCGGCAATATTGAAAAGTGCCTCACAAAGAGTTGTTTTTCCTTTAGACGCGTGACCTACGATAGTTATATTTCTGATATTTTCACAATTGTTTGACATAAACAAATCCCCTTTATACTTTATCTTTGTGCATATTGTATAATATTTTTAAATATTAGTCAATGGAATATTGATGATTTTAACAATTAATTTATATAATTATCAAAAAAATCAGGTAAACGCACTATAAATTAAATGCCCTTACCTGTAATAATATGATTAATTATTTTGGTTTATTATTCAAAACAAAATGAAGCTTATAGAACGATATGTAATTATCCTTTTGGTTTTGATTTCTGCTGTAAAAAAACAGCCGCCCCGTCCTGAGAAAACGAGCGGCTATTTACTAATCATCAGGGCTAACCGTCTATCGGCAAGCTCCTTATCTGTTTTTATATTAGTATATGAATACAGTTTTGTCAACATCATACCGTTGGTGTTTTAGACAGTTGATAAATATTCTCTAATTTCCTTTTATTCTTTTGAGGGCGTTTTTTTCAAGACGGCTGACCTGAGCCTGCGATATACCTATCTCTTTTGCGACCTCCATCTGTGTTTTACCCTGCATGAAACGAAGATACATTATATTACGCTCTCTGTCATCAAGATTTTTTATTTCATCCTTTATCATAATTTCATCAATCCAGTCGCTATCGGTATTGCTGTCACCGACCTGGTCCATTACATAGATAGTATCGCCTCCGTCCGAATATATAGGTTCATATAGTGATACCGGGTCAACAATCGCCTCAAGAGCGAGGACTACATCAGCTTTTTTCATATTTAGTTCCTTAGCAATTTCCTCGACGTTCGGCTCTTTTTGATTTTTGTTAATCAGTCTTTCTTTGACCTGCATTGCCTTATAGGCGGTATCCCGCATTGAGCGAGAGACACGCACAGGGTTATCATCCCTCAGATACCGCCGTATTTCACCGATACACATCGGAACAGCATAGGTGCTGAATCGGACATCAAGGTCAAGATTAAAATTATCTATTGCCTTTATCAGTCCGATAACACCGACCTGGAACAGATCATCCATATTTTCCCCTCGGTTTGAAAAACGCTGAATGACAGAAAGAACAAGTCTCAGATTTCCGCTGATAAGTTCATCTCTTGCCTTTTTATCTCCTGCATGGGCTTTTTTTAAGAGTTCGATTTTCTCGCTTTCCTTTAATACTTTGAGCTGGCTTGTGTTAATTCCGCAAATTTCCACTTTACTGTACTGCACATAATCAATCCCTTATTTTTTATGTATACAAACAGCATTAATATTATTGACTGAAATTAACATATTTATGAAAAAACAACGGTCAATAATGACCGTTGTAAAATTTAAATCGGAGCAAGCGTTCCATCAAGCTCGCTTGGAATGGAGTTTTTGAATGATTGCAGCCTGAATGGGAGCATTAGCTCCTCAGGGTTTCATCGGGAGATTATCACTCCCATTGAAATTCTGAAGTGGACCGTTCCGCCTAAAAGGCGGGGACATCGCGATTAGGTTGTATTGATTTTATAATATTTTCCATCTGCTCCATTTTATCTTCCATATCTTTAACCAAAGCAAACTGATTCTTTGCTCTTACAAGATTATGCTCGGGATACTCAATTTTAAAATAAGTATCACCGTTTAGATAATCGGTTAAAAACCGCATACCGCATTCAAATGTCATAAGCTTTGCTGAGAAGGCAAGATTTTCAATTTCACACTGATTTAAGCTGTCGCCTGCCTGACTGAGAAAGCCTTTTGCATAAGCGGCAAAATAATCAAGGTTAAGCCTCACCTTTGAAATATCCTTTTCATCCTCCGCACAGGTACTTGCACCGAAACGGATTGAGTCGCCGAAATCATAAAGCGCCAGACCCGGCATAACGGTATCAAGGTCAATAACGCATATTGCATCGTCAGTATCCTTATCAAACATAACATTATTGAGCTTTGTATCATTATGAGTAACGCGGATTGGAAGCTTTCCCTGTTTAATCAGCTCAACAAGCTTTGAACAATCGCTGTGCCTTTTGGTTACAAATTCAATTTCATCTTTGCAAAGTTTTACTCTGTCTTTGCAGTCGGTTTCAACAGCAGGGACGAATTCATTTTCAAATCTCCAAATAGTATTATGGAAATTGGGTATTGTTTCATTAAGCGTGGCTGCAGGAAAATCCGAAAGATATTTCTGAAATTTCCCGAAAGCTATTCCGCTTTTCTCAAATATTTCTGCACTGTCAACACTGTCACAGCTTTTACTGTTATCAACGAATTTATATGAGCGGTAGCTGTCACCGTTATTGTTTCTGAAATATTTTTTACCGGCTTTTGTTTTGATATAATGCAGGGTTTCACGCTCGGGATTGCCGCCGTTCGCTTTTATTTTTTCACGCAGAAAAGAGGTCACTGCAAACACATTGTCCATCAGTGCATCAACATCTTTAAATACTTTTGTATTTACCTTTTGGAGAACATATTTATTTTCCTGTCCGCCGTCATTAAATAAAGCAAGATATGTGGTATTGATATGACCTGAGCCAAATACATTACAGGAAACAAAGTCCCCTTTAAAATCAAAATGATCAAGAATATATTTTATATCTTCCATAATAATTTCCATAGTCTTTCCGGCTGCAAATAGTTCATTAAAAATCATCCATACGACTTGTTGCAGCCGGACAAGGCGTATAACGGAAATTCAGCCATCTCAAGATTCACATGTGTGAGCATTAATATATTTTGAAAATTGCGGCCGTCAATATGATCGGATTAGTGCAATTTTCACACTAAATAATCTCCTGAATAATTTTAACACAAAATAAAAATATGTGCAATAGAAAATCCCCGTAAGTTAACTTACAGGGATTTTATGTTTTTATTCACTTCTGAGTGCATCAATCGGGCTCATCTTTGCTGCCTTCCTTGCAGGGTAAATTCCGAAGAAAAGGCCAACGCCGCATGAGAACAGGAGTGCAATAAGTATCAGCCACCATGTTATATTGGGTTTAATGTCAATTACTGAGCAGGCAAGGAATGCTCCCGCCACTCCAATCGCGACACCTATTATACCACCAATCAGACATAGTATTATTGACTCCGTTAAGAACTGCATAGTAATAACCTTTGTCTTTGCACCTAATGATTTTCTTATACCGATTTCACGCGTACGCTCTGTTACTGATACAAGCATAATATTCATAACGCCGATACCGCCTACTATAAGCGATATAGCACCTACACAGGCAATAAAAGCAGTAAGTACAGACATAATAATGTCAACAATCTCAATATATGTTGCCATATTCTGCGCAGTATAAATACTGTTTGAATAATTGCCGTGAGCGGATTTCAGATAATTGACAGTCGCATTTCCGACTGCATCATAGTCAGCCCCTTCCTCAGCTATAACGAATACACTGCTGAGATTTGAATCTGCGCCTGTAATCTGTGTAAGGGTTGTGCAGGGCATAAACAATGCAACCACTACATCATCTGAACCGTTTGAAAACATATTGCTCATCATACTTGAGCCGCCGCCGACCGAGTTAGCGAGGGCATCAATATTGGCAACGCCGCAGATTTTTATTTTCATAGACTTGCCGCTTGAAGAAACGGTGATATATTCATTTGTAACGTCCTGATAGCCGAATGCCATATCTGCTGAATTAGTACCGATAACGGCTATAGGAGAATTTGCATTATATTCTTCATCAGTAAAGAAACGGCCATATTCACATGTATTGGTCAAGGCAAACTGAACATCACTGTTAACACCTATGAGCATTGCGGTCGCTTCAGTTGCAGTTTTATCAATAGTTGCCCTGCCGAAACCCATAAGCATAGGTGAACAACGCTCAACGCCCTTTACCTTTTCCTTGATATTCTGAACATCATCAAGCGTAATATAATCACTATCAGCTGCGCTTGTTGTGTCAACACTGACAAGAACTGCATTTGAGCCCATATCTTCAATTAAACCGACTATATAGTCCCTGACGCCTGTACCTGCACCGATAATCATAATTACAGAGCTTATACCGATAATAATACCAAGCATAGTAAGAAGGCTGCGCATCCAGTTGGCTTTGATACACTTTACTGCGATTTTCAGACTTTCGTTAATATTCACTCTGAAATCTCCTTACTTCTCAATAACCTTAACCTTGAATGTATCTTCTTTATATTCAGTTGAAGGGGCGGAAACTATCTTGTCACCGACTTTAAGTCCTGATTTAACTTCATATTCTGAGTCTGAAGCAGCGCCTGTTTCAATCAAGGTCTTAGTTACAGTCTTATCGTCTTCATTATAAATATATACATATGAACCTGTTTTCTCAAGCTTAATTGACTCAATAGGAACAACGACTACTCCGAGATATTCACCGGTTTCAATTTCAACATCAGCGTCAAAGCCTGCTGTGATATTTTCATCAGCATCAGGAATTGTTATAACACAATCAACTCCTGCGCCCGAATCAGTAAGACTTGAAAGACCGCTTATACCTGCCATTGAACCGACACTGTCCATAAGGCTTGAGGTTGAGCCGCCTGTTGCGGTTGGTGCAATTGACGCTACTTCGCCGTTATATGTTCCGTAAGCAGTAGTAACATTTGCGGACATTCCTACGCGAACCTTATGAAGGTCATACTCACCAAGGCTTACATTTACTGCCATTGAATCAAGATTTTCAAGCTTAATGCCGGTTGAAAGAGCGGTTGCCTGACCGCCGTCTACAACATCGACTTCTGTTATTGTACCGTCAAATGCTGCAATCCAGCCATTTTCCATATCCTGTTTCTGCTGTTCAAGAGCGTCAAGCGCTTTTTTGGTTGTATCAACAGCAGTCTTCTGTGCAGTAATTAAAGTATCGTCTGCCTGAGCATTATAAATAGTATACTGTCCCTGTAATGCAACAAGCTGAATCTGTGCGGCAGTAAGCTGTGAACTGTTTGAATCTGCAACAGCCTTTGCAATATCTTCAAAATTAATTGATTCGACAATTGATTTTGCAACATCCACAGGAATACCGCTTGCAACCAAATCGTCCACGATATTCTGTGCAATCTTTGACTCATCAAGCGAACCGATTTTTGCCAAATCACCTGCTATGATTGTTGTAATTTCTACAAGTTTATTTATATCATTGGTAATTTCTGTAAGAGTTTTATTAAGCTCTTCAAGTGCATTTGTAAGGTCACCTGTATTGGGGATAACTATTGATGTTGAAACAGTTGTCTTTTCTGTACTGCTTGTAACTGAAGGCGTTGCCGTTGTTGTCGGATTTGTTGTTGTCGGCTTTGTTACTGTCGGTTTTGTTGTTGTCTTTTTAGCAGTCGTTATTGACGAAGCAGACTGAAGCTTAGCTATCTTACTCTCAAGAGCAGATATCTCAGTTTTAAGCTCATCAGCCTTAATCTTTGCAGATTTCTGAGCCTTAACTGATGAATTATATTTGTTCAGTGCATCGTTATATGATTTTCTTAGAGAAGATATCTGTGAGTCAAGTGTTTCTATATTAAATGTTGCAAGAACATCACCCTTCTTAACATTATCTCCGACTTTTACAAATACCTTATTAACAGTTGCAACGGCAGCAACCTTATACTCTTTTACTGTTCCTGCGGTAACATCGCCGGTCAATGACACACTCTCATAAATGTCCGAGGTGCCGATAGTATAAAGAGAGACCTCTTCACCGCTCTTTGACTTTACAACGGCAAATATTGAAACTGCAATAATTGCTATAACAAGAATTATGCAAATCGGTATAATTATCTTTTTCTTACTTTTCTTTACAGTTGCCATAAATCTAACCTCTGTTTTGATTAAATAGTTTGCAGCTTAAGTATAATTCCATTTTGTATAATTATCAACAACAAATTGTAAAATTTCACGTTTTTTAACAAATCATATCGCGTTTAATGCTTTTTGTCCTATATCTTTTCTGTAATGAGCATTATCAAAATGGATTTTTTCAACAGCAGCATATGATTTTTCGAGTGCGTCCTTAAGGGTATCACCCAAAGCAGTAACGCCAAGCACACGACCGCCTGAGGTTACTAATTTATCATTTTTTATTGCTGTTCCTGCATGATAAATAACCACACCGTCAAGCTGACCGTTTGTCAGTCCTGAGATTTCAATTCCTTTTGGATAAGACTTAGGATATCCTCCTGATGCCATAATGACACAGGCGCATGCCTTATCATCCCATTCTATGTCAAGGTCTGAAAGTGTTTCATTATTTATTGCTTCAAAAATATCCATAATATCGGTTTTAAGACGAGGTAAAACAACCTGCGTCTCAGGATCACCGAAACGGCAGTTATATTCAATCACCTTCGGTCCCTTAGGGGTAATCATAAGTCCGAAGTAAAGACAGCCCTTAAAGGTTCTGCCCTCTGCGTTCATTGCATTTATTGTCGGAATAAATATTTTTTCCATACATTCCTGTGCAATCTCATTCGTATAATAAGGATTAGGTGAAACCGTACCCATACCGCCTGTATTGAGACCTTTGTCACCGTCAAGTGCCCTTTTGTGATCCATTGACGTGACCATAGGCTTTACACACTTACCGTCAGTAAAGGCGAGGACAGAAACCTCAGGTCCGGTAAGAAATTCCTCAACAACAACATTATTGCCTGATTCACCGAAAATCTTATCTTCCATAATTTCCTTAACTCCTGCAATTGCTTCATCAAGGCTTTCAGGAATAATAACGCCCTTACCAAGTGCAAGACCATCAGCCTTGATTACGGCAGGGAACTCATTTTTATCCTTAAGATAATCAATAACATCACCGCACTTGTCAAATACTTTATATTCAGCAGTCGGAATATTATATTTAAGCATAAGATTTTTTGAAAATACCTTTGAGCCTTCAATTACAGCTGCAGCCGCATTAGGGCCGAAGGTTTTGAAGCCTTCTTTATTCAAAGCGTCAACCATGCCTGCAACAAGCGGGTCATCAGGTGCTACTACAACAAAATCCGCTTTTATCTCCTTAGCGAGATTAACTACACCGCTGATGTCCGTTGCTGATACATTATAGCATTCTGCGTCATAAGATATTCCGCCGTTTCCCGGACAGCAGGCAACTGAATCCACCCTGTCCGATTCTTTAATCTTTCTTATTAATGCGTGCTCTCTTCCGCCGCCGCCTACAACCAATACTTTCATAATTCACCTATCCTATAATATATTTTTAGGGGCAGTTTTATACTGCCCCGATATTTTATTTATTCTTATTTATAATTCTCGTTTTCTCGTCACCTGTTTCAAGATTGATAAAGCGTGTGAAAAGCGAAACCTTATTATCCTCATTAAGGTTATTCCAAATCATATCCGTAAATGAATCAATATCGCCGTCAATATTAACCGGAGTAGGCTCACCCTCAAATGAAGGAATAGGATTGCCGTCACATTTATATGTGTGTATGAAATGACCGAGTCCGTTCTCTGCCGGATATTCAAAGAAATATCTGAGGCACTGAGGTTTGCCCATATTTGATTTTAGAATGGATAATACATAATCGCCGTTCGGCTTTACAACCCCTGAAATTCTCGGAGTATAATTCGGCGCGTCAGGCTCAAATTCTCTCGTGAGAAGGGCCTTGCGGTAACAGTGCCCCTCTGCCATAAAATCATAGATAGTATCTGTCTGGTCGCCGTTTGTTACAATTGTTTTGCCTTCAAATTTCAAAACCGGATTATAGATAATAAGACTTGGGTCTTCCATCTTTGATTCATCAAATGCCTTTGTGCGTATACCGCCCCTGTCATTTTCTTCAAAAATTCTGTTACGGCTGTTGACGCTTCTGCCCATAATAAAATATGCAATAACAGCATTTTTGCCGTCCTTTGACTTACCGAGTACAATACCGCGTCCCGGATATGTATTTGAACCGAGTTCCTCAGCAAGAGATTTTATTTCCATAATACTTTACCTCAAATAATTTCCGTTTTATTTCCGTTAAGCTTTATCCTGCCCTCACAGAAAAGGGATACTGCCTCGGGCAAAATTTTCCATTCGCATTGTTCCATAACTCTTTTCTGTAAACTTTCGGGAGTGTCATCACTATTGACTTGAATTGCCTTTTGTGCAATTATCGGTCCTGCGTCACAGTCTTCAGTTACAAAATGCACTGTTGCACCTGTTACTTTAACGCCGCTGTCAAGTACTGCTTTATGAACATGGAGTCCGTAAAAGCCCTTTCCGCAGAAAGAGGGTATCAGTGCAGGATGAACATTCATCATCTTATAAGGAAATGCTTCAACAATCTGTGAATCAAGAATAGTCATAAAGCCTGCGTAAACAACAAGATCAGCCTTAATTTCAAGCAACGAATCCCTTACCGCTGCGGTATATGACTTTATATCATCATAATCCTTACGGGCAATTACTTTAGTATTAATACTGTATTTCTTTGCTCTTTCAAGAGCATAGGCATCAGGCTTTGATGATATAACACAGATTATTTTACCGTTTTTAATTATGCCGTCATTCTGGGCGTCAATAAGAGCCTGTAGATTTGTTCCGCCGCCTGATACGAGAACTGCAATATTCATCATACCAATTCAACACCCTTTTCACCTGATTTGATTTCGCCTATAACCCTTGCCTGCTCACCGGCAGTACAAAGAATTGAAACAGCTTCATCCGCCTTGTCAGAGGCTACTGCAAGCACAAGGCCTGTTCCCATATTAAATGTATTGAACATATCCCTTTCGGGAATATTACCGGCCTTTTCAATTAAATCGAAAATCGGTTTTTTAAAACATTTATCCTTTTCAATAACAGCAGTATAGCCGTCTTTAAGCATACGCGGAACATTTTCATAAAAGCCCCCGCCTGTAATATGGCTTATGGCATTTACATCAATCCTATCCATAAGTGCAAGGAGAGGTTTAACATATATTCTTGTCGGTGTAATCAGCTCTTCACCAAGTGTTTTTCCAAGCTCGTCATAATAGACAGCAATAGTCTTCTCGTTTATATCAAAAACCTTTCTTACAAGTGAAAATCCGTTTGAGTGAACGCCTGATGATGCAACGCCTATGATAGCGTCACCCGCTTTCAGGTTATCACCTGAAATGATTTTATCCTTTTCTGCAATACCTACTGTAAAACCTGCAAGGTCATATTCATTCTCAGGCATAAGTCCGGGATGCTCTGCTGTCTCTCCGCCGACAAGTGCACAGCCTGACTGCACACATCCCTCGGCAACTCCGGCAACTATCTGTGCTGTCTTTTCGGGGAAATTCTTTCCGCAGGCAATATAATCAAGGAAAAATAGCGGCTTTGCACCTGCACAGGCAACATCGTTAACACACATTGCAACGCAGTCGATCCCGACTGTATCATGCTTGTCCATAAGAAAAGCAAGCTTTATTTTTGTACCCACACCGTCTGTACCTGAAACAAGGACAGGATTTTTGTAATCATTGAAAGGAAGCTCAAACATACCTCCAAAACCGCCTATTCCGCCGATTACACCGGGAATATTTGTCCTTTTTACATATGATTTTATAAGTTCAACAGATTCATAACCGGCTGTTACATCAACACCTGCTGCTGCATAGCTTGCGCTAAAACTTTTTTCCATGATTAAATCTCCTTAAGTTTTTTCTGTAATGCAGCATCCTTTTCATGAACCTGGTGCGCCATTTCTTTTCTCATATTCTGTAATTTCTCCATAAGGTCATCATCACCGACTGCAATAATCTCTGCTGCAAGAATTGCCGCATTCTTTGCAGCATTAACACCAACTGTGGCAACAGGGATTCCCGGAGGCATCATAACAGTTGCAAGCATAGCGTCCATACCATCAAGCACCTTTGCCGAACAAGGAATACCTATAACCGGCAGGGTGGTCGATGCTGCAAGAACACCGCCGAGATGCGCAGCCATACCTGCTGCCGCAATAATAACGCCAAAGCCGTTTTCAATCGCATTTGAAGAAAATTCATTTGCCGCCTGCGGTGTACGGTGGGCACTAATAACCCTTACCTCTGTTTCAATTCCAAGCTCCTTTAACTGCTTGATTGCAGGGGTAACGATTGGCAAATCGCTGTCAGAGCCCATAATGATTGCAACCTTTTTCATAATCTTCTCCTTAATTAACCTAAATTATAAGTATTATATATTAACAACCGGCTGTTTTCAATATAAAAAGTGACTAATTTATCGGTTTAGGAATAAATACTTTCATCTATTTTTCCATATGTAAGATAATTCTTTGCATATGACCAGTCTGAACTGTCAATAATGCCGTCATTGTTATAATCAAGGGATTTATCCTCCGTACCGAAACGGGAACGAAGCCACGCATAATCCTTGGCATTCACATATCCATCCTGGACATAATCATAAGCAAAAAATGATATATCGCCCAAATCATCTTCGTCAATATTTACTGTCCTGTCAACTCCATATGGAGAGCTGAGTGTTACAGTAGATGTACTATTTGGAACAGTCAGAGTAAACATTCCGTCCTCATCGGTTGAAGTATTATAATCACCTGCTGTAATTGTGACATTATAAAGCGGAAAATCATTTGTATTTTCACCGCTTGGGTCTTCCATAAGGACAACTCTGCCTGAAATATCCTTGCCTGTCCTTTCCGTAAAATCACTCTTGTATTCATATCCGCAGTAAATACAGGTATTCAGAGTATATCCGTCATTATAAAGATCCGGCTCAATAACCTCGCTGATATAAGAATGTGACTGAATAAGCTGAACGCTGAATTCACCTTCTGACATAATGCTTGTTACATTATAAGTATAGCTTTCACCTGCGTTAAGCAATTCGCTTGAAGTGAAATTTCTGTCAAAATCAGAATTATCAATATACTCACCTATCTGCTCGCCTGAGGAATCAAGCAAAGCACAATCCA
This sequence comes from uncultured Bacteroides sp., assembly GCA_964528285.1. Lineage (GTDB taxonomy): Bacteria > Bacillota > Clostridia > Oscillospirales > Acutalibacteraceae > Eubacterium_R. The sequence continues at coordinate 15,976 of CAZGRZ010000006.1, read as the reverse complement.
CATCAACATCTCCTGAGGAGAAGAAAGTATATTTATCTGTAACATCCGGAGTAAAGGTAAAGCTCATTGTATCACTAAGTGTACTGCTGAAATATTCACGGCTTATAACATCATTCAAAGCAAGCCTCATACTGTCACGGACAATAAAATTTATTGCGTACTTCTGAGCATATCTGTACTGCACGGAATTATTAACGCTGTCTCTGTACGCATAAATAGTAAAATCATCATAAGTATCTCCTGCGGTTGCATTTTCAAATCCAAAGCTGTAAGATGTCAATGAAAATTTGGCATTCCTTGGGAGTGTTACACTGCTGAGAAGCGGGCAGTTCAAAAATGCTTTATTGCCGATTGTGACAGCCATATAATCGCTTCCAAACTCAACCTTGTTCAACATTGAACAGCCTTCAAAGGCAGATATTCCTATAGATTTAACAGTTTTCGGAATTGATATGCTTTCAAGCTTTAAGCACTTATAGAATGCCATATAACCAATCTTCTCCAGATTTTGCGGAAGGACTATTGAAGACGTTTTATTGGCACAATAAAAAGCACCCTCATCAATTGTCTTGACCGACTCAGCAATTTCAAATTCCGTTGCAAAGATATAGCAGAACGCATATGAACAAATTCCTGTAACGCCCTCTTCAACAACGACCTTGTCTATTGAAGTGCTGCGCCAAGTATACCAAGGCTGTGATGCAGTTCCGCCCCCTGTATTTGCCATGGCGGGCATATCACCGCTGCCGCTGATAGTCAGCGTTTTTGAAGTAGCATCAAATGAATAATATGTATCACTTGTTCCGAGCTCTGTTAAAGGCACATCAACATCCTGAGTATAGGCGGCAAATGCTGAATAAGGGAACTGCATACATAAAGATAAAGTTATTATTACTGATATAAAAATAGAAACAATCTTTTTCATTTCTGTCACCCCTTTGCAACTATTTTAACATATTATATCTTTAAATACAACAAAAACTGTTCGGCATATAATACCGAACAGTTTAAATCATCAAATTGATTTGAGAAGTGCAGGAAGTCTTGTCAACGCACCGCCGAGTCTCCAGAAAATTTTTGAGAAGCCGACAAATGTGGATTCATCATCATTAAGCATTTTAAGAAGACCGTCTGCCATTTCAGGTGAGAAAACGCCCATTGACATTTGAATAAAATTACGAATAGGAATCTGTGTTGCCATAGCAGCCAGCATCTTTCCGTCACCGTTGGCATCACTGCCCATACCTGACATAAGCTTTTCAATCATATTACAGAGCTTACCGCCCCACTTTGTATGTCTTGCGTCATTAAGGCAGCAATAAATGTCAATCTTCTTCGTTCTGTCAATTTCAGGATTAGGAAGCTCTCCGTATACAGCAGCAAAATCATCACGGCTGATATTTGCAATATTGTTATAATAATTCGGAGCAGTTTCTCTGTAATCGGGAATATCACATTCAACTGTTGATTCAACTGTAACAGTTGACGAAAGCCTGATATCACGGCTTGAAGCGGCAACAAGAATATCAAACTCTCCCGTTTCAACACACCAGTCATTTATGTTTACATTAAAGAATGCAAATGCTCTTTTTGAAAGTTCAAGTGAAACTTCCTTTTCTTCCCCTGCCTTAAGAAATACCTTTTTAAAAGCACGAAGCTCCTTTTCAGGTCTGAAAATGGTTGACTCATTATCCGATATATAAATCTGAGCAATCTCTGCACCGTCAACTGCACCTGTGTTTTTAAGCTTGAAGGATACTGTCAAAGTATCCGTATCCTTAATCTTATCAGCAGATAATTTGATATCACTGTACTCAAATTCTGTATACGAAAGTCCATAACCAAATGGGAAAGCAACATCCTTCTCAGCAGAATCATAATATCTGTATCCGATGTAAACGGACTCCCTGTGCTCTGATGTAACCGGACCGCCCGGATAATTCCCATAGGTCGGGTTTTCTTCAAATGAAACAGGATATGTTTCACTTGTTTTACCTGACGGATTAACTGCACCTGTAAGAATATTTGCAACCGCTGCTCCGCCTGCCTGACCGCCGAGTCCCGAGTTAAGGAGACCCTTAACCTTATCCAACCACGGCATATATACAACCGAACCGCCTGCAAGTACAACAACTGTATTTGGATTTGCCTGAACGATTTTGTCAACAAGATTATTGTGATTTTCAGGCATTTCTATGCCTGTTCTGTCATAACCCTCTCCCTCAAATTCTTCTGTAAGACCTACAAATACAACTGCGACATCAGCCTTTCTTGCTGCCTCAACAGCCTCTTGAAGCAACTGAGCCTCCGGAGTCCTGTTTTTATTCTTCTTAGTCGGAGCAGTTTTATAATAGCCCTGAGAATATGTAATATCCACACCGAGCTTTTTCAGTTCATCATAAGCATTGTCAAGCTTAGTAGGATTAATTACAGATGAACCGGCGCCCTGGAATCTCGGGTGCTTAGCCATTTCGCCGATAACGGCAACCTTCTGTCCCGGCTTGAGAGGGAGGATATTCCCGTCATTTTTAAGCAGAACCATTGAGCCCTCCGCAATCTCCTGTGCAATTTTATGATGCTCTTCTGTATCATATGTGTGCTCTTTTTCAAGCACAGGCTTTGACTTGACTATAAAGTCTACAACCTTGTCAACACGTTCGTTGAGAATCGCCTCATCAAGACTTCCGTCCTTAACGGCGCTGATGATAAGCTCAGTATTTTGAGGACCTGATGCAGGCATCTGAAGGTCGGTGCCATTCTGAAGTCCCGGGATACGGTCAACTGATGAACCCCAGTCTGTTACGAATAAGCCTTCAAATCCCCATTCGCCTCTTGCAATCTCTTCCTGAATGTGCCCATTCTGAGAAGCATAAACGCCGTTGATTTTATTATAGGAATTCATAATCGTCCAGGGCTGTGCCTCTTTAATTGCAATTTCAAATGCTGTCATATAAAGCTCACGCATTGCACGCTCGTCAACAACCTCATTAATAACCATTCTGAAAGCTTCCTGCGAGTTGCAGCAAAAGTGCTTAAGTGATGTACCGACTCCATTTGACTGAACACCGTTTATAACTGCTGCCGAGCATTTACCCGAAAGAAGAGGATCTTCGCTGAAATATTCAAAATTTCTTCCGCAGACAGGCGAACGTTTGATGTTAGTGCCGGGTCCGAGAATTGTTGATACCTTTTCCTTAAGGCATTCCTCACCCATTGCCTCGCCTTCTTTAACAAGCAGATCCGGATCCCAAGAGCAGGATGAAGTTGCTGCAGGAGGAAAACAGGTTGCAGGAACTGAGTTTCCGAGACCGATACCTGTCTTTCCCTTCTGTCCTTCAGGCTCAACATAATCCTTGCCTTTCTGCTTACGCAGACCGTGAGGACCGTCAGTAATCATAATCTGAGGAAGCCCAAGCTCAGGCGCTTCCTCCAAATGCCAATAATCATAACCTGAAACAAAAGCAGCCTTTTGCTCCAAGGTCATCCTGTCAATAATTTCCGGGTGTTTCATCAAAACGCTCCTCTCAAATTTTTACCATATTCATTATACAATAAAAAATTCTGCATATCAACAACTATTTAAATATAAAACCGGCTATAATCTTAGAAAATATAACAAATCTTTAATATATTGCTATTTACCGTGCAGTAAACTAAAATAGAACAAGAAAATAAAAATTAATCAGCTTTCAAAAATAAATGTGACCTTACGTTAAGCTAAATCGTATTATTGTTGAAAGGAGAAAAATATGAGTAATGATAATGAAATTTTCAGTCAGGCTTATGACCGATACGCAGATATGCTTTACCGCATAGCATATCTCCACACAGGAAATGCCGCAGAAAGCGAGGATATTTTACAGGATGTATTTATTAAGCTGATATATAATTCTCCCCGTTTTGCTGACGACGAACATGAAAAGGCTTGGCTGATTAAAGTAACGGTAAACAAGTGCAGGGATTTTTTGAAATCTTCACGCCGCAAAAACATGTCATTGAATGAAGAAATAATATCGGACAGCAATATTGAAGGCGATAAGATTCTGGATATCCAATCAAAAATAATCTCGCTTAAGGATAAATACAAAACCGTTATCTATCTTTTTTATTATGAGGATTACTCAATCAAGCAGATTTCCTCCTGTCTAAAGGTAAGTGAATCCACAGTAAAAATGCGCCTCAAACGCGCAAGAGAAATTTTAAAAAAGGAGTTAAGTGATTATGAGTGAATTTGATAAAGACATAAAAAAAGCGATTGAAGAAATCAAGCCTGATATTTATATGAAAACAAGGCTTGCTGCAAAAATCGATGAACAGACCAAGCCTAAGAAAAATAAACCTTGGAAAAAGGTTTGTGCAGGTTTACTTGCATTTGCGGTTATCTGCGCTTCGGTCGGTGGATATTATTCGGTGCAGAATAAGAATAATCTTGATTTTACAATCGTTGCATATGCTGATGACGGATCTGCATACAAGCTCAGTGATGATGACATTAAAATGCCATTTTGCAAAGTTGAAAAAAAATATATTGAAAATATGGATACAACGATGCTTGACTCAACGGTAACAGGCTTTGAAATTAAGGGTAAGGATATTGATGAGGTTACATTCAAATCGGATAACTACGAGCTTTGTATATATGATGAGGATATGCAGGAAAATCATAAAATGAGAGATGATTATTATTCGGTAAAAATCCCTCTGACTGATGAAGAAATAATTGAATATAATGCAATAGATGAATTTGACCATGAGTTAACAAGCAAGGATTTCCTGAAAAAAATAATGAAAAACAGAGATTTGTCAGAGTACTTCGGGGATAACTCCATGAATATTGGTGATTATCATGTTTTCCATATTTCAGACACTTCAGAAGATGTTCTTGAAAAATTTGACTTGGAATCTAAGGGTTATGTTTACACCTATTTCTATTTGGTAAAAAATGATGTTTATGAAGACACCACCCGTTCCGGTTATGAAATTACAGAAAAAAATTATGACGATGATGATAAAATAAGTGATGTATGTCTGGATACTTGGGCGGCAACCGAGTATGTCATGGAACATCCTGATACTAATCTTAATGACCTGCCTGAATGTAATATTACAGTAACAGTAAAATTCAAATCAGGCAAAACATCTGAAAAACAAATTCATGCCGAATTTGATGATTATGGTTATTTGCATTGTAAAATCGCTGAATAAATAAAAAAGGATTTACTTCAGATTGACTGAGGTAAATCCTTTTCTTTTACCCTATTAATTCTCTGATAATTGCTTCCGCCTTCTTGATATCCGCTTTACCATGTGAATTTTTCATTACATATCCGAACATAACGTTGATTGCCTTATCCTTGCCTGCCTTGATATCCTCAACAGCCTTTAGATTTGCATCAACGGCACCCTGACAAAGGGATTTCAAGTCATCATCGCTGAGTCCTGCAAGGTCCTCTGCCTTAATATACTCGGTAACATCCTTACCGCTTTCAAGCATATCAGCAAGAACCTCCTTGGCTTTATTTACTCTGATTTTGCCGCCGTCGATGAGCTTTACAAGTTCAGCAAGCTGTTTTGCTGAGATTTTAATATCAAAATTCTCTTTATCCTCTTCTGTCTGCAATGCTGCAAAAACAGGTCCGATAATCATATTAAGAACATTTGACGCCCCTGCGCCGTCATTGACTGCAGTATCAAAAAATTCCGTAACATTCCTGTATTTATATATAAGCCTCGCATTATTCTCGGGAAGTCCCATGGAAAGATAGCGCTTGAGCTTGTCGTCAGGGAGCTCAGGGAGAGCTTCACGGATTGACTCAACCGTTTCCGGTGAAATATAAAATCTGAGAATATCAGGCTCAGGAAAATAGCGGTAATCATCTGCATTTTCCTTTGAACGAAGGATATAGACAGTGTCACTGTTTGCATCATAACGCATAGTTGACTGAATAATTTTTTCACCCGAATCGAGTATATCCTCTTGCCTTTCTATCTCAAGCTCCATTGCACGGACAATATTGGAAAGCGAGTTGATATTTTTGATTTCTGTTCTTGTCCCCCACGGCTCACCCTGTTTGTGGAGTGACACATTGACATCACATCTCATCGAGCCTTCCTGCATTTTACAGTCAGACACCCCGACATTACGCATAATTAACCTGAGCTTTTCAGCATATTCTCTTGCTTCCTCAGGTGAAGAAATATCAGCCATTGAAACAATTTCAATAAGCGGAACACCGCCGCGATTATAGTCAACATAGGTATATCCGTTGTCGTGTACCAGCTTGCCTGCATCCTCTTCAATATGAATACGCTCAATTCTGATTTTTTTACCTGAATCAAGCTCAACATAACCGTTGATACATACAGGTTCATCAAACTGTGAAATCTGATAAGCCTTCGGCAAATCGGGGTAAACATAATTCTTTCTGTCCATATGAGAGTTATTATTAATATCGCAGTGGACAGCAAGACCTGCACGCACTGCATATTCAATAACAGACCTGTTCAATACAGGCAAAGCACCCGGCTGACCTGTGCATACGGGACAGCAGTGAGTATTAGGCTCTCCGCCGAACTGAGTTGTGCAGCCGCAGAAAATCTTTGTCTTTGTAGCAAGCTCAATATGAGTCTCAATACCACATACTAACTGATAACTCATAATACTATACCCCCATCAAAATCTGCAACGCCAATCTGTGCGTTCTTTTCATAAAAATACGCAGTATTCATAATTGTCTTTTCGCTGAACTTTTTACCGATAATCTGCATACCTATCGGCAGCCCTTTACTGTCATTTTTAATCGGAACACTGATTGCCGGAACACCTGTAATATTAATTGGCACTGTTGCAATATCGGAAAGATACATCTCAACAGGTGATGCTCCCTTGAAGTTAAGCGGAAATGCTGTACTCGGAGCAGTCGGTGCAATAAGCACATCACAGGTATTGAATATCTCATCAAAATCTGCAATAAGATTTTCTCTGAGCAGGCAGGCTTTTTTATAATAAGCGTCATAATATCCTGAAGAAAGCACATAAGTTCCGAGCATAATTCTTCTCTTAACCTCATCGCCGAAGCCTTCTGTTCTTGTTTTGAGTATCATTTCTTCAACATCGTTGACATTTTCTGCTCTGTAACCATAACGGATACCGTCATATCTGCCGAGATTTGATGATGCCTCTGCACAGGCAATAATGTAATAGACAGGAAGTGCCTGCTTAAGAACAGGCAGACTGATATCAATAATTTCTGCTCCGTTATCTTCAAAAAACTTAATAGTACTGTCAATTGCATCTTTTATCTCAAAGCTGATACCGTCAAAGTATTCCTTTGCAATACCGATTTTAAGTCCCTTGACATCAGTCTGACCGAGAGCATCGGAAATATTCCCGAAATCAAAGTCAACGCTTGTCTGGTCGTTGCTGTCAGCACCTGAAATTGCATCAAACACTGCAGCGGTATCCTTTACTGAATTTGCAAGAACACCAATCTGGTCAAGCGATGAACCGTAAGCAATAAGGCCATATCTTGAGACAGCGCCGTAAGTAGGCTTAAGTCCAACTATTCCGCAGAAGCTTGCCGGCTGACGGATGGAGCCTCCTGTATCAGAACCGAGAGCATATGCAGCAAGATTTGCACACACAGCAGCCGCGCCGCCGCCTGATGAACCGCCTGTTACATGGCTGACGTTCCTTGGATTGAGCGGAGCACCGTAACAGCTTGTTTCACTCGTTGATCCCATTGCGAACTCATCCATATTTGTTTTACCAAGCATAACTGCGCCCTGTGCCTTTAGCTTTGACCATACTGTTGAATCATAGTACGGACGGAAGCCTTCAAGTATTTTTGAGGCACAGGTTGTAAGGTCTCCGTCTGAACAGATATTATCCTTAAGTGTCATAGGAATACCTGTCAGTGCACTTGCGCTTCCATTTGCAATCATTTTATCTGCGGCCTTTGCGTTTTCAATTGCTTTATCAAAAGCAGTTGAAACATAAGCATTATATTTTTTATTATCGCTTTCAATAGCAGAAATATATTTTTCAGTCAGTTCAACTGATGAAATTTCCTTTGCTGAAAGCATTTGTGATAAAGGAGCAATAATCTCTTTCATTTAAATACCTCCTTTAACACAGAACATACCCTTTGAAGCGCTGACATTTGAAAGTATCTTTTCATTGGGAAGGGACTCTTTAACAACATCCTCTCTGAATTTCTCAGCAGGAACAGCACTTGATGATATGTTTCTGATTTTATCCGCATCTCCCTCAACTGAATTATTGATTGTGTCTGCAAATGCAATAATATCATCCATATCTTTAATTATTCTGTCAAGCTCATCGTCTGAAAAATCAAGACGCGCAAGATAAGCAAGCTTTAATACTTCTTCTTTGGTAATCATCGTTACACCTCATTTTATTTTACAAATTATAATATAATTATATAAAATCTCATAAACGCAAGTAATTATCCTTCTATGCCGCCCTTTTGTCACTGTATGACATTTTTACTTATAGAGGAACTGCTTTACAATAGGAACCTATTAGGAGGTTACTTTCTCAACTTAATGTGAACTTCTCTGAGCTGCTGCTCTGTAATTTCATTAGGTGCACCGCACATAAGATCCTGTGCCTTTCCGTCCATCGGGAACGGAATAACCTCACGGATATTTTCCTCATTCCTGAGCAGCATTATAATTCGGTCAATTCCCGGTGCCATACCTGCATGAGGCGGCGCACCAAATTGGAATGCGGTATAAAGAGCGCCGAATTTTTCTTTAAGCACCTCTTCGTCATATCCTGCAATTTCAAATGCCTTTTTCATAATATCAATATCATGGTTACGAACAGCACCTGACGAAAGCTCAACTCCGTTGCATACGATATCATACTGATAAGCAAGAATATCAAGAGGGTCTTTATTTTCAAGAGCGTCAAGTCCGCCCTGGGGCATAGAAAATGGATTATGTGTAAACCCGATTTTCTTCTCCTCTTCCTTATATTCAAACATCGGGAAATCATTGATAAAGCAGAAGCGATATGAATCCTTTTCAATAAGGTCAAATATTTCTGCAAGCTTTGTTCTGATTTGTCCTGCATAGTTTGCTGCCTGTGCCTCTGAATCTGCAATAAAGAATATTGTATCTCCAATTTCAAGCGACGCAATATCCGCGAGCTCTGTTTTCATATCAGCAGGAATGAACTTATCAATAGGTCCTTTATATGACTTATCCTCCTGAACAAGAAGATAGCCAAGCCCTCCCATTCCGATTGACTGAGCAAATTTAAGGAGTTTCTCATGCTTACCCTTTGAAATGTCAGCGTGAACTTTAATTGCTCTGACTGTTTGGTTGTGGAAAGGCTTGAAGGTGCAGCGCCGGAAGAAATCTGTTACATCAATTATTTCAAGAGGATTTCTGAGGTCAGGCTTATCCGTGCCATACCTGAGCATTGCCTCTTTATAACTGAATACAGGATAAGGCGCATCTGTAACGGTATAACCATCGGGAGCAAATTTCTTAAAGGTCCTTGTGAGTATTTCCTCTCCTACTTTGAAAACATCCTCCTGAGTAGCAAAGCTCATTTCAAAATCCAGCTGATAAAATTCGCCCGGTGAGCGGTCTGCTCTTGCATCTTCATCACGAAAGCAAGGAGCAATCTGAAAATATTTATCAACTCCTGACACCATAAGAAGTTGTTTATACTGCTGCGGCGCCTGAGGTAAAGCATAGAACTTGCCCTTATGGACCCGGCTTGGCACAACATAGTCTCTCGCACCTTCAGGCGATGACGCACAGAGGACAGGGGTCTGGATTTCAATAAAGCCCATATCTGACATTTCCTGCCTGATATAAGAAATAACATTACTCCTGAAAATCATATTATTCTTAACCTTTTGATTTCTTAAATCAAGGAAACGGTACTGAAGTCGTTTGTCCTCCCTTGTTTCCTTTGATGTCTGAATTTCAAACGGAAGAGAACGGCGTACCTTACCGAGAGTTGTAACTGCCTTTGCCTCAACCTCAATTGTTCCTGTTGCAATTTTAGGATTAATTGTATCCTCGTCTCTCTTTTCAACAATGCCCTCAATTGAAAGACAGTCTTCCTTTGAAATACCGTCAAGAAGAGTAGTGTCACGCATAACAATCTGCAAAACACCATACATATCCCTGAGGTCAATGAAAGAAACCCCGCCGTGGTCACGGATATTCTCTACCCAGCCGGCTGCCTTTACCGTACTGTTAATATCAGCCTCAGAAAATTTGTCTATAGTTTTTGTTCTGTAAATTGTTGAAAACTCCATAAATGCAATCTCCTTATATTAAAATAAAAAGCAGTCTTAAGTCCATATAGGACGAAAGACTGCTTCCGTGGTACCACCTAAATTAACCGTATAAACGGCTCACTCAAAAGGATTAACGCTCCTGCACGCCCGATTCTACTTGTGACAGGTCACTTTCTTTCGGGAACTCATGGGTGTTTTTCAAAAATCGGTCCTGCTGCCTCACACCTGACGGCAGCTCTCTGAAAGGATAACGGTTAATTACTCGCCCAATCATAGTTGCAATTTATTAAACCTATAATAACACTTTAAAATAAGTTAGTCAACCATTTTATCACAATACTTAATTAAGCCCATTATAGTTATATGCATAATATATCAAAAAAAACGGTACATATGGCATAAGCTTATCCGTACCGTTTCATGTTAATCTTATTGCGTTGTGCTTTTCTCAGAAGCAGATGCTGAAGTCTCGCTGTTCTGCTTAAATAATTCATATCTGTTTTCCAATTCAATAAACTTGCCGGTTTTGATATTTTTCATCATAACCTCTTCGGCATCAAATGAGATGTAATACTCTCCCATCGTTTCCATTGAAAAAGTTTCTTTACCGTCTTTGCTTGTCTCATCATTTCTTACAATAACATTTGCAACAACCTTGATGTAATTTTTTCCGTCAATTTCAACGCCGTCTGACGCTACCATAAAAGAATAATCCTTATCAACATCTGCAAGTCCGAGTTCTTCGGGAGTGTAGGTGTCCTGAATAAAGTGAATTGCTTCACTTTCTTTAATCTTTGCCTCTTCAGTAGGTATGGCAGTAGTATTTACTTCTTTCTCTTCTTCTTTACCCGAAGATGAGCATGAAACAGAGCAAACGCAGACCATAACTGCAGCTATAAGTAAGACTAATATCTTTTTTATATTCACTACCCTCTTTCTAAAGGATTAATAAAGAAGAATCAGCCCTCATCATCTTCTTCGCACTCTTCAATCTCAAACTCAAGCATTTCGCCGCAGTTCGGGCAAGGAATTGTGCCTGAAAGAGCCGTATCCTCATCAACCTCAAAGGTTTCTCCACAGAGAGGACATTCAACCTCATAATTTTCACAATCCTCACAATCACAGCAATCATCAAAATCGCTGTCATAATCATCATCAATAAGATAATCTTCAACCTCAGCAAGGTCTTCGTCAACAGCATCAATTTCCTCTGCTAACAACTCCATACCTTCAGTGATATCATTGACGTCCTCGGTAAGATTTGAGAGAACATCAACAATTGCATTAAAGACCTTTGTTTCTTTCTTATTTGAATCCAAATCAAGACCGTCAAGCAGTCCTTTGAGATAGCCTAAGCTTTCAGTTGTTTCCATAGTATAAACTCCTATCAAATTAAAAAATTTATGCTCTTTCCATATATTCACAGGTCCTTGTATCAATTCTGATCATATCACCTTCGTTAATGAAGAGCGGTACACGAATTTCAGCACCGGTCTCAACCTTTGCTGGCTTGAGTGTATTTGTTGCGGTATTGCCCTTAAGCCCCGGCTCTGTTTCTGTAACCTCAAGAGTAACGAATGTAGGTGGCTCAACGCCAAATACCTTTCCTTTGTATGAAAGAATACGGCAAATCTCATTTTCTTTGACAAATTTGAAATTTTCTGAAAGATCAGCCTCTGAAACAGGAATCATATCAAATGTCTCGTTGTCCATAAAATAATAGAGGCCATCATCATTATATGAATATGCCATTTCCTTTCTTTCAATAAATGCAGTCGGGAATTTTGCTGACGGGTTGTAGCTCTTTTCTGTAACCGCACCTGTAATAACATTCTTTGTCTTTGTTCTTACGAAGGCAGCACCCTTTCCGGGCTTAACATGCTGAAATTCAATTACCTGTAAAACATTACCGTCTTCTTCAAATGTAACGCCGTTTCTGAAATCGCCTGCTGTTACCATAATTTATACCTCCAAGGTTATGTAATCAATATAGTAATATTCTATATTATTTTCATCAATAAATCAATACCCATTTTATAACTGTCTTTGCCAAAACCGCAAATCTGTTTAACACAGACATCTGTAATGACAGATGTTTTTCTGAAATCCTCTCTTTGATGTATATCTGACATATGCACCTCAACAAAAGGAGTAAATTCCCGTACTGCCTCAATTGCATCGCGAATAGCATAAGAATAATGTGTATATGCACCTGCATTAATCACAACGCCGTCAAATTCATCCTTACTTTCGTGGATAACATCAATGATATCACCCTCGTGATTTGACTGAAAACAGGTAATCTTTGCACCGTTTGCCTTGCCGTACATCTTAAGCTCATCATTAATCTGCTTTAATGTTTCTGCGCCGTATACATTTTTCTTTCTTATCCCGGTCATATTGAGGTTAGGACCATTGAGTATTAAAATCTTTTTCATTAATATCACCATTGATATATTAATCTAAAAACAATATTAAGTCAATAAAAAAGTATAAATACAATCTACTCTTTTCCATAAGAGCAAACTTTTATCTTTGAATAATAATCCTTTGGAAATTTATTATTATCAGTACAGCATAATTTGTTAACAGTTGCGGCAGCACCATAAAAATACTTTTAAGTATATAACAAACAAAGACAGATAAAAAACAAAAAGCAGGAGTTAAACTCCTGCCTGATATGTATAAATTATTTATACTTTCTTTTACGAGCAGCCTCGCTCTTCTTTTTACGAGCAACAGATGGCTTCTCATAATGCTCTCTCTTACGAACTTCCTGAATAATTCCATCTCGAGAAGTCTGGCGCTTAAATCTTCTGAGTGCGCTGTCAAGAGATTCATTTTCTTTAACTCTAACTTGGCTCATTCAATCCCCTCCCTCTTACCACATATCAGGGGTATTTGATACTATCTTTAATATCCGTGCACGATTATATACAAAAATATCGAAAAAGTCAAGCATTTTGACAATAAATATTAAAAAAATATGAATAAATATAAGTTAATATCCCTACAGGCGCAGTAAGAATGTTATAACCTATTCTCGGTTGTCCCCCACGCATCTTAGGCGTCAGGGTCCGCTTCAGAATTGCAGTGACAGCATTAATCTCCTACTGAAACTCTGAGGAGCTGACGCTCCCTGCTCAGGCTGCAATCATTCACAAGCTCCATTTCAAGCGAGCTTGATGGAGCCGCTGCTCCGATTAAAAAAGGACCTGTTCATAGTAAACAAGTCCTTTAATATTCAAATAAGCTATTATCTTAAACAAGTTCGATGATACACATCTCCGCAGCGTCGCCGCGACGAGGGCCTGTCTTGATAATACGGCAGTAACCGCCGTTTCTTTCAGCATACTTTGGAGCAATTTCATCAAAAAGCTTTTTAACTACATCCTCCTTAGTTACATAAGAAAGAACCTGTCTTTTTGAATGAAGTGTGTTGTCCTTGCCGAGAGTAATCATCTTATCGGCTATTGCACGAACTTCCTTTGCTCTTGTAACGGTTGTTTCAATCTTGCCGTTTTCCAAAAGATAAGTAACCATACCTCTGAGCATAGCCTTCCTGTGATCAGTCGGGCGGCCCAGCTTTCTGCTACCTGGCATTGAAATTCCCTCCTTTAGTCCTCTTCTTGACTGAGTCCGAAACCGAGTGACGCTAATTTTGCAACAACTTCATCAAGTGACTTACGTCCAAGATTTCTGACTTTCATCATATCTTCTTCTGATTTACCGATTAAATCTTCTACTGTATTAATACCTGCTCTCTTAAGACAGTTGAATGAACGCACCGAAAGATCAAGCTCTTCAATCGTCATTTCAAGAACCTTTTCCTTACTGTCATCGTCCTTCTCAACCATAATATCCTGATTTCCGATTTCTTCAGAAAGATCAACAAAGAGCATAAGATGGTCATTGAGAATTTTTGCAGCGAGTGAAGCTGCCTCGTCGGCAGGAATTGTCCCGTCAGTCTCAATGTCGAGAATGAGTTTGTCTAAGTCAGTCTGCTGACCTACACGGGTGTTTTCAACTGTATAATTAACCTTAAGGACAGGTGTATAGATTGAGTCAACAGCAATTGTTCCTATTGGCAAATCCATTAACTGCTTGTTACGGTCACAAGGGACATAACCTCTGCCATTGTCGGCAGTAAGCTCCATTACTACACTTGCACCTTCATCAAGATAAGCGATATGAAGGTCAGGATTAAGAATTTCAACATCTGCGTCGTGCTTAATATCACCGGCAGTAATTTCACCTTCACCTGAAACTTCAATGTAAAGGGTTTTAGGACTTTCATCATGAATTTTAAGAATTACATTTTTGAGATTAAGAACAATCTCAGTAACATCTTCTTTAACATGAGGAATGGTTGAAAATTCGTGTAAAACACCATCAATCTTTACGGAAGTGATAGCATAACCGGGCAGAGAAGAAAGAAGGACTCTTCTCATGCTGTTGCCAAGAGTTGTACCGAAGCCTCTCTCAAGAGGTTCAACGATAAATCTTCCTGCGCTGCGGCTTCCGACAGTAGATACATCTACAATCTCGATTTTAGGCTTATCAATTTCGATCATTTAAAAGCCTCCTAAAAATTTGTTGTATTTTGTTTTCACTATATAACAGTAAAAGAATGCTGTTATTTAGAGTAGAACTCAACGATTAAATGCTCTTCAACAGGAGTTGCAATTTCATCTCTCTCAGGGAGTTTTACAACTTTTGCTTCCATAGCATCCTTATTTACATCAACCCACTGCGGAACCGGGCGGGAAGCATTTGCTTCAACAATAGTCTTGAACTCATCAGTAGTTTTGCTTGTTTCTTTAACAGCAACTACATCGCCGGCTTTAAGGAGATATGAAGGAATATCAACCTTTGCACCGTTAACAGTGAAATGAGCATGATTTACAAGCTGACGAGCCTGAGCCCTTGAGCTTGCAAAGCCTGCAGTGTAAACAAAATTATCTAAACGGCTTTCACAAATCTGGAGAAGATTTGAACCTGTAACGCCAGCCTTGCGCTCAGCCATAAGAAAATATTTGTGGAACTGTCCTTCGTTGA
This sequence comes from uncultured Bacteroides sp., assembly GCA_964528285.1. Lineage (GTDB taxonomy): Bacteria > Bacillota > Clostridia > Oscillospirales > Acutalibacteraceae > Eubacterium_R. The sequence continues at coordinate 632 of CAZGRZ010000006.1, read as the reverse complement.
TGCCATAGTAGCGACGAGCAGACTGTTTTGCACGAAGCTGCATACCATACTCTGAAGTTTTTTTTCTGTTCTGACCATGCTGGCCAGGTGCATATGAACGGCGTTCAATTGCACATTTGCCTGTGTAACATCTGTCACCCTTAAGGAAGAGTTTTTTACCTTCACGGCGGCAGAGCTTACAAGCAGGTCCTGTATATCTTGCCATATCAAGTAACCTCCGAATTTAAACTATACACGGCGTCTTTTTGGCGGACGACAACCGTTGTGCGGAATAGGAGTAACATCTTTAATAAGACTTACTTCCAGACCTGCTGTTTGAAGCGCTCTTATTGCTGATTCGCGTCCTGCGCCCGGGCCTTTAACATAGACCTCAACTTTCTTCATACCACAATCAACAGCTGTTTTCGCAGCAGTTTCAGCAGCAGTTGCAGCGGCAAACGGTGTGGATTTTCTTGAACCGCGAAAGCCCATTTCACCGGCAGAAGCCCATGACACTGCATTACCGTTTGTGTCTGTAATTGTTACGATTGTGTTATTGAAGGTTGATTGAATATGGGCAGCACCACGCTCAATATTTTTCTTGTCACGGCGTTTGCGTGAGCCTGTGGTCTTTTTAGTAGCCATATATTTTG
>CAZGRZ010000005.1:0-75070 GCA_964528285.1 uncultured Bacteroides sp. | reverse complement strand
TGAGGTGTTGGTATGAGAACTGCAAGGATTGAAAGAAATACAAAAGAAACACAGATATTGATTGAACTTGACCTTGACGGCGGCGAAGTTGATATTTCGACAGGCATCGGTTTTTTTGACCATATGCTCACAGCTTTCGGTATTCACGGCGGTATTGGTCTTAAAGTTAAGGTATCAGGCGATCTTGAGGTGGATACGCACCACACTGTTGAAGATACAGGTATTGCACTCGGTATGGCTTTTAAAGAAGCACTCGGTGATATGAGCGGTATTGAGCGTTACGGAAGCTTCAGTATCCCTATGGATGAATCGCTTGCTGTGTGTAATCTTGATATTTCAAACAGACCGTTTCTTGTCTTTAAGGCATCATTTGAGCAGGAACTCTGCGGAGATTATGAGACCTGTGTTACTGAGGAATTTTTCAGAGCATTTGCAATGAATTCCTGTATAACACTCCACATCAGTGTGCCTTACGGTGACAATGCTCATCATCAGATTGAAGCAATTTTTAAGGCTGTCGCACATGCACTTAAGATTGCTGTGAAACAGAATGAGGAAGGTTCTGTTCTTTCCACCAAAGGAGTTTTATAATGATAATTTTCCCTGCAATTGATGTTATAGGCGGTAAGCCTGTAAGACTTTATAAGGGCGATTTCTCAACTGCAAAGCAGGTTTCTTCAGATGTACTTGAAACTGCACTTTCCTTTCAAAAGGCAGGCAGTGAATGGATTCATATGGTTGACCTTGACGGCTCATTGAAAAAAAAGCCCGTCAATGCTGACTCCTTTGTTTCTGTTGCAAATGAGACCTCACTGAAGGTCGAAATCGGCGGCGGAATAAGAACGATGAAGGATATTGATTTTTATGTCAATAATGGTATAAGCAGAATTATTCTCGGTTCAGTTGCTCTTAAAAACCCCAACCTTGTCAAGGAAGCAGTTTCCGAGTTTGGTGATATGATTGCCGTCGGTATTGATGCAAAAAACGGCTATGTTGCAACAGAGGGCTGGATTGAAAAAAGTGATGTTTATTTTACCGTCCTTGCTAAGCGGATGGAGGATGTCGGTGTTAAAACAATTATCTTTACAGATATCAGCAGGGACGGAACACTTTCAGGTCCTAATATTGAACAGCTTGCTGAGATTAACAATGCCGTTTCCTGTGACATTACCGCATCAGGAGGAATTACAGGTATAACAGATATAATTTCCTTAAAAAATGAAAAGCTTTACGGTGCTGTCTGCGGTAAAAGCTTATATGAAGGGACACTTGATTTAAGAGAGGCTTTGGAGATTTGCAAATGATTGATATTGAAAAGTATTTTACAAAGTCTGATTTACTTCCTGCAATAATTCAGGAGGAGTCAACGGGCGAGGTTCTCATGCTTGCGTATATGAACAGAGAGTCAATGCAGAAAACGCTTGAAACAGGTTATACCTGGTTTTGGTCACGCTCACGGCAAGAACTCTGGAACAAGGGCGCAGCTTCGGGTCATTTACAGAAAATTGTATCAATCCACGGTGATTGTGATGATGATACACTTTTGATTAAGGTAATTCAGACAGGTGCAGCCTGCCATACAGGAAATCATTCCTGCTTTTTTAATAAAATTATGTAAAATTATAAGGTTAGGAGATATTATGGATTATATTAAGGATGAATACCTGACAATTCTTGATAGAAAGGCAGCTCAGCAGAAAGGTTCATATACCTGCTATCTTTTTGATCAAGGTATTGATAAGATACTTAAAAAAGTCGGCGAAGAGTGTACTGAAATGGTAATTGCTGCCAAGAATAATGATAAAGAGGAAACTATTTATGAAATAACAGACCTTATTTATCATACACTTGTTATGATGGCTAATCAGGGTATAACACCTGAGGATGTTGAAGCCGAGCTTGAAAAAAGAGCAGAAAAAAAGGGCAATCTTAAAAAATTCCATATAGTAGATAAAAATACATAATGTCACATAAAAAATGGATTGTTGCCGATGCTGATAAGGAAAAAGCATCGGCCCTTAGCGAAAAACTGAATATTGATCCGTTTATTGCATTCCTCCTCGTCTCAAGAGGAATTGAAGATGAGCTTTCAGCCTCTGACTTTTTGTCAGACAGCTGTATTCTTACCTCACCGTATTCTCTTAAGGATATGGATAAGGCGGCAGAAAGAATTACCTTTGCTGTTGAAAATGATGAAAAGATTTGCATTTACGGTGATTACGACTGTGACGGAGTAACATCCACAGCATTACTTTATTCTTATTTTCAAAGTATTGGTGCGGATGTGATTTATTATATTCCAAACCGGCTGACAGACGGTTACGGTATGAATAACAATGCGATTGATTATATCGCTGCTCAAGGTGTGTCATTAATCGTTACTGTTGATAATGGTATCTCTGCTTTTGATGAGGCTGAATATATATCATCACTCGGCATGGACCTTGTTATTACCGATCATCACCAGATAGGAGACAGGCTTCCTAAAGCATGTGCCGTTGTAAACCCTCACAGAAATGATAATAATATTGTTTTCAGCGATTTTGCAGGTGTAGGCGTTGCCTTCAAGCTTGTATGTGCGATTGAAGACGGCGCTGCTGAAGAAATGGTTGCACTTTATTCAGACCTTGTTGCAATCGGTACAATAGGTGATATTGTCCCTCTTGTAGGTGAGAACCGTGCATTAGTGCGTGCAGGACTTGAAATAATCAATATGAATCTGCGTAAAGGTCTGAACGCTTTGAGAATAGAAGCCGGGAATTACGACCGTGAGCTCAATTCAACCGATGTCGCTTTTCAGATTTGTCCGCGTATCAATGCAGCAGGAAGAATGGACAGAGCAGATAAGGCAGTTGAGCTTTTAATAAGTGACGATTATAATGATGCAAAATTCAAGGCACAGCAGCTTAATGAGAATAATATTCACAGGCACGAGGTTGAATCAGAGATAATCGAAGCGATAAATTCCCGTATTGCAGAAGATATAAGCCTTATTGATAACAGGGTAATTGTGATTGATGGGAATAATTTCCACCACGGTGTTATCGGCATTGTCGCTTCAAATATCGTCAGTACTTTTGGTAAGCCTGCAATTATTATAGGTATTGACGATGACGGTAATTGCACCGGCTCAGCAAGGAGTATAGATGGATTTAATATCTATGAGGCAATTGCCTCCTGCCATGATTTGCTGACGCATTTCGGCGGTCATCCTCTTGCAGCAGGGCTTGGTATCAATAAAGACGATATCCCTGAATTTAGAAAAAGAGTTAATGAATATGCCAAAATAAATTGTCCCGTTATGCCGCCTGAAACACTTAGAATTGACTGTAAGCTTTCTCCGTTTTATCTTGATGTCTCTTTGGTAGATAATCTTAAGGTTCTTGAGCCGTACGGCGCAAAAAATCCTGAGGCGGTATTTGGTATATTTAATGTTGAGCTTATTTCCGTTACCGCTATAGGAGACGGAAAGCATATCCGTCTTGAAGTGCAGAAAAAGGGAAGAAAGTTCAAGGTAGTTAAGTTCAGAACAACTATTGCTGAATTTCCGTATAAAGCAGGGGATATTATCGATATTGCCGTTAAGGTATCAAAAAATCTTTTTAAGGGTAAATTCTATCTCTCAATCCGTGCAGTTGATATCAGAAAAAGCAGGATTGACGATGATCTTTACTTTTTACAGAAATCGGACTATGAGCTTTTCAGTCTTGGTTTTGACAATAAGACTGATATGTATCCTGACAGAAATACCTTTGCATTTATATATAAATTCCTCAAGTATAATTCCGGCTGGCAGTATACCTTCGACGATCTGTATTTTGCCCTTGATCAGAAAGTAACCTACGGTATGCTCAAATTTGCTGTTGAAGCCTTTGAACAGTCCGGCTTAATTAATGTAGAAAATGAAAAAATTACTTTGCTTGATTTTTCAGGCAAGGCAAATCTTGAAGATACACAAATTATGAAAACCCTGAAGGGAAGGCTTAAAATTGAGTGATACAGTTTATAATGCAGAATATAATGACGGATTTGCTGAATTTTTTGAACAGGTAAAAGCAAACCCCCAGTATGACTGTGATAAAATTGAAAAAGCATATAACCTTGCACGCGACGCTCATAAAAATCAGCGCCGCCGCTCAGGTGAGCCTTATATTATGCACCCAGTTGCCGTTGCTGAAATTCTGTTCAAGCTCGGTATGGATAATGAGTCTATAATAAGCGGACTTCTGCACGATGTTGTCGAGGATACCGAATATGACCTTGACTATATCAAAAAAGAGTTCGGTGACGAGGTTGCACTCCTTGTTGACGGGGTAACAAAGTTAGGTCAGATTCCGCTTTCAACCAGAGAAGAGGTTCAGGCAGAAAATATCCGTAAAATGTTCATGGCAATGAATGAGGATATCCGTGTTATCATTATCAAGCTCTGCGACCGGCTGCACAATATGCGCACGGCAAAATTTTGGCCGGAATATAAGCAAAGGGAAAAAAGCCTTGAAACGCTGGAAATTTATGCCCCCATTGCGCATCGCTTAGGTATTCGTCCTATCAAGGAAGAGCTTGAAGATTTGGCAATTTTCTATCTTGATCCGATTGCTTATAAGGAAATAGAAAAAAATCTTTCAATGAAAAAAGAGCAGGGTGAAAAATTTCTCAGTGAGATTACCCGGCAGATAAGTGACAGAATTACACCTGTCATGAAGAATACTCAGATTACTTCAAGGGTGAAATCAGTTCACGGTATATTCAGAAAGGTCTATATAAAAGGTAAAAACTTTGAACAGATTTATGATATATATGCAGTAAGAATTATTGTCGATTCATTGATTGACTGCTATAATGCACTCGGAATAGTACACGATATGTTCCAGCCGCTTCCCGGCAGATTTAAGGATTATATCTCAATGCCGAAGCCTAATATGTATCAATCTCTTCATACAACTGTCATTTCAAAATCAGGTATCCCGTTTGAAATCCAGATTCGTACATGGGAGATGCATCGTACTGCTGAATTTGGTATTGCTGCCCATTGGAAATATAAGCTCGGCAAGGGCGGTAAGGATGAGATAGACAACAGACTTGAGTGGATTCACCGTATGCTTGAAACAGGCAGTGAAACCGATAACGCCGAAGAGCTTGTTAACAGCATTAAGGGGGATTTGTCAGTTGATGAAGTATATGTCTTTACTCCGCGAGGCGATGTTAAATGTCTTCCTAAGGGTGCAACCGTAATTGACTTTGCCTATGCAATTCATTCTGAAGTGGGAAATAAAATGGTTGGTGCAAAGGTCGACGGCAAGATTGTCAACCTTGATTATAAAGTCAAAACAGGCGAAATTGTCGAGATTTTAACCTCTAATCAGCAAGGCAAGGGACCGAGCCGCGACTGGCTCAATATCGTCAAAACAGGTGAGTCACGGAGTAAAATCCGCTCTTGGTTCAAAAAAGAAAAAAGAGATGAAAATATCGTCCAAGGCAAGGCTGAGGTTGACAGGGAATTAAAGAGAAATTTTATCCGATTTGATAATTCCGAAAAATATGATGCTTTTGTCAAGAAAATTGCCGAACGCCAGCATTATCAGGACATTGATGATTTTTACGCTGCAGTCGGATATGGCGGCTTACAGATTACAAGGCTTATGCCCGGTATTAAAGAAGATTATAACCGTAATTGGAGACCAAAAGAGCCTGAAAAACAAAAGCCTGTTGTCAATGTTGAAGAAAATTTTTCAAAGAGCTCAGGCGGTGTCGTTGTTGAAGGTATTGATAATTGCCTTGTCAAGATGGCAAGATGTTGTTCACCTCTTCCCGGGGAAGAAATTATCGGATTCATAAACAGGGGTACAGGTCTCACCATTCACAGAAGAGACTGCGTAAATGTTCCTGCTGATATTGCGCTTTCACCGGAGCCTGACAGATGGGTAAAAGCTCATTGGGACAGCAGTGTAAGTATTGCCGCAAAGTCAACTATTGATGTTTATGCAATTGACCGTGACGGCGTTGTCCTTGATATAACGACAAAAATGGCAAACGCCCATGTAAAAATATATTCAATTAATGCAAGACCGATTAACGACGGAAACTGCCTCACCACCATGACTATTGCAATTAATTCAAAAGAGCATCTTGAAAGTATATTGAAAATTATAAGAAAGATAGACGGTGTTTATCATATTGAAAGAAGTGGTGCCTGATGAAAACAGTTATCCAGCGTGTTAAATATTCCTCGGTCGTTATTGACGGCGATGAGGTAGGCAGAATCGGCAACGGTTTTTTAATTTTCCTCGGAGTGGAAAAGGGGGATAATAAACAGGACGCAGACAAGCTTGTTAAGAAAATTCCCGTACTTCGTGTTTTTGAGGACGATAAGGGGAAAATGAATTTATCCTGCCTTGATATTGATGGAGAAATATTAGTCGTTTCTCAGTTCACTCTATGTGCCGATTGTTCACACGGCAGACGGCCGAGCTTTACCGCTTCCGCACCTATGGATATAGCAGATGAGCTTTATGAATATTTTGTATCTCAGCTTAAAATCAGCGGTGTAAAAAAGATAGAAACAGGAAGATTCGGTGCGGATATGAAGGTCTCACTGCTCAATGACGGACCTGTTACGATTATTCTAAATAGTAAGGATTTGAAGTAATGCTTAATGTAAAAAGTGCTGTTTTCGGCAGTCTTGAAAACAATTGTTATCTTATCACCGATGCAGAAACAAAAATTTCTGCACTCGTTGACTGTACGGAAGACAGTCAAAAAATGCGTGATTTTATTAAAAATGCTGACATTAAATATATTCTTTTAACTCACGGTCACTTTGACCATATCTGCGGAGTAAAAGCTGTTAAGGAGCTTACAGGCGCTCAGGTTGTTATTTCAAAAGAAGATGAGCCGATGCTCTCTTCATCAAAGGAGAGCCTCGCCGCCTTCTGCGGCGCTTGTCATAATAATACAAGCGCTGATATAATCGTCTCTGACGGTGATGTACTTACACTCGGAAATACCATTATAAATGTAATATCAACTCCCGGACACACAAAGGGTGGTCTTTGTTATATCTGTGACGGTAATATTTTTTCGGGAGATACATTGTTTTTCTGCTCCTGCGGAAGAACAGATTTTCCCGGCGGCTCTGAGCAGGAAATTTTAAACAGCCTTAAAAAAATTTCACAGCTTGACGGTAATCTTAATGTCTATCCGGGGCATGACAGACCTTCAACTCTTGATTTTGAACGTGCAAATAATCCATATATGAACAGGAACAGCCTATGATTTTAAAGGTAATTAATCATCCCTTTGAGTTCGATATGAAAAATATCTGCACCTGCTTTTTCCCTTATGAAAAAATCAAATCGGACGGCGAAGAGGATATTGTTGTTATTACGGAAAAAAGGGATAATAAATTTATTGTTGATGCAAAGGTGTATGACAGGCAACTTTCAAAAGAGCATATAATTAATGTTAACGAGGATATGGCAGTTGCTGTGTCCCTTTTGCTTTATGATGTTTTGTCTGAGATACTCGGCTTTTCCTTACCATGGGGAATACTCTTCGGCGTCAGACCCGCTAAACTTATGCACCGTCTTGCTGATAAATTAGGTGAAGACGGCGCAAGGGATTATTTCATAAATACTTTCCGTACAATACCGCAAAAAGCAGATCTTGCCGTCGAGGTAATGAAACATGAAAATAAAATAACTTCTCTTTCACAAAGCAATTCGTTTTCATTATATATCGCAATTCCGTTCTGCCCGACAAGGTGTTCCTACTGCTCTTTTGTTTCTCATTCAATTGAGAACAGCGGGCATTTGATTGAGCCTTATGTTGAGCTTTTATGCAATGAGCTTATCAGTGTGTCTGAGATAGTAAAAAATCTCGGTCTAAGGCTTGAAACAATATATTTCGGCGGCGGTACACCGACAACGCTTAATTCCTGCCTGCTGTCAAAAATCTTTAATGTTATTGAAAATAATTTCGATTTATCAACTCTGCGTGAGTATACTGTCGAGGCAGGCAGACCGGATACTGTAACATACGATAAGCTTCTGGCATTAAAGAGCGCAGGAGTGGACAGAATTAGTATTAACCCCCAGACCTTTAACGATACCGTTCTTGAAGCCATCGGAAGAAAGCATACATCAGCACAGACGCTTGAAGCATATAATATAGCAAGGCAGTGCGGCTTCAATAATATAAATATGGATTTTATTGCAGGATTGCCCAAGGATAGTCTTAACTCATTTAAGGAAAGCATCAATAAGGCAATTGAACTCAACGCTCAATCAATAACAATACATACCCTGGCACTTAAATCAGGTTCATTTATAGTTACAAAGGATTTGACCTTTGATTTGACCGACCGCCTTGCAACAGCAGAAATGGTTGCATATTCAAATGAAATACTGACTTCAAATTTCTATTATCCGTATTATATGTATCGGCAGTCAAAGTCAATCGGGAATCTTGAAAATGTCGGCTGGTGCAAAAATGCAAAAGACTGCCTTTATAATGTCTATATGATGGATGAAACTCATTCGGTCTTTGCAGTCGGTGCAGGCGCAGTAACAAGGCTTAAAAATCAAAATACAGGTAGAATTTACAGAATATATAATTTTAAATACCCATATGAATATATTGATCGCTTTGATGAAATTATTAAACGTAAAAGCCAAATTTATGAATTTTATAACTCAAGCAATACTCTTCTATCCCTCTAAGACGGCAGTATTCAGATTTGCACCGAAAAGGCATCGCTTTTCGTATTAATTATCGGATACAAAAAATAATTGCCTTTTGTATTGCATAATTTTACAATTTGTAATATAATGATAACGAGGTGATAATAATGGCTCTTAAATTCAGTGATATTTTTAATACGAGTGACATAAATATAAATAATCCCAAACTTGAAGAGGTCTTTAATAAAACCAAGGATATGGCTGAGGCTGTAAGTAAAAAAAGTGCAGAGCATATTGAAATCAGCCGTAAAAAAATTGAATGTATTGACGCTAAGGCAAAGCTTGCTAAATTGTTTGAAAAATACGGACAGCTCCAATATAATATTTATATCGGTGAAAGCGTAAACCCTGACGAGCTTGAAAGCCTTGTGTCACGCATTTCAGGTATTAAAGAAAAAATTGATTCCTTGAGTAAAGAAATTGAAATTGCCAAGTCTCAGTTCAATGAAGCTGTATCAAATGCAACAAAGAAAACAAAGGATGTATTCCAAAGGGAATTTGATAAGATGAATAATACCGATGCTGACGTATCAGCTCAGATAGATAATCAGGTCGATGTTACTGAGTTTTTCGAACAGGAAGAATAAATTAATTTATAACAGGAAGTTTAAAGGCAGTGCTCAGCACTGCCTGATTTTTTATCTAAGGTGATTTTTTGAAAAAAAGTCTGAAAGAACGGTACATAACTTCTGCATTTATACTTCTTGTTTCCACAGTAATAGTAAAAATTATCAGTGCTGTTTATAAAATTCCTCTTACTGCTTATATCGGTGCAACAGGAAGAGGATACTTTTCCGCTGCATATAATCTGTGTATGCCTATTCACGCAATAACTATGGGCGCATTTCCTCTTGCCTTAACCAAGCTGGTCAGCAGCTATGATGCTAAGGGGGAAACAGACAGGATAAAAGCAGTCAGAAAAGCGTCAAAAAAATTGTTTTTAACAGTCGGTCTTGCGGGGCTGATTATTATGCTTGTTCTTGCAAAGCCTTATACAGCTCTTATTTCATCATCACCAAAAAGTATTTATACAATTTTAGCACTTGCACCGTCGGTTTTCTTTTCCTGTCTCGGTGCATGCCACAGAGCCTTTGCAGAGGGTTTCCTTGATATGAAGCCGACCGCAGTCAGCCAGACAATTGAAGCATTATTCAAAATGATATTCGGTCTGCTCTTTGCAAAATTATCAATGTCATATTTCTATAATTCTTATCTTGAAAATTCAATTGTGCTCGGTAATGCTGTTTCAAACGAAAATGAAGCTCTGGCAGAAATATATCCGCTTACATCAGCTTGCGCTATGCTGGGAGCAGCCTTCGGAAGTGTTGTCAGCTGGATATTCGTGAGTATATATACAAATATAAAATATAAATACACTGACCTAAAAAGTGTTGATTCAAGCTCTGCCTGCACTGAGCTTTTGACCTTCAGTGCCGCTTTGGTCGGTGCAACCGCAATTCAGAGCCTGTCAAATTTTATTGATACATCTTCCATACAATACTGCCTGTCACTCTGTGATCCGTCTGTATTGTCCGAGCGATATGTTAACTGCGGCGATGATGTACTGTCATATGTATTCGGTATTTATGCACTTGACCTTGATTTTAAAAATCTTATTCCCTCAATAGTTATGGCTCTTGGCATAACTGCCGTTCCTGCCGTAAGCAGTGCATATGAATGCGGCGGAGAAAAATTCTCCCCACTGCTTACAAATATATTTAAATATACCGTAATACTATCAGTAGCAGGCGGGACTTTTCTCTCCTTGTTCAGCAAGGATATTTTATGCCTGTTTTACCAAAAAAGCAATCCGGATATAGTGTTAAACGGAAATCAGCTTCTCTTTCTTTTCGGTGTTACATCATTGCCTTGTGCCGCGGCGTCAACCTCCGTCTTTTGCACACAGTCACTCGGATTTGCAAAACAAACCATACCTCCGTTTATTGCTTCTGCACTTGTTAGAGTGACACTGAATTTTTTATTGATAACAAATAATAATATAAATATTCTTGCAGCTGCAATTTCAAATTTTGCAGGCTTTTTGATTATTCTTATATGGAATATGATTACCATTTGCAGAAAGACGAACGCCAAGCTTGATATTTTCAGAATTTTTATAAAGCCTATATTATGCGGAGTTATTTCGTATTTTGTCACAGATTATTTCAGAATGTCATTTTATGGTGAGATATCCGGACTCCCTGTTTTAATACAATGTGCATTGATTTGTCTATTATCGCTTGCACTTACTCTATTATTGACAAAAAGTATTTCATTAAAAGAGATAAAAAGTTTAAAATAAAATAAAAGTTACCCATAAATACTTGAAATTTCCTGAATATTATTGTATTATGCTAATAGACAAGTTAATCAAAGGTGGGTGTTTAATGTGGCAGTTGATTTTGAATTTAAAGATAAATATGATATCAACGATTTAATTTCTCTTGTTACATTACTCAGAGCACCCGGAGGCTGCAAGTGGGACAGAGTTCAGACTCACGATTCAATAAAAAAGAATTTTATTGAAGAAACTTATGAGGTTATTGAGGCAATCAATAATCAAAGCGCTGAGGGACTTAAAGAAGAGCTTGGCGATGTTTTGCTGCAGGTTGCAATGCACAGTGAGATGGAGCGTGAGAATGGTAATTTTGACTTCGATGATGTCTGTAATGACATTTGTCAGAAGCTTATCGTTCGTCACCCACATGTTTTCGGTAATGTCAGTGCAGACAGTGCAGACGAGGCGCTTTCAAGTTGGAATGCTGTCAAGGCAAAGACTAAAGGTATGAAACAGCCAAGTCAGTCAATGCTCAGCGTACCGATTGAACTCCCTGCTCTTATGCGTGCACAGAAGATTCAGAGCAAGGCAGCCAAGGCAGGATTTGACTGGTATGATATTAAAGGTCCGGTTGATAAGCTTCAGGAAGAGATTAACGAGTTATTAATTGCTGCGGAGCATAATAATAAGAGCGAACTTGAAGAGGAACTCGGCGATGTTCTTTTTTCAGCAGTAAATGTGTCACGATTTCTCGGCATTGACAGTGAGGAATCGCTGTCAAAAGCGACAAACAAATTTATCAAAAGATTTGAAATCGTTGAAAGACTTGCTGAAGAAAAAGGAATTTCAATGAATGACACTTCAATTGAAGAACTCGATTTATTATGGAACGAAGCAAAAGAAATATTACTGAGTAATCAGTTAAAAACGGAGGAAAATTAAATGAACAAAACAGATCTCGTAGCAGCAGTTGCTGCAAAGGCAGAACTTTCAAAGAAAGACGCAGATGCAGCTGTTACAGCAGTGCTTGATTCTATCAAAGGCGCACTTGCTGACGGCGACAAGGTAACACTCGTTGGTTTTGGTACATTCTCAGTTAAAGAGCGTTCAGCACGCACAGGTATCAACCCGCTTACTAAGGCACCTATGTCAATTCCTGCTACAAAGGTTCCTGCATTCAAGGCTGGTTCAGCACTTAAAGATGCTGTAAAATAGTTTTGATTATCTTAAGGCGCCGTTTACGGTGCCTTAATTTTATGATTTGGTGTATTATGAGATTAGATAAATATTTAAAAGTTTCAAGAATAATAAAAAGACGCACTGTTGCCAATGAAGCGTGTGATGCAGGAAAGGTTGAGGTTAATGGTAAAATTGCAAGGGCGTCATATAATGTCAAAATCGGCGATGAAATAAAAATTACTCTCGGTTCAAATGAAAAGAAATATAAGGTACTTGCCGTAACCGAACACGCACTAAAGGAAGATGCGTCAAAAATGTATAAAATCATATAAATAATATAATTGACACCTGCATATTATTAAGCAGGTGATTTTTTATGGAAAATGAAACACAGCATATCTTAACCTTAACAAACAGAGAGCATCTTTCAATCACAGGCATTAATGATATTGATGCTTTCAATGAAGATGAAATTATCGCAATATGTGATACAGGCGAGCTGATAATTAAAGGCCAGCTCCTTCATATTGAAGAACTCAGTGTTGATTCTCAGATTTTAACTGTAACAGGTAAGATTTCATCTTTGTCATACAATGAAAAGCTTATGAAGTCATCACTGATTAAAAGGCTGTTCGGTGGCTGAGGCTTATTTTTATGCTGTGTTTGTGGGTGTGGCACTCGGCTTTGCTTATGACTTATTCAGATTGTTCAGATTTGCGCTCAATGACAACTTTTTTTTCGATTTCTTTTTTTGGATACTTACCTCAGTTGTAACCTTCTGCTATCTCTTAATCTTTAATAACGGCTCAGTAAGAGCTATGTATACTGTTTTAATTTTTATAGGCTTTGTATTCTATATTTTAACATTTGGTTATGTTACAAAGCCTCTTGAAATTAAAATTGCAAAAAAAATAAAAAATAAGTTAAAAAAGACGAAACAATTACTAAAAAGTTTAAAAAAAGTATTGCAATCGTTACATAATATATATTATAATATTAAAGTAAGTTTCAAAAGATTTTTTAAGGTTAAAAGCAAGGGTGATACTGATGACCAAGCAGATGGCATCAAAGAAGAAGTCATTTAAGTCTTTTTTTGAAAGTAAAAAGAATATTCCTATTATACTTGTAACAATTCTTTTTGTTGCGGTGTTTGTGTTCTTCGGTGTTACTGTTGTAAACCAGAATGCAGATATCAGTATTATGGAAAGACAGAAGGACGAACTTGCCGTGAAATATGAAGAACAGGTTCAAACGAATAAAGAGCTTCAGGCGGTCCTTGACAGTGAAAACAAAGATGATTATATTGAACAAAAGGCTCGTGAAAAAGGCTATGTAAAAAGTGACGAAATTGTCTTTTATGATATTTCAGCCAGTGAATAATTGATGACCGAGATTTCTCGGTCATTTTTAATGATATGAGGTACACTTATGAGAGAGATAAATTCACAGTTAATTACAGATACTGTCAAAAGACTCGTTATCAGCGCAAACAAAATTCTGCCTGATGACTTAGTTGACTGTATAGAGTCTTCAAATAAATGTGAATCGAATGAAACTGCAAAGGCTGTTTTGTCTGACCTTCAGGCAAATATTGATGCCGCAAAGGAGCTTGATATACCAATCTGTCAGGATACGGGTATGGCTGTCATTTTTGCCGAGGTCGGACAAGATATACATATAGCAGGTGATGCTTTTGAGGATGCTGTCAACAAGGGCGTTAGGAGTGGATATATTGATGGATTGCTAAGAAAATCTGTTGTCGCCGACCCTTTAAAAAACAGAGTGAATACGAACGACAATACGCCTGCCGTTATCCATACAAGGATTGTTCCGGGTGATAAAATAAAAATTACCGCCGCGCCAAAAGGCTTTGGCAGTGAGAATATGAGTAAACTTAAAATGTTTACTCCGTCTGCAACAAGAGATGACATAATTGATTTTGTTGTCGATGTAGTTAAAACTGCCGGCTCGAACCCATGTCCGCCTGTTGTTGTCGGCGTCGGCATCGGCGGAGATTTTGAATACAGCGCTATTCTTGCCAAAATTGCTCTTTGCAGGAGCGTTTCAGTCAGAAACAGTGATGATTTTTATAAGGATATGGAAGCAGAAATTTTTAAGAAAATTAATGCACTCGATATAGGACCGCAGGGCTTCGGCGGAAAAACAACCGCTCTTTGTGTTAATATAGAAACCTATCCTACCCATATTGCAGGACTGCCTGTCGCTGTCAATGTCGGCTGCCATGTCACAAGGCATGCCTCTGAAATTATTTAAAGGGAATCAATTATGTATTTAAAAATGAACGCACCCTGTCTTTTAGGACTTGAAGGCCTGGTTGCTGATGAATTAAAGTTTATGGAAGCGCAGAATGTCTCTGCCCAAAACGGAAGAGTGTTCTTTGAAGGGGATGAGAATATCCTTTGCCGTGCAAATATTTGCAGCAGATATTCCGAGCGCATTCTGATTGTTCTTGACACATTCCGAGCAGTCACCTTTGAAGAACTTTTTCAGAGGGTGAAAATTCTTCCGTGGTCCGAATTTATCGGTTCAGCAGATACCTTTCCCGTTAAAGGCTACAGTATTAATTCTAATCTCCATTCTGTACCTGACTGCCAGAAAATTATCAAAAAGGCAGTTGTCGAATCACTTCGGGAGGATTATAATATTTCATGGTTTGAGGAGAGCGGTCCCGAACATAGGATTCAGTTTTCCATTATGAAGGATGAAGTCACAATTATGCTTGATACAACAGGCGCAGGCCTTCATAAACGTGGATACAGACCTGAAGCAAATGATGCTCCGATAAGAGAAACACTCGCAGCAGCACTTTGCTGCCTTTCAAGACTCAGACATTATCACGCTTTGTATGACCCGTTTTGCGGCAGCGGTACAATTCTGATTGAAGGCGCGATGTTGGCGAATAATATTGCCCCGGGAATAAACCGTAACTTTGCATGTGACCGATGGGGATTTATTCCTGAGAAAGCCTGGAAGGAAGAACGTGAACGCTGTCACGATATTATCAAGAAAGATACAGATTTCATCGCTTTCGGCAGCGATATTGATTATCGTGCGCTTGAGCTTACAAAAAATAATGCAAAAAGAATTAAAATCGATAAGTTTCTTGTTCTTAATGAAAAGGATATAAGTGATTTTACTCCGACTACTGAGAAAGGTACGCTTATTACCAATCCGCCCTACGGGGAACGAATGCTTGATATAAAACAGGCTCAAAAGCTTTATCGTATTATGGGCGAAAAATTTGTTTCAAAACGCGGCTGGTCCTATGGTATAATTTCGCCTGATGAGGAGTTTGAAAAAGTTTTCGCAAGAAAAGCAGACAAACGCCGCAAGCTTTATAACGGTATGATAAAATGCCAATATTATATGTATTTTAAATAGGAGTAAAGCAGTATGAATTATAAAGAAAAATATAATCAGTGGCTTGAATTTGCTGATGACGCCACAAGGCATGAGCTTGCTGTATTATCTGATGAAAAGGAAATTGAAGACAGATTTTATAAAGATCTCGCATTCGGTACAGGCGGACTTCGAGGCATTATGGGTGCAGGCTCAAACAGAATGAACGAGTATACTGTCGGCAAAGCAACCTTAGGTCTTGCAAATTATCTTAAAAGCAAGAATGACGGTGATTTATCAGTTGCAATTGCCTGTGATTCAAGACTTAATTCAGCAGGCTTTGCATGGGACACGGCAAGGATTTTTGCATCACAGGGTATAAAAGCATATGTCTATCTTCATATTGTACCTGTTCCCGTGCTCTCTTTTACAACACGTTATTTATGCTGCACTGCCGGCGTTATGATTACTGCATCACATAATCCCAAGGAGTATAACGGATATAAGGTGTATGATTCAAAGGGCTGCCAATTTTGCACAGAGGATGCAAAAAATGCAATTGCTTTTATTAATGATATAACGGATTATTCGTCGATTTATGACGGGGTTCTTTCTGTTGATGAATATATCCAAAGAGGTATGATTATCGGAATTTATGAAAAAGAGTTCTCAGCTTATCTTGAGGAGGTAAAAAAACAGTCTCTTTATGAAGAAAAGAGTGATATCAAAATCGTATATACGCCTCTCCACGGTACAGGCAATATTCCGGTAAGAAGAATGCTTGAAGGACTTAATGTAACTGTCGTTAAGGAGCAGGAGAGTCCTGACGGCAATTTTCCAACAGTCCGTTCTCCTAATCCCGAGGAAAAGGACGCCCTTACAATTGCAATTGAAAAGGCTAAGGAGATAGGCGCGGACTTAGTACTCGGTACTGATCCTGATTGTGACAGAATCGGTATTGCCGTTAAGGACGGTGGTGAATATAAACTCTTGACGGGCAACCAGACAGGCGCACTCCTCGTTAAATTTGTCCTGACGATGAAAAGGTCACAGCTCAATGAAAAGTCCACACTTGTCAAGACAATTGTTACATCTGAGCTCGGCGCCAATATCGGCAGAAAGTTTGGCTTGCGTATTGATGAAACTCTCACCGGCTTTAAATATATAGGTGATAAAATCAATAAGTATGAGTTGACAGGTGAGCAGGAGTTTGTTATCGGATATGAGGAATCATACGGTTATCTTGTCGGTACTCACGCAAGGGATAAAGATGCGGTCGTATCGTCAATGCTCATTTGCCAGATGGCTGCATGGTATAAAAATCAGGGTAAAACTCTTGTTGACGGACTTAATGAAATCTATGATGAATACGGATACTATCTTGATTATCTTGACTCTTTTGTGCTTAAGGGCAAGGACGGTGCAGAAAAAATACAGAACCTTATGGCTTATTTCAGAAAATCGGGGAAGGCTTTATTTGACGGCATTGATGAAATAGTTGATTTCAGCGTAGGGATTCGTGATCTGCCAAAGGAAAATGTACTAAAATATATTTGGAATGACGGATCTTGGCTGGCTGTTCGTCCGTCGGGAACAGAGCCGAAAATAAAAGTATATTATTCAATTGTTGATGATAATAAGGAAAATGCAAAAGCAAGACTTGAAAAAATACGCACAGTAATAAAAAGCGTTATTGAAGATTAATCATTCCGTATTTTGTGGAGGACAATATGAAGAAAGTTCAGAATTATATTGAAACAGTGCTTCAGCCTAAGCTTCAGGGTGACGGCGGCTGGGTTGAATTTGTTTCGCTTGAGGATAATATACTTACATTGATATTCAAAGGTGAGTGTTCAAAATGTCTTATTTTGGAACGCTGCACAGATTGGATCGAGCAGCAGATTCTGAATGATTTGAATCTGAATGTCAAGGTTTGCGCAATTTGCAAAAAGCCTTATTTTCAGGATATTTAGGGGGTATTGAGTTATGGCACAAATAAAGGTTATAAGACGCTCAATGCGTCCCGAGGAATGGACTGATCTGCGCTTTGGCTGGCTGAAAAGACATATTTATGAAACTAAGTGGGAAATTAAAAATCTTCTTATCCGTGATGCACGTCAGGTGTCTGAGATGGAATTTGAATATTATTCGGAGGATTACAGACCTCTTAATAAAGGCGATATGTATTTTACTCCTGACGGTACAGCGTTTATCAAAGCTGATGTCAGTATTCCGAAGGAACTTCAGGGAAGAGAACTGTGGTTTTCCATTAAAACCGCTGCTGAAATATGCGTACAGATTAACGGTTTCTATGTCGGCGGTGTTGACCCGAACAGAGAGAGAATCCTTATATCCCCCTATATTGATGATAAAAAGCCTCTTCATTTTGATATGACTGGATATAACCGCTCAAAACCTGATGATGAGCGTAATCCCGAATCACTTTCTGTCCGCGGCTGCCGCCAAATATTTGATGGCGCATATATTTGTACCGTTAATCATAAGGTGCAGGATTTGGTATGGGATTTTGAACTTCTGCTTGATATTGCAAAGAGTGATTCGTTTAATGAGGATTACCGTTCATTCCTCAACCGTGAACTTAATAACGCAATGAATTTTATTGATTTTGACAGTGATGAGCTAACAGGCATTGATGAATGTAAGGATTATCTTGAAAGTGTTGTTTTCGCCAATGATACATATAAGGGCAGCGGTGATGTTGTACTTATTGCCCATTCTCATCTTGATATCGCATATTACTGGCGCAGAATACACACGGTACAGAAAAATCTGAGAACTGTACTTATTCAGCTTCGTCTTATGGACAGATATCCTGATTTCAAATATACTCATACACAGCCTTATGTTTATGAAACACTTGAAAAATATTATCCGGACGTTTTTGCCGAATTAAAGGAAAAGGTTAAAAACGGTCAATTCGAGCCTGTAGGTGCAATGTATGTTGAGCCGGACTGCAATATTCCTTGCGCAGAGTCACTCATTCGGCAGTGTCTTTACGGACAGCAGACCTATAAAAGAATGTTTGGCAAAACAGTTAATAATGCTTGGCTTCCGGATGTTTTCGGTAACAGCTGGATTCTGCCACAGATATTAAAAAAGTGCGGTGTTGAATATTTCGTTTCAAACAAAATGTCAACATGGAATGATACAAACAGATTTCCGCATAACAATTTTATCTGGAAGGGAATTGACGGTTCACAGGTTCTTGCCTGTGTCCCGCCGACACATTTTATTACTTGGAATATGCCGTCTCAAATTCAGGAAAACTGGCAGGCGTATATTGATAAGGATTCAGGCGGACAGACAATGAATATGTTTGGCTACGGTGACGGCGGCTCAGGCTGTACCGAGGAAATGATTGAACTTATGCACAGGTTTGATAAGTTATCCGTTATGCCTAAGTGTACTCATATGGGCGCTGCCGAATTTCTTGAAAAGAATCTTAAAAACAATAATAATCTTGAAACTTGGGACGGAGAGCTTTATCTTGAAATGCACCGCGGTACTTTCACCACAAAATCAAATTTGAAACGTGCAAACAGGTATCTTGAGTATAAGCTGCGTGACGCAGAAATTCTTTCTGTCTTACACGGTGATGATAATACTTCAGAAATTACCGATATTTATAAAAAACTTCTTATCAATCAGTTCCATGACATCCTTCCCGGATCTCATATTCATCCTGTCTACGAGGATGCAATGGCTGATTACAAGGATATTGAAAAACGAGCCGATTATATTATCGGTTCCGGAGCAAAATATTTTAATACCCTTAATTTCACTCGTGATGCGCTTACATTTGTACCTAATAAAAACGGTACGTCAACTCGTTACGGAAAAAAAGGAAACTGGATAATTCCCGATATTTCCGCCCTCTCATCTGCTGATCTCAGAAAAACAGAATTTAAGGGTGAGTGGATTAAAATCGGTGAAACGGTTGAAACGCCTTATTATTCCGTAAAATTCAATCCTGACGCCTCTATCGGCTCTCTTTATGATAAAGAGTTTGACAGAGAATGGGTTGACGGTGATTTTAATAAACTCAAAATTTATAACGACTGCCCGGGTAACTATGACGCATGGGATATCATTCCGAATTATAAAGATAAGCAGATTGACATTACCGTCAAAGAGCCTCTTGCTTTATATGAGATTGACGGAGAGTGCGCCTCCTTCAAAGCAGTCCTTACCACAGAAAAATCAATATGGACAATTATAGTCAGACTTTTCAGAAGAAGCCGCGGCATCGATGTTGAAAATATTGTTGACTGGAACGAAAAGCATAAGCTTGCAAAGGCAGAGTTTACCTGTAATGTGCTGACAAGGAAGGCTCTCTGTGATACATCAGCTGGCTTTATTGAAAGGGATACTCACAGGAACACAAGCTGGCAGCAGGCTTGCTTTGAGACTTGTCACCATAAATGGGCGGATCTTGCGGAAACCGACGGCGGTATTGCACTTATCAATGACGGCAAATACGGTATAGGATTTGAAAATAGTACGATGTCGCTTTCTCTTCTTCGTGCCGCCGTAAGACCTGATGTCACAAGTGATGTTGGACACCACGATTTCAGTTATATGATTATGCCGCACAGTGATAACCCTGTTGATGCAGGTATTAATAAACTGGCTTATCAGTATAATTTACCGCTTGTTAAATCCGATGCAGTATATTGCGGTGATACTTATGAACCGCTTTATCTTCAGGCTATGAAAAAAAGTGAGAACGGTAAGATGACTGTAATCCGCCTTAGCGAGCAGGACGGCAAACGAGGTAAAATAAAACTCAATAATAAAGTCAAGCTCCTCAATATGCTTGAAGAGGTTGAAAAAGAGATTGATGTTATTGAATTCAAGCCTTTTGAAATTATAACAATCGGGGTAGAATAATGACAAAGCTTAAAATCATATTAATCATCATTTCCGCTATAGCCGTTCTCGGACTTATTGTTTTGCCGATAGTCAATCGTCGAAGCTTTCGTAATCTTCCGCCGGATCAGAAAGTAAGAATACTTATAAAGGGCGCTAAAAGTCTTGCCCATTTCAAAAATGTATCAAACGGTACTACAGGTATTCTTTATTTTGTAAAAAATAAAAGGAAGATAATTTCTTTCCCATGGACCCTTCAGGAAGGCAAAATGATTTGCAAACGCCCGAATCCGTTTGAGCATTGGGATTATCCTGAAGAACAAGCGCTTCTTACTGAAGATGAACTTTCTCAGCTTAAGGAAGAACTTGAAAAGTATAATCATAAGAATACAGTCAAAATAGAGTTTATATAAGATAACAGACGGTTCAGAGTCGCAACCCTGAACCGTCTGTCTTTTATTTTATTCTTCTGTGAAATTATCTTTTCCTACAGAGCAGAGCGGACAGACAAAATCATCAGGTGAGTCCTCCCACTTTGTTCCCGGTTCAATTCCGCCTTCAGGATATCCTTCTTCTTCATCATATACCCAGCCGCAGATGTTACAGACATATCTCATAATAAAACTCCTTTTCAATTTTAATATTAATACTTTACCCCAAAATATAATTTTTATGAATTTCTATTGACAAAACTGTTTTAACTGTATATACTGTTAATATACAGTTAATGACGAGGTGATGGCTTGAATATATTTATTGATAATAAAAGCGGAAATCCGATTTATGAACAGATTTACAGTCAGATAAAAGCGCAGATAATTAATTCAGCTCTGGCGGAGGATGAACCTCTCCCGTCAATAAGAAATCTTGCCAAGGATTTGCGTATCAGTGTGATTACCACCAAGCGTGCATATGACGAGCTTGAGCGTGACGGTTTTATATATACCGTTGCCGGGAAAGGATGCTTCGTTGCACAAAAAAATACAGAGCTTTTAAGAGAAGAAAATTTAAGGAAAATTGAAAGTTATATTGATGAGATAATGAAACTGTCAGTGTCCTGTAATCTTACAAAGCAGGATATTATTGATATGATTGATATTATGGAAGGGGAATAGCAGTGAATGCCGTTGAAATAAAGAATCTTTGTAAATCATATAAGAATTTTAAAATAGAAAATCTTAATTTAACTTTGCCAAGCGGCTATATTTTAGGACTTGTCGGGGAAAACGGAGCAGGAAAAAGTACATTAATCAAACTGATTCTTGATATGGTTAATAAAGAAGCAGGTACAATAACAATACTCGGCAGTGATTATAAAATATGCTTAAAAGAGGATATCGGTGTTGTTATGGAGGATAACGGTCTGCCTGAATCCTTTAATGCTGCAGAGATGAATAAGGTTTTTAAAAATATTTATAATAACTGGAATGAGACTGAATATTATTCCTGTATTGAAAAATTCAATTTACCGCTTGATAAAAAAATCAAGGAATTTTCAAAGGGTATGAAGATGAAACTTTATATTTCTATTGCCTTGTCTCATAATGCAAAACTGCTTTTGCTTGATGAAGCGACAAGCGGTCTGGACCCTGTTGTCCGTGATGAAATTCTTGATATATTCTATGACTTCACGAGGGACGATAACCATTCCATTCTGATTTCTTCTCATATAGTCAGTGACCTTGAAAAGCTGTGCGATTATATTGCTTTTATGCATAAAGGCGACATAATCCTTTATGAAGAAAAGGATGAGCTGATTAATAACTGCTGCTGTTTACAATGTACTGAAAATGAACTGAATGATATCGGAAAACAGAATATCATCGGTCTGCGTAAAACAGATTACGGTATCACCGCGGTTATACGAAAGAATGCCGTTAAAGATAATATGAATATTACTCCTATAAATCTTGAGGATTTATTTGTTTATATGATTAGAGGTTATAAGAAATGAAAGGTTTGTTGGTTAAAGATTTTATTATGATAAAAAAGCACAGTGTTATGCTGTTTATGGTTGACTTGTTGTTTCTTGCAATTTCTCTGGTACAGGGTTCAATGTATTTTGCATATTATTCCATGGCTCTCGTTTCGATGCTGCCTATAACAATGATTGCTTATGACGAGAGTTTTAAATGGAACAAATATGAACTCATTTTGCCTGTAGGCAGAAATACTATCGTGCTTGAAAAATATATACTTTCGCTGATATTTGTTATACCATTTGTATTGGTTGAGAGTGTTTTGCTGTTCTTCATTTGCGGTGTTGACAGTTCTGATTTGTTCAGTTTGATTTCATTGCTGTTTTTCTGCGGCACTGTTATACCTGCACTTGTTCTTCCGATTTTATTCAGGTTCGGATACTTAAAAGGAAGAATAATAAATCTTATTCTGATTGCTGTTCTCACTACCTTGGTTAATGTTGTCAATTATAAGAATATATCAGGCGGCTCAATGATTGATGGTGCCTTTGCACCGCAGAAGAATGCTTTTCTGTTAGCCGTTGCTGCGGTGATTCTGCTGATTGTGTCATATCTGTTATCAGCAAAATTTTATAAAAATCGTGAATTATAAAATATAGCAAGTATGCTGCCTCAGTAAATATACTTGCTCTTATACTTTTTCAAGAACCTTGAAAGCTGCGCCTGAAAGTACAAGCCATATTAACGAAAACGGTATACATATCTGACCGAGGAAATTCAGCGGTACATTTGAATAATCCCATACATTTTCTTTGAGTATTATGTTGAATATAATTCCGAATATCAATTCAATTCCCGTTATAAACAGCATACCTATAATACATTTTGCCCATAACGGCAGCGAAGAGTTTTTGCTTATAAAATAAAATGTACTCATGACAATTGCGCCTGCAAAGAACATCGAATAATGTGTTCTGCCTCTGTATATTATCTCTATTAAACAGTATCCGAATCCTCCGATTAATGCGGCAAATAAATAATTAAAAAATATTCTCATATTTGTATTGTTGCGTATTTTGTGTTAAAATATGTTTAGCAAATTCAGGCAGGTGATTCAATGCAGATATCTGATAATGCAAAATTTCTTATTAAGATAATAGAAAGTGCCGGATATGAAGCATATGCAGTCGGCGGCTGTGTCCGTGATTTTGTTATGCAGCGGCACTGCGATGATATTGATATTGCTGCATCGTCAAAGCCGCTTGAAACAGAAAGAATTTTAAGTGAAAATAATATAAAATTTATCGAAACAGGTCTGAAGCACGGCACAATTACCGCTGTTTTAAATGGTGACAGCTTTGAGATTACAACATACAGAACTGACGGTGTTTATAAAGACAGCCGCCATCCTGATAATGTTGAGTTCATAACTGATTTGAGATGTGACCTTGCAAGGAGAGATTTCACAATCAACGCAATGGCGTATAATGATAAAAAGGGCATTATTGATATCTACGGCGGTCAAAGCGATATAAACAATAAATTAATAAAAACAGTCGGTAATCCCAATAAGCGTTTTAAGGAGGATGCACTCAGAATTATGAGAGCAATCCGCTTTGCCAGTGTGCTCTCATTTGATGTTGAGACTGATACAAAAAAAGCAATTTTTGAAAATAAAGAATTACTTAAGAATGTATCTTATGAGCGTATTTTTAAAGAATTGTCAAAACTTCTGCTGGGCGATAATGTTTTTAATGTTCTCGTTGAATATAAAGAAATAATTGCCGTTATTATTCCTGAGCTCGAACCGATTCTTACTTTACAGCAAAACACAAGGTGGCATATCTATGATGTATGGACTCATACCGCAAAGGCAGTTGAACAGTCACCGCGGGAGCCGGCACTGCGTCTTGCAATGCTTCTCCATGACATTGGTAAGGCATATACAAAAACCACTGATGAAAACGGAACGGATCATTTTAAAGGACATCAGAAGGTCAGTGCAGTGTATGCTGATACTGCATTAAAAAGGCTCAAGGTTCCAAATGATATTTATTACCGTGTAATGTCCGTTATCCCTATCCATGATATGCACATCGGTACTGAAAGGAAAAGTGTAAAAAAATGGCTCTCAAAGCTCGGAGAGGATACACTAAGGGACTTGATTGCCGTTAAGCGTGCCGATAAGCTTGCACAAAATTCTGAAATGACCGAACAAGAGCTTAATAACCTTGCGGTAACGGAGACGCTTCTTAATTCAATCATTGCCGAGGGCGAGCCGTTTTCTTTTAAAGACCTTGCAGTGAACGGCAGGGATTTGATTGAGCTCGGATATCAGGGAAAGGAAATCGGCACAATGCTCAACGTCCTTCTCGGAAAGGTGATTGATGATGAACTTGCCAACGACAGAAGTATATTAACAGAATATGCAAAAAATAACAGGAACATTGAAATTTGATGTTCCTGTGCTTTGACATACTCAAATTTATTATTATAAAACTAAACACACATTACATATAATATATATTTTTATATTGACTTAACAGTCCAAAAATATTATAATATTTAAAATGAAAGGACTGTGATTTATGACTTTGCTGATTAAAAATGCTTTGACATATATTGATAAATCATTTAAAAAATCAGATGTCTTTATTAAAGACGGAGTGATTCATAGCCTTGGTATTTCTATTTCATCAGATAATGCTGACCGTGTTATTGATGCACAGGATAAGTATTTAATTCCGGGTTTCGTTGATGTTCATACACATCTTCGTGAACCCGGTTTTTCTTATAAGGAGACTGTCAAGTCCGGCTCAATGGCTGGTGCAAAAGCCGGATATAATGCCATTTGCACAATGCCGAATCTTAATCCTGCACCCGACTCGCTTGAAAACCTTAAAGTGCAGACAGATATAATTAACCGTGACGCCGTAATTGATGTTCTTCCGTTCGGCACTATCACCAAAGGCAGAAAAGGCGTGGGTGAAGTTATTGATTTTGAGTCAATGGCTGACAAGGTTGTCGGCTTCTCTGATGATGGTACGGGAGTTCAGACTGACGAATTAATGGAACAGGCTATGACAGAGTGTGCAAGACTCGGTAAGATAATTTCCGCCCATTGTGAGGTAAGCGACCTGATTAAAGGCGGATATATCCATGACGGAGAATACTGCAGGCTTCATAACCATAAGGGCATTTGCTCTGAGTCCGAATGGGCACAGGTCGAGCGCGACTGTAAACTTGCGGAAAAGACAGGCTGTCGTTATCATGTCTGTCATATTTCAACCAAGGAAAGTGTGAAAATAATCCGCAGTGCAAAGGCGCGCGGAGTCAATGTAACCTGTGAAACTGGTCCGCATTACCTGACAATGTGTGATATGGATTTGCAGGAGGACGGAAGGTTCAAAATGAACCCTCCTCTTAGATCCGCGCAGGACAGGCAGGCTCTTATTGAAGGAGTGCTGGACGGTACAATTGATGTTATTGCAACTGACCATGCACCGCACAGTGCTGAGGAAAAATCAAAGGGACTTGCAAAGTCCGCAATGGGAGTTGTCGGTCTTGAAACTGCTTTCCCCGTGCTTAATACAAAGCTTGTGAAAACAGGAATAATCTCGCTTGAAAGGCTTGTTGAATTAATGTCCGTCAGACCAAGGGAGATTTTTGGTATTGAAGGCGGAGAAATCATTGAAGGAGCACCTGCAAACTTATGCCTGATTGATACGGACAGGCAGTGGGTTGTTAAACCTGATGAATTTGTCACTATGGGCAGGGCAACGCCTTTTGAAAACTGGGAATTACAGGGCAAAAACCTTTTGACTATACTTAGGGGAGAGATTGTGTATGAAACCGTTTGATAAAAAAATTGTCCTTGAAAATGGACAGGAATTTTATGGTTACGGCTTTGGAGCCGATAAGGAATCAATAAATGAAATTGTTTTCAATACCTCAATGGTGGGATATCAGGAAATCATTTCAGACCCAAGCTATACCGACCAGATGGTATGTATGACATATCCGCTTATCGGCAACTACGGAATGACCGATGAGGATTATGAAACAAGGATACCAACCATGGGCGGTCTAATTGTCAGGGAGTATAATGACCTTCCTTCAAACTTCCGTTATACAAAAACTCTTTCAGAGGTACTTGACGAATATGATATTCCTGCAATCAGCGGTGTGGATACCCGTATGATTACAAGAATTATCCGTGACGAAGGCTCACAGAAGGTGATTATATGTAATGCCGATGTTCCTTACGAGGACGCGTTGAAGAAAGTCAGGGAATATCTTATTCCTACCGATATGGTTTCAAGAGTAAGCTGTAAAAAACGCTGGTACTCAAGAACCCCTAATCACAAATATGATGTTGTTGCAATCGATTGCGGGATTAAGCTTAATATAATCAGAAAGCTCAATGAAAAGGGCTGCAACGTTACCGTTGTCCCTTATAATATAACCTCACAGGAAATTCTTAATATGAAGCCTGACGGATTGTTTCTCTCAAACGGACCGGGCAACCCCGAAGATGTCCAAACAGTAATCAATGTAGTAAAAGAGCTTAAAGGGCAACTCCCGATATTTGGTATTTGCCTTGGCCATCAGATGATTTCCCTTGCACTCGGTGCAAAGACTTTTAAGATGAAATTCGGCCACAGAGGAGGCAATCATCCTGTAATGAATCTTGCAACAGGCAAGATTGAAATTACATCACAGAACCATTCATATGCAGTTGATGTAAATTCACTTGATAATACACCGCTTACCCTTACGCATAAGAATCTGCTTGATGAAACTGCTGAGGGTGTTAAGTCGCAAGAAAATAAATTATTCTCTGTCCAGTATCATCCTGAGAGCGCTCCGGGTCCTCAGGACAGTGCGTATCTTTTTGATGAATTTATCGCATTGATGGAAAAGGAGGTGGGTTAATATGCCAAAGAGAACTGATATACATAAAATTCTTGTTATCGGCTCAGGCCCGATTGTAATCGGTCAGGCTGCTGAATTTGATTATTCAGGAACACAGGCTTGTCTCGCTCTGCGTGAGGAGGGATATGAGGTTGTGCTTATTAACTCAAACCCTGCCACAATTATGACTGATACAGATATTGCCGATAAGGTATATATGGAACCGCTCAATCTCGAATATGTAGCGCGTATCATCCGTCACGAAAGACCTGATGCAATTCTCCCTTCACTCGGTGGGCAGACAGGACTTAATCTTGCCGTTCAGCTTGCAAAAAAAGGCGTTCTTAGGGAATGTGATGTTGAAATCCTCGGAACTAATTTTAAGGCGATTGAAAGAGCAGAGGACAGGGAACTCTTTAAGGAACTTTGTGAAAGCTTGGGAGAGCCTGTCCTTCCGTCAGAAATTGCAGAAAATATTGAAGACGGTCTTGAAGCAGCAAAGAGAATAGGCTTTCCTGTCGTGCTCCGTCCGGCATTTACTCTCGGCGGTACGGGCGGCGGCTTTGCCGACGACGAAGATGAATTTATCCTTATGATGAAAAATGCTCTCTCTCTTTCTCCTGCTCATCAGGTACTTGTTGAAAAGAGCATCAAGGGCTATAAGGAAATTGAATATGAAGTAATGCGTGATGCAAACGATACCGCAATCACCATCTGTAATATGGAAAATATTGACCCTGTAGGTGTCCATACGGGAGATTCGGTTGTTGTTGCTCCTTCACAGACTCTTACAAACAAAGAATATCATATGTTACGCGATTCTGCTTTAAAAATTATCAAGGAACTTAAAATTGAGGGCGGATGCAATGTTCAGTTTGCTCTTGACCCTCATTCGTTTAAGTATTATCTAATCGAGGTTAATCCGAGAGTTTCACGTTCTTCTGCACTTGCTTCAAAGGCATCGGGTTATCCGATTGCACGCGTTTCAGCAAAGATCTCGGTTGGTATGCACCTTGATGAAATCCCGATTGCAAATACTCCCGCTTCCTTTGAACCGACGCTCGATTATGTCGTAACAAAGATTGCCCGATTTCCGTTTGATAAATTCGCTGATGCAAATAACACACTCAATACCCAGATGAAAGCAACCGGCGAGGTTATGGCTATCGGCAGAACTATGGAGGAAAGTTTGCTTAAGGCAGTGCGTTCACTTGAGACAGGCGTCTGTCATCTTTATGATAAGAAATTTGATACTTATACCGAGGAAGAACTTCTTAAATATATCCGTGTCGGTACAGATGACAGACTCTTTGCAATTGCACAACTAATCCGACTCGGCGTTGATTTAATCAGAATTTATAATGCTACCAAGATTGATATGTTCTTCCTTGAAAAATTCAAAAATATTGTTGATTTTGAAACAGTATTAACGACAAATCAGGGCGATTTGGAAACTCTCAGGGACGCCAAAAAAATGGGGGTTTCAGATGAGTATATAGGAAAATTATGGGGCTTGACTCAGGCAGATATCTTTAATCTAAGAAAAAACAACGGTATTATGCCTGTCTATAAGATGATCGATACCTGCGCATCGGAATTTGATTCATATGTTCCGTATTTCTATTCCACATATGAAGAAGAAAATGAATCAATCGTTTCAAATAAGAAAAAAATTATTGTGCTCGGCTCCGGTCCGATCCGTATCGGTCAGGGCGTTGAATTTGACTATTCTACCGTTCATGCAATATGGTCAATCCGTGACGCAGGTTATGAAGCAATAATAATCAACAACAATCCCGAAACTGTTTCAACAGATTATACAACATCTGATAAGCTTTATTTTGAACCGCTGACTGTTGAGGATGTTATGAACATCATAACTCTTGAAAAACCTATCGGTATCGTTGTATCCCTCGGCGGACAGACTGCAATCAACCTTGCACCGCCTCTTGATGCGCTCGGTGTGAAGATTATCGGTACCGATGTTACCGCAATTGACAGAGCGGAAAACAGAGACAGCTTTGAAAAAATAATGGAGGAGCTCGGTATTCCTCAGCCAAAGGGAGTTGCTGTAACTAATATTGAAGAGGGAGTAAGAGCCGCGGCGCAAATCGGATATCCTGTACTTGTCAGACCTTCATTCGTCCTTGGCGGCAGAGCTATGCAGATTGTTGCAAATGAAGAGTCACTGCGCCATTACCTCAGGACAGCAGTTGAAATTAACACAGAGCAGCCTGTCCTTGTTGATAAATATATCATGGGCAGAGAGCTTGAGGTTGATGCAATCTGTGACGGTTCAGATGTGTTTATTCCGGGTATAATGGAGCATGTTGAGCGTACAGGTGTCCACTCCGGCGACTCAATCTCAATTTATCCCACTTTTTCCGCGTCAGACCGGGTAAAGGAAAAAATACTTGATTATACTGTCCGCCTCGGAAAGGCAATCGGTATAATCGGTCTTTATAATATCCAGTTTATCGCCGATGAAAATGATGAGGTTTATGTTATCGAGGTTAATCCGAGATCATCAAGAACAGTTCCGTTCCTCTCAAAGGCAACCTCTGTCCCTATGGCTCATATTGCAACTCAGGTTATTCTCGGTAAATCTTTGAAAGAGCAGGGTATTACTGAGATTTATCCTGAAGAAAAGAAACGCTGGTATGTTAAAGCTCCTGCCTTTTCTTTCTCAAAGCTTAAGGGAATGGATACTTATCTTTCACCTGAAATGAAATCAACAGGCGAGGCAATCGGATATGATAAGTCATTGACAAGAGCGCTCTACAAGGCCATTCAGGCGTCAGGACTTAATGTTGCTAACTACGGTACAGTCCTCGTCACGATCGCTGACCAGGATAAGCCTGCGGCTCTTCCTCTTATCAAACGCTTTTATGACCTCGGGTTTAATATTGAGGCAACAGAGGGTACTGCAAAATATCTTAAGTCGCACGGTATACGTACAAGAGTAAGACATAAGCTTACTCTCGATGAGAGTGATGAAATTCTGCTTGCCCTGCGTCAGGGACATATTGCTTATGTTATCAATACAATTGATATTAACGCAGGGGACTCTCATTCCGATGGCTCTGAAATCAGGCGTGCTGCGGTTGAAAATAATGTAACTATGTTCACTTCACTTGATACAGTAAAGGTTCTTCTTGATGTACTTGAAGAAATTACTCTCGGTGTATCAACAATAGATGCGGAGTAAAATATGTATAAGCAGGATTTATTTAAAATTATTAATAATGATAAGATTGCAAAAGATGTTTACCGAATGATACTTAAGGGTGATACTCAATATATAACTGCGCCGGGTCAGTTTGTTAATATAAAGCTTGACGGAAAATTCCTGCGCCGGCCTATATCTGTTTGCGACTGTGAAGGCGATAAGCTGACAATTGTTTATAAGGTTGTCGGTGAGGGAACACAGCAGATGTCTGAGCTTGAAGATGATACTCTTATTGATATAATTACCGGTCTCGGCAACGGATATGATATTTCAAATTCAAAAAATCCGCTTCTGATTGGCGGCGGAGTAGGAGTGCCTCCTTTGTATCTGCTTTGCAGGAGACTTGTTGAGAACGCTCAGCAGCCAACTGTAATTTTGGGCTTTAACACAAAAGAAGAAATTTTTTATGAAGATGAGTTTAGAAAGCTCGGAGTTGATGTAAGTGTAACAACTGTTGACGGCTCATATGGAATAAAGGGCTTCGTTACAGATGCTTTCCCGAATGATTATGATTATTTCTATACCTGCGGTCCTATGCCTATGTTCAGGGCAATTGAATCAAAGGCAGTAACCTCAGGGCAGTATTCGTTTGAAGAAAGAATGGGCTGCGGCTTTGGTGCATGTATGGGATGCAGCTGTAAAACAAAGTACGGCAGTAAGCGAATTTGTAAGGACGGTCCCGTTCTTGTAAGGGAGGAAATTATATGGTAGATCTATCTGTTAACCTTGCGGGAATGGAAATGAACAACCCAGTCGTTCCTGCGTCAGGTACTTTCGGATTCGGTAAGGAATTCAAGGATTTTTATGATATAAATATTCTCGGCTCATTTTCTTTTAAAGGAACAACAAGGAATGCAAGATTCGGTAATCCAACGCCGAGAATAGCGGAATGTACTTCCGGAATGATTAATGCTGTAGGCTTGCAGAATCCCGGCGTTG
This sequence comes from uncultured Bacteroides sp., assembly GCA_964528285.1. Taxonomy (GTDB): domain Bacteria; phylum Bacillota; class Clostridia; order Oscillospirales; family Acutalibacteraceae; genus Eubacterium_R. The sequence goes on along the minus strand of CAZGRZ010000005.1, from coordinate 43,624 downwards.
AGCATGTTATAAAGTATGAACTGCCTGAAATGAAGGCGTATTTTAATAAAAAAGTTATCGCAAATGTGTCCGGCTTTTCAGTTGAGGATTATGTATACTCCTGTTCTCTGCTTGATAAAGAAGAACAGGTAGGAATTTTAGAGGTCAATGTCTCATGTCCTAATGTTCACGGCGGCGGCATGAGCTTCGGTACTTCACCTGAATGTGCCGCAGAGGTTACAAGGGCAGTAAAAGCGGTTACGCAAAAGCCTGTTTTTATCAAGCTTTCACCGAATGTAACCGATATAGTTTCAATTGCAAAGGCGTGCGAGAAGGCAGGAGCAGACGGTATCTGTCTTATCAATACAATACTCGGTATGCGTATTGATATTAAAAAACGCAAGCCGGTAATTGCAAATAAAATGGGCGGTTTCAGCGGTAATGCGATTTTCCCTGTTGCAGTCAGAATGGTCTATCAGGTAGCTAAGGCTTGTGATGTTCCGGTTATGGGCTGCGGAGGCGTCTCTTCGGCAAAGGATATTATTGAGATGATGATGGCAGGTGCAACTGCCGTTCAGGTCGGCGCAGCCAATCTCATTGACCCTTATGCCTGCAAAAATATAATCGAGTCTCTCCCTGCTGAATGTGAGAAACTCGGTATAGATAAAATAAGTGATATTATAGGAGTGATTGATTAATGGGTAAGGATGTTATTATTGCTTGTGACTTTTCTTCGGCACAGGCTGCATTTGATTTTCTTGATAAGTTTACTCAGGAAAAGCCTTTTGTCAAAATTGGTATGGAGCTTTTTTATTCTGAAGGTCCATCAATTGTCAGGGAAATTAAAAAGAGAGGACATAAGATTTTCCTCGATTTAAAATTACACGACATCCCTAATACCGTAAAAAAATCAATGTCGGTTCTTTCAAAGCTTGATGTCGATATGACAAACCTTCATGCAGCAGGTACAACTGAAATGATGAAGGCCGCTTTGGAAGGCTTGACAAGGGAAGACGGTTCAAGACCTCTTTTGATTGCCGTAACTCAGCTTACATCAACAAGTGAAGAGAAAATGCATAATGAACTTCTTATTAATTCTTCAATCAATGATACCATTGTTAAGTATGCCTGTAATGCAAAAAAAGCAGGACTCGACGGTGTGGTATGCTCTCCTCTTGAGGCGGGAATGGTTAAGGAAAACTGCGGAAATTCATTTATTACCGTTACTCCGGGCGTGCGCTTTGCTGACGGTGACGTGGGCGATCAGGTGCGTGTTACAACTCCCGCAAAAGCTAAGAAAACAGGCAGCGATTATATCGTTGTCGGCAGACCTATTACAGGCGCAGAAGACCCTGTTGCAACATACAGACGCTGTGTTGAAGAATTTGTCGGATAAGGAGAATTGCAATGGAAGAATATAAAAGAGAATTTATACGGTTTTTGGAAAATGCAGGAGTTTTGAAATTTGGTGATTTCACTGCTAAAAGCGGAAGAAAAATACCTTATTTCATAAATGCAGGCGATATTAAAACAGGTGAGCAAATACAGAAATTAGGGGAGTTCTATGCAAAAGCTTATTTTGAAAAGGTAGGCAATAAAAAAACTGTGCTTTACGGACCTGCATATAAGGGTATTCCAATCGCAGTCTCCGTTGCAGTTGCTCTTGCAAAGCAAGGGCTTGATGTGCCATTCTTCTTTAACAGAAAGGAAGAAAAGGACCACGGAGAAGGCGGTGTATTTATAGGCTATACCCCAAAAGCAGGCGAAGAGATTGTCATTGTAGAGGATGTTGTTACAGCCGGAACCGCAATAAGGGAAAGTATGTCAATTCTCTCAAAGCTTGAGGGTACAAAGGTTGCCGCGGCTTTTGTTATGGTTGACCGCAAGGAAAAAGGGCAGACAGAAAAATCCGCAATCGCCGAGGTAGGCGAGGAATACGGCTTTCCTGTATATTCTGTTGTTGATGTTTATGACATTATTGAGTATCTTGAAAAAGATGAAAACAACCGTGAAAATGTTGAACGCATAAAGGAATATCTCAAAGTTAACGGTGCAAAGGCTTAAAAAGAAAGGATTTTTATAATGCGTCATTTACTTGATACAACAGATTTATCTTTGCAGGAAATTGACGATATGATTTCTCTTGCAATAGATATAATTAATAATAAAGAGAAATACGCTCATGTCTGTGACGGCAAAAAGCTTGCAACACTTTTTTTCGAGCCTTCAACAAGGACAAGGCTTTCATTTGAGGCGGCAATGATGGAGCTTGGCGGAAATGTTCTCGGCTTTTCGGAGGCAGCATCATCATCAGCTTCAAAGGGCGAAAGTGTGGAGGATACTGCCGTAATGGTATCTTGTTATGCTGATATTATTGCAATGCGTCACCCACTTGAGGGCGCGCCGAGAGTTGCAAGCTTTAAATGTAAGGTCCCTATAATTAATGCAGGTGACGGCGGACATTCCCATCCGACACAGACATTGACTGATCTTCTTACTATTTACCGTGAGAAAGGTACTTTCAATAACCTGACCGTCGGTCTCTGCGGCGATTTGAAATTTGGCAGAACGGTTCATTCTTTGATTAAAGCAATGTGCAGATATAATGATGTCAGATTCATCCTTATTTCACCAAAAGAGCTTTCAGTTCCTGATTACATTAAAAGTGATGTTCTTGATAAAAGCGGAAATGAATATATTGAGGTCGAAAATATGGAGGAGGTTATGCCTCAGCTTGATGTCCTCTATATGACACGGATTCAGCGCGAACGATTCTTTTCCGAGGATGAATACCTTAAGCATAAGGATGCCTTTATTCTTGATATTGCAAAGCTTGATAATGCAAAGCCAAGTCTTACGATTATGCACCCTCTTCCAAGAGTGAATGAAATTGCCGTTGAAGTAGATGATGACCCGAGAGCAAAATATTTTGTTCAGGCACTTAACGGAAAATATATACGTATGGCTCTTATCAAAACCTTGCTTGAATGGGGAGGTAAGCTGTAATGAAAATTGATGAAATTGAAAACGGTATAGTATTTGATCATATTACTGCAGGCAGGGGAATGACTGTTTATAATACTCTTCACCTTGATAAGCTCAAATGTCAGGTCGCGATTATTCAGAATGCCAAGAGTAAAAAAATGGGCGCAAAGGATATTATAAAAATTAATGATATGATTGATATTAATCTTGATATCCTTTGCTATATTGATAAAAATATAACCGTAAATATTATTAAAAACGGCGTTTCAGTTGAAAAGAAGACCTTGTCCCTTCCCAAGATAATGACAAATGTAATCAGATGCTCCAATCCTCGCTGTATATGTAATAACGAGGATATTGACCACGTATTTACCTTGGTTGACGATAAGGGGACTTACCGCTGCCTTTACTGTGAAACAAAAGCTAAATAAAGTTTAAATAAAAATAAGAGCCGTGTAACAGCTCTTATTTTTGATTTATTGTATTTTTAATACCCCTGACCGCAATCTTTTTTAATGAACGAGAATCCGTTATCAGTGTCTTTTCATAACAGTAGCTTATTGCCTGTGTCAAACCTAATAAAATAAACAACAGTATAATCTGCTTAGGTGAATTGAAAATATAATCCGTCAGACCGAAAAGCAGATACAGAAGTGATGCAGTAAATACACAGAATACAAGTGTGAATTTCTTTCCGTTATTTGTGTTGATTTCGAGCAGTTTGCCAAACGAACATCCTATTACTGCAAATAAAAGTATAACGCCTACTATCCCGAGCTCAACCCAGGTTTCAAGGATGAAATTGTGTGCATGCGGCTTGTCAAGCCCGTATTCGTTCAATAGTATCTGTCCGGTTTGCTCAATCCCAAAGCCGATTCCAAAAATAAAAGCTTTAATATGAGTAACAAGGTAATCAATAAGGCTTTCCCAAATATGAAAATGTGCCGCTGATGACATCTTTGCTTCCGTACCGGCACTGCCGTTTCCTGTATATTCAGCAACCTTTTTGAATATAAGTCCGTATCTTGAGAGCATCGACGGGATTATTACAATTACAGTAGGGATAAATATTTTTATCATTTCCTTCCAATGCCTTTTGCAAAGGAAGACAAACATAAACACCCATCCTGCAATAGCAATGAAGCAGCCCGCTCTTGTCATAGATGAGCTGAGTCCTGCGCTTATCAGTATGTTTGCTAAAAATAAAAAGCCCTTATTTTTTTTGTTGTCTGCATTTAAAAACAGATAAATGGATATCGGATAAACTATCAGCATATATGTTGAAAGCAGATTCGGATTTGAGAAAAATCCGCTTGCTCTTGATACCCATGCAGAAGTGTTAATTTCAAACGGAAGTATTGAATAAATCGTTTTATCCAGATTCCTGTAAAAAGGCGTTGTAAGTACAAATTCTTTGCCTATATAATGAAACTTGTTTAATATATATGTGCATATCTGTATCGCACCGACAAGCCCGTTCAGCGAACCTGATATTACCATCATTGAAAGAATTTTATCAATTCTTTTTCTCGTCCTTGCAAGGTTATATATCATAACCTCAACAAGGAACATACCCCACCACAGCATTGCCGTTGAAAAGGTTGAAAATTTTGTGTCGGACCATATTGTACTCAGAAGTGCAAGAAGCATAAATACCATCATCATTTTTCCGAGAGTGCCCACTTTAGCCTTTCTGCCCTCGCGCGTCCACTGTATTTTAAAAACAATAAATCCTATAAAAAGAATAAACGGACTGATGTATTCCGGTAGAATAGGGAAAAGAAATATTGTTGCCAAAAGCCAATACCATCCGGGATTGGAACGGTACTTTTCTTTCAGGCAAATTATTTTTTCTTTCATAATTAACCTCATATTAAAAAATATATATCTTAAAAATCGCTGTCATTCTTAAATCATAACAGTATAATACTACATATGTCAACATATTTCAAGTAAAAGTATTTTCCTGCTAATTAACACTAAGTTTACATTTTTTTACACAACAATTAATAAAATCAGTTGCAAAGTGGCACAAGTTATTGTATACTAAATAAGTATTATAATATTTAGGAGTGTTCATATATGGAAGATAAAGAAAAAGACTTAAAGAACGATATTCTTGAGGAAAATAATAAAGATATCACTCCTCAGGAAGATTCTCCTGCCGAAGCAGAAAATTCAGATAAAGTCAAGTATGAGACAAACGATAATTGGAAATTTGATGCCAATGCACCTACGCTCAGTGATGATTATTTTATGAATAATGACAAATTTGTTGTTGATAAGAATGATATCAAACCAAATACAACCGGCAAGAAAACCGAAAAAAAATACGAAAAAACAAGTCCTATTGAGAGCAATTCCGATAAGATAGTAATAAGCAAAGAGCCTTTAAAGTTTATTCCGGTTGCATTGATAACACTTATAGTTGTTGTTGTACTTGTCATTTTGGGAGTTCGTTATTATACTGTCCCTAACGGCAAGGAAGGAGATTTGATGAACCCTGCGTCTGTTGCAGCTACTGTTGACGGGGATAAAGTAAGTCTTGGTATGTTCAACTATTATTTTTCAAGTGTTGTTAATTATTATGAGCAGTACGCTGCTTATGGATATTTTGACCTTGATACAACCAAGGATTATTCAACACAGTACACAGAGAATGATGACGGTGAAAAGATTACATGGCTTGAGCGCTTCACTCAGGAAGCAATTGAAGAGATTAAGAATATTACCATTTTATATAAAGCAGGTATAAATGCCGGTGTAAAGCTCACCGAAACTCAAAAAGAGACAATTGAATCTCAGATGGATTCTCTCAAGTCAAATGCTTCCTCATCAAATATTTCTCTTGATGATTATTTAAGTCAGAATTTCGGTGAATACTGCACAGAAGAAACCATCAGACTTATGCTTGAGCAGTATTATATCACCTTTGATTATAAGGGCATGCTTGCTACTCAGAGAGATTATACCGATGATGATATAAATAAGTATTATGAAGAACATAAGAACGATTATTTTAAAGTAAATTACTGCTTTATTGCTCTTGAATATGATAACTCAACAGAAGAAACCATAAGTGCATCAAATGAAGAAATTAAGAAATATGAAGCACAGATTACAGACAGGGATTCTATCTTAAAATTAGTTCCTACCGTATATAAAGATTATATTGACCAAGATGTTGCCTCAAATATGGAGGGCGATTCTTCATTGACTGAAGAAGAAGCAAGGAAGAGCGCGTTGGAGAATTATGAGGCAAGCATTGATGCGTATATGCTCGGAAGCGAAGAACCGTTCGGCGAGGCAATCAATGAGTGGCTGTTCAGCGACGCAACAGAGATCGGCTCAATTAATCATTACATTGATGAAGAATCAGGTTACGCTTATATTTTCCTTAAAACAGAAGAGCCCTCGCTTCTCGATGACGAAACATATACAGTAAGGCATATACTCGTTGTTCCTTCAAATCAAGAGGACGAAAGTGTTGCACAGACAGAAGAAGAGTCAGCAAGTGAATTGACAGATGAGGACTGGGAAAGAGCTGAGAAGAAGGCACAGGAAATTCTTGACGAATTTAATGAAGGTGATAAGAGTGAATATTCATTTGCTCTTCTTGCTGAGGAGAACAGTGATGACACTGCCTCAACCTCAAACTCATCAACCGAATATTACGGCGGTCTGTATGAAACCACAAAATTAGGCGCAATGGTATCTGAATTTGAAGACTGGGCAACTGATGACTCCCGTAAGTACGGAGATACTGGAATTATTAAATCCGAGTACGGTTATCATATTATGTTTTATATTGACAGCAGACCTGAATATCAGTCAAAGATTATTACTGATATGAGAGAGGAAAAAATAGAACAAACTATTGAAAACTCAGATTTCAAAATGCATAACTATGTAATTAATAAGGCTATTAAGGACTTTTTTGCAGATAATACTGCTGAAAATACACAAAGTCAGACTGCTTCTGATGATACAACTTCTGCATCTGAGTAGTAAAATAACACTTGTATTATCTGATACAATAGTGTAAAATACATCATATAATTAATACTTGCAAAAGTTAATAAGAGAGTATAAAAGGAAGAAACAAATATGGCAAAGAAAGAATTAGATGAGGATTTACTTACCGGAGGGAATATAGGCTCCAATAAAGATAAAGCATCAAAGAAATCAGTCAAAAAAGCACAGAAACTTGAAAAAGCAAAGGCAAAAAAAGATAAAAAGCGTGCTGCAATTAAATCTGAACTTGATGCTCTTAAGGAAGCAAAGTCAAATGCAACAGATGAGGCGGAGATTGAAAAAATTAATGCTAAAATCCAAAAGCTATCTGCAAAGTATTCCAATTCCGGAAGCACTGTGAGTATTGCCCCAAGAACACGGAAGATTATTACATCGGTTGTTGCAATAGTCATTGTCGTTGCTCTTCTTGTAACCTATGTTGCAACCGGAGCTGTAAGAAAAGGCTTTATAGCATCACTCAGTCTCCCGGCACAGACGCTTACAGGGGTTACTGTTACAAACGGTGAAAATAAAGCAAAAATTAAAGTCAGCACATATAATTTCTATTTTGCACAAACATATAACAGCCTTCAATCTCAGAAATCACAGTATGAGCAGTATGGAATTGATGCTGCGCAGGTAGGTCTTGATGTTGATTTTGATGTGTCACTTTCAAAGCAGACTTATACTGATACAGAAACCAATGAAAAAATGACATGGTCAAAGCATCTTAATGACCTTGTGCTTGAATCAATTGAAAGTACTTATACTTATTATCTGGCTGCCGTTGCTGACAACGGCGGCGAGGATCCTGAAATCACTGACGATCAAAAATCCGAGCTTGAGGATACAATCGATCAATATAAAGAAACTGCAACCGGCTACGGCTATACACTCAGCGGCTACCTTGTTAAAGCAATGGGTAAGGGCGTAACAGAATCTGTATTCAGAACAGAGACAATCCGTCAGTATATTGCACAGAATTATCAGTCAGCTCTTTCAGATGATTATTCGGCAAAGGAATATACAGCTGATGATTTGAACAATTATAAATCAGAACACAAAGAAGATCTTGAGACTGTTGATATCAAACTCTTTGAGTGCAGCAACGAAGATGATGCAAAGGCTTTTGCAAAGGAACTCAAGGCTGATGGTTCAAACTTTTCCGACCTTGCAATAACGTATGCTTCATCAGATTTCTATAAATCTGCATATGAGGATGAAGGATATCTTACTGAGCTCGGTGTAACAAGATCAATCCTTCAGAATAAGGGTTATGCAATTTCATCAGCAGACGAGCATACACACGAAGAGGGCGAAGAACATTCAGACGACGAGGAATTAGTATATTCAGGGCTTGACTGGCTCTTCAGTGCAGACAGAAAAGCCGGAGATATCAAACAGTACAGCACTTCAGTTGTATATGTAATTTCGCCGGCAGCTATTACCGATAGAAATACAATAAATGTCCGCCATATCCTTATTGCTCCTGAAACTGATGATGAGGATACCTCTGCAGTCGATGCAACAACCGAACAGTGGGATGCGGCTTACGATACAGCAAAAAGTATCCTCGACCAATTCAATTCAGGCGATAAGACAGAAGACAGCTTTGCAGCTCTTGTCGCTGACAACTCAACAGATACAGGCTCAACAGAAAACGGCGGTCTTTATGAAAATGTAGTAACAGGTCAAATGGCTAATCCTTTTTCATACTGGTGCTTTGATTCAAGCAGAAAAGCAGGCGATACCGCAATTGTTAAATCTGATTATGGCTACCATATTATGTATTTCGTAGGAACAAATTCTCAGAAAGTATGGGAATATAATGCTCAGCAGGCTCTTGCAGATGAGGAGAGCAGCTCTGCAACTGAAAAGTTAGAGGAAGAATACACTCTTAAAGTAAACTGGTTCGGTTCACGCTATTTTGAAAAAGATGTCGATATAGATACTTGATAAAATAAAATAGGTTGCCCTAAACGGCAACCTATTTGTGTATATCCGCCTGTATTTTCTAAATTGAAAGGAGCAAGCCTATATGTCAAAAAATTCAGATATTAAAGCACTTACTGACGAGATTTCCCGTCTTATGGCTGCTCTGGAAGATGTAAACTTTGAATGTCAAAGGCTTGAGATTATAAATGTCAATCTTGATTTTCAGCTTAAGTCAGTTAACCGTGAATTAAAGCAGAATATTGCTATTCTTGAAGCTTTGGAGGAAGAAAATAAAAAGCTGAAAGAACAATTAGGTAAAAGTTAATGGAATATGTACTAAATACAACTCAGCTGCGTGAGTATGCCCCCAAATTAAAAGCAGGGGACCGCGTCGTTCTTTCAGGTACGGTTTTTACCTCACGCGACGCCGCTCATAAGCGTATAACACAACAGATTAAGGAAGGTACTGAATTACCTTATAATTTAAAGGATGCCGTTATCTACTATGCAGGACCTACTCCTGCACCTGAGAACCTTGCTGTCGGTTCCTGCGGACCGACAACATCAAGCAGGATGGACCCCTTTGCGCCTGATTTGCTTGACAGGGGTGTAGTTGCAATGATTGGCAAGGGTGAGCGTAATCAAGCTGTATGTGATGCCATTAACCGTAATAAAGCAATCTATCTCTGTGCTATAGGCGGGGCAGGCGCACTTGCTTCAAAGTGTATAACCGCGTGTGAGGTTATAGCTTATGAAGATTTAGGCTGTGAGTCAGTCAAAAAACTTACATTCAATAGTTTTCCCTTGACTGTAGCAATTGATTGCTCCGGAGGGAATATCTTTAATAGAAAATAATATTTTAATCAACCTTGTCTTTTATCTCATTGAGAACTTTCTTTTCTATTCTTGAAACATAACTGCGGCTTATATTTAACCTTTGCGCAACTTCCCGTTGTGTCAAAGGTTTTTTATTATTTAATCCATACCTTAGAATTATTATCTTTTTCTCTCTTTCATCTTCAAGTCCTTCAATAATTTTTGCAACCTTTTCCCATTGTATTTTTACTTCAAGATCCTCTGCTAAATCATCGGAACTGCTTATGGTATCTTCAATCGTAAGTGGATTTCCGTCCTTATCAACTTCAAGAGTATCATTCAGATACACATCATTAGCAACCTTTTTCCCTGCCCTAAAATACATAAGTATCTCATTTTCTATACATCGGCTGGCATATGTTGCAAGACGCGTGCCCTTGTCACTTTTAAAGGAATCAATTGCCTTAATAAGCCCGATTGTACCGATGCTGATTAAATCATCTGTGTCATTTGTTTTTGAATAGTATTTTTTTACAATGTGACTTACCAGTCTTAGATTTCTTTCAATGAGGATCCCTCTTGCATTCTTGTCACCATTCGCCATTCTTTCAAGCATCTCTTTCTCTTCTTTTGGACTGAGCGGCTTAGGAAAGCTTGATGTGTTTTGAATATGAAGAATAAAATAAATCAGATTTGCGCTTATTGCTGATAGTAAAGCACTTAACATTTTCATCACCCATAAAATCATATTCCGAAATTTTTTCCATATTCCTTGACAAACTATATTTATAACTGTATATTGATATGAGTTTAGAATATTCAAGCATACGAACTTTTGTTTGAAATTTTTTCTGAATCTCTTGATATTCATCAATAAATATACTATAATAATTTAATAGACAATTTTAACAAAACAGAGCAGGGTGCAAGCATGGATAAATTTAAATTAGTAAGTAAATATAAGCCTACCGGTGATCAGCCCCAGGCCATTGATGCACTTGTTAAAGGTATTTTGAACGGCGACAGGGAACAAACTCTTATGGGTGTAACCGGCTCAGGCAAAACTTTTACTATGGCTAATATAATTGAAAGAGTAAATAAACCGACACTTGTCCTTGCTCACAACAAAACTCTTGCTGCACAGCTTTGCAGTGAGTTTAAAGAGTTCTTTCCAGAAAATGCCGTTGAGTATTTTGTTTCCTATTATGATTACTATCAGCCGGAGGCATATGTTCCTACAACAGATACTTATATTGAAAAAGACTCTTCCGTAAATGATGAGATTGATAAATTGCGCCACTCAGCAACTGCCGCATTATTTGAAAGAAAAGATGTAATCATAGTCGCTTCGGTTTCCTGCATTTATTCAATCGGTGACCCTATTGATTATAAAAGTATGGTAATTTCGCTCAGAACGGGAATGGAATATGGCAGAGACAAGCTTATAGCCAAATTAGTTTCAATCCAGTATGAAAGAAATGATATCAATTTTGTACGCAATAAATTCAGAGTACGCGGTGATACGCTTGAAATTTTTCCTGCCGGATCTTCAGGAAATGCAATAAGAATTGAATTTTTCGGTGATGAAATCGACCGTATATGTGAAATTAATCCTTTGACAGGTAATGTTGAAGGAGTGCTTTCTCATGTTTGTATATTTCCTGCTTCTCATTATGTTGTCGGTCAGGAAAAAATGAATATAGCTATTGAAAAGATTTATAATGAGATGGTTGAAAGAGCTGCTTATTTTGAAGAAAAAGGCAAGCTACTTGAGGCTCAGCGTATAAAAGAGCGTACTATGAATGATATCGAAATGCTTAGGGAAACGGGCTTTTGTAAGGGAATAGAAAACTATTCAGCAGTAATGAGCGGCAGAAAGACCGGCGACCCTCCGTTTACCTTAATCGACTATTTTCCTGATGATTTTCTTCTCTTTTGTGATGAGAGCCATGTTATGCTGCCGCAGGTAAGAGGTATGTACGCAGGTGACAGGGCAAGGAAAGAAAGTCTTATTGAGTACGGTTTCAGACTTCCGTCAGCATTAGATAATAGACCACTGCGGTTTGATGAGTTTTATAAAAAAATTAAACAAGTAGTATTTACCTCTGCAACTCCCGGTGATTTTGAAAAAGAAAAGAGTACACAGATAGTTGAGCAGATTATACGTCCGACAGGTCTTCTTGACCCAATTGTCACTGTTAAACCTACTGAAGACCAAATGGTCGATTTGCTTTCTGAAATCAATATCAGAGCCGAAAAGAAAGAGAGAGTCCTTGTTACCACTCTTACAAAAGCTATGGCAGAGGATTTAACTAAGTACCTTGAAGATTTCGGAGTTAAGGTACGCTATATGCATCACGATATTGATACAATTGAGCGTATGGAAATCATACGTGATTTAAGACTCGGCGAGTTTGATGTGCTTGTCGGAATTAACCTTCTTCGTGAAGGACTTGATATACCCGAGGTTTCTCTGGTTGCAATTCTTGATGCAGATAAGGAAGGCTTTCTGCGTTCCGAGACATCACTTGTTCAAACAATCGGACGAGCTGCACGCAATGAAAACGGTGAGGTTATTATGTATGCTGACTGCGTTACACCGTCAATGGAGCGTGCAATTTCTGAAACTGTCAGAAGAAGGGAAATTCAGGAAAAATATAACAGTGAACACGGTATTGTACCAAAGACAATCAAAAAAGATGTTCACCAAATAATTGAAATTACTTCAAAAGAAAAGCTTGAAGGTAACCGCAAGCATCTTACCAAAAAAGAAAAAACTCTTCTAATTACTCAGCTTACCAAGGAAATGAAAGAAGCAGCGCGTATGCTTGAATTTGAGCATGCCGCTTACCTGCGTGACCGGATTGCAGAGTTAGAAAAATAAGGATAAAGGACATCTTCACTCAAAATAAATTAAGAGTATTTGAGAAAGAGCTTAAGTCAAAGCCTGTATAAAATCAAGAAAAATCTTGAATGATTATCAAAAAATCCGAGGTATAAAATGAATAAAAATATTGTTATTAAAGGTGCAAGAGAGCATAATCTCAAAAATATTGATATTGAAATTCCGAGAGATAAGCTCGTTGTCTTTACCGGCTTATCAGGTTCGGGCAAGTCAAGTCTTGCTTTTGATACAATTTATGCCGAAGGTCAGCGCAGATATGTCGAGTCCCTCTCATCATATGCGAGACAGTTCCTCGGGCAAATGGAAAAGCCTGATGTAGATTATATTGACGGATTGTCTCCCGCAATTTCAATAGACCAAAAGACAACGAGCCGAAACCCACGCTCAACAGTCGGCACTGTAACGGAAATTTATGATTATTTACGACTTTTATATGCAAGAATAGGAATTCCGCACTGTACCAAATGCGGAAGAGAAATTACCCAGCAGACTGTTGACCAGATTGTTGATACTGTGATGAAGCTTGAGCCGAAAACCCGTATTCAGGTTTTTGCTCCTATTGTGCGCGGCAGAAAGGGCGAGTATGTCAAGGAACTTGACAATATCCGTAAATCAGGCTTTGTCCGCGTCCGTATTGACGGTTCGGTTTATAATTTATCAGAGGATATTAAAATTGACAAAAATAAAAAACATAATATTGAGGTAGTCGTTGACCGTTTGGTGATTAATGATAATATCAAATCCCGCCTGACTGATTCAATTGAAACAGCTACACGCCTTACAGACGGTATTGTAATAATAGATATTGTCGGTGACAGGGAAGAACTTTTTTCCCTAAATTATGCCTGCCCGGAGCACGGCGCTGTTATTGAAGAAATGAGTCCGAGAATGTTTTCATTTAATAATCCTTTCGGTGCCTGTAAGAAATGCGGTGGCCTCGGCTCATACAAGGAGATTGACCCTAACCTCATTATTCCGAATAAAAAGCTGTCAATCAATCAGGGCGCAATAAAAGCGTCCGGCTGGAATATCAATGACACCTCAATTGCAAAAATGTATTATGAGGGACTTGCAAAGGAATATGATTTTTCTCTTGACATACCTGTTGAAATGATAAGTAAAGAAGGGCTCAACGCTATTCTTTACGGTACAAATGGCAAAAAATTATCTATGAAGCGCGTAACATCATACGGAACAGGCACTTATAAAAGTGAGTTTGAAGGCATTATTTCTAATCTTCAGAGACGCTATAATGAAACAACATCAGATTGGGCAAGAAGTGATATTGAGGCAGTTATGACCACCTGTATTTGTCCAGATTGTAAAGGCTCAAGGCTCACTCCTGAAATTATGAGCGTCACTGTCGGAGGATTGAATATATATGAATTCTGTAAGCTCCCTATCGGAGAAGAACTGGATTTTATTGACAATCTGAAGCTTACCGACAGAGAAAAAGCTATCGGTTCACTCGTTATTGATGAAATCAGGGAACGCCTGAAATTTCTCAATTCTGTCGGACTTGAATATCTTTCACTTTCCCGTGAGGCGGCAACCTTATCAGGCGGTGAGGCTCAGCGTATCCGTCTTGCAACTCAGATAGGCTCTTCACTTATGGGAGTTCTCTATATCCTTGATGAACCGTCAATTGGTCTTCATCAAAGGGACAACAATAAATTACTCGCTACACTCAGGCATCTTCGTGACCTTGGCAATACTCTTATTGTAGTAGAGCATGACGAGGATACCATGCGTAATGCCGATTATATTGTCGATATAGGACCGGGTGCAGGTATTCACGGCGGAGAGCTTATTGCAGCAGGTACTGTTGATGATATCATCAATTGCGAAAAGTCAATTACAGGTATGTATCTTTCAGGCAAACGCTCAATACCCGTTCCTGATAAAAGAAGAGCAGGTACAGGGAAAAAACTTACTGTTTACGGTGCTGCCGAGAATAACCTGAAAAAGATTGATGTTGAAATTCCATTAGGCAGGTTTGTTGCCGTAACAGGTGTTTCCGGTTCGGGAAAGTCAAGCCTTGTCAATGAAATTCTCAGTAAGTATCTTTCAAATGTTCTTAACGGTGCAAAGAAAAGACCGGGCAAATTTGAAAAGATTACCGGTGCAGATAATCTTGATAAGGTTATTAATATTGACCAGTCGCCAATAGGAAGAACACCGCGATCAAATCCTGCAACGTATACCAGCGTATTCAATGATATCCGTGAGCTTTATGCCCAGACTCCTGATGCAAAGCATAGAGGATATAAAGCAAACAGATTTTCTTTCAATGTAAAGGGCGGAAGATGTGAAGCCTGCCAGGGTGACGGTATAGTAAAAATAGAAATGCATTTTCTTGCTGATATCTATGTGCCTTGTGAAGTCTGCGGCGGCAAGCGCTATAACCGTGAAACTCTTGAGGTAAAATTCAAGGGCAAATCAATCTTTGATGTGCTCGAGATGAGTGTTGATGAAGGTGTTGAATTCTTTGCACAGCAGCCGAAAATCTATAATAAACTCAAAACATTATCCGATGTAGGTCTCGGCTATATTAAAATCGGTCAGAGCGCGACAACTCTTTCCGGCGGCGAGGCTCAGCGCGTAAAGCTTGCGGCAGAGCTTGCGAGGAAAAGCACCGGCAAAACGATATACATTCTTGATGAGCCTACTACCGGTCTTCATACTGCTGATGTTCATCATCTTGTTAATGTTCTCAATATACTTGTTGACGCAGGCAACACAGTTGTAGTTATTGAACATAATCTTGATATTATTAAGAATGCCGATTATATAATTGATCTCGGCCCTGAAGGAGGAAACGGCGGCGGAAAAATTGTTGCCGCAGGAACTCCCGAAGAAGTAGCTAAATGTAAAAAATCTTATACAGGACAGTATTTAAAAAAATATTTATAATCTATTCGCAGCTTCCCTGCATCTTAGGCGGCGAGGTCTACTTCAAAATTTCAGTGATAGCACTAATCTTTAACTGAAACCTTTAGGAGCTAATACTCCCTGTTTAGGTTAAAATTGTTTGCAAACTCCGCCTCAAGCGAGCTTGCTGGAGACTGCTCCGATTTAAATTAATATCTTATAATCTCATTAGGTTAGATTTTCTTACAAGAAAACCGTTTTGTGCTGAGAAATTTAAAAAATATTTCTCAGCTTCAGCTTAATGAGATTGTTTTTTTATTACAGCCTTCTGTTTTTTTATTACAATTTTTATTACAATGATGTAACATTTCTTGTCTAAATCTGTCTATTATGATATTATTTTAAATTGAAAAGAAATGCTATTATAAGGAGTTATTTATGGAGAGAAAAGTTGTAATTTTTGATCATCCGCTTATTCAGCATAAGCTCAGCATCCTTCGTTCTTCTAAAACAAGCACTAAGGATTTCCGCCAGCTTGTTAATGAGATTGCAATGCTTATGACCTTTGAGGCAACAAGAGATTTGCCGACAGAAAAAATTGAGGTGGAAACTCCCTGCGGTATTGCAAGGTGCAGTCACATTGCAGGCAGAAAGCTTGCATTTGTTCCTATTCTGAGGGCGGGTCTCGGTATGGTTGACGGCTGTCTACAGCTTGTACCTGCAGCAAGAGTGGGTCATATTGGACTTTACAGAGATGAGCAAACCCATACTCCTGTTGAGTATTATTGTAAGCTCCCTAAGGATATTGAAAAAAGAGATGTATATGTTCTTGACCCAATGCTCGCAACAGGAGGATCGGCAATTGATGCTATCAGTCAAATTAAACTCAGAAATCCAAGAAAGATTGTTTTTATGTGCATAATTGCTGCGCCTGAAGGACTTGCAGCACTCAAAAAGGCTCATCCTGATGTCGATATTTATTGTGCTGCTCTTGATGAAAAGCTTAATGATGACTGTTATATTATTCCTGGACTCGGTGATGCCGGCGACAGAATTTTCGGAACAAAATAATTTTGTAATAAATTTTTTTGAAAAAGGAGAAGTTTATGGCTAAAGAAAAAATTAAAATCGGTCAGGAAAGCATTTACGATGCTCGTAAGCTCGGCGGCGGCAAAATGACTGTCCTCGGTTTTCAGCATATGTTTGCTATGTTCGGCGCAACAGTAACGGTTCCGCTTCTTACAGGGCTCAGTATTTCAACAACTCTGTTGTTTGCAGGTCTCGGAACTCTTTTATTCCACTGCCTGACAAAGTTCAAGGTCCCCGCATTTCTCGGTTCTTCATTTGCATTCATAGCAGGTTATCTTTCTATTGCACCTATGATTGAAAATCCCGACGGAACGAAGACAGGAAATAAAGAACTCCTGCCATACGCATGCTTAGGTGTTGCCTGCGCAGGTCTGCTTTATCTTGTCGTAGCTGCACTTATTAAAGTTGTTGGTGTTAATAAGATTATGAAGCTATTTCCACCTGTTGTAACAGGTCCGATTATTATGGCAATCGGTCTCGGGCTTGCTCCGAGTGCAGTCAGCAACTGTAAGGATAATTGGTGGCTCGCAGTAGTCGCACTTGCACTTGTAATTATTTTCAACATTTTCGGTAAGGGTATGGTTAAGATTGTACCTATCCTTCTCGGTATACTCGGTTCTTATCTTGTTGCAGTCCTTGTTGGTAATATAGGCGGAGTTGAAAGCTTTGCTATTGATTTTACCGCAGTAAAAGAGGCTCCTTGGATTGGCAATCCGATTGAATGGTCTTCAACTGTATTTGGTGGTGTCCATGATAAGTCGCTTGCTATTTCTGCCATTATTGCTATTGTACCTATAGCAATTGCAACAATGATGGAGCATATTGGCGATATTTCCGCCATTTCAGCTACTGTTGGTAAAAATTACATTTCTGACCCCGGTCTACACAGAACTCTTTTAGGCGATGGACTTGCAACAACATTAGCATCACTGTTCGGCGCACCTGCAAATACAACTTATGGTGAAAATACAGGTGTTCTTGCTCTTTCAAAGGTCTATGACCCAAGGGTGGTAAGAATCGCAGCCTATTTCGCTCTTCTTTTCTCATTTTCACCAAAGTTTGCAGCAGTTATTGAGTCAATACCTGTTTCAATTGTCGGCGGAATTTCATTTGTCCTTTACGGTATGATTTCTGCAATCGGTGTAAGAAATGTTGTTGAAGCAAAGGTCGATTTCTCTAAAGCCCGTAACACTATTATTGCAGCAATCATTCTTGTTGTTGCTCTTGGTCTTACAGACGGTATAACTTTCAATATCGGCTCAGTATCTGTTACTCTTACAGCTCTGGCTTGCGCTTCAATTGTCGGTATTGTTCTTAATATTCTTTTCCCTGAAAAGGACTTTGACCCTGAAAAGGCATTTCAGGCTGATTCAAAAACTGCGCAGATAAACTTAGAAAAAGAATAATAACCTTTTATATATGAGAATTTTGACGGACACCTCGCTTTGATTTGGTGTCCGTCTTTTTATTGAATTAATTAACAGCATATGTTAATATAAAATATAATAAATGAAAGGGGTAATAATATGAGAAATCATGAAGTAACAAACCGCCGGCAACTCCTCAATCCTGACGGTTCTTTGAGAGAGCCGGGCTGGAGCAGACAGCTCCTCCAGATATATGACAGGGATAAAATTAAAAAAAGAAAATCAAGAATAAAGGAATGGGATTACTATTCAGTCATTTCAAATAAGCATAATATTGCCGTCTGCTTTACCGTATCTGACCTCGGATATCTTGAGCTTGAGAGCGTTTCATTTTTGGATTTCAATACCGCAACAGAGCACACTCAGGGCAGTATGGCGCCTTTCCCTATGGGCAGACTGAAAATGCCTTCCGCTTCTGTTACAGGTGATGTCCGTGTAAAAAATAAAAAGCTCGCTGTTGATTTTACTGTCAGTGATGGTAAACGCTATATCCGCTGTGATTTTCCGTCATTTGACGGAGGAAAGGGTCTGAAGGTCAATATAACACTTGATAATCCGCCTGAGGATACAATGGTTATTGCAACTCCCTGGGCTAAGGATGACAAGGCTTTTTATTATAATCAGAAGATTAACTGTATGCGTGCAGGAGGAAAGATTAAATACGGCGATGATGAATATGAGCTTTCACCTCAAACAGATTTCGGTTGCCTTGATTGGGGCAGAGGCGTATGGACATATGACAATGTCTGGTATTGGGGCTCAGGCTCTGGTGTTGTTGACGGTCACAGGTTCGGCTTTAATCTTGGCTACGGCTTTGGTGACACAACCGCCGCATCTGAAAATGTAATTTTCTATGACGGTGTTGCACATAAGCTTGATGATATTATTTTTAATATCAGTGATAATTATATGGATAACTGGACTTTTAATTCCTCTGACGGCAGATTTGAAATGGAATTTGCTCCGATTATTGACAGAAGCGATTATACAAGCGTTGCAAACCTGATTGTAACAGACCAGCATCAGGTGTTTGGCAGAATGACGGGAAAAGCAGTTCTTGATGACGGCAGAGTAATTGAAATTAAAGACTTCCTTTGCTTTGCTGAGAAAGTACATAATAAATATTAAATACAAGGAGATATAATATGTATTACCATAAAAAGGCAATATCCTTATCACTGATTGTTCTGAACATTTTATCTGCGTTGTTCTATTCTGTTTGCGCTTTTGCGGATGTACGGAATAATTTTATGAATATTGCCGCAGTAATAACATTTATTTTGATTGGCTGCAATTTGATTTATGCAGGTTTATGTAAGATAAAAAGCAGTATAACTCAGATTATTCTTACTGCATTTCTGTTCATAGTCAACTTTGCATCAAATTATATTGCAGGTCTCTCGGCATATACCCTGAATAAAAACTATATAGGTATAATCAGCATCATTCTGATATTTCTGATTAATGCATTGTTCATTTTTATTAATATTAGAAAAAAGCATCATCTGATTGAAATTAACAAAAAAGTTTCAATCATTTTATTTGCGGCAGGAATATTGTTCTTACTCAGTGTAATCATTGTCGGTATTATATCACTTTTTGCACATACACCTATTAATACGAATACTGTTAATCTGTCCTTGTTATTAATCGTATTATCCTTGTCAGTATGTTCTTTGTTGCTTACAGTATCCGGCAGTTTTAAGTCGGATAAGGTGAAAAATCTTCCTTATTTTATGCTTGCTTTTGCAGTTGTTCCTTTGGTAATTTTACAGCTTGGAGTAATTGACGATATTAAGCAAGCAGATTATAATTTTAATAAAATATTCCCAAATGTTGAAACATCAGAAAATATGAGGGAAATTCCTTATTCCTTTGCTGACGAATTTGCCGGTGTTGGGACAGATGATTTTGAAATAAAAAGAGATATCGTTTATTATTCATCAGATTCCGGAGCTGACAGCGGTTTGAAATTAAAATATGATATGTACCTTCCGACAAGTGAGAATGCGTGTAAATCCGTTCTTGTAAATCTTCACGGCAGCGGCGGAGATAAGGATATCGGCAACTATGCCCACCGAAATAAATACTTTGCAAGCGAGGGATATGTAGTCTTTGATTTGCAGTACGGTGACTGGAATGAAAGTAATACAAATTTTAATGAAAATATGTATAGTTACAGCAGTGAAAACTTTCTGTTTTATATTGATGAATTTTTTAAATACCTCTCAGAAAATAATGACTGCGGCGCAGATCTTTCGTCCGTTTTTATAACAGGCGTCTCTATGGGCGGCTCACTTACAAGCAAGTACGCCTATTCCTATGACAATAATCTGGATGATTACGGAATAACGCTCAAGGGCATAATTCCTGTTTATCCCGCCTACAGCCCCGATGCTGACGGTATTGACAATTACCTGAATTATGTTGACAGTACCGCTGTGCCGACTATGGTCGTTATGGGTGACAGTGACTGTATAGTAAGACCTGAGGCGCTTGGCGAAACGGTTGACGCGTTTGAAAATGCAGACAATCCGAATTGCTTTGCTCTTGAAATCAGTTATGCCGGCCACGGAAGTGACAGCCTTATGACCGGCAGATTCAATCAGCTATTTATGTATTATGCCGAACGCTTTATGGCAGAACTCAGATAATAAATTTGTTTTTAACACACAGTGATTATTATGTCTAACTGTGTGTTTTTTGTTTAGGTTTAAATGTAATAAATTTATTTAATGTAATTTTAATGTAATTATTTTTAAATTTATATTTATTTTATTTTAGTTTTATGTTACAATATCTTAAATATGTGTTAAAGGGGTGACAAAATGAAAAAAATCAGAATATTTTTGGTTATATTATGTTTGTCACTTTTTTTGACCGGATGCAGTAATTTCAGATTTGCAAGCTCGATTGACGATTTAATTTCACCAATATCGCCGAGCGGTGATAATGCAGGGGTACAGAATGCAGTTGATGAGTACTGTAAGTCCGGATATCTCATCAAAGTTCCGTCGGCAGGGGATTACAAAACTTCGTTTATTTTTTATGACCTTAACGGTAACACCCAGGAGGAGGCAATTGCCTTTTATGAGCCGTCCGATTCACTCGGTACAGTGAATATGGCGGTGCTTAATAAAACTGATGAAAAATGGAGCGTTGTTGAAAATATTGTCGGTGACGGAACGGATATCAATTCAGTTGATTTCTGCGATGTTAATAATGACGGAAGCATTGAAATAATAGTCTGCTGGAGCGTCATTTCAAAATCAACTACCTTTAATCTCGATGTATACAGACAGATTATCGGAGAAAATGAATACAGTCTTGAGCAGATTGATGACTCAATTACTGCAGGTGAATTTATATGTGCCGATGTCAATGGTGACGGTGCTGAAGAGCTGCTTGTGTTCACTCTCGGTTCGGCATCCGAGTCTCCGGTTGCAAAGCTTTATTCCTTTGAGGATAATAAAAAGTCACTGCTCGGTCAGACTAAGCTTGACAGTTCAATTATATCCTTTTCAAATATAATAGCAGGTGAAACGGACGAGGGCGTAAGCATTTATGCTGATGCTGTAAGGTCAAGCGGAGATTCTATGGTGACTGAATTAATATACTGGTCAACATATTATGACTCAATCGTTTCACCGTTTTACAGTTACTCAACAGGGAAAACTGCTGAGACAACAAGAAAAAGTATAATCAATTCCAAGGATATTGATGGTGACGGCGTTATAGAAATCCCTCTTGATGAGAGTGTAAGTAAACTGCCTGAGCAGATAACAGCTCAGGACTGGATGGACTTCGGCAACACGGTCCTCCGGCATAAATGCTATTCGCTCTCCTGTAAAAGAGACGGATATTCACTCATTATCGACGATGAGGATTTTTCAAATATATCCGTAAAATATGATAATGACAGCAGGAAGATGTCAGTGCTTTCAGGCGCACAGGAATGTTTCAGCATTACTACAGTTATGAAATCTGCCTATAATTCAACTGATGAAAAGTTTAAAAATTATACTGAAATATATAGTAATTCAGGATTTGTTTATCTTGCTCAGGTTAATAGCAAATCTACAATTGATATCACAGCCGAAGACTTAAAAAGTATGATAAAATCTTATTAAGACAGGAGAATAATTATGAAAAAGGTTTTAGTTGCCGAAGATGAAGAGTCAATCCGCGAGTTCATAGTAATTAATCTTACAAGAAGCGGATATGAGGTCGAGCAGGCCGAAAACGGAGCTGTTGCACTTGAAAAATTTTCAAAAGAAGCAAACAACTTTGATGTCGCCATTCTTGACATTATGATGCCTGAGGTTGACGGACTTACTGTATGTAAGGAGCTGCGTAAGCGCTCTTCTGATTTGGGTATCATTATGCTCAGTGCCAAGACTCAGGAAATGGACAAGGTAACAGGTCTGCTTTTCGGTGCAGATGATTATGTTACAAAGCCGTTTTCACCAAGTGAGCTTATGGCGAGAGTTGACGCGGTTTACAGACGAGTTGAAATGACCCGCGGCTTCAGAAAAAATGATACAACGGGTGATAGTATCGTTTTGGATGAATTTGAACTCAATCTCCGAAACAGGACGCTTTCAAAAAACGGTGAATTTATTGAACTTACCCAGGTTGAATTTCAGATAGTTGAGTATTTCTTTAAAAACCCGAATGCCGCACTTTCAAGAACGGATATTCTCAAAACTGTATGGGGCGCAAACTATTTCGGCGATGAAAAAATTGTTGATGTAAATATCCGCCGCCTCAGAATTAAGATTGAAGAAAACCCTTCAAATCCGACAAGACTCGTCACAATATGGGGACTCGGATATAAGTGGATTACGGAAAAACAATAATTCTATTTGGCAGGATAAGTAATGAAAAAAGAATGGTCAAAAAAATTACATATCCATAAGATTAAAGGAATTACACTGAGGTGGCTCATTAACATCATCGGTGTTATTGTTTTGTTTTTTATTATTGTTTTCATCCTTTCATCCTTTGCAATAAAATCAAGCTATTACTCCAATGTTGAGAGTATTTTAAGCTCAGGAACTTCCACCACTGCAACCGGTTATTTTTCATCTAATCTCGATGAGGGCGTTTCGCTTGAGCAGTCCGCATCAGATTTTATTGACAGCTTCAGTTATCGGGAAAAAACGACAACATGGATTATTGGCAGTGACGGACAGGTTATTCTGTCCTCAAGCGGATTCGGTATTGAAAAACAGGATATGCCGGATTATAATCAAGCGCTTACCAATTCTGAGGGTACAGGAAAATACATAGGCAAGTTTAGCTCCGGCGAAAAAATTATGGCTGTCTGCCGTGTGATTAAAAATCCGGACGGCGATATAATCGGTGCCGTGCGTGTTATGTCATCACTCGAGCAGGTGGATAATCAGATAAGTACATTGATTTTTCTAATTTTTATCGGTCTTGTAATTATTTTTGCAATTATAATTTTTTCAAATCTGTTTTTTATTCGATCAATTATATTCCCTGTTCAGGAAATTAATGAAACGACAAAGAAAATTTCACAGGGTGATTATTCGGTTCGTATTGAAAAAAAGTATAATGATGAAATCGGTAATCTTGCCGATTCAATTAATACCATGGCTGAAGAAATTTCCACAACCGATAAAATGAAAAATGATTTTATTTCAACTATTTCTCATGAACTGCGAACACCGCTGACCTCAATAAAAGGCTGGGCTGAAACGCTTAATTTCGGCGTCGATGATACCGCTGATGAAGTTACACGAAAGGGACTTCAGGTAATCGTTAAGGAAGCCGGCAGGCTTGAGGGTTTTGTTGAAGAGCTCCTTGATTTTTCAAGACTTCAAAGCGGTAGAATGAATCTGCGCCTGGCAAAGACAGATGTTTTTGCAGAACTTGATGAAACTGTATTCACTTTCCGAGAAAGAGCAATGCGTGAGGGTATTGAGGTTAAGTACAGTATTCCTGAGATACCTGCAATAGCAAAAGCAGATGCGAACAGGCTCAAGCAGGTATTTATGAATATACTTGATAATGCTCTTAAATATTCTCGTGCGCCAAGCAAAATTTTTGTTAAGGCTCAGTTTACTAAAATTGATAAAGAAAACTTTATTTCAATAGCAATTGCCGACCAGGGATGCGGAATAAGCAAGGAAGATTTGCCGCATGTTAAAGATAAGTTTTATAAGGCGAATGTTTCTGTACGCGGGTCGGGTATAGGACTTGCCGTTACTAATGAAATCATCAATCTTCATCACGGCAGACTTGAAATTGACAGTGAAGAAGGCAAGGGAACACTTGTTACAATTTATTTGCCTGTTGAGAATTCTTTTACTGAGAATCAGCTTCAGGATATTGCCCAGCAGAAAAAGGATACCGAAATCGACGAAGGTATTGAAATGAAAGGCGATATATAATGAAAAATAAAATGGTACATAAAACCTCTGTCGGAGGTCAGGCGCTTATTGAGGGCGTTATGATGCAGGGACCTAAGGGCGTTGCAACTGCCGTGAGGCAGACAGACGGAAATATAATTGTCGAGCATCACGATGTCAAGCATTTAAGAGATAAGAGCAAGTTTTTTGCGCTTCCGCTAATCCGTGGCATTGTTGGTTTTTTTGAATCAATGGTGCTGGGATATAAAATGCTAATGTATTCAGCCGAAGTATCGGGTATGGAAGATATAGAAGATGTTGAAATGAGTAAGTTTGAAAAGTGGCTTACTGACAAGCTCGGCGATAAGTTTATGTCAGTAATTATGTTTATTGCTACAATCATCGGCTTTGCTCTCGCATTTTTGATTTTCTTTTATTTTCCTGTTCTTGTTTTCAATAAGCTTAATGCGTGGACGCACGGCAGTTTGACTCCTTGGCAGGGTACAATTGAGGGCGTAATTAAAATAATAATCTTTATTGCCTATATTGCACTTGTCAGCCAGATGAAAGATATAAAAAGAACTTTTATGTATCATGGTGCGGAGCATAAGTCAATTGCCTGTTATGAGGCAGGTCTTGAGCTTACTGTTGAAAATGTAAAAAAATGCACACGCTTTCATCCGAGATGCGGAACTTCTTTTATTTTTGTAATGCTTATTTTAAGTATTATTTTGAGTACAATTCTGTCAAAAATTTTTCCCTCAATCGCAACCGTAAGGGTACTTTGGATGCTTTTAAAATTAGCCTTTATTCCTCTTGTTATGGGAATAGGCTATGAGTTTATAAAATATGCAGGCAGACACGATAATCTCTTTGTAAAAATATTATCGGCTCCCGGATTATGGATGCAGAGACTCACAACTAAAGAGCCTGACGATGAAATTATTGAGGTCGGTATTGAGTCGCTTAAAGCAGTTATTACGGATAATCCGGAGGATGATGAAATTAAATGACTCTTAAGGAAGCATATAATTACGGCGTTTATTTTCTTTCCTGCAACGGAGTTGAAGAGGCTGAATTTAAATCTCTTTGCTTAGTTTGTTATTTGGACGGAATTGAGACCGGTCAATTTCAGCAGCATCTTCAGGATGATGTAGTTATGAAAAAATTTGCCGATCTGCTCTGGCGTGTAAAGTGCGCGGAGCCCTTGCAGTATGTAATCGGAAAATGGGATTTTTATGAAAGTGAGTTTTATGTCGGCAAGGGTGTTCTTATCCCCAGACCTGAAACGGAAGAGCTTGTTGAAAAGGCAGTTGAATATATAAAATCTCTTTCAAAACCCGTTGTTTTTGATTTGTGCTCCGGCTCAGGCTGCATCGGTATAAGTATTGCAAAAGCTTGTCCTGATTCTTTTGTCTATCTTGTTGAAAAAAGTCCTGACGCGATTTCCTATCTTATTAAAAATGTAGAGGGTATCTCTAATACAAAGATTATTTGTGCTGATATTACCGAGCATAGTGATCTGCCTTGTTCTGATGTTATAGTATCAAATCCGCCGTATATAAAA
This sequence comes from uncultured Bacteroides sp., assembly GCA_964528285.1. Classification (GTDB taxonomy): domain Bacteria; phylum Bacillota; class Clostridia; order Oscillospirales; family Acutalibacteraceae; genus Eubacterium_R. Next base: position 17,659 of record CAZGRZ010000005.1, on the reverse strand, counting down.
TCAGATGATATACCCCAGCTTCAAAAGGAAGTCCTTGCTGAACCTTATATGGCACTTGACGGAGGAAAAGACGGACTTGACTTTTACCGCGTAATTAACGATAATTGGTCTGAGAAGCTGAAAACCGGCGGAAGACTTTTTCTTGAAATCGGTGAAAATCAGGGTGAAGAAATTAAAACTATTTTATCTCAGTTTAAAGATATTGAAATAATAAAAGATATATATAATAATGACAGAATTGCTGTTGCATTAAAAAAGGATTGATTAAATGGGTATTTTTAGTTATTTGAGGAGTGGGGATTACCTCGGCTTGGCAGTTATAATTATATCAAGATTGTTTGTTATACTCTGTTGTATGCCTATCCATGAATGTGCTCATGCTTATGCTGCAAAAAAGTGCGGCGATGATACGGCGGAAAAGCAGGGGAGACTTACCATTAATCCGTTTGCCCATCTTAATTTAATCGGTGCAATAATGATTTTTATGTTTGGTATAGGTTATGCTAATCCTGTTCCCGTAAACCCTGCAAAGCTTAAGCATCCAAGGAAGGATTTCGCTCTCATTTCTGCAGCGGGACCTTTGTCTAATCTTATTTTGTCTTTTATATTTGTTTTTATATATTACTTCTTTATATCCGTTTCTGTTTCAAATACGATTATGATAATTGCGGCGTTTTTTAATTACGCTGCTCAGGTCAATATAATGCTTGCTGTATTCAATATTCTTCCCATTCCGCCTCTTGATGGTGCAAAAGTATTTTCGGCAATTCTACCTGATAAAGTTTATTTCAAATTAATGAAATATGATAATTATATTATGATTGCTCTTTTGTTGCTTCTTTTCTTAGGAGTTCTTGACAAACCGCTTTCATTTATTTCAGACATTTTGTTCAAGGTTATTGCTTTTATTCCAAGTCTTATTTTCGGGTGAGTTTGATGGAACAAATAAATTATAAAATTGATGTGTTTGAAGGACCAATGGACCTTCTGCTTCATCTAATTTCAAAACACAAACTTAATATTAATGATATTCCTATTGTCGAGCTTGTAAATCAGTATGTCGATTATGTCAGACAAATGCAGAAGCAGGATTTCGATATTGCCGGTGAATTTCTTGAAATGGCTGCAAGGCTTATATATATTAAGACCGTTTCTCTTTTGCCTAAGCATGAGGAAGCGGAAATACTTAAAAAAGAGTTAACAGGCGAGCTTATTGAATACCGTGACTGTAAGATAATGGCTGAGAAATTATCACACCACACTGAAGGCTTTAACAGATTTGTCAGACCTGCACAGGAAGGCTATGTCAATTATGATTATGAGCTGTTTCACGAGGGTGACGAACTTCTCAGCGCATATATCAGTGCAGCAGGAAGAGGCAAAAGAAAGCTCCCTCCGCCTCTTGACAGCTTTAAGGCGATTGTAGCAAAAAAATTTGTCGCGGTTGCCTCAAAGGTCGGCATCGTCATAAACAAACTGAAAAATGGCGCCAAGGTACGCTTTTTATCATTATTTGACGATGCAAAAACAAAGAGCGATATAGTTGCAACCTTCCTTGCCGTTTTAGAACTTACAAGATCCAAGAAGATTTCTATTGACGGAACGATTCAGAATCCGTCAGTTCAGATAATAAACGAGGTAAATGATATTGAACAGTAATAATATTACGGCTTCGCTGGAGGCTATGCTTTTTGCAGCAGGTGATCCTGTTGACCCGGCAAAGCTTGCTGATGTGCTTGATATTGATGTTGAAAATGTAATAAAAATTCTCGGTCATCTTGAAGCAATGTATGATGAAAAGGACAGCGGACTCAGACTTATAAGAGTTGACGGTAAGTATCAATTATGTACCCGTGAGGAATACAGCGACGAGGTCCGTGGCTTGCTTGAGATAAAAAAGAATACACCGCTCAGTCAGGCTGCATTTGAGGTTCTTGCAATTGTTGCTTATAATAAAACCGTTACCCGATCTTTTATCGAGCAGATACGCGGTGTTGATTGCAGCGGCTCAATTTCAAGTCTTGTTCAGAAGGGACTTATTGAAGAAAAAGGAAGGCTGGATCTCCCCGGAAGACCTCTTGTTTACGGTACAACAGACAGATTTTTAAGATGCTTTTCTCTTAACAGCCTTGATGATTTGCCTGACCTGCCCGAGGAAAGTGAGGAAAAGGACGATTCTCAGACATCTTTGTTTGAAAATGATAAGCCTGATGATAAATCAGATTTAAAAATGACTGATATTCAGAGGGAGGACGAGTGATGAAAACTTTTTTAATTGTTATTGCTGTCATAGCAGTGATAATTATTGTAATTCTTTCTTTATCTGCAACTTTGACTGTCATTTATGATAAAGGCTGGAAAACAAAGGTTCAAGTCTTGTTTATAGAAAAAGATATCGCCCTTTCAAAAATACTTTCCTTTATCCTTTTTCCTGAAAAAAAGGCACAGGATGTTTCTGAGAAGAAGAAAAAAAAGAAACAGAAAAAAAGGACAGAAAAAGAGCAGAAATCAAATGAAACAGTCAAAGCGGAAACAGTTACCGTAAGTGACGGGGAAGACGGATCAACTGACGTTTTTGCCGCAGAGGTAACAAAATCCGGCGATGAAAAAACTCAGAAGCAGGAGCCTCATCCCAAGAAAGATAACCCTATAAAGAAAATTTGGGACGAGGAAGGCATAGTCGGTATTATGTCTCTGGTGTCAAATATTCTTGAAACAGCAAATTCTGCCGTATTAACTTTATTTAAAGGTTTGCATATTTATTCGCTTTATGTTATGATACTTGTAGGCGGTCCTGATGCTGATATGATTGCCCGTTCATACGGAACAATTTGTAAGTATTATTATCCGCTCAAAGGTTTAATATTAAACGGTATGAAAGTTGATAATTATGACGATTACATACAGCCGGATTTTATTGCACCGAGAAATGAATATGAATTCCAGCTTATTGCAAGTGTAAATGTGGGATTAATTCTTAAAGTTGCTTTAAAAGCAGGATTTATTTTCTTAAAGAATTTAATTAAAAATAAGAAGGGGAACGATTAATTATGAAAGAAACTCCGGTAAACAAAATAATGGAAAACACACTTGAGAAAATGCGTCAGATGGTTGATGTTTCAACAATCATCGGTGAGCCCATGGTAACAGGGAATACAACTCTTATTCCTGTATCAAAGGTTTCTTACGGCTTTACCTCAGGCGGAACAGACCTCCCGTCAAAGAGCAATGCCGAGCTTTTCGGCGGCGGCGGCGGTGGTGGAATCACCATCACACCTGTTGCATTCATTGTTATTGAAAACGGAAAGTGCAGGATGATGCAGATTAATAATTACACCTCATCCGCTGACCGTGCTATTGCGATGATTCCTGAACTTGTTGACAAGGTTACAGAGCTTCTCAAGTCTGATAAGGAAACAGATAAAGAAAATGAGGAAACTCCTAAGGAGTAATAGTATAAAAATCACGCTAATTCAATTATCACAGGCCGCGGTTTTCTGAATTTCTTAATGTTTACATACATTAATTTTCACCGTTGCAAATCCTTTTTGCTTTCTTTATCTCGCTCTGCATGCGCTTGCAAATGAATCTATCAAAATTTGCCTGAGGCATAATTTTGAAATGGACATATTTCCATTATAAGATTTATACTGCTGTAATAAGTTGTATGGATGATTTTTAATGAATTATTTGCAGCCTGAAAGGCTATGGAAATTATTATAAATTGAAATCACCTGCATATATTTATGTAGGTGATTATTTTGTTGAAAAAATTTGCTTTTATTTTGTCATTATTTTTTATTTTTCCTATTATCGCTTATGGTGCTGATAACAGTGCCCGGTGCGCCGTTGTCATTGATGCTGATACAGGCATAATTCTTTATGAAAAGAATGCTTATGACCATCGCGCAATGGCATCTACCACCAAGATTATGACTTGTCTTTTAGCTGTTGAAAGCGGCAGACTCAGTGAAAATGTAAAAATTACCGAGGAAATGCTTAATACCGAGGGCTCTTCACTGGGACTCAGAGCCGGGGATATAATTACTCTGCTCGACCTGATTACAGGTATGATGCTTACTTCCGGTAATGATTCAGCAAATGCTGTTGCTTATTTTATCTGCGGAAGTATCGAAAACTTTGCTGAGCTGATGAACAAGCGTGCTGCCGAAATCGGAATGAACAGTACTTGCTTTGTAACACCGTCGGGGCTTGATGAGGGTGACCACCATTCAACTGCTTATGATATGGCGTTACTCACTGCACAGGCTGTTAAGATTGATACCTTCTGTAATATCGTTTCAAAAAGCAGCGCTGTTATAAAAATTAATGGTAAGGATTTAACAGTATATAATCATAATAAACTTTTGTCAGTCGATAAAAGCTATTTTGGTGTTAAAACAGGTTATACTGATAAAGCAGGCAGATGCCTCGTCTCTGCAAAAAAATATAAGGGCAATAAGTTGATTTGTGTTACTCTTAATGCCCCTGATGACTGGAATGACCATAAAAATCTATATAAAGAGTGTGAAAAAAAGTATAATGAGGTCGAGATAAAGGAGAGCGTTGAGCTTGCAGTGGTTGGCGGCAAAAAAGATGAAATAAAATGCTCATTTAATAAAAAGTACTATCTGCTTGATAATGTTGAACTTAAAATATATATAAAGCCTTTTCTTTATGCACCCGTCAGTAAAGGGGAAAAAGTAGGAGAAGCTTGTATTTATTATAATAAAAATTTATTGGAAAGACTGCCGCTTGAGGCAGACGAGGATGTAGAATATTATGCCGAACAAGAACGAAGTACGGCTTCAGAAATTTATGGCTGATTGCGGTGTTGCCTCACGAAGAAAATCTGAAGAACTGATTGAAATGGGTAAGGTCAGGGTGAACGGACATATTGCACATATAGGCGATAAGGTAAATCCTAAAAAAGATATTGTTACTGTTCGCGGAAAGCGTATAAACAAATCAAATAAAATGTATTATATTATGCTTAATAAACCAAGGGGTTATGTTACAACCGTCTCTGACGAACTTGGAAGAAAAACAGTTATGGATTTAATTGATGTTGATGCAAGAGTTTATCCGGTAGGCAGACTTGATAAAGATTCAGAGGGGCTCCTTTTTTTCACAAATGACGGTTCATTTGCCAATGCGCTTACTCATCCAAAACATAATTATGCAAAGGTTTACCGTGTAACAGTCCGTCCGGGCGTAGATGATTCAATTCTTGAAAAACTCAGAAACGGAATTGAAATTGACGGCAGGAAGACTGCATCGTGTGATGTCGATATTATAACAGAGGAAGAGGGAAGAGCAGTCCTTGAATTCATCATGCGTGAAGGAAGAAACAGGCAGATAAGAAAAATGTGTGAGGCTGTTAATCTTGAGGTTGCAAGACTTAAAAGAATTTCCATCGGTCCCGTTAAACTCGGTATGCTACAAACAGGAAAGTCAAGAATGTTGACAGATAATGAGGTAAGAAAGCTCCTGCGTTCCTCAAATCCTTCCAATACAGAAGAATAATTTTAAAAATATTAAATTAAATATTGATATTAATTTAACAAAGTGATAAAATCTATAATAGGTAAATTTGGAGTATTTTAGATATATCCTGTTTGTCTCAAATCATAAGGAGGATACAAAATTGAGTGAAGTAAAAAACTCAGTTGCACTTGCAAGACTTGAAACGCTCTTCGATGATGGCTCATTTACTCAGATTGACCCTTTTGCCAAGTCAGCAAACGGCGAGGTTGAAGTCGTTGCCGGTTACGGAACAGTCAATGAATGTCCTGTATATGCTTATTCACAGGATATTACAGTTAATGACGGTGCTGTCAGCGTCGCACAATGTGCAAAGATTAAAAAAATTTATGACCTTGCATCAAAGACAGGCTGTCCTTTAATCAGTGTCTTTGATTCAAATGGTGTTAAGCTTGATGAAGGCTTTGAAGTACTCACTGCTTACGGCGAGCTCGTTAAGGCTTCAGCCTCTATAAGCGGTGTATGTCCGCAGATAGCTCTTATTGCCGGTTCATGTCTCGGAACATCTGCTCTGATTGCAAATATGGCGGATGTGGTTGTTGCTGTCGAGGATGCAGATTTTTATATTTCCGTACCAAGTGATGTTACTGCCGAAGATTCATATACACAAGGAACAGTTGATGTTGTCTGCGATACATTTGAAGCTGCGGTACAGACAGTAGGTGACATCATTTCACTTCTTCCGTCAAACAATCTTTCTTCACTTCCCATATTTGACTTTTCAGCGCCGCAGACCGCTCCACAGGAGGGTGAAGATGTTCTTTCAATTATTGCATCAATTGCGGATGATGCTTCAATTGTTGAGCTTAAAGGCGGTTATGCTTCATCAAACTGCAAAACAGCACTTGCAACTGTTATGGGAACAGCAGTAGGTTTTGTCGGATTTGAAGGTAATGCACTTTGTCCTGCATGTTCATATAAAGCTGAAGCCATGATTAAACTTTGTGACGCATATTCAATTCCTATTGTCACATTGGTCAATGCTGACGGAATTATTAAGCAAAAGGAAAATCAGACCTTAGTTGCTCTGACAAAGCTTACCTGTGCGTATGCAGCAGCTACCTGCCCTAAGCTTTCTCTCATCACAGGAAAGGCAATCGGCTGTGCATATATTACTCTCGCAGGTAAAGGTGCAAATGCTGATTTTACTGTTGCTTGGGACAGCAGCATTATCTCTCCGCTTGATGCGGATTCAGCAGTTGCATTTTTGTTCAATCACAGACTTGCAAAAGGGGAGGAACGTGAGGCTCTTAAAAAAGAGTATATTGATACAATTGCATCACCGTTTACAGCAGCTGCCTGCGGCGCTGTTGATGATATCTGTGCACCTGCTGATACAAGAGCAAGAATCATTACTGCCCTTGATATGCTGGCAGGTAAGAGAGAAAACACTCTGCCGAGAAAACATTCTGTAAAATAATGGAGGATTAAAATATAATGAAAAATTATACTATTACAGTTAATGGTACACCATATAATGTTACAGTTGAAGAGGGCGTATCTTCCGCCCCTATTCAGCAGACAGCTCCCATTACCGCAGCACCGTCTGCTCCTGCACCAGCTTCTCCTGCTCAGTCCGGCAGTGCGGGAAGTGTAAAGGTTGAATCACCTATGCCGGGTACAATTCTTGACATCAAGACTTCAGTCGGCGCTTCTGTTGAAAGCGGACAGGTACTCTGTGTTCTTGAAGCAATGAAAATGGAAAATGACATTGTTGCTCCTCAGGCAGGTACTGTTGCATCAATTTCTGTCAGCAAAGGTGACAGTGTTGATGCAGGACAGGTTATCATCACAATGAACTAAGGAGTGTTATTAATGGCTAAAATAGGTATTACTGAAACTGTCTTACGTGATGCTCATCAGTCATTGATTGCAACTCGTATGACAACAGATGAATTCAGCGGTATTCTTGAGAAAATGGATAAAATCGGTTACCATTCACTTGAGTGCTGGGGCGGTGCTACATTTGACGCCTGCCTCCGCTTCCTCGGTGAAGATCCGTGGGACAGACTTCGCCTTATCCGTGAGAAATGTCCTAATACAAAACTCCAGATGCTCTTCCGCGGACAAAATATGCTTGGCTATCGTCATTATTCTGATGAAATCGTTGACTATTTTGTAAAAAAGAGTATTGATAACGGTATTGATATTTTAAGAATATTTGATGCCCTTAATGATGTAAGAAATTTACAGACTGCAATCAATGCTGCTAAGAAGTACGGCGGTCACGTTCAGGCTGCAATTTCATATACAACTGGTCCTGTATTTGACATTGATTATTATTGCAATTATGCAAAACAGCTTGAAAATGCCGGTGCTGACTCAATCTGTATCAAGGATATGGCCGGCCTTTTAACTCCTTACGGCACATATGACCTTGTAAAAGCACTTAAGGAAACCGTTAAAGTTCCTATCCAGCTTCATTCTCATTATACCTCAGGTCTTGCTTCCATGGTTCATCTCAAAGGTGTTGAAGCCGGAGTTGATATTATAGATACTGCAATCAGTCCTCTTGCTATGGGTACCTCACATCCTGCAACAGAGTCAATGGTTGCTGCCTTTCAGGGAACCGAGTATGATACAGGTCTTGATATTAAGGCTCTTTCCGAAATTCGTGATTTCTTTATGCCACTTCGTGAAAAATATCTTGAATCAGGGCTCCTTGACCCGAAAATGCTCGGAGTTGATGCAAATACTCTTCTTTATCAGGTTCCGGGCGGTATGCTTTCAAACCTCGTATCTCAGCTTAAGCAGGCAGGCAAGGCAGATAAGCTTGAAGAAGTCCTTAACGAAGTTCCTCGTGTCCGTAAGGATTCAGGTTATCCGCCGCTTGTTACACCGACTTCACAGATTGTCGGTACTCAGTCAGTATTCAATGTTATCCTCGGTGAAAGATATAAGATGGTAACAAAAGAGTTCAAGGATATGGTTGCCGGCAAGTACGGTAAAACGCCTTGCGACATTGACCCTGAATTCAGAAAGAAGATAGTTGGTGACGATGAAATTATCGACTGCCGTCCCGCCGATTTGATTACGGATACTCTCGATTCCTTCAAGGATGAAATCAAAGAGTACTATGAGCAGGATGAGGACATTCTCTCATATGCTCAGTTCGGCCAGGTCGCTGTCAAATTCTTTGAGAAGAGAAGAGACGAAAAATACGGTCTCGACGGTAAGCACGATAATATTGAAACTAAAGTTCATCCTGTATAACAAGTTAAAACTCCGCTGTGTTTCCATAGCGGAGTAATTTGCTTTTTAATTAATATGTATTAAACTTTTGCATATATTTTTATGTAATAAATTTTTAGGAGTTTACATATGGATATTATTGAAATATTAAAAGTCATTTTTCTCGGTATTGTTGAAGGTATAACCGAATGGCTTCCAATAAGCAGTACTGGACATATGCTTTTGGTTGATGAATTTTTAACTCTCAATATGAGTGAAGCATTCAAGGAAATGTTCTTTGTTGTTATCCAGCTCGGTGCAATAATTGCAGTTGTAGTTATGTTCTGGAAAAGAATGTGGCCTTTTCAGTTTAAAGATAAATCTCAGCCAAAGGTAAATAAAAATATAATCAATATGTGGCTTAAAGTCATTGTTGCCTGCATACCATCTGCGGTACTCGGACTGCTATTTGATGATTTGCTTGAAAAGTATTTTGGTAATGCAGTAACAATTGCCATTATGCTTTTGGTATATGGTATTGCGTTTATCATTGTTGAAAACTGGAATAAAAAGCGCACTCCAAAGATAGCTGCACTTGACGAGATATCATATAAAACAGCATTTATTATCGGACTCTTTCAGGTGCTTTCAATGATTCCGGGTACCTCCCGTTCAGGTGCAACAATTATCGGTGCACTCTTAATCGGTGTATCAAGGACTGCCGCTGCTGAATTTACTTTCTTCCTTGCAGTTCCGACAATGGTAGGTGCAAGCGCCCTTAAGCTTGTTAAATTCGGACTTAATTTTACAGGCACTGAACTCTTTGCTCTTGCGCTTGGTATGATTGTCGCTTTTGTTGTATCATTGATTTGTATCAAGTGGCTTATGAGCTTTATCAAAAAACATGATTTTAAAGTGTTCGGCTGGTACAGAATAGCACTCTCAATTGTTTTGCTTTTGTATTTCCTGGTCTTTAACAGTTAAAAATTTATTATATAAAAAAACAGGCACTGTTTTCTACAGTGCCTTGTTGCTATAATCCGCCCAGCCGTCTCAGACTGAGAATAACCTGCGTTATCAGCAGGTGGGTTTTACTTCAATCACTTTGTGCTACCAACATCCTGAAATGTATCAGGGAGGTCTGCATTCCCGTTTCTTGAAAGATAAATCCCTTATAAATCTTGTTCGGGTTATTTAAGTCTGAGATTACCGAGAAGGGCAGACTGAATATTTTTATTGCTCAGGGTCAAAGTATTCAACATCGAATTTTTTTTCAACCTTTGCCATTAAAATATCAGAAACCTGTTCGTATTCCGTTTCATCTTCTATTTCAGTGAGATATTCTTCTCCGTCTTCACTTTCAACTTTAAGTATGATTACTTCATAATCACCATCGATAATTTCTTCATCAGTTTCATAATAACGGGTAATTGCTACATAAACATCCTCATCAGTTTCATATCTTTCAAGTAGTTCAAAAAGTATCTCATTACCGTTTTCATCAGTGACGCTTAGAATGTCCGGCTCATAGTATTCTTCGTCTGAGGCCATATTATTCACCCCTTTCTGTTCTGTAATTTATATTATATATTTTTGTTCACTGTTCGTCAATAGTATTTATTTGTAAATTATTGATTGTAAAAAATATACAAATTTTTAAAAATTTTTTTAAAAAAACTATTGACAAATAACAATTTAGGTGTTACTATATAGATGAACAAAGGAGATACCTTTAGGAAGCAGTTAAAGGTTTTGTTCAAATTTATAAAGGAGGCTTGTCCAATGGATAATGAACCAGGTCAGACAAGCGCTCGCACTGTAAACCAATAAAGATAACGGATTATGTGCCGACAGCAGTAAAACGGAATTATTGACGGACACAAGCTTTAAAAGTAATTATTAAGTTATTAAGCAGGGTTGGAATTTACGGCGAGTGCGGTGACAATTGAATTTTTGATATAGATTTTAATGATTATATTGATTATCTGCCTGCGGATAATTTGTGGTGTTAAGCCATAACAAAATAAATTAAAGGTGAATTCCAATGCACAATTAAGTTTAACTTCATTTAAAAATAATTTTTGAGGTTAGTCCAATGTACTGGGATAAATAAAATTAAATAGTAATTATACTCTCGATACTTAATTGTATCGAGAGTTTTTTTGATTACTTGACAACGATTGTTTTCTTTGTTAAAATAATTCCAATACTAAAAGGCGAGGATTACGAGGAGTAGCTGATTGGACTTATCAGAGAATTGACGGTTGGTGCAAGTCATAAAGGAATATCAGTGAAGGTAGCGTATGAGCCGGCCGGGTGAAATTAAGTAGCTCAGTCCGTATTTCTGCGTTAAAGATTTAAGCGGCATTATGTAATGGCATATAATGCAATTTGAGTGGTACCACGGAATTTATACTTTCGTCTCATTGAGACGGAAGTTTTTTATTTTTTTAGGGAGTTGATAATTATGGCAAAAGAGCTTGCAAAGCAGTATGATCCTAATGATGTAGAGGATCGTACTTATAAATTTTGGTGTGACAATAAGTATTTTCACGCTGTGTCAGATCCTGATAAGAAACCTTATACTATTGTTATTCCGCCGCCTAACATCACAGGTCAGCTCCATATGGGACATGCACTTGATAATACTCTTCAGGATATCCTGATTCGCTATCACCGCATGGCAGGTTATGATACTCTTTGGCTTCCCGGCACGGACCATGCCTCTATTGCAACTGAGGCTAAGATTGTTGAAGCTATGCGTAAGGAAGGTATCACTAAGGAGGATATAGGCAGAGATAAGTTTCTTGAAAGAGCCTGGAGCTGGAAAGAACAGTACGGGGGAAAAATTATTGAACAGCTCAAAAAAATGGGTTCCTCCTGCGATTGGGATAGAGAACGCTTTACTCTTGACGAAGGCTGCTCAAAGGCTGTTAAGGAAGTATTTGTTAACCTTTATAATAAGAATCTGATATACCGCGGTAACCGTATGGTTAACTGGTGTCCGCACTGCAATACTTCAATTTCAGATGCAGAGGTTGAATATGAAGAAAAGGACTCCAATTTCTGGCATATTCTTTATACTGTTAAAGAAACAGGCGAAAAACTTGAGCTTGCAACAACAAGACCTGAAACAATGCTCGGTGATACTGCTGTTGCAATCAATGGTGATGACCCGAGATATAAGCACCTGCATGGCTGTCACGTAATTCTTCCTTTGCTCAATAAGGAAATTCCTATTGTGTGTGATGAGCATGCCGATATGACCAAAGGGACAGGTGTTGTTAAAATTACTCCTGCTCATGATCCGAACGACTTTGAGGTAGGACTCCGTCACAATCTTCCGATTGTCAGAACCTTTACCTATGACGGCCATATGACAGGCGCTGAGGATAAGGCTGCGGCAGACGAAGTTATTGCAAGTAGCAAAACAACACAGAATGAGCCGGAGGTTCTTGACTGCGGAAAATATGCAGGAATGACAACTCTTGAAGCAAGAAAAGCAATTCTTGCAGATCTTGAGGAAGGCGGATATATCAAGGAAATTGAACCGCTAAAGCATGATGTCGGCACTTGCTACCGCTGTCATACAAATATTGAGCCTATGGTTTCCAAACAGTGGTTTGTAAAAATGGAGCCTCTTGCAAAGCCTGCAATTGATGCGGTTGAATCAGGCAAGGTTAAGTTTGTTCCCGAAAGATTTAAAAAGAATTATATGAGCTGGATGAGAGGTACTCGTGACTGGTGTATTTCCCGTCAGCTATGGTGGGGTCACCGAATCCCTGCATGGTACTGTGATGACTGTGGGGCAGAAACGGTTTCAAAAGGCGAGCCTTGTACTTGTTCACAGTGCGGCAGCAAAAATATTCACCAGGACCCTGACACGCTTGATACCTGGTTCTCGTCAGCACTGTGGCCGTTTTCAACACTCGGCTGGCCTGATGAGACGGAGGATTTGAAGCGTTATTATCCCACCAATACTCTGGTGACAGGATACGATATTATCGGTTTTTGGGTAAGCCGTATGATTTTCTCAGGTCTTGCCTATACAGATAAAGTGCCATTTGATACCGTTCTTATTCACGGTCTTGTCCGTGACGCGCAGGGCAGAAAGATGAGCAAGTCTCTCGGCAACGGTATTGACCCGCTTGAAATTATTGATAAGTACGGTGCAGATGCACTACGCTTTACTCTTGCAACAGGCAACTCCCCCGGAAATGATATGCGCTTCTCTGATGACAAGGTTATGGCTTCCCGCAACTTTGCAAATAAGCTCTGGAATGCCGCAAGATTTGTTCTTATGTATCTCGGTGAGAATTATGATTATAAAGGACTGCCCGTTAATCTTCTCATTGAGGATAAGTGGATTCTTTCAAAGGTAAATACTCTTGCAGAAGAAGTAACAGATAATATTGAGAAGTTTGAACTCGGTATCGCAGTACAAAAGCTCTATGACTTCATTTGGGATGTTTTCTGCGACTGGTATATTGAGATTGCAAAAATCAGGCTTCAGGGTGAGAATGAACAAGCAAAGGATACTGCAAAGGCGGTTCTTGTTTATGTCCTTACTGATATACTCAAGCTCCTTCATCCGTTTATGCCGTTTATTACCGAAGAAATCTATCAGGCTCTTCCGCACAGCGATGAGTCAATAATGATTTCAAAATGGGTTGAGTATGATGAAAAGCTCAATTTTGCATCTGATGAAGAAAAAATGGAAAAAATTATGTCTGCTATCCGTGCAATCAGAAACAGAAGAGCAGAGATGAATATTCCGCCAAGCAGGAAGGCAACCGTTTATATTGAAACTGCCTTTGTGAATACCTTTGAAGTCGGCAACGAATTTGTTAAGCGCCTTGCCTCAGCAAATGAGGTTGTTATCAGCGAGAGTGACTTTGACAATCTCGGCAATACCGTAACAATAATTACCGATGATGCAAAAATATATATTCCAATGGGCGATCTCGTTGATTTTGAAGCAGAAAGAAAGAGACTGAAAAAAGAACTTGCTCAGTGTCAGAACAAGCTTGATTTCATAAATAATAAGCTCTCTAACCCGGGCTTTGTCAATAAAGCGCCTGAAAAGGTAGTTAATCAGAATAAAGAAGATGCCGCTAAGCTTGAGGATAAGATCGTAAACATTAAGAATTCTCTTGCAGCTATTATTGAATAAATGAAATATACTGATGCTCTAAATATTTTAATGAAGAAGCAAAGGCTCGGTATTGTGCCGGGGCTTGCTCGAGTTTCAAACCTGCTGGAGAAAATGGGCAATCCGCAGGATGAAATCAAAATAATTCATATCGCGGGAACTAACGGAAAGGGTACTGTTGCCGCAACAATATCAAATGCCATGATTGATAACGGCTTTAAAGTAGGTTTGTTCACATCTCCGTGGATTATTGATTACAGAGAACAGATACAGATTAATAATCAATTCATTCAAGAAGATATATTAGCAGAATATATTGATGTTTATAAAAATAATGACTGCAGTGAATTTGAATTTCTTACAGCAATTATGTATAAATATTTTGCCGATGAACGGGTCGATTATGCAGTTGTTGAATGTGGTATGGGCGGACTTAGTGATGCAACTAATGTTGAAAAGCAGAATGTATCCGTAATCACCTCTGTTTCTTTGGATCATACTGATTTTCTCGGCAATACTGTTGAGAAAATTGCTCTTGAAAAGTCAGGAATAATAAAGGAAAACTGCATATGTGTACTCTATCCCAATCCTGATTGTGAGCATATCTTTGAGACAGAATGTAAAAAGAAAAATGCAAGGCTTGTAAAGGCTTACACACCTGATGAAAATTTTATTGCTAAAAATATGTGTACTGCGGAAAAGACGATGTCTGAACTCGGAATTAAAGCCAGTGTTAATTTACCGCATCTTCCGGGAAGACAGGAAGTTATAAATCATATCATACTTGACGGCGGTCATAACGCTGATGCAGCAAATGCGCTTGTGAATTCCTTCTCCCTTAATAATGAAATTGCACTGATAGGTATGATGTCAGATAAAGACATTGACTCTTATCTGTCAATCGTTGCACCAAGGTGTAAGGTCATTATTGCAACTGCACCGAATAATCAACGCTCAATATCTGCTGATGATTTGAAATCAATTGCAGAGAAATACTGCAAAAAAGTTTATTCAGTCAGTGACCCTATTGAAGCGCTTGCTTTTGCTAAGCAAAAGGGTCTTTCTTTAGTCTGCGGTTCGTTCTATCTTATAAGAGAAATAAGAAAAGAATTATTATAATACAAAATCTGATAAAATATTTAATACCAATCTGTTATTATGACTAACAGATTGGTATTTTTTATATGGAGTGACTATAATGAATGTAACCATTGAAACGAGCGGGAGTTTAGTTATCGCATATCTGATAGGTGAAATTGATCATCATACCGCAACAGGGGTCAGGGATAAAATTGACAATGTAATTAAGTTCAAAAAGCCGAATCACTTGATAATTGATTTCAGAAATGTCACCTTTATGGATTCATCGGGAATAGGTCTCGTTATGGGAAGATACCGGCTTATTCAGAGCATATCGTCATCATCAACTCTTGAAGTTAAAAATGTTACTAAGCAGGTAAAAAAGGTTATGGAGCTTGCCGGTTTAGGCAGAATAGCAATAATTAAGGAGATAAAAAAAGATGAAGATTAATGAATTTAAATTGACTGTTGACAGTAAGAGCGTCAACGAAGCTTTTTCAAGAGTTGTTATATCGGCATTTGTTTCACCGCTTGACCCGACGCTTGAAGAAGTTGCCGATTTAAAAACAGCGGTGAGCGAAGCAGTAACAAACTGTATTGTTCATGCTTATAAAAATACATATGGGAAGATATTTATATCAGGCTTTATCGATGAAAAACATATTGTAAAAATTGTAATAAGGGATAAAGGCTGCGGCATCAAGGATATTGACAAGGCGATGACGCCTTTATTTACAACGGGTGAGGGTGACAGAGCAGGTCTCGGCTTTACTGTTATGGAAAGCTTTTGCGATACAGTTAAAGTAAAGTCTCATCAGGACAAGGGTACAACTGTAACTCTTTTAAAAAAAATAGAGGGTAAAACTAAATGGTAACAACTTCCCGCGATGAAATGATAACAAACAATATCGGACTTGTTCATTCAATTGCAAACCGTTTCAGGGGCAGAGGCGCTGATTATGACGATTTGTTCCAAAGCGGCTGTGTCGGACTTATAAAAGCGGCAGATAATTTTGACGCGTCAAAGGGCTTTGCTTTTTCTACTTATGCCGTACCTGTAATAATGGGAGAAATACGCAGAATTTTTCGTGACGGGGGCGCAATAAAGGTCAGCCGTTCTTTAAAAGAAAAGGCAATTAAAGCACAATCGTTCAGAGATAAATTTATCAGAGAGGAGCTCAGAGAGCCTACCGTTTCGGAGCTTTCGGAAATGCTCGGATGCTCGTCAGAGGAAACAGCAGAGGTACTTAATGTCATAACCCCAATGATCTCTCTCAATTCCTGCGGTGAGGATGGAGAGGGGACAATCGATATCCCTGTTGATGAAAGCGATAATCTTTTTGACAGATTGTCAATCATTCAACTGATGAAATATCTTTCAGATACGGAAAAAGCAATCGTTGATATGAGATATTATAAAGGATATACTCAGGCAAAGACTGCCTGCGTCCTCGGTATTTCTCAGGTTCAGGTTTCCCGCAAGGAAAAGAGTATACTTATGAAATTAAGAAAATTACTTGAATAAATCATAAAATAAATTTAATTTAACAGCAATAAAGCCTATGCCGATATAAGCATAGGCCTTAAATATTATTACGCTATAATTGACTTAAATCATACGGCGTTTTCTGGTATACAAAGTAGTTCAGCCAGTTTGAAAAAATTAAGCTTGCACTGCTTTTCCAGTTCATAATAGGAACAAGTCTGTCATCATTGTTAGGGAAATAATTGTATGGTATTTCAATGTCAAGACCTTTTTCCTTGTCTCTGAAATATTCCTTTGCAAGTGTATCTCTGTCATATTCACTGTGACCTGTAACAAAAAATTGCCTGCAATCCATGTCTGCTACAATGTGTACCCCCGCAATTTCACTGTATGACAGTATCTGCAATTGCTTGACCTGTGCAATATCCTGCCTGCTTACCTCGGTATACCTTGAGTGCGGTACAAAATATTCATCGTCAAGACCTCTCATTAATGGGTGCGTTATATCAAGACTCCTGTGCGCAAATACGCCAAACAATTTTTTGTTAAGCTTTCTCTTTGGTATACCATAATGATAATACAGCCCTGCCTGCGCACCCCAGCAGATATGGAAGGTACTGTATACATTCTTTTTACTCCATTCCATAATCTCACAAAGCTCATCCCAATAATCCACTTCGGTGAAATCAAGGAGTTCAACAGGAGCACCTGTAATAATCATTCCATCATATCTGTTTTCTTTGATATTATCAAAAGTCTGGTAGAATTTGTCCATATGATTTTTTGAAATATTCTTTGGTTCGTGACTTTTCACCTGTAAAAAGTCAATATCTATCTGAAGCGGAGAGTTACTCAGCAGTCTGAGAAGCTGTGTCTCTGTTTCAAGCTTAGTGGGCATTAGATTTAATATTATAATTTTAAGCGGTCTGATATCCTGCATATCAGCACGCATATTACTCATAATAAATATATTTTCAATTTCAAGGCTTTGCTTAGCCGGAAGCTCGTCATCAATTCTGATTGGCATGATATCAATCCTTTCAAAAAATTTAATATTATATAATGTATATAAATAATATACTATTATATAATAAGTCATTATATAATTATAACAAATTAAAATATTAATTGCAACTTTATATTTTCAGTAAATTTTGTAATGCTAAATTTTTAAAAAAAGCCAAAAAAGGTGTTGACAAAAGGGAAAATATGTGATAATATTTCAA
>CAZGRZ010000004.1:0-79527 GCA_964528285.1 uncultured Bacteroides sp. | reverse complement strand
CCATAGCTCAGTCGGTAGAGCACTCGGCTGTTAACCGAGTTGTCGTTGGTTCGAGCCCAACTGGGGGAGCCATTACTCCGTAGATTATTCTACGGAGTATTTTTTTATTTTAAATGTATAATTAATGGAAGCTTTACTTGCCTTTGCAGGTAAATTTGAATTACTGATATTATCATGCTATATGCTTAATATAACCTATTTTGGATTTAAAAATAAAATGATTTGATAGGATTTTAAGGTGATATATAATTTACACTTATCACTTTTTAGTAATTTTAAAATGGTTTTGTGTATTTGCTGTAGATATGGTATAATTTTATTAAACATTTGTATTTTGGGGATTTATATATGATATATACAGTAAAATACGAGTCAGACATAGGTGAATTGCTGCTCGCAAGTGACGGCGAAAACTTGACAGGTCTTTGGTTTGAAGGACAGAAATACTATTTTTCAACCGCAAAGAATGAAACAGAAGAAAAAGATGATTTGCCCATATTCCGACAGACGAAGAGCTGGCTTGACAGATATTTCAGCGGTGAAAGGGTAACGCCGTATGAATTAAAATTGAAGCCGCATGGGAGTGATTTCAGACAAAAAGTATGGAAACTCCTGTGTGAAATCCCTTACGGCAAAGTAACCACATATGGAGAAATTGCAAAGAAAATTGCAAAGATGCAGGGCAGGAAAAGTATGTCTGCACAGGCAGTCGGCGGAGCAGTAGGGCACAATCCGATATCAATAATAATACCATGCCACAGGGTTATCGGCGCAGACGGCAGCCTGACAGGGTACGCAGGCGGAATAGACAAGAAAATAAAATTACTTGAAATAGAGAAAATGAATTTGATTTCAATTTTGAAATTTTAGAAAAATTAATATTAAAGCGAGCAGGAATAGTAATGGAAAAGAAAAGGTGTAAGTGGTGTAATCTAAAGAATGAGCTTTATGTAAAATACCATGATGAGGAATGGTGCCGACCGAGATTTGATGATGAGTATCTTTTTGAAATGCTTGTTCTTGAGTCATTTCAGGCAGGGCTGTCATGGGAATGTGTGCTCAACAAAAGAGCCGCATTCAGAATAGCATATGATAATTTTGATTTGGATAAGGTATGCAGTTATGGTGAAGATAAATTCAGGGAGCTTGTTAATAATGAGAAAATTATAAGAAATAAACTTAAAATATGGGCATCAATAAATAATGCAGGAATATTCAGAGATATAATATCGGAATTCGGTTCTTTTTATGATTATCTCAGGACGTTTACCGATGGTAAAATTATTTATGAAAACGATAGAGCAAGCTCACCGCTGTCAGATGAAATTTTTGCTGACCTCAAGCGCAGGGGAATGAAATTCGTCGGCACAACTATAATATACTCATATTTACAGGCGGTCGGAATTATATATTCACACGACAATAATTGTTTCCTTGCAAGAAGATAACAATATGGTATATGAGCAATATAGGGATGATATTTATGACCCCTGACGCGATTCAAACTTCCGCTCCACCAAAATTAGCACTCTTTTAACAAGAGTGCTAAACTTTACAAATTATTCATATTTGTGTAACAAACAATCTTAAAACAGGCTTTATAATAAAATTAGAAAAAAGGAAAGAAGGTGAGTCCAATGGATAAATCCGAAACAGCGGCAATCAAATCAAAAAAGAAAAAAAGCAGTGTCCAATGGGCTGCTAAAACCGATTCCCGGTCTACCCAATCGGCATAGAAGCAAAAAGGGCGGGCATAATAAAAAATACAATGATTTTGGAGGTATTTATTATGTTTGAACTTAGACCTTATCGCAGACATCAGAATGAAATTACTTACAATCCTTTCCGAGACATGGAAGAATTTGAAAAGAGATTCTTTTCCGATCCGTTCGGCTCCTTCTTCAGCAACGGTGATATTGCTGAGTTTAAGACGGATATCACCGACGAAGGTGACCATTATGTTTTGGAGGCAGATTTGCCGGGATTTGATAAAAAGGATATTAGTCTCGATATCTCCGACGGCATGCTGACGATTAATGCAGAGCGTCATTCGGAGCACGAGGAAAAGGATAAAAAGCAAAAGTATGTTCGTGTGGAGCGTTCCTACGGAAAGTACAGTCGTCAGTTTGATGTATCATCGGTCAACACCGATGGCATCAAAGCAAAGTATGAAAACGGTGTGCTGAAATTGACTTTGCCGAAAAAGCAGGAAGAGCTTCCTGAACCCCAACATCTAAAAATTGAATAATCGTGGGCGGTGTGATTTGCACACCGCTCTTAATTATTAAAGCAGTTTTTCAATTAAGGCTTATTAATGTAATAACCTGTAATCTGTTAGCAACAAAGCTTAGAAAGGAATTGGCGAAAGCCTTAAAAACTACAATTCTCAAAACGCAGCAGAAGCTTACGGCAGGCGTGAATAATGAAGAGAAAAGGGAATTTGACAGGCTGCTGCAAATTGCTCTCGATAATATGCACGCGATCCGTACAGGGAAGAGATGAATAACTTATGGATAATAATACGGAAATATTTGAAACTATGCCTGTAAAAAAAGCTCTTGCAAAGCTGGCAGTTCCAACAATAATCAGTCAGTTGATCACTATGATTTACAATCTGGCTGATACCTTTTTTGTGGGGCAAACAAATGACCCGCTCAAGGTTGCCGCTGTATCGGTTGCAAGCGTTTTGTTCTTTTTGCTGACTGCATGGGCTAATCTGTTCGGAATAGGCGGCGGAAGCATCATGTCACAGCTATTGGGGAAAAAAGATGAGCAGGGTGCAAAGGAAGCTTGCGCTGTAAGTATGTATGGCACAATTATCATCTCGGGGATTTATGTTATACTGTGCTTTGCTTTGAGAAAACCGCTGCTTAGTTTGGTGGGTGCAACGCAGAACACGATTGATTATGCGGCGTCCTACACACTGTTTGCAATCGTAATCGGTGGGATACCAGCGACGATGTGTATGGCTATGTCCCATCTGCTGCGAAATGCCGGGTATGCAAGACAGGCAGGTTTCGGAGTCGGTATGGGCGGTGTCTTGAACATTGTGCTTGATCCGCTCTTTATGTTCGTCATCCTGCCGGAGGGAAACGAGGTTGCCGGAGCGGCTATTGCCACAATGATTTCAAATATGATTGCGATGATTTACTGCGCGGTGGTGTTCTTCCGTCTACGGAAGAAGTCGATTCTCTCTTTTTCACCACGTAATGCTGTTCTCGGCATCAAGCGGCTGGGCCGGATTTTGACGATTGGACTTCCGTCAGCTGTCAGCAGCTTTCTTGTCAGTATCACAATAATGATCACAAATGGTCTTTATGCAACCTACAGTGATACGGCAGTAGCCGCAAATGGAATTTTTAAAAAGCTTGAGATGTTCCCATTAAATGTAAGCGTTGGCTTATGTCAGGGCTTGATTCCTCTGGTTGCATATAATTATTCCTCCGCCAACCATAAACGTATGACGGACGCTATCCGCTGTGCCAGAAATGCGGGTATGGCCTTTAATCTGATTTGCCTTGTTGTCTTTGAACTTTTCGCAAATCAGATTGTCAGGCTGTTTATTGACGAACCGGAGACTGTAAAGATTGCCGCGAATTTTGTACGAATCGGATTTTTGGTCACGCCGATTTTGTTCTGCAACAAAAAGATATGCTACACATTTCAGGCAATGGGAGACGGCGGAAAGTCCCTGCTTGTGACCCTTTGCCGAGAGGGTATATTCAACATACCCCTGCTCTTTTTAATGAACGCTGTTTTTGGAATGTATGGCGTTGCCTGGACACAAATTGCAGCGGATGGGATAACCTTTATCATTTCTCTTCTTCTTTACAGCAACTTTGAAAAAAAGTTGAAAAATGTATAGTGCCAATGTGCCGATTGCAGAAAAAATGAGCATCAGCCAACGAGTTGATGCCCATTTTTTCGGCTTAATGCCGATTTATTGTGTTTTTGATTACTGCTTTCCGTATTCCGTATTGCTCGGAGAGCCTTTATAAAGCTTTGTAATCAACTTATTATTATTTTTCTTGCTTTCGTTATTGCAGCCTGCATTAGTTTATCAAGTTCGGGTATTTTTTGTTCCGCCTTAATAACCTCTTCAATGTGCGGTCTGGTTTTCGGATGCTTTGGTGTAAATACGGTACAGCAGTCCTCATAAGGCTGTATTGAGGTTTCAAAGGTATCGATATTCCTTGATACTGCAATAATTTCATCTTTATCCATTCCAATACACGGACGGAAAACAGGCATATTAACGGCACAGTCCGTACACGCAAGCGCATACATTGTTTGACTTGCAACCTGACCGACGCTTTCACCCGTAATCAATGCACTGCAATTCTGGGCTTCTGCTATTTTTTCAGCAATCATCATCATTATTCTGCGCATTATTATTGTGAAATATTCTTCGGGGCAGAGGTCACGGATTGCTTCCTGTATCTCAGTGAAAGGCACAACATAAGCTGTTATTATTCCTGAATATTTTGCTACCTTTTTAAGCAGTTCGAGTACCTTCATTTCAGCAAGCTCAGAGGTATATGGCGGTGAGGCAAAGTGAATTGCACACAGCTCAATGCCGCGCTTAGCCATCATATATGCAGCAACAGGAGAGTCAATACCTCCGCTGATTAAAATTCCTGCTCTGCCGCTTGTACCTGTCGGCATACCGCCTGCACCTTTGATATTATTACCGCGGATAAAAGTATATTTGTCCCGGACTTCAACTGTAATAATGATATCGGGATTATGCACATCAACCTTGAGATGATTAAATTTTGAAAGAATAAAACCACCGAGCTCCTTACAGATTTCGGGAGAGTTCATGGGGAATTTTTTATCAGAACGCCTTGCCTCAACCTTAAATGTTTTTGCATCCTCAAGCTGCTCTTCAAGATACTGCACGGAGGCGGACTTTATATCTTCAAAATTTTTCGGACAGACGCAGGCACGTGAAAGAGCCGCAATTCCGAATACCTTTGAAAGCCTTTCAACTGTATCGTCAAGGTCAATATCATCGTCAAGCGGGTCTACCATAATGGTTGATTGACTTTTTGTAAATTCAAATCTGCCGAGGTCCTTGATCCTCTTTTTCATATTTTTGATAAGTACATCTTCAAATGAACCTCTATTGAGACCTTTTAATGCAAGCTCTCCGTTTTTTATAAGCACAATTTCTTTCATATAGTTAACTCCGAGGGTGTTTTTGTATTAAATCCTTAAGCGCCGAGACAAGCCTGTCAATATCCTTTTTCGTGCTATATGCACAAAGGCTGACACGGATGCTTTTGTCAATGATTTCATCACTCAGTCCCATTGCGGTCAGGACGTGACTCCTTTTACCTTTTGCACAGGCGGAGCCGTTACTGACAAATATATCATAATTTGCACAAAGCTCCTGAATAATTGTCTGACTGCGCATAAATGTCGGTACATATAAATTAATGATATAATCACTTGCGTTATCAGGGCTGTTGATGGTTATGCCGTCAATACTGCTTAGCTGTGACTTTGCATATTCATTCAATTCTTTGATATAGTTTTTTTGCCGGGCGGTGACGGGCATTGATGCTACAGCAGCACCAAACCCTGAAATCAGAGGTGAGCTTTCGGTTCCCGGGCGCAGTCTTTTTTCCTGTTCTCCGCCAAATATACGAGAGAAGTTTTGGTCTGTAAGATTTGCATCCTTGCTTACATATAATGCACCTATTCCTTTAGGCCCATGGACCTTATGTGCAGATACTGTAATCATATCTGCACCGAGCTTTTTTGGATTTATATTAATTTTACCGTATGCCTGAACGCAGTCAATATGAATAAGGGCAGGAGAACCTGCCTTTTTTACCGCTTTTAGGATTGAATCAACGGGAAGGATAGAGCCTACTTCATTATTTATATACATCATTGATACTAAGATTGTATCTTTATTTACAGCTTCAAATAACTGCTGTTTGGCTATATTACCGTATTTATCAGGCTTGAGGTAAATTACTTCAAAGCCTTGTTTTTCGAGTTCCTGAATGCTCTGCAAAACACTCTCATGCTCAATGGCGGTGGTGACAATTCTGTTGCCGAGTCTTTTTTTGGCTTTTACTGCACCGAATATTGCCATATTGTTTGCTTCTGTTCCGCCGGAGGTGAAAATTATTTCTTCCTTGCTGACGCCGAGTGAATCCGCAATAACGGTCCTTGACGCTATGACCTCTTTCATTGCATTGACCCCGAGTGAGTGCAGGCTTGACGGATTGCCCCAATTGCTGTCAAGCATGGCGAAAACTGCATTTATACATTCCGTGCACGGTTTAGTGGTTGCTGAATTATCAAGATAGGTAATCATAAATTTTTAAGTTCCTTTAATTTGAGTATGCCGATAATTGTTTTTGCGTCCTTTATTTCACCGTTCATAATTTTTGATACACATTCCTTTATCGGTACTTTTATGATATCAAGGAATTCATCGTCATCAAGATTTTGCTCACCCAATGTCAGTCCTGTTGCACAGAACAAATGGATAATTTCACCGCAGTATCCCGGGGTGGGATAAATTTCCCCAAACGACTCAAAGCTTTCAGCAACCGCACCGCATTCCTCACTGAATTCTCTTATGCCTGCTTTAAGCGGTTCTTCGCCACTTTCCAGTTTTCCGGCAGGTATTTCAAGTGTAATTTCTTTATATGGATATCTGAACTGCCTTACCATAATGATTTCGTTTTCATCGGTAAGACCGATTACTGCCACACCGCCCGAGTGGTCAACAACCTCTCTTTCAGCTGTCTCACCATTAGAAAGCGTGACAGTGTCATTGTGGACATTGATTATTCTTCCGTTGAAAATACCATGAACATCCTCGGTTTGTTCAAAAAAACCGAGTGCAACAGCCTCAATGTCATTTACCTTTTCAACAATAAATTTGGCGCCTGCTTCAATGAGCTCAAATTTACTTCCGTATCCCCAGAGTACGCCGACTGAGTCAATTACATTTGCCTTTGCACCCTCAATATCATATTTCTTATCGCCGACTATAATACACTCATTGCCTGCAATATCAAGCTCTTTCTGGCATCTTGCAATTATACTTGCCTTTGACTCACAGTCAGCAGTAAATGTAACACCGCAGATAGAATCAAAAAATTGCTTTATATCAAAATGACCAAGCAGCATTTCAATATAATCCCGAGGCTTTGAGGAGGCTATACCGATTTTTATTCCGTCCTTTTTTAATGCGGCGAGCAGCTCTTTTATACCGCCATAAAGCTCACTTTCAAACAAGCCCTTGTTCGTGTATCTTTCACGGAATTTTTTAACCATTTCATCTGCTTTTGCAGGGTCTGCACCAAATTCTTCCTGGAAGGTTACAAGAAGCGGTGGCCCGATAAAGCATGTCAGTTCGTTATAATCCGGGGCGTCATATCCGTATGCGTCAAGAGCGTATTTTGCACTTTTGAGTATCCCTTCGCCTGTGTCACATATTGTACCGTCAAAGTCAAAAATTACTGCATTATATCTCATTGACAATTTACCTTCTTCATAAATTTATCTTTGTTAACAACAAATCTTTCAATACTGCCTTTACCGATAATGTTACCATATTCATCCTGAGCAGAGACGGAGAAAACGAGCCGTTTTCCATCAACCTCTTCAAGAATTGCTTTTGCTGTAATTGTTGCACCGATACCGCTTGCTTTGTTATGAGTTACGGATATTTTTGTTCCGACAGTGGTTTCACCCTTATCAAGTATACCGGAGCAGGCATAGCAGGTTGCCTCCTCCATAAGCGCAAGCATCATCGGTGTTGCGAAAACATCAAGGCTGCCTGATTTAACAGTGCTTGCAGTATTAGTTGAGTTGACAATGGTCATACTCTCTCCGCTGAGATTACCGGTAAAATTTTTCATTTCACACCTCTCAAAATTTTTCTGCTGAATATTATAACATATTTTTTTTGTATATACAATATTAAAGAGTTGTGTTAAAATATAATGGTTATGAAAGGATTGATTTTATGCCTGACAGCAGAAGACGAATTCATATGGTTGATGAAATCAGGGGATTTGCAATAATCTGTATGATCGTTCATCACGCTTTTCTTGATGTTGGTGATGTGCTCGGACTTGAATGGGGATATAAAGTATTTGATGCGCTTTGTATTATCCAGCCTTTTTTCTGGGCAATATTTATCATTATATCAGGTATGTGTTCAAGGCTTTCAAGAAATACGCTAAAAAGGGGAATAGCAGTCTTTGCCTGCGGTGGTATAATCACATTCGTAACAGCACTGATAATGCCGATACTCGGTTTTGAAGGAACAGAAATTTATTTTGGTATTCTTCACTGCCTCGGAATATGTATGATAATAACAGGTATTATTATGCCTTTAATAAACAAAATCGATTTCAGAATCGGTGCAGCAATAAGTATAATACTCTTCGCAGTAAGCTATGGATTGGAGGAGCGGCATATCCTTTTCGGTCTTATTGATTTGCCTGACAGCTTATATCGTTTTAATATATTTGCACCGTTCGGCTTTCATAATACATCCTTCTACAGCGCGGATTATTTTCCGATAATACCGTGGATATTTATGTTCCTGTTTGGTGCTTTCATCGGTAAAATTGCTCTTGATGACAATCTGCCTGAGGCTATGTATAAAAAGAGGAGTAAATTTTTATCATTCATCGGTAGAAACAGCCTGTGGGTATATCTTGCTCATCAGCCTGTGATTTATGCCGTTATGCTGCTTATTTCACTTATTGCAGCTTAACAAAAAACAAACGCACTCATAGGATAAATATGGGTGCGTTTTTCAATTGTTGGCAGTGGTGGACTTGTCCTTTAAAACAGCCTCTGCTGTATCAATTGTTTATATAGAGCTGTGGCTAATTAATTTTCAGCCACAGTTCATTTGCTTTTTTGACCGAGTATGTGCAGTAGTTCAAATATTTGTTTGTAATATCCCTTGCCGTTTTTATATGCCTTGATACTGTCGGTTGTGACAGCTTCAGTTCGCGTGCAATCTCAATCTGGCTTTTTCCGTGTATGTAAAACATTCTCAGGCAAAGGCTCTGCCTCGGCGTCAGTTCATTTTTTATGATAATCGGCAGAACATTAGATACAGCCTTAAGCGTAATTTTTTGTTCATCAAAGCCGTCTTCATTTATTTGTTTGCCGCCTGACATATATTCTTCAACAAAATTAATCAAAAATATTTTCCTCCTCATCATAATATCCCGCCAGCAGGTAAGAAATGCGTCTGCATTCACAAGCCATATCGTAATATATTCTCAGCTTTCTTCTGAGTATAATCAAATCTTCTCCCGTGTAAACATATAATAGAGGTCTGAGTCCATCCATCTTTGCACAAATGGTTTTATACTGCCACTCGTATTCACGGGCCAATTCGTCAATAGTAGTCATACTGTTTCCTTCTTTCTTTTGAACTGAAAGTGATTGAGTGGATACTTTCAACGTTTATATTATACGAACATATGTTCGCAGTCAAATATTACCAAATTAGGAGTCCCAAAATAGTCCCTGTGAAAATCAATAAAAAAGGATTAAAATATAACAATGGTAGAATTAAATAAAAAATATTAACAATTTTCTTGACAAATTATGCAATATCAACTATAATGAAACTGGTTAGAGATGGACCGCACCATCTCAAACTCTTGGTCCTCCATAGTTTGTAATAACAGAGGAGAAGGTCGCAAATGCAGTTGCGACCTTCTTTCTTTTTATATTTTTATATTATTGAATTAAATTGGTAAAATAAAATCGGTGGTGTTATGTTTTATCAGTTTGAAGATGAGATGATAAGCGTTGATACAGATGAGATGAATGAAAAGATACTTTGTATGGGCTTTATCAATTCAAATGAACTCGAAAAGGTGTATAAAAGGTTCGGCTTTGCAGTTTCAACCGTTGAAAAGTGCAGAGAGTCAAGTGGCTTTTTTGCACCAAATATTGAGGTGTTTGATGATTATAATTTTGTAAAAGTCAATGTTGTGAATGTTCAGAAATCTCATTTTTTGAAAAGCTGTTTTGCTCTTTATATAAAAAAGAATATGCTTGTTATTGTGAATATTAATGACAAGGCACATATGATAAGGGATAATTTCATCAGATTTCAGTCAAAAATTTCTGTTGAAAATCTCAGTGCTGAAAAGCTGGTTTATGCCTTCCTTGAAGGGATGATTTCAGGTGAAAATAAGGCACTTGAAAATGCTGAGGCTGAAATCAACTGCCTTGAGGAAACTGTGCTGAAAAATAAGGCTGATCGGAATTTCAATATGAAACTGCTCAATATGAAAAAAGGACTTTTAACCCTGCGTGGTTATTATGACCAGCTTATTGATATAAGTGAGGCTCTGCAGGAAAATGACAATGAAATTTTTGATGACACTGCGCCGGCACAGTTCGGGATTTTGAAGGATAAGGCTCTGCGCCTCAAGGAAAATATTGATTTGCTCAGGGACAGCGTTGTTCACCTTTGGGACGCTTATCAGGCGTATCTTGACATGCGGCTTAATCAGACGATGAAGGTGTTCACTATGGTGACAACAATCTTTTCACCGATAGCCGTTATCGTCGGCTGGTACGGAATGAATTTTGATGTTATGCCGGAGCTTCACTGGAAATACGGCTATGCCTATGTCCTCGCACTTTGTATCCTTGTCGTCAGTGGATTATATATCTGGTTCAAGAAGAAAAAATGGTTTTAAAATAAAAATGCAGGGATTATTCCCTGCATTTTTCATAATCTATTCAGCAGTTGATTCGCAAATAATTTTTCATTCAATAAGCATAATAAGCAATAATCTTTCATTTTATTACCAATTAATATGCAAGGGACACGCCTTTGATGTAAAGGGTGTCCCTTAAGTTTTTATTATTTGAGCAGTGAGCGGTACATCTTAATATATTCGTTCGCACTCTTGCCCCAGCTCATATCACAGTCGAGCGCACGCTGGACGAGTGTTTTCCAGCCGTCGGAGTGGTATGCGTCGTCTGCACGGTAAATTGCACCGAGCATATCATATGCGTCATAGGTCTTGAAGGTAAATCCGTTTCCTGTGCCGTCTCCGCAGTCGGTGACAGAATCCCTGAGTCCGCCTGTTTCACGGACGATAGGAAGTGTGCCGTACCTGAGAGCAACCATCTGTGAAAGTCCGCAAGGCTCGGATTTACTCGGCATAAGGAACATATCCGCACCTGCATAAATCTTCCTTGCAAGGTCAGGCACAAAGCCGATTGTTGCAGAAACCTTATCAGGATATTTGTCGTGCAGATAGCGGAAGAAGTTTTCATACTGCCATTCGCCGCTGCCGAGGACAACATACTGAAGATTCCTTTCATAAAGGCTCTTTTCAAGCACCTCTTCCATAAGGTCAACGCCCTTATGACCGACAAGGCGAGTTACGATACCGATAATAGGGACATTCGGGTCAATATTCAGTCCCATCATTTTTTGCAGTTCTTCCTTATTCTTTGCCTTGTTAGTAAAGTCGGCACTGCTGTAATTTGCCCAGATATCCTTATCCGTTTCCGGGTTATAGTTATCAACATCAATACCGTTTAGTATTCCGCAGAGCTTCCAACTGCGCTGATTGAGAATCGGATCAAGTCCATAGCTGTACCAAGGATCAAGAATTTCCTTTGCATAAGAAGGTGATACGGTGGTTACCTTATTTGCACACTCTATACCTGCCTTTGAAAAGTTGACAAGTCCGTCATACAAAATAAGATTATTATGCTCAGGTGCAATGCCGAGCACATCGTTAAGAAGCTCAGGTCCGTATTTGCCCTGATACTGGATATTGTGGATTGTATAAACAGTCTTGATATTCTCATATCCCATTGTGTTTGCATAATAACAGCTGTAATACAACGGAGTCAGTGCACTCTGCCAGTCATTACAGTGGATAATGTCAGGCTTCCAGCCGATAGCAGGGATAATTTCAAGAACTGCACGAGAAAAGAAAGCAAATCTTTCCGCATCATCGTAATGGCCGTAAATACCGTCTCGCTTAAAGTAATACTGATTATCAAGCAGGTAATAGATTACACCGTTTACCTTTGCTTCAAAAATACCGCAGTACTGCCTGCGCCATGAGACAGGAACGGAAATAGATGTAATAAATTTCATCTGGTCCTTATATTCACGCTTTATACCATCATAAAGCGGCATAACAACGCGGCAGCCAATAAGTCTTTTTCTCAATGCAACCGGAAGCGAGCCGGCAACATCACCAAGTCCGCCCGATGCCATAAACGGCAGGGCTTCTGACGCAACAAATAAAACCTTCATATTGTTTCTCCTATTTTAAACTCTTGTATTTTTTGTCAGGCAGACAGGGAAGGTGTCTGTTCCCGAAAGCTCAATGCCGTCTTTTATGCTGACATTTTTATCTGCAATCACAAAGTTTACTTTTGCATTATTACCGATAACGGTATCCTGCATTAATATTGAATTTTTCACAACTGAGTTCCTGCCTACCTTGGTACCTTTGAAAACGATACAATTTTCAACTGCACCGTCAATAATACATCCGTCTGCTACAAGAGAATTTTTTAGCGATGAATCAGGACCGTAGATAGTCGGCATATCATCTCTTTCTTTTGTTAAGATAGGTGTTTTGAACAGCTTTTTCCTGTTGTCCTTTTCAAGCAGGGACATTGATATATCATAATATCCCTTGATTGAGTCGATTGTGCCGATAAAGCTGTCTGTTGCATCGTATGCGTGAATTTTGAGATTTTTGATATTTGCCATAATAATATTTCTCTGGTAAGAAATTTCATTTTTGGAATGTGCGGTTGTAACAAGTGTTTCAAGAAGATATTTCTTCATTATCATAATGTTACAGGAATAGAATACCTCATCATCAGTCTTTTTATCAAGGCTCATTTCCGTTATTCTTCCATTCTCATCAAGCTTATCGAAAGTGAGGACAGAGCCGATATTTTTTGGCATTTTGCCCTTAACTCCGAGAATGGTTATGTCTGCACCGCTTTTTTCGTGAGCATCAAATAATTTGTTGTAGTCAGTTGAAAGAATATGGTTGCAGTCACTCATAAGGACATAGGTCTGTGTTGACTGACGCATAAAATTCATATTGCCGTAGATAGCATCAATACGATTGCCCCACATGGATGCACTGCCTATTGAGAACGGGGGAAGAAGATACAGTCCGTCATTCTTCCTGCTCAAATCCCATGGCTTGCCTGTTCCTACATGATCCATAAGTGACTGGAAGTTTGAATTTGTGACAACACCTATTTTTGTAATACCGCTGTCAACCATATTGGATAAAGGAAAGTCGATAAGCCTGAAACGGGAACAGAAAGGAACAGAACCCATGGTCCTCATTGCAGTCAATGAATCAAGCGCCTCTTCGTGTATATTGGCAAAAATCATGCCTAAAACTCTTTTACCGTTCATTTGCTTATACCTCCTCTCCCGATTTTACCATAACTCCCGGTTCAATGTATTTTCCCTTTGTAATAACAGCATTTGCGCCAATAACCGGGATACCCCAGTCCTCAGGCTTTTCAAGCAGTTCAGGAATTTCTCCTATTTTTGCACCCTCTTCAATCACGGCATTTTCAGCCACGATTGAATAATAAACCTTTGCGCCCTTTTTGATTACTGCTCCGGGCATAATAACACTGTATTTTACATCCGCGTCTTCTTCAATAGTAACATTTGAGGATACAACACTGTAATCAACATTACCCTCAATTTCACATCCTTCACTGATTGATGAATTTTCAACAACGGCTTTTTTACCAATATAATGAGGAGGAGACATTGTTGTCCTTGAATAAATTCTCCAGCTCTTATCACTTAAATCAAGGTCAACATTGGGATTGATGATATCAAGATTTGCCTCCCATAGAGAGTCAATAGTGCCGACATCCTTCCAATATCCTTTGAATGGGAAAGCAAACATACGCTCACCCGCCTCAAGCATTTGGGGAATAATGTTTTTACCAAAGTCATTTTCTGAGCCTTCGGTATTCTCATCCTGAATAAGATACTTTTTGAGCTTATCCCAGCTGAATACATAAACGCCCATTGATGCTTTATTGCTCTTAGGCTTTTCAGGCTTTTCGGCAAATTCATAGATTTCATTATTATCCTTTGTCGCAAGGATACCGAATCTGGATGCCTCTTCCCAAGGAACCTCAAGCACTGCAATCGTGCAGGCGGCGTTATTTTTTTTATGGAAATCTACCATTTTTGCATAATTCATTTTATAGATATGGTCGCCTGAAAGGATAACAACATATTCAGGATCATATTTTTCAATGAAATTGATGTTTTGATAAATCGCGTTAGCTGTACCCTTGTACCACTCTGCGCCTCCGATTGCTTCATACGGTGAGAGAATATGGACGCCTCCGTTTTGTCTGTCAAGGTCCCATGGCTGACCATTGCCGAGATAGTCATTGAGCTCAAGCGGCTGGTACTGAGTGAGGACGCCTACCGTATATATACCGCTGTTAACACAGTTTGAAAGAGGAAAGTCAATAATTCTGTAATTACCGCCGTATGGAACTGCAGGCTTTGCAATATTCTTTGTGAGTACACCGAGACGGCTTCCCTGGCCGCCTGCCAGCAGCATTGCAACAACTTCTGTTTTATGTGCCATTTTTTATCTCCTTATTTTTTTGTGGTTTTTTGTCAGCCTTTTTTACAAGATATATTGCTGAAAGACCGTTTAGTTTAACACCGATACTGTAATCAAATGAATGCATCGGAAATTTTTTAGCCTTATATGTTCCTGAAATCCTCGGTTTTGTTCCGCCGTATTTTTCGAGTGATGTATCCATTACAACTTTGTATGTTGCATTTTCAGGAATGCCGATTTTATATTCTTTAAAACTGTTTGGTGTGAAATTAAAAACAGCAATAATATCATTTCCTTTTTTGTCAATTCTTCTGAAAGCAATAACGGAATTTGCGTTATCATCACTTGAAATCCATTGAAATCCTGACCAATCATAGTCAATTTCCCATAATGCAGGGTTTTTCTTATAAAAGGTATTAAGCTCTTTTGTAAAATTCTGTAACTGACAGTGCTTGTCGTAATCAAGCAGCAGCCAGTCAAGTCCCTGTTTATAATTCCACTCAATGAACTGACCGAACTCACTTCCCATAAATAAAAGCTTTTTGCCTGGGTGGGCGAACATATATGCAAGGAATAACCTCATACCGTCAAACTTCATATCATAATCGCCGGGCATTTTATTAATGAGACTTGCTTTTCCGTGCACCACCTCATCGTGGCTGATAGGGAGAATAAAGTTCTCACTGAAAGCATAGAAAAAGCTGAAGGTTATGCAGTTGTGGTTCCCTTTTCTGAACAACGGGTCCATAGAGGTATAGCGGAGCATATCGTTCATCCAGCCCATATTCCATTTGAAATTGAAGCCGAGTCCGCCTATGTCAGTGGGCATTGTAATCATTGGCCATGCTGTTGATTCCTCGGCAATCATCATAACCTCCGGATGTTCTTTAAACATTGCACAGTTGAGCTCTTTGAAAAATTCAACAGCCTCAAGGTTTTCTCTTCCGCCGTTTTTATTTGATACCCATTCGCCGTTTTCTCTGCCGTAGTCAAGATAGAGCATTGATGCAACAGCATCAACTCTGAGTCCGTCAAAATGAAATTCATCCAACCAGTACATTGCCGATGAAATCAGGAAAGATTTGACTTCGTTCTTTTCGTAGTCAAAGACTCTTGTGCCCCATTCCTTATGCTCGCCCTTCCTTGGGTCTGAATATTCATAAGTACATTCACCGTCAAATTCATAAAGACCGTGTGCGTCCTTAGGGAAATGGGCAGGTACCCAGTCGAGTATAACGCCGATTTCATTTCTGTGGCATGTTTCAACAAAGTATTTAAGGTCATCAGGCGTTCCGTATCTTGAGGTCGGAGCAAAGTATCCTGTGACCTGATAACCCCAAGAGCCGTCAAAAGGATATTCCATGACAGGCATCATTTCTATATGGGTATAACCCATTTGTTTCACATATGCAACAAGCTCGTCAGCCATTTCTCTGTATGAAAGAAAATCACCGTTTTCGTGCCGTTTCCATGAGCCGAAGTGGATTTCATATATATTTACAGGCTGTTCCAAAATATTTTGATTTTTTGTTTTGTCAAACCATTTTGAGTCCTTCCACCTGTAACGAGGACTGTAATAAACCTTTGAGGCAGTTCCGGGCCTTGTTTCTGCGTGAACTGCATACGGGTCAGCCTTCATAATTACCTTGCCGGATTTGGTTTTTATCGCATATTTATAACAGTCATAAACCGAGACATTATCAATTTCTATCTCCCATATACCGTTACTGATTTCTTTCATAGCATCAGCGGTTTCGTCCCAGTTATTGAAATCACCTACGACGGAAATTCCAACAGCGTGCGGTGCCCATAATCTGAAAACGAATCGGTTACTTTTTATTTTATGACAACCGAAAAATTCATATGCCTTATAATTCTTTCCGCTGTGGAAAAGATAAAGGGGCAGCTCATATTCTTTTTTTATTTTCTCCATGTTTTTCATCCCCTTTTCAGATAAAAAATCATATAGTAACTCATTATTCATTATCATCATATCACCTTTATTTATAATAATCAAGCAAATTTTGGATAGTTTGTTACAAAAAAACAGTAAAAATTATATTAATTTTATGTAAAATGTAGAGTTTAATTAATCTTTGACGGTATAAATACGCCATGACTGACCGCTGAATTTTATCAATTAAAAAATAAATCCAAATAACATTTACTATTGAATATGAACGTATACATATGATATAATCAGTAATAGTTATTAGTGGGGCGTAATGATAAATGAAAGACATAATAATTGCTTATCCTTCAAAGAATACAGCACTTCAGCTTCGTTCTTTTCTTGAGAGCGAGGGTTTTCATGTATCATATGTATGTGCACTCGGCTCAAGTGTGCTTAATATTGCACAGGAGCTTAACGAAGGTGTTGTTATTTGTGCATCCTTCCTGAGCGATATGAGTGCCGGAAATCTTGGCGAACATCTGCCTGTAGGATTTGATATAATATCTCTTTCAAAAAGCGGAAGTGAAAGTTATATGGGAAACATTATTAATCTTCCGCTGCCATTACATAGGGATGAATTTCTGCAGACGGTATCAATTCTTGTCAGCACCCGTTCATCATTCACAAAAAGAGATAAGAACGAAGGAGAAATTATTTCAAACGCAAAGTTGATTCTGATGAACAGTATGGATATTACAGAAAGTCAGGCTCACAGGTATCTCCAGCGTGAAAGTATGAATAGCGGCAAAAGGATTGCCGATGTTGCAAGGGAAATTATAAATGACTTCACAGAATAGAAAGGTTTGTATTTTATGAAATTTACGAAAATGCACGGCTGCGGCAATGATTATATATACATTGATTTGTTTAAGGAAATTGTCGAAGATGCTGAAAAAGCAGCAATTATTTTATCCGACCGTCATTTCAGCGTCGGCGGGGACGGAATCATTCTTATTAAAAAAGGCGAAAAAGCTGATTTTGAAATGGTTATGTATAATCCAGACGGTTCACGCGGCGCTATGTGCGGCAACGGTATCCGCTGTGTTGCAAAATATGTTTATGACCATGGTTATACTGACAAAACAAGCTTTACAATTGAATCAATGGGTTCAGTCAAATATATTGATGTGACTATTGAGGACGGCAAGGTTGTGCTTGCCAAGGTTGATATGGGCAAACCAAATCTTAACGCAAAGGATATTCCGGTTAACATTGATGATGAAAGAGTAATTTCAAAGCAGATTATAATTGCTGACAGGGAATTTGATATGACCTGTGTATCAATGGGCAATCCCCATGCTGTTATGTTTATTGATGAACACCCAAAGGATTTTGATTTGAATTATTACGGGGCTTTAATACAGAGCAATACTGATTTGTTCCCTGACAGAGTTAATGCAGAATTTGCAAAGGTTATTGACAGGAATAATATTGAAATGCGCGTATATGAAAGGGGAGCAGGAGAGACTCTTGCCTGCGGTACGGGAACTTGTGCCACAGTCGTTGCGGCGATACTCAAAGGTCTTGTTGATAATGATGTAACTGTTCATCTCCTTGGTGGAGATTTACAGATTCACTGGAGCGGCAAAGAGCAGGACAGTGTCTTTATGACAGGACCTGCACAGTACGCTTTTACCGGTGAAGTTGATGTGTAAAATATGGAGGATAGTGTGAAAATTCACACCAATCCGATTACATCATCTCCAAATTATGCAGCAGGCAAATTTTGAGATGGTTAAATTTCCATTATACTATACGCCTTGTCCGGCTGCAACGAGGCGAATAGGTAATTTTAATGAATTATTTGCAGCCGGAAAGGCTATGGAAATTAATATATGAAGATTAATGAGAACTTTTTGAAGATTGAATCAAGCTACCTTTTCTCAACAGTGGCAAAAAAGCAGAGAGCGTATCAGGAAAGTCATCCAGGTGCAGATGTTATCCGTCTTTCAATAGGCGATGTTACAAAGCCGCTTGCACCGGTCGTTATTGAGGCAATGCATAATGCTGTTGATGAAATGGCAAAGGAAGAAACCTTCCGCGGCTATCCGCCTGAGTATGGTTATGATTTCATTCTTGATGCAATACAAAAGCATGATTATACCGATAGAGGGATCGATATTGCTAAGGATGAAATTTTCCTTAGTGACGGAGCTAAAAGTGACTGCGGCAATATCGGCGATATTTTTTCTGTTGATAACAAGGTTGCAATATGTGACCCAGTTTATCCCGTATATATTGATACAAATGTTATGGCAGGCAGGAGCGGAGAAAAGGATGAGAACGGCTTATGGTCAAATATAATCTATATGCCGTGTACTGCTGAAAATAAATTTATACCTGATATTCCTCAGGAAATCCCTGATGTAATTTATCTCTGTTTTCCGAACAATCCGACAGGTATGGTTGCAACAAAGCAACAGCTCAAGAAGTGGGTCGATTTTGCAAACGAGCATAATTCGCTTATTCTTTTTGATTCTGCTTATGAATCTTTTATTACACAAGATAATATTCCAAAATCAATTTATGAAATTGAGGGTGCCAAAACCTGTGCAATTGAATTTCGTTCTTTTTCAAAGACAGCAGGCTTTACAGGAGTGCGCTGTGGTTATACAGTGGTTCCGAAGGATTTGGAGTTCAACGGTACAAGCCTTAATCCAATGTGGGCAAGGCGTCAGGCTACGAAATTCAACGGCGTATCATATATCACCCAGAGAGCTGCCGAGGCAATTTATACCGAGGAAGGACAAAAGCAGATAAGGGAAACTCTTGCTTATTATCAGAAAAATGCCGGCGTTATTTATGACGGACTTTGTGACGCAGGCTTTGAGTGCTACGGTGGTGTTAATTCTCCATATATATGGCTCAAAGTTCCTCAGGGATATACTTCATGGCAATTCTTTGATGAGCTTCTTGAAAAATGTCAAGTTGTCGGAACACCCGGTTCAGGATTCGGTCCGGCAGGTGAAGGTTATTTCCGCTTAACCTCTTTCGGCAATGCAGATAAGACGGTTGAGGCTGTTGAGAGAATTAAGAAAGCATATAAGAAATAATTGCAGCTTATAAATCACAAACTGAGAAAAAGATAATTGCTGTTAATGAATTTTCAAATGCTATTTAAATTATAATCAAATCAAAGGAGATATAAGCTATGGAAAAGACAAATCAACTTTATGAAGGCAAGGCAAAAAAGGTCTGGGCAACTGATAATCCTGATGTTGTTATTGTTGATTATAAGGATGATGCTACTGCTTTCAATGGACTAAAAAAAGGCACAATCTTCGGTAAGGGCGTTGTTAACAATAAAATGTCAAATTACCTTATGCAGATTCTTGAGAAAAAAGGTGTTCCTACACATTTTATTAAAGAGCTTTCCGACAGAGAAACTGCTGTTAAAAAGGTTACAATTATACCTCTTGAAGTAATTATCAGAAACAGAGCAGCAGGCTCAATATGTAAGCGCCTCGGGCTTGAAGAGGGTATGGATTTTATCTGTCCGTCAATTGAATTTTCATATAAGAATGATGACCTCGGTGATCCGCTTATCAATAGTTATCACGCAGTATCCTGCGGCTTTGCAACCCGTGAAGAAATTGACAAAATCAAAAAAATTGCATTTAAGGTAAATGATGTTTTGAAAGAATATTTCGCTTCAATTGGTGTTGAGCTTATTGACTTCAAGCTTGAATTTGGTAAAACAAGTGACGGCACCATTGTTCTTGCTGATGAAATCAGTCCCGACACTTGCCGTTTCTGGGATATTGAAACTCATGAAAAGCTTGACAAGGACCGTTTCCGCAGAGATATGGGCGGAGTGGAAGACGCATATGCAGAAATGATGAAGAGAGTAGGTCTTGACTAATGCCGAACAATACATATAATTCCCCGTTCAATGCACGTTACGCTTCAAAGGAAATGCAGTATATTTATTCTCCTGATTTTAAATTCAAGACCTGGAGGAAGCTTTGGATTGCCCTTGCAGAAGCAGAAAACGAGCTTGGCTTGAATGTAACAAAAGAGCAGATTGAAGAGTTAAAAGCTCATGCCGAGGATATTAACTACGAGGTTGCTGAGAAGTATGAAAAGAAATTCAGGCATGATGTAATGAGCCATGTTCACGCATACGGCGAGCAGTGCCCGAAAGCAAAGGGTATTATCCACCTTGGTGCTACGAGCTGTTATGTCGGCGATAATACAGATGTTATCACTATGCGTGAGGCACTTATGCTTATAAAAAAGAAGCTTGTCAATGCAATTTCATCAGCAGCAAAATTTGCTGATAAATATAAGGATATGCCTTGCCTCGGATTCACTCATTTTCAGCCGGCACAGCCGACAACCGTAGGAAAAAGGGCAACTCTTTGGCTTATGGATCTTGTAATGGATTATGAGGAAATCTGCCATGTAATTGACTCGCTTATGCTCCTCGGTTCCAAGGGAACAACAG
Source organism: uncultured Bacteroides sp. (assembly GCA_964528285.1). Taxonomy (GTDB): domain Bacteria; phylum Bacillota; class Clostridia; order Oscillospirales; family Acutalibacteraceae; genus Eubacterium_R. The sequence continues at coordinate 58,496 of CAZGRZ010000004.1, read as the reverse complement.
GAACTCAGGCATCTTTCCTCGAACTGTTTGACGGTGATCATGAGAAGTGTAAGGAGCTTGACAGGAAGATTGCAGAGAAAATGGGATTTAAGTCCTGCTTCCCTGTAAGCGGACAAACCTATGCAAGAAAGCTTGATACGATTGTCTGCAACTGTTTAGGTCTGATTGCACAGTCCTGCTGTAAATTCTCAAACGACTTGAGACTCCTTCAGAACCTTAAGGAGATTGAAGAGCCTTTTGAAAAAAATCAGATTGGTTCCTCGGCAATGGCTTATAAGAGAAATCCTATGAGGAGTGAGCGTATTGCATCACTTTCAAGATATGTTATGATTGATACACTCAATCCGGCATGGACTGCATCTGCACAGTGGTTTGAGCGTACACTCGATGATTCCGCAAACAAGCGTGTTTCTGTTGCGGAGGCATTTCTTGCAACTGACGGTATTCTTGATTTGTATATCAATGTAATCTCCGGTCTGGTTGTTTATCCAAAGGTTATTGAAGCAAGACTTATGAGCGAGCTTCCGTTTATGGCAACGGAAAATATTATGATGGACGCTGTAAAAAAGGGCGGAGACAGACAGGAGCTTCATGAAAAAATCCGTCAGCATTCAATGGCAGCAGCTGCTGTTGTTAAGATTGAGGGAGGCAAGAATGACCTTGTTGACAGAATTGCAAATGATCCTGCTTTCATGACAACAAAGGAAGAAATCCTTGCTATTTTAAAGCCGTCAAATTTTGTCGGCAGAGCACCTGAACAGACTGCTGACTTTCTTAATGAAGTGGTGAATCCGATTCTTGATAAGGAAAAGGACCTCATCGGTCTCAGTGTTGAAATTAATGTATAAATATAAAATTAGTTATTAAATACCGTAAAAAGGGATAGCGTTTCACTATCCCTTTTTATATTATTATCACAGATCGCTTACAATTTAATTAAAGAACTATATCTCATAAGTTAAATTTTTTAAAAATAAATATAATGGATAACCTTTGCAATTAAATTAAAAAATATTGTGTTTTTAATACTATGGTGATATAATTAAATTGATATAAACTATTATAGAAAAGGAGCATGTTTTATGGCAAAAGCTAAAGCTGCCGTTTCTGAAGCAAAGAAAAATACCTTGCAGGAAAAAAAGTATATGAAGCCATCTGAAATCGTTACCTTTGGTATCGGCCTTTTCGGTGTCGCATTACTGACCGGATGGATGCCTGATTATACAACAACCTTTTTTGCAGACTTTGCCTTCAAGGGTAAGGGCTTTGACCAGGCTTCATTTGCAAATACCGTTTCACTTGTATTTGGCGTTGCGGGTTTTGTAGGCGCAGTCTGTGAGCTTATAATCGGTATTCTTGTTGACAGAACAAAAACGAGACTCGGTAAGGTTAAGCCGTGGATTGGTTTTGGTGCGGTGCCGCTTGCAATTGTGTCATTGATGGTATTTGTTGCACCTAATACATCAAGCCTTGCTGTTGCATCTGTATGGATGTTTGTTATTTATGCACTCTATACAGCGGTTTCCTGCGCTGTTGAATCACCTGCAAACTGCTTTGGCGCGCTTTGCTCACCAAATCCGAGTGAAAGGGGCGATGCAATCTCAATTGCATCTTTCCTGCGTTCAGTAGGCCAGTCAGGCGGTCAGGTCGTAATTATTGTTGTCGGTGCTGTTATGAAGGCTCTTATGGGTCAGCAGCAATTCAAAAATGCAGAAGGACAGGGACTTGACCTAATCATTTCCACCGCAATATGTGCTCTCGGAATGGTAATCTTTGTTATGATTTTCTTTGCAAATAACAAAGAGCGTGTACCATATACTTCAGAAAAGGTTTCACTCGGAGAATCCATCAAGCTTGTTTTTACAAACAAAAACCTTCTTATGGTTTCCCTCACCAAGCTTGCCGGCTTCGGCAGAGGCGTATACGGAACAGTGTCACTTTACATAGCTATTTATCTTTTAGGATCAAAAGGACTTAAGCTTGCTCTTATGCTGCCTATGGGTATCGGTACTGCCGTAGGTATGCTTTTGGTAAAAGCAGTACTCAAAAAGTTCTCTACAAAGAAAACCTTTATAATTTTTTGCTTGTATGGCTTTTCATCATTGATGATTCTGTTTATTGTATCAAAGATTGTAGGCTTTAATTCAACTCTCGTTGTTCCGTTCCTTATTTTGAACTTCTTCTGTGGTCTACAGCACGGCAACACAAATGTTACGCCGAATATTATGATTGCAGACTGTGTTGACGAAATGGAATATAAGACAGGCAAGAGACAGGAAGGTCTTGCATATGCAGGTTACGGTCTGTTTTCAAAGATTGCATCTGCATTTACAAAGTATTTCGGTCCTTTCCTTGTATATACCTGGTCAGGATACCAATTCTCTCAGGATCCGAATGTTGCATATGCCGTTCAGACAGACGCGACGCTTTCAAAATTCCTTGCAATTTATACGGTAATCCCTGCAATCTTCGTTCTTCTTCAGGGCGTTCCTATCCTGTTCTATGATATGGTCGGAGAAAAGAAAGAAAGAATCACTTCCGCTCTTGCTGAAAAAAGAGTGGCTATGGAATCAGCATCGGGAACTACTTCTGATGAAGCATCAGCGTAAGGAGGGAGCAGTAAATGGCAAAGAATAAAGAATTTAAAGCAGGTCTTTACGCAGTATTTGCAGGTATTGCAGTGGCGGCAATATTGGTTGTTATCGCAATTTTTGCCTTTACAGCAAGATATACTGCATTCGACTCTGAAAAGGTTGCTCAGACATATGTTGATACTATTGTGCAGACAGGCGACGGATATAATGCTTATAAGAATACACTTGTATCAAAAAATGCAAAGTACGGAGATTTTATCATAAATGCTTATATGAGACCTTATGTCAATGACGGCGATGATGTTGCTCAGGCAGATTTTGCAGGAACAGGCTCTGATGAAGAGGCTGCAGCACTTGATAAGGTTTATTCAACTATGTATGATTATTATGTTGAGCTTTTAACTACATATGGTCTTGATGATTACGATTCTGTATTTTCAAATTACTTTTCCAAGCTCAGCGAGGTAAGAAAAGAAGTATACGGGGACGAATATATGGATACCGACTATATGTTCGGTGCGTTTGAATCAAATGTATCAACATACGGAAAGTCGCTTACCGGTACTCAGAGAACATTTGCATCTGATGACAGAACAATCATTCAGGAGCAGACAGAGGGCATTTATCAAACAATGTTCGGTACAGAGCAGGATGTTGAGGTCGATGTTAAGGGCGATGACGGAAAGAAAAAGACTGTAACGGAAAAACAGCTTGTATATAAATTTACAACCTCTGTTAAAGACTGTACTCATCTTTCCGAAGACGAGGTAAAGGCTTATGTTAATTCTTACAGTGAAAGAATCAAGCCTGTTGCTCAGTCGGGTGAGGCAAAGGCAGACGCCTTTGGTATTGAAGATACAGAAAAAGAAAAGAAGATACTTTTTATTAAAAAAACCGAAAAGGTTAACAACAGGTCTGATATGATCAGTGCGTTTGAAAAGCTTGACTGCTCTGATGAAATCAGCGCGGTTGACAAATGCACCGTCGAGGTTGCACTGGAAGACGGAAGTGTTGTTGCAACACAGGAGGTATTCGTTGTCAGAATTGGCAACAGTTGGTATGTTGACAACACTAACGAAGACACCTCTCAGCTTTATCTTGCAAAATAAATAATAAAAATTAAATCCACTGATTAATAAAATAATCGGTGGATTTTTAATAGCTGCTGTTATTTAATTATTTTACAAAGAATTTGCTTCAAATCATCTTTTTTGAAAATCGGCAGAGGGGTAATGATTGCATCAACACAGCCTGCAATGACAAAGGTTATTGCAGATATTTCATAATAATTATCTTCTATATTAAAGTTATTATTTTTTGCAATATATGTAACAAGGTCGTCCTTAAGCACTCTTATTGACGGCCCGCATATGCTGCTTGACTTGAATTTACAGAGATATTCAATATTCTTCTCTGCCTCGTCAAGCAAAACGGTAATTGCAGGTTCGGGATTCTCTTTAATATCATAATAATTGATATGCTTTGATATCTCAATTATCCCATCCATTATTGCTTTAAAGCATTTTTGCAGACAGTCATTCATACTTTTATAATGAAGATAGAATGTGCTTTTGTTGATGTCCGCTCTCTTACAGAGTTCAAGTACGGTTATTTTGCTTGTTCCTTTTTCTACCATTAAATCAAGCACCGCATTGAATACGGCTGTGCGAGTTCTTCTAATTCTTCCATCCATATTATCGCTTCCAGATATTTGATAGATATAATTACCTTAAGCATATCATTGAATTGAAATAAAATCAACTTAAGTTTTGAATATTCAGCATTATTTCCAAAAAGCAGCAGGACATTTTGTGGAAATTATACAAAACGTTGTAAGGCTATATTTCAATATACAAACAGTATTTATTTTAAAATAAATATTGTAAAGATTAGATGTTTATTGTATAATACAATTAGATTATTAAAGGGGATGTAAATATGAGCAACTGTTGTATTAAAGGTGACTGGCTTAAAGGCAAGACTGTTATTGTTACCGGTGCGTCCGGCGGTATGGGCGCAGGAATTGCTGCCACTCTGATAAAAAAGCATGGCTGTAAGGTAGTTGGTGTTGCAAGAAGCGAGACAAAGATGATCAAATTCATTAACGAACTCGGACCTGCATATGCTGAGCAGTTTTCATACAAATTATTTGATGTGTCAGTAAAGGAAAACTGGGAGAGCTTTGCATCAGAGCTTGAGGAAAATGGTATCAAGCCGTCTGTTCTTATTAACAATGCGGGGATTCTTCCTAAGTTCAAGAGATTTGACAGATATTCATATGATGAGATTGAAAGAGCAATGAACATCAATTTCTATTCATGCGTTTATGGTGTAAAAACCTTCCTTCCCGTTCTTCTTGAGCAGAATGATCCTGCAATTATTAATGTTGATTCTTCAGCTGCATTAATGACTCTTGCCGGTACTTCAATGTATAGCGCATCAAAGGCTGCGCTCAAGGGCTTTACGGAAGCGCTCAGGGTTGAGTTTAAGGATGAGTGTTATGTAGGTCTTGTTTGCCCCGGCTTTACCAAGACAGATATTTTCCGTGACCAGCAGAACAGCAGCGGTCAAGGCCAGAAGGCTATGGATATGATTTCAACAGATTGTGACCGTATGGTTAAGATGATTATGTTTGGTATTGAGCATAAGCGTCCTATGATGGTCCATGGCTTTGATGCTCATGCAATGTCCGCTTTTAACAGGCTTCTTCCCGTAAAGGGCTCAGAGCTTTTCTCTTGGGCAATGAAAGCTACGGGTATTGATTTGTTCAATGATGTATTCGGCAAGTAAATAAATCAAAATTTTTAAGGGGACAGAGCATTGTGCTTTGGTCCCCTTCATATATATAATCTGTTTGAAGGAGAAAAACAATGGAAGATATTACCAAGAAGAAACATATGAGTTTTAAAGAAATTGCCGCATATTCTCTCGGCTTATTCGGTTTTCAGGCAATCATCGGTCTTCTTAATTCATATCAGGCAGAATTTGATGCGTCAATCCTCGGAGCAGATATTGCAGTTGTCGGTATTCTGATACTTATCGCGAAAATTGTTTCTGCAGTTTTTGACCCTATTGTCGGTAATATGATTGACCGTTCAAAAAGCAAAAACGGAAAGTTCAAATCAATGATTATGATTTCAATTTTTCCGCTTGTAATTATGACGGCAATTGTATTTATCAATGTTCCGTTTAAGGGTATGGGGCTTTATATTTGGATATTTATTACATATCTTATATGGTCGCTTGCAATGACACTCGGTGATGTCCCGTCGCAGGGTATTGCATCCGTGCTTACACCAAACCCGACTGAGAGAACAAATGTGGTTTCAATTTCAAATACCTTTAAGCAAATAGGCTTTTCTGCCTGTGTTGTAATTGTACCGATTGTTTGCCTTATCGTTCCCGGGGGTTCAAAGGTTTTTGTTGCAAATGGTGAAACAGATACGCCAATGATAGGCGCGGAATATTTATCGACAGCAATTATAACAGCAGTTCTCGGCTGTCTGCTTTTTGCTCTTATTCCGATGATTAACAAAGAACGTGTCCCTTATGTCTCAGGAGAAAAAACAACATTTAAGGATATGATGAATGCGCTTAAGAATAACAAACCGCTCATGCTTGTCATCATTTCATATTTTCTCGGCTTCGGCAGACAGATGGCTATGGGTATTCAGGTGCAGGCAGCGAATGTCATTCTCGGTTCTCAGAACCTTGTTGCCGTTCTCGGTATCGTTACCGCAGTCGGCTCAATGATAAGCATGGCGCTTTGCCCGATGCTGATTAAAAGAATGGGTGAAAAGAAGGTTTATCTCCTTCTTTCATTCTATGGCTTTGCAGTGTCAGTAATTTCATTTATTATCGGACATTTTTATTTCAGAAACCCTGAAAGCGTAGTCCTTATGATACTTTTCTATATTTCGCTTTTCCTTATCGGTCTTCAGTTCGGCGCAGTCACACTTATGCCGATGATTATGACAGCAGACTGTGTTGATTATTATGAATATGAGACAGGCAAGAGAATGGAGGGCGCCGCTTATTCAATTCTTACATTGACGATAAAGGTATGTCTTGCGCTCGGTACAGCGCTCGGACTTGTATTTGTTCAGATTTCAGGCTATTCTGATACAGTTGTTCAGATTGCAGAGGGGACTGCGGGCGGATTTGATATCGGTACAAAGGATTTGGTATTCTTTGCATATACTGTTGTCCCGGGCTTCCTTGCTCTTTTGTCAACAATTCCGATGTTCAAATATGATATAGTCGGCGAAAAGAAAGCAATGATTGCCACCGAGCTTGCAAAAAGAAGAGGCAGCTCAGAACAGTGAATACAGGCAATTACTTGATCAAAGCAGCAATCAAAGGTAAGTTACAGTCAGCAGTGACCTTCAAATTTAATATTATATAAAAATGTAAATAAGTGAAAAATCAAAAAGACAAGGTTAAATGCCTTGCCTTTTTTGATTTCATTTATTAATAAATATTGCTATCGGGAATACTATTAAAAAAACTAAGCCTTTTTATGCTCCTCTCCGAATCCGTTTTCCCATCCGACAAATAAGAGAGAGGAAAAGTTTCATACTATTGCCTGAACAGTGAAACTGATAAGGCAGGTAAATATTGTGTGTCTGAATTTTAACTTTTTTCATATAAAGTAAGATAACAAATGATTTTTTGTCAATACATAAATTGCATAAAAGCATTGGATATGGGTAATAATGCTTGTGAGGTGTTATTTATGGCAACAAAAGACAAACCAAATAATAAAAATTTAAGGGCATTATTTTCAGTCATCTGCCTTTGCATTATTGCATTGGGATTAATAGTTTATTTTTCAACTCAGAGTACGAGCAACACTCAGGTTAATGAAGCAACAACAGTAATACAGACACAGACCACTGAGGTGCAGAAGAGAGTTACGGTTAAGGATACAACGGCAAGCGAAAAACAGACTACTGATAAAGCAAGTGACAGCACAACTGCAAAAGTCACTACAACAGAGAATCCGACAATGCAACAGAACGATACAAATATTCCATACAAGTCATTTTATAAATATCCCTGCGAGGAAACTGTAATTGCAGGATACAGTGAAGAGCTTGTAAGAAACGATACGATGAATGATTACCGTGCACATACAGCAGTTGACTTCAAATGCGCAAAGGGTGCAAAGGTGCTTTCAATCAATGACGGACTTGTTCTTTCTGTCGAAAATGACAGCCTGCTCGGAAAGGTTGTTGAAATTGACCACGGCGGAAAATTGGTAGCAAGGTACTGCGGACTTGACACAGTTAATGTTTCAGAGGGTGATTATGTTACTATCGGACAGACGCTCGGAACCTTGGGTACAGTTCCATTTGAGGCAAGCGCCGAAAGTCATCTCCATTTTGAAACATTGGTTAACGGAAAATCGGTTAATCCCCTTGATGTTATGGGCAAAAGCGAATAAAAATGAGGCAGTTCCTTTGTTCACTTAAGCACTAAAGGAACTGCCTTGTTTTATTTTAATGTAATTAATAAGTTATGGAACTGCCAATTATTCCAAAGAAAAATATAAGATATATTATAACCAATATTATTTTTAAAACGAGCGGAACAATTATACCGATAATATTGAGCTTTCTGAATTTTTCTTTTTTTGTTTCTATCTCAGGAATATAGAGGTTTGGCGTCCGGATATCGTTAAGCTTACTTAATCCGACAGCGCCAAGGCAGATTCCGACTATTGCAGAAACGAAAATGCCGATAACAATTGCAAGTATACCGAAGAGCCTTGCATCCTCAAGCTTTGAGTTGATAAAGTTCATCATAGGATTGAGATTGCTTTGCGAATTTTGGTTCTGATACTGCTGATTTGTATTACCCATATTCAAAGGCTGCTGGTAATAGGGTTTATTAATCTCCTGACCGCAGTTGGGACAATAATATAATTTGTCATCAAGCTGTGCGCCGCATCTGTTACAATACATATTATCACTCATTTCATCTATTTATAAGTATTATTCTAACAGAGAAATGGTGTTGAGTCAATATAGTATTATCTGTGCATAAATTCACCAAAATAATTTTATTTTACCAAATTCAAGGCGGATTATAGTATTTAAAAGCTATAATCTGCCTTTTTTGCGCCATTAGTGTAAGGACTTTTATGAAAGGATGATTATATGGCAAGAAGAAAAAAGGTCACTCAAAAAGATGTTATTGAAGGTTTAAGGCGCTTAGCCTTTGGTGAAATAAAGGACGCAGTTACACTTCTTTTTGAATCGGACGAAAATATACTTAACATTCTCCCCAATCTTGATTTGTTCAATATAAGCGAAATAAAAAGGGCAAAGGGCGGGGGAATGGAAATAAAATTTTTTGACAGGATTAAGGCGATGGAAAAGCTCAATGAATTTATCAGTTCTGACACAGGAAAAGATGCAGTGTCATTTTATGACGCGCTCGAAAAAAGTGCTGCAGGTATCAGAAAAACTGAGGAGAATGAATATGACTGAGTTTGTACCGTTTTCAAAAAAACAGCTCTGTGTTATGACATGGTGGTGCAAAAACAGCAGATACCATAATAAAAACGGAATTATCTGTGACGGTGCTGTCAGGAGCGGTAAAACCTTATGTATGAGCTTATCTTTCATCAGCTGGGCGTTTTACAATTTCAGCAATACCTCTTTTGCCTTGTGCGGAAAGACGATTGCTTCACTGAGACGAAATGTAATTACACCTCTTGTTCCCGTGTTGAATAATATAGGTTTTGTTTGTGACTTTAAAATCAGCAGAAATTATCTGGAAATAAAAAAAGATAATGTAACCAACCGTTTTTTCCTTTTCGGCGGAAGGGATGAGTCGTCAGCCTCTCTGATTCAGGGAATGACTCTCGGCGGTGTTATGTTTGATGAGGCTGCACTTATGCCGCGCTCATTTATTGAACAGGCAATTGCACGCTGTTCTTTTGAAAATTCCAAATACTTTTTCAATTGTAATCCTGAACATCCTTATCACTGGTTTTATATTGAGTGGATACAAAAATGTGAGGAGAAAAATATGCTTTATCTCCATTTTACAATGGACGATAATCCTTCTCTTTCACAGCCGGTGAAAAACAGATATAAAAGTCTTTACTCAGGTGCATTTTATGAAAGATTTGTGCAGGGTAAATGGGTGACTGCCGACGGGCTTGTTTACCCTATGTTTGATTGCAGCCGGCATATAAAGAAATATGACGGTGAATTTACAATGTATTATCTGTCATGCGATTACGGAACAGTCAATCCATTCTCATTGGGATTATGGGGGAAGGGCGATGACGGCTGGTACAGAATTGATGAATATTATCATTCAAGCAGGGATAAGGGTATACAGCTTACAGATGAAGAATATTATATCGCTCTTGATAAGCTTGCGCAGGGAAGAAATATTCAGGCATTGATAATTGACCCGTCCGCCGCATCGTTTATCCAAACAGTAAGACGTCACGGTAAATATAATGTGATAAAGGCAGACAATGATGTTCTGGGCGGTATCAACCGCGTCTGTCAGGCTTTAAAAGATAATGAGATATTCATATCACCAATCTGTACTGATACGATACGCGAATTTTCAATTTATCGCTGGGATAACAGTATAAAAAAGGATGCACCTAAAAAAGAAAACGATCACGCAATGGATGACCTGAGATATTTTGTTTTAACAGTCATAGGCAAGGCTGAGAAAAATAACTCTTTCGTCACGATTGCAATAGAAAGGAATTGAAGCTTTGGGCTTATTTAATCTAAGAAAAAAGAAAAAAAGCGGCTTGTCTGCGTCTGCGGTACAAACTTCTTCAAGTGCAAAGCATCCTTATTACCACCTGTCCTCATATATGCCGATGAATAATTATTCACGCGTATATGCTCATCTCAGGACAGCAGTGCCTATTATTGATGCAGCCATAAATAAAATTGTAAGGCTGACAGAAGGCTTCTCCTTTGAAACGGGAAATGAAAATGCCAATATGCTTATCAACGGATATTTCAGCAACATCAATGTCGGTGGAAACCAAAGAGGCATCAGTGCTTTCATTTCAAACTATCTTAATCAGCTGCTTACCTTCGGTACGGCAATCGGGGAGATCGTTATGAGTGAAAACGGTATATATGCACTTTATAACAGCGAGCTTTCCGATATTGAATTGAAGAGGGCGGACAATGGTATTGATGTTGATTATTACATCTCAGGCGATAAAATAAAAAATCCGTCGCTGGTGCTTTATTCCGTACTTAATCCGAAACCGCGTGATTTATGCGGTACGAGTATCCTTGAGGGATTGCCGTTTATCAGTGATATACTGATGAAAATTTATAATACGATCGGGAACAACTGGGAGCATGCAGGTAATGTAAGATATGCAGTTGTTTGCAAGGGCGGTGAAAATGACACTGCCGACGCTGCACAGAGCAAAGCACAGACAGTTGCTCAGGCATGGAAAGAGGCAATGGATTCCTCATCAGTAAAAGATTTTGTTGCCGTTGGCGATGTCAGTGTTTCTGTAATTGGGGCGGATAATGTCAGCCTCGACAGCGAAATTCCCGTTCGACAGTTAATGGAGCAGATTGTTTCCAAGCTGGGGATACCGCCCTTTATGCTTGGACTGAGTTGGTCCTCGACAGAGCGTATGAGCACTCAGCAAGCCGATATTCTTACTACCGAGCTTGAAAGCTACAGAAGAATACTTACACCCGTAATTTCAAAAATCGGGAATTTATTCCTTGATTTAAACGGATACAATCTCACGGCGCAAGTCGTATGGGATGACATTACGCTTCAGGATGAATGTGACAGTGCAAAAGCGCAGCTTTATTTGGCACAGGCAAAAAACATAGGGAAGGAGAATTGATTTGACAGAAGGTTACATAGAAAAAACCTTTAAGCCGGATGAAAACGACTTGAATATGATAAACCAATATACAAGAACACCGTTCAATGCTGATAATCTTTATGTTTTCAGCGTGGTGCTTTGTGACAATGATATTGACAGGGATTATGAAAAATTTTCTGTTGAGGCATTGAATGAACTGAAGGAAAAATTTGCAGGTAAGACAGGTATATTTGACCATTCAATGAAATCTTCCGACCAGAAAGCAAGGATTTTTGATACATGGGTGGAACATTCATCTGACAGAAAGACTGCCGACGGAGAAGATTATTACTGTCTTAAGGCAAAGGTATATATGGTAAGAAATGAAGAAAACGAACCGCTTATCACCGAGATTGATGCAGGTATAAAAAAAGAGGTTTCAGTTTCCTGTCAGGCAGGAAAGAGCATCTGTTCTATCTGCGGCAACGACAAAAAAAGCGGTTACTGCAAACACTTTGCAGGCAAAAAATATGACGGCAAAACTGCGTATTCAGTGTTATCTGATATTAATGATGCTTATGAGTTCAGCTTTGTTGCAGTCCCTGCTCAGAGAAATGCAGGAGTTACAAAATCGTTTAATTTTAACAGGAAAGACAGGATAAATATGACAGAAAAAATAATTGATACGCTTAAAAGTTGTAGCGACAGCGTTACGCTTACAAAGTCACAGGCGCAGAGCGTTGCAGACACAATACAGTCACTGAGCGAAGAGGCGAAGCTCGGCAGAGAGTATAAAATGAAATTGACTGACGAGGTTGTATCTCTTTGTGCGGTTTCTATGCCTGAAATGGATTTGAAAGTATTTTCAGGAGTCGCACAGGTTATGACAACCAAGGAGCTGACAGCGTTCAGGGATACCTTTAAAAAGATGAATCACAGTGACAGGCCATCATTACAGCTTACGCCAAACAGAACAAACAGCACAGCAAACAATCAATTCAAATTATAATTATTAAATATTTAGGAGGATGAATTATGGCATATGATAATATTAAATTAGAAAAGGGACTTTATACAACAGGTAAATCTTTTACTCAGGCACTTGAGGAAATGGATCCGTCTGAAAATTATAAGGGTACATCACTGGAAGGATTAGACGCCTATGAAAGACAGCTTAAAAGATTCAATATCAAGGTTTCAGGTGTAGGCTCTGACCCTGTATCAAAATTCTTTTCTGTAACAGATGCTGCTGCTCTTTTTCCCGAATATGTTTCAAGGGCAGTAAACCTTGGTATAACAAGCAACAGCAAAATTGATTCAATTGTTGCAACTACAACCGAAATCGACAGTATGGATTACCGCTCAATTTCAGTAGGAAATTCAAATAATGAGCTCAAGCTTGCCGATGTAGACGAAGGTGTGGAAATTCCGCAGCTCAGTATCAATCTCAGCAGTAAGCTTACAAAACTCCAAAAGCATGGCAAAATGCTCGTTGCATCATATGAGGCAATCAAGTTCCAGAAACTTGATTTATTCACAATTATGCTCAAGCAGATTGGCGAGCATATCGCAAACAGTGAGTTTAATCAGGCAATCAAAATGATTTCATCAAATGCGAATGTCAATGTGTATACTGCGGTTGGTGACGAGTATGTATACAGTGACCTGATTGAGGCTTGGTCAGAGTTTATTCCGTATAATATGACACATATGGTTGTCGGAAGAGAACTTATAGCAAAGCTTTTAACACTGCCTGAGTTTACCGATTCAACAGCAGGCTTTAATTTCAATGCCACAGGAAATGTGGGTACACCATTGGGTGCAGAGCTTCTTATCTGCGATGAAATTACAAATAACGATATCTTTTTTATTGATAAGAATTATGCTATCGAAAAGGTTCAGGCAGGCGGCGTAATTACTGAATTTGACAAGCTTATTGACCGTCAGCTTGAAAGAGCAACTATTTCAACAATTACCGGATTTTCTCCGATTTATGACAAAGCAGCAATGATTAGTCAAACTGCTTAATTATGAAAGAAGTGACAGTGTGACAGATTACAGCTTAGTTAAGGAAGAGATAATTAATATTTCTTCCTTTGATGAAGAAAAAATTGATAAGTATGAAAATTTTATTATGAGTGCTGTGTCCTGTATCGAGTCATTGCTGAAAGATAAAGAAACAGAAAATGATATTCGCATTGTTCATCTGTGTGCTGTCAAAGCTTATTATCAGATAGTACTCATGGAGCAGAACAATGACGGAATAGCTTCCTTTAGTGCAGGGGATGTGTCATATTCGGTCGACACATCTTCTGCCGACAGGGCAAAAGCATTGATTGATATTGCGCTGAGCGAATGCAGTGAGCTTATATCAAACAGCAGCTTTGTATTTAAGGCGGTGTGATATGAACAAAGCACATCTGATAAAAAGACAGCTTGAAAAAGCAGGCAGTAACCTTGTCCTCAAGGACGGCGAATGGCAGTCGGTTCCGTTTTGTGCCTGTATAACTCATCTGTGGCGAAGAAAGACATATGCCTTTGAGGCAAAGTTTACTGAAATAGGCAGGGCATTCCATGAATATTATTTGTATATCGGTCCGTATGATCATAATATAAAGGTATTGTCAGATGACGCAGTAGTCATAATTGACGGTGAGGAATATGAGTTTAAATATACAGACGAAGTCAGATATGCAGGTGAAGTGATTTATTATACAGGTGTATTGAGAAAATTAAAGGGAGTTGATGACTATGAGGATTGATGACATAACTCTGACGATAAAAAAGATAATCAGAGAGGATGCCTTTTTTGAAAATACCGGTGTTATCAATGCTTTCCCAAACAGAATGAAGAGTACAAGGCTGCATAAGCCTGTTATTGCACTCGGTGTTGATAATATTGAAATGGAATCCGAGCAGATTGAAAGCAGCAGTCGCAGCGGACAAATCTCAGTGTTTGCGGATATTTTTCTTCCAACATCTTCCGGCATCAGCGAGCTTGAAAATATATTCTCAAATTTATGCCGCTGCTTTAATCACTTTAATATTATATCTATCAGGACAGGCCGTATAGAATTTGACGATTATGCCCAGACATATGTAATGAAAACAGTATTTACTTTCAATGATGAAATTGAATTCGGGAGTGATGATTAATGAATGAAGATATTGAAGCAACCGAGCAGGTGAGTGAAATTATCAGGCTTGACCAAAAAAGATATGACAGAACTGTGGGCGAAGAATGATATGAAGATGAAATTTAATGATTTTGAATTTTCCGTCAATCCGAAGAGCATAGAAATTTCTTCCTCAACAAATTGCAGGAAGAAGCCGATTTTCGGCGAGAATACGGCTGTTGAAAATGTGTCAGTAAATCCGATTGTCATTTCAGGCAGCGGAGAAATATACGGCAAAAACGCAGAGATGGATTGTTCCTATCTCCTGCATATGCTGAAAACAAAATGCTCGTATTGGCTTTTTTCACCGAACATGATACCTGTAAAAGCATTTTTGACAGAGTTTGTCTATAATCAAAGCAGTGTAAAAAATTCTTATTCCTATTCTTTCGTGTTTGTTGAGGATTGCAATAATAAAAGCGAATGTCTGCGGCTCCCGTATACTATTGCACTGGATGGTGAAAATGCCTTTGATATTGCCTTTCGCTGTAACGCTTCTGTTGATGAGATTATGAATAATAATGATATTAAAACACCGTTTGATATCAGCGAGGGTGATAAGGTGGTGTTAAGATGAATATAAAAGCTGTTACAATATCAGGGAATGAAATTGATATTAAAAATATATTTGAATTTAATCTTACACAGACCGCAGGTATACCATGTGATTGTCTGTCATTTTATTTTAAGAACAAAACTCCGATTGATGAAATTGTTTATGTCAAGGCTTATCAGGACAAAAAGATAATTTTCAACGGATTTTGCGACTGCCAGAAAATGACGCAGGCACAGGACGGCTTTGAAATATTTATATACTCCCGTTCAAGTGCAAGTCTGCTTGTGGACAATGAGGCAGAGCCTTTTACATATAACAAACCTACTGCAAACCAGCTTTATTTTAATTATGCAAAGGACTTTGGATTTACTTCATGTCTTCCTGATATTTACAGCAACGATAAGTATGAGGTAGCCAAAGGCTCCTCTTGCTTCGGTGCAATAAACCAGTTTGTTTATCTTAAAAGCGGAAAAAATATTTATGTCAGTCCGGATAATGAAATAGGATTATATGAACAGACGAAGAGTAAAAATAATTTTGATAAATATAAAATTATCTCCTTTGCCGCAACGGTTAACAGAAGTGAGCCGATTTCCTGCATAAATTTCAAGCAAACTTTGGGTGAGAGTGGTTACCGTCTGCATACCAAATCAGAGATAAGTGACGCTATTGCAATAAAAAGAAATCAATATATTAACCTTTCCGCATTACCGCAGTGGCAGAGGGAATACATTATCCTGCAAAAGCTCAGGTCATCTTATGAGGATTATAAGACTTTGGAACTCATTGTATCAGGTGCAGTTGAAGAAAATTTATATCAGAGCTTCAGTTTTAATCTTCAGGAAATTGAATACGACGATTATGTTCTTATGGAAAAGAAATATATTTTTGATGAAAAGGGAGAGCGGACAAAGCTTCTTTTAAAAAAATCAATTAAAATCGAAGGGATTACATATGTGGATTAGCAGACAAACAGTAAAATCATCTGAGCTGCCGTTAATTCAGGCAGGAAAAGTCACAATGAGCAGTAAGAACGGAATTGAGGCAGTGTCATCAAGTCCTCAGAGAAATATTGATATTTATTCACCCTATGGATATTCATATGCACTTCCGTCAGGCGGTAATATGCTGATTGCAAAATGTGACGGCAGGTCAGCGGCAACCGGCGTTTTGATGAATTCTTCCGGGCTGAAAACAGGTGAAATAAAAATCTCCTCTGCCTCGGGCGGATATATCTTTCTTAGAAATGATGGAAGTGTTGTGATTAACGGGTTGGTAATTAATAAAAACGGGGAGATGGAAACAAGTGAGTAATAATGATTTTATTGACTCAATTTTGTGCGACTGCGTAATGGCAGTACTTTGCCCTTTGGGTGAATTTTATCCTGACAAGGATTACGGCAGTCAGATTAAAAATTCAGCTGATATTGACAGCGGTATTCTTCTTGCCTACGCAAGACAGGCAGTGAATAAAATTAACGGAGTCTATATCAAATCCGTAAAAACAGATAATAAAGAGGCTCAGTTTGATGTTGTGATTAATGATTCAGAAAGGCAGGTGAGCATTGATATATGAATAAAACCTATGATGAAATTTTGATTGAAATGAAAAATGCTTATTTTAATGAAAGCGGAGAAATACCCGAGGAATCATCTGCTGTATTTAAACGGCTTCAGGCAGTAGCAAGTGAGCTTTTTGCTTTGTCAACCTACGGAGATTATATATTCAAGCAGGGTTTTATACAAACTGCGACAAAGGAATACCTGGACAGTCACGGTGAGCTCAGGGGCTGCGTCAGAAAAATGGCGTCCAAATCAGCAGGCGAACTCCTTTTCAGTATTGATGAAGCTTCAGACGAGGATATTATCATTCCACAGGGTACTGTCTGTTCTGTAAGCGGTGAGCCGTTTTTACAGTATGCAACAGACACAGATGCAGTGATAAAAGCAAATACCTATAATATTAGCGTGCCTGCAACTTCCCTCGGTTATGGCGAAAAATATAATGTTGACGCAGACGAGATTACAGTTATGGTCAATGCACCTGTTGGAATAAGCAGAGTGACTAATCCTTCTGCTTTCATCAGCGGCAGCGATGAAGAAAATGACCTTGTGTACCGTAACAGAATTATAAATGCTTACTCCTGCGCACCAAACGGTCTAGGAACAAAATCAATGGAGAATACTGTTATGAGCTTTGATTTTGTAAATGATTGCCACATTTCGTATTCAAGTGCACAGGAGAGGATTGATATCGTTGCAATTGCCAAGGAAGGCTCTTTCACATCTGAACAGGAGCAGATGATTATAAATTCAATACCTCTCAAGGAGCTTCTCGGTACGGATATACAGATTGTTCAGGCGTCTCCTCAGAATTATTCACTCGTTGCCGAGATGAATATCCGTGCAGGCTTTGATAAAAATGAAATTGCCGAAGAGGTTAAAGATATTATAAAATCAATATCCTCCGCACTGCGTATCGGTGAGGAACTTTCATTGAACAGAATATCAAAGCAGCTTGTTAAAATTGACGCCATAAGTGAGTTTAATATTTATTCAGAGGATGCTTATAATGAGGTAATTATCTGTGACAGCAACAGTTATCTTCATCTGAATGATTTGGCGGTGAACTGTTTTGATGAATAATTACGAAAGACTTTCATCCATGTGGGAAAAACTCGGCTTGGCGCTCGATGATAAATCACAAAACAAAGCGGAGGTCAAGGCATACTGTGCAGGTATAGAGCTCATAAGAAAATATTTTGATGATATTTTCAGCCGGTTTTTTGTTGAAACATCGAGTGCAGTTGCTTTGTCATATTACTGCGAAATGCTCGGTGTTGACGGTACTCTTCCCGAGGACGAAAAGAAAAGGCTGATTGCAGAAAGATTAAAAAGAAAAGCAGGCGACTACGAATACGGTGAGCTTGAGCAGGTTGTTAGTGCTATTGACCCTGAGCTTAGCGTTGTTATTAATGACTTTGTCGGCTTTACAACGATTTACGGCAGCTGTAAAGGAAAATACGATATTTTGCCCAAGCTCGCAGAATTGATTGAAAATTATATTCCGCCTTGTACAGAAGTGTCTTTTTCAGGTGATGGCTTTGATTTTGATTACTGGGATTCAACACCGTATCTGTTTAAGGATTTTGATAATTTCCGTTTGCCGTTCTATTTTATTGAAACACTGAATTAAAGGAGAGATTATGAGCAGTACTAATAAAACTAATAATTTAAAACTCAACAACTGGATTGGCTCGGACAAGCCTATGAGAGTTGACTTCAATTATGACAACGAGGTTATTGACAGAGCGATTACCGAACACACATCTGATGATGTTGTGCATATCAATGATGAAGAAAGAAATAAATGGAACAACTATATACATATCGGTGTATATTTCGGCGATGGATCTTCAACAAGAGATGTTGCCACAGACTGTCCGTTCGATGCCAATTTCGGAATCGTATTTGCAGTCAGCAGACCGCCATCAGTTTTTTATTCTTCTGAAAGTAAGAAGTATAACTATATCGGCTTTTTCAGTCAGTATGGTGAAAGCTCCGGGGTAAAGCTCCTTAGTGATTTAAAAACAATAACGGTAAGTCAGAGCTCCCAGTCAATTATCAGCAAGGAATATATGAACCTAAATGAAATAGGGGTTTCTTATGTTTATATAATATTCAGATAAAATCAAAAGAGGCTGCCTCATGGAAGTGAGGCAGCCCATTTTTTTATTGCCATTCAGAGTATTTATTCTTTACTTTATTGCATAAATATAATATAATACTTACTATTAGTTTGTTATATGAACTGTTTATTAATCGGAAAGGAATACAGATTATTATGATTATTGCAGTTGATGTTGGTAATACAAATATTGTCATAGGTTTTCTTGACGGTGATAATTTGGTTAATGAGTGCAGATTATCAACCGCCAAGGATGATTCGGCAGAAGAATATGCAATTAAATTACACAGTATATTTGAGATATGTAATATTGATATAAGCAATATTGACGGCAGCGTTCTGTCTTCGGTTGTTCCTCCGCTTAATCGTACTATATCAAAGGCGCTTATGCTTATCACAGGGAAAAAGCCGATTGTTGTGGGTCCGGGAGTAAAAACGGGGCTTAATATAAAAATAAAAAATCCTGCTGAGCTCGGTTCGGATATGGTAGTCAGTGCCGTTGCAGGTATATCCAAATATTCCTGCCCACTGATTATTTTTGATTTGGGAACAGCAATAACAGCGTCTGTTATTGACAGAAACGGCTGCTTTGTCGGTGCTTCAATTCTATGCGGAGTTAAGACTGCGCTTGATGCACTTGTTTCTTCAACCGCACAGCTTCCTCAGATTGAGATTGTCGCACCTGAAAAGGCAATCGGTACAAACACAGTTGAATCAATGAGGAGCGGTACTGTATTCGGAACAGCCGCTATGATTGACGGACTTGTCAGAAGGTTTGAGGCTGAGCTCGGCGAAAAGGCAACTGTGATTGTAACAGGCGGTCTCGGCAGTATTGTTTCACAATATTGTGAAAGCGATGTTATTGTTGACAAGCATTTGGTTTTTGACGGCCTTCGTATGATTTATGATAAAAATAATTGATTAGAAGATAATAGTGTAAAAATCACAAAATCCAATTGTATTGCTTCCTGATTTGCCTGTATGGCGGCATAATTTTGAGAAGGCTTAATTCCATTATATATACGTCTTGTCCGGCTGCAACAAGTCGTATGGATAATTTTTAATGAACTATTTGCAGCAGGAAAGGCTATGGAAAATTATTATGGCAGTATTTCACGGCTTTAAGGCATTAAGACCGGCAAAGGACAAACAGAGCTTAATCCCTGCTCTTCCATATGATGTTATGAGCAGTGACGAGGCGAGAGAAAAAGTAAATGGCAATCCATATTCTTTTCTTCATGTTGATAAGGCAGAGATTGATTTGCCTATCGGTACAGATTTGTATGCAGATTGCGTTTACGAAAAGGCAAAAGAAAATCTAAAAAAGCTCAAAGCCTCAGGCGCATTAA
The DNA here is from genome assembly GCA_964528285.1 of uncultured Bacteroides sp. Lineage (GTDB taxonomy): Bacteria > Bacillota > Clostridia > Oscillospirales > Acutalibacteraceae > Eubacterium_R. The sequence goes on along the minus strand of CAZGRZ010000004.1, from coordinate 38,303 downwards.
TTCAGGACAGAAGTAAATGCTTTTATATTTACCGTCAAATAATGAACGGAAGAGTACAGACGGGAATTGCAGGCTGTGCATCAATTGATGATTATATCAATAATGTTATAAAAAAGCATGAGCATACCTTGTCTAAAAAGGAAACAGACAGAATCCATCACGTTGATATCTGCAATGCGAATACGGGACCTATTTTCCTTACTTACAGAAAAGATGACAGAATAACGGATGTCACCAATAATTGGATTAACAGTCATAACAGTACATATGATTTCGTTTCCGATGGAGTAGAGCAGACTGTATGGATTGTCAACGATGAGAATGTCGTTGATAAGCTGTCCGATTTATTTTCGGAGGTTCCTGTAATGTATATTGCTGACGGACACCACAGATGCGCCTCTGCGGTAAAGGTCGGTGAAAAGAGAAGGCAGGAGCATCCTGATTATACGGGTGACGAGGAATTTAATTTCTTTCTTGCAGTTGCTTTTCCTGATGAGGATCTGAAAATTATGGATTATAACCGAGTTGTCAGGGATTTAAATGGATATGATACTGAAGAATTTGTCGTAAGAATAAGTGAAAATTTTCTTGTAAAAAAATGTGAAAAAAGATTCAAGCCCGAAAAAAAGCATACATTCGGTATGCTGATTGACAGTCAATGGTACTGCCTTGAGGCAAAGACCGATATTATTGATGAATCAAATCCTGTTGCAAGGCTTGATGTATCAATATTGCAGGACTATCTTCTTGCTCCTGTACTCAATATTACTAATCCGAAGAATGATGACAGGATAGATTTTATCGGCGGAATCCGAGGCCTTGAAGAGCTTGAAAGACGCACAAGCAGTGATATGAAGCTCGCCTTTGCAATGTATCCCACAACGATTAATGACCTTATGTCAATAGCGGACGCAGGACTTATCATGCCTCCAAAGTCGACCTGGTTTGAACCAAAGCCCCTTTCGGGTCTTTTTATTCACGAATTATGAAATATTAATCTGCCTGTTTTAAGTTGACTATATTACTTTAATGTGATAAAATAATTTCATAATTAAAAAAGGGGTAAATTTTTTTATGAAGATAGCAAATGAATATTCCGCTGATATCGATATTGAAAAAAATACCGAATATGCAGTAAAAGGAATAACAAAAATTTGTAAGAAAATCGGTCCGAGAAAGCCGGGCTCACCCGAAGAACTCCGCGCTCAACAGTGGATGCAGAGGGATATGAAAAATTATTGCGACAAGACCGATATTGAATCCTTTACTTTACATAGGCAGGGCTTTATGGGGTTCATTCCGTTTACAGTTGCCTGTGGTGTTGCCTCGGTTTTTGTAAACTGGTTTGCATCCCCGATTGCAGCACTTGTACTGTGTGTGCTTGCATTCATCCCTCTTCTTTTTGAATTTCTTATGTATAAGCAGTTTGATGATTTCCTTTTTCCAAAGCAGACTTCACACAATATGATTGCAACAAGAAGTCCTAAGGGCGAGACTAAGCAGAGAATTATTCTTATCGGTCACTCAGACAGCCAGTTTGAATGGACTCTTAATTATCTTATGGGCGGCCTTCAGGCAAAGCTTCTTGTTGAAATTCCTGCTGTTGTCGGACTTGTTGTTCAGACAGTCTACGCGGTTATTTGTATTGTTGTAGGCAAAGGTCAGCTTGCTGCGATGGATATTGAGAAAACAAGATGGTTTTTCATTCTCCTTTTTGTAGTTTCCTGTGTATTTATACCGTTTGAACTTGCATTTCTTTTCTTCCAGAGCTGGACTAAATCCGTTCCGGGTGCATCGGATAATTTATCGGGCTGCTATGCAGGTATGGCAGCAATAAAGGCTCTCGACGAGGCCGGAATCCGCTTTGAAAATACTGAGGTTACAATGATTTGTTCGGGCTCAGAGGAAGCAGGTCTGCGCGGTGCAAAGGCTTATGCAAAAGCTCACGAAAAAGAGCTTAAAGAACTGCCGACAGCAGTAATTGCAATTGATACTTTCCGTGACCTTGAGGATATGGCCGTTTATGACCGTGACCTTTCAGGAACACTTCGGCACGATTACGGCGTAAAATATCTTGTTAAAAATGCTGCTGAAAACTGTGGCTTTGACCTTAAATTTGAATCAATTTATATTGGCGGATGTGACGCTGCTGCATTTACACAGCGCGGTATTAAGGCAACAGGCTTTGCTGCAATGAATCCTGACCCTCCAAGATATTATCATACCCGTCTTGATACTCCTGAAAATCTCAGACCTGAGGCTATTTCAGCCGGTATAGAAATCCTTTGTGAAACACTTTGCATGTATGATAAGGAAGGCTTGCCTGAAAAGAAATAGCATCAAAAGATTAATATTCATAAAATGTATAAATCACCTGATATTACTAAAAATAATTTCAGGTGATTTTTATGATATTTTTGAAGGCTTTTGTAATCGGCGGACTTATTTGCGTTATCGGTCAGCTGCTGATTGATTTGACAAAACTTACTCCTGCTAAAATTCTTGTTCTTTTTGTATGTCTGGGTGTCCTTCTCGGCGGACTCGGCATTTATCAGCCGCTTATCGATTTCGCGGGCGCAGGTGCAACAGTACCGCTGACCGGATTCGGCGCAGCCCTTTCCAAAGGCGTTAAGGAAGCAGTACAAAAGGATGGCTTCTTGGGAGTTATCACCGGCGGCTTTCAGGCTTGTGCGGCAGGCGTAACTGTCGCAATTCTCAGCGGACTTGTGGTTGCAATGATATGTAAGCCTAAGGATAAGTAAAATGTATTGATTTGTGTCGAATAAATTGTCTTGATTACCTTTATGATATATGTTATAATTTTAGTGTAATAATATTACAATAGTTATGGAGGTAATGCAAATGGCTATGACATATGATTCGGTCGTTCAGGCGGCAAGAAAAAAGTTTTTAAATGTTGATGTTTCTTCCGTTCAGGGCACACTTGCTTTTCAAATTAATCTGATTGGAAAGGTTGAGGGTATTTTTTATATTGAAATAAAAGACGGAAGAGTTAATGTTGAACCATATGAGTATTATGACAGAAATGCTATTCTTACTATGAATGCAACAAATTTCACAAAGCTCATTAACGGCAAGCTTGATCCGGTTGTTGCTTTCACTACCGGAAAGCTTAAGGTCGACGGCGATGTTAATGCAGCTCTTGAAATTGTTAAGTTTCTTAAATAATTATTTTTTAAAGAGTTTTAAAGGATAGTGTTATTCACTGTCCTTTACTTTTATAACCTATTCGCCGATGTCACCGCCTTTCAGGATGCTTGGTTCACTTCAGAATTTCAGCGGGAGTGATAATCTTCCATTGAAACCCAGAGGAGCTAACGCTCCCGGCGCAGGTTACATCGTTCGCAAACTCCATTTCAAGCAAATCCTCAAAATTGCTTATGATATATGATATAATTTTGAGTTGGATTGATTTTTATTATACGCCTTGTCGGGCTGCAGCAAGGTATATGGATTATTTTTAATAAACTGTTTGCAGCCGGAAAGGCTATGGGAATTACTATGTTTGAACAGATTGAATTTACAGATGTAAAAGATAATGTTGTTGATTTACTAAAAAACCGCTGGGGACTTGTAACCGCAGGGACAAGGGAATCTTTCAATACAATGACTGTTTCATGGGGCGCAGTCGGCGAGCTCTGGGGCAAGGATATGGCAACGATATATATTCGTCCTCAGAGATATACTGAAGAATTTCTTAATGTTCATGAATATTTCACTTTGAGCTTTTATCCCTTTGATAAGAAAAAGAAAATTCACGGCATTTGCGGTTCAAAAAGCGGAAGAGATGTTGATAAAGTCAAAGAGACAGGACTCGTTCCGGTTTTTGATGAGCATGCACCATACTTTGAGCAGGCTGAAATTGTCCTTGTCTGTAGAAAGGTTGCAAAGACGAGATTTGAGCCTAACCAGTTTATTGATAAGGAAATGATTGAAAAATGGTATGACGCTAAGGATTATCATTATATTTATTACGGAGAGATTGAAAAGGTCTTGATTTCTAAGTAATTGTGTAGTATAATAAACTGACGAAAAGGTAGGGGTGTGCCCTTATTTCATAATGTAGCGTATGGGCCCTGTGCGACAGAGTGCTACGAACCTTGTCAGGCGGGGAACCGAGCAGCAATAAGTGGATTATTCTGTGCGCCGCAGACAAGTCTGTGCGTTACATTATGAAATAAGCAACTTCTGCCTTTTGTTTGTATATTATATGTCTAAGGAATGGGGGATGACTATGTATCAGGTTTTGTATAGGAAATATCGTCCGAAATGTTTTTCAGATGTTTACGGACAGGACCATGTCATCTCAACATTGAAAAATGAGATAAGTGAGAACAGAATTTCACACGCATATCTGTTTACAGGCTCACGCGGTACCGGCAAAACAACCTGTGCAAAGATTTTTGCAAAGGCAGTCAATTGTGAACACCCTGTCAATTCAGAGCCCTGTAATGAGTGTGAGGTATGCCGCGGTCTTGATAATGGTACAATTTATGATGTGGTTGAAATTGATGCCGCCTCCAATAACGGTGTTGATAATATAAGAGACCTTCGTGAAGAAGCTAATTACACTCCCTCACGAGGAAAATACAGAGTTTATATTATCGATGAGGTTCATATGCTTTCAATAGGTGCGTTTAATGCCCTGCTGAAAACGCTTGAAGAGCCTCCTGCACATGTGATTTTTATTCTTGCAACAACAGAGGTCCATAAGATTCCTGCAACTATTCTTTCACGCTGCCAGCGTTTTGATTTTAAGCGTATTCAGCCTGAAACTATGGCAGTCAGACTTAAAGAGGTAGCAGGCTTTGAAAATATCAGTCTTACTGATGACGCGGCAATGCTTATCGCAAGGATTGCCGACGGTGCTTTGCGTGACGGGTTGTCAATTCTTGACCAATGTGCAAGCAGGAGCAGTAATGTTGACTCAAACCTTGTTTCACAGGTAGCGGGGCTTGCAGGCAGCGAGGCACTGCACAAGTTTACGGATTGTATCAGTATAAATGACAGTACAGCAGCAATGGAGCTTATTTCAGAGCTTTATCAGAATAGCTATGATATGGAGCGACTTTGTGTTGAAATGATTAACCATTTCAGAAATCTTCTTATTGCTGAAACCGTTAAAAAGAGCAGAGAACTTATTGTGTGCACGGATGATGAATACAATTTAATTGTTGAAGGTGCAAAGAAGTTCACACTTGAAAATATTATATATGCCCTTGATTTATTTCAGGATACACTCATAAAAATTAAGTCAGGTGCAAATTCAAGAATAGAGATGGAAATGGCTTTGATCAAGCTTTGCCAGCCTAAGCTTGATGCTTCTCAGGATGCTTTGATTGACAGAATTTCTCAGCTTGAAAGAGCGGTAAAAACAGCTGCTGCTCCAAAGCCGAATTTTGAAATTCAGGAATCTAATGAAAGTATAAAGGATGAGGAAGTACAGCCTGTTTCTTCACAGGATAAGTCATTGAATAAGCAGGACAGGGCAAATGAACAGTCTGCTGTATCGCCGCAAGCTGCTCAGCCTGAGCAGGAAATCAAGTCTCAGAATACCGCTCAGCCTGATCCCGTGTCACAAGGCAGGAGCGAGTTTGACCAATGGCACGAATTTCTTGATATAATTCATAAAACGGATATTGCTCTGTTTGGTGTTCTCAGCGGCGCAGGCGCTCATTTTGACAGAGGCAGATTTGTTATAGACAGTACAAATCCCACAATCAAGGAGTTCATTAAAATTCCAACTCATCTTAAAGCAATAAAACAGGCTGTTTTTGAACTGACAGGTCAGAACTATAAGCTTGCTGTAAGCAAAAGCTCATCACAGAATGACCAAAAGCAAGATTTGCTTGAAGATTTGATTAATCAGGCACAGAATAATATTAATATTAATTTTGAATAAAATACAGGAGAATTAATTATGAAAGCAAGACTTCCGAAAGGAATGGGCGGCGGTCCGCAGAATATGCAGAGTATGCTCCGCCAGGCTCAGAAAATGCAGGATGATATTGAAACAAAAAAGGCAGAGCTTGAGGAAAAAGAATATATCGTTACCTCAGGCGGCGGAATGGTAGAAATCACTGTGAAGGGTAACCGTGAAATAACCTCAATCGGTCTTAATCCTGAGGTAGTTGACCCTGAAGATATTGAAATGCTTGAGGATATGCTCGTTGCTGCATTTAATGAAGCAATGCGCCAGATTGATGAGGAATCCGAAAGAGAGCTTGAAAAAGTAACGGGCGGTCTTAATATTCCGGGACTTTAGAATTTAATTTTATAATAGATATAACAAAAATTTATTGAGGAGTAGTTATGGCGTTTAATCTTGCACCTCTTCAAAATTTAATAGACCAGTTTGAACGAATGCAGGGAATAGGGCATAAAACTGCTCAGCGTATGGCGTTCTATATCCTTAATCTTTCTGATGCCCAGGCGAAGGAATTTGCACAGGCAATTACCGATGCTCATACCAAAATCAAACAGTGTAAGATCTGCTGTAATTTGGCGGACGGCGACCTTTGCCCAATCTGTAAAAGTGACACAAGGGATAAAAGTGTTATATGTGTAGTTGAGGATCCGAGAGATGTGGAGGCAATTGAGCGTACTCATGAGTATAAGGGCACATACCATGTTCTTCACGGCGCAATCTCGCCAATGGATAATATTGGTCCTGATCAGATAAGGATAAAAGAGCTTGTTGCGAGACTGAGTGATGATACTGTTGAAGAAGTTATTATGGCAACAAACCCTACCGTTGAGGGCGAAGCTACCGCTATGTATATCAGCCGCTTGTTAAAACCAATGGGGATTACAGTCAGCAGACTTGCTTATGGCGTGCCGGTCGGCTCTGACCTTGAATATGCCGACGAGGTTACTCTGTCAAGAGCACTTGAGGGAAGAAGTTTGATATAATTTATTAAGGAGTGATAGAGACTTGAATAAGACTGAAAAGCAAGTTATTGCAAATAATAAAAAAGCCTATCACGACTATTTTGTGCTTGAGACTTATGAGGCCGGAATTGAGCTGTTTGGTACTGAAATCAAGTCAATCAGAAACGGCAGAGTTAACCTTAAAGACAGCTTTTGCTCTGTTGATGCCGGGGAAATGTTTGCTATCGGTATTCATATTTCACCATATGAAATGGGCAATCGTTTTAACCGCGACCCGATGAGGAAAAAGCGCCTTCTTCTGCATAAAAAAGAGATAATGAAGCTATTTGGACAGTCGCAGCAGCAGGGGCTTTCAATAGTTCCGCTCAGCCTTTATATCTCAAACGGCAGAGCAAAACTGGAAATCGGACTGTGTAAAGGCAAAAAGCTTTATGACAAGCGTGCAGTTGAGGCAAAAAAGACAGCGAACCGAACGATTGAACGAGAGTTAAAAGAAAGATACTGACATGGGGATGAAAGGATTTCGACAGGGTTATTGAACCTTGATCAGCGGGTAGTGGAGTTGCACCACTTTAAAAGTAATAACTTAAAATTAACTGACAAAACAGAATCAGTTGCTCTTGCTGCTTAATTAGCGGCTTGCGTTCTCCCACAGAGTGCCGCGCCTGCGGACAGAGCGTCGACTTAGCGGCGAACATGAATGATTGATTTTCTCGGCTTTCATCAGGTAATAGAGAATACTGAAGCTCATAGGCTGTTTGCCGCCGATGAGTAAAGGGAATAATTAAAAGACAAACTACACCCGTAGAGCCCTTGGCAAGATGATTTTGGACGCGAGTTCGATTCTCGCCATCTCCACCACGCATCAGAAGCCTGCATTGAACCGCCGAATGGTGGGGAAATGCGGGCTTCTTCTTTTTTTTGGAAGCCTACATAAACCTACAAAAAACTACCTTGCGGGATACATAATGGTAACGCGCGGGAAACACGATACATTTTTGCGAAGAAATGTTGATGTGCTGAAACATAATGTTCTTGATGAATTACAAAGGGGTTTTGCTTCGGATTTATCATATACTGATATTGCATGAAACATCAGTAATTGCGGCGAAGCTGATATGAACAGGGCGGTGCCGAATTTAAGCGTGATAATATCACGGGTCAAATTATTGAATGCAAGAATTATTCAGAATTTAAAGAAAAATACTTGCAAAATGCTGATTACGGAGTTACTATGGGGACAGATAACCTGTCAATTCGTAAACAGTATGATGATTTGTGCAGAAATATACCGAATATCATTGACAGAAGTGCGCCGATTACCGAACAGGCAAAAGAAGCGTATTTGTTAAGAAATGAATACAAGGTCAAAGCACGATACGCACAGTATTACGGTGATGATAGAGATGGTGCAAAGCGATTGTTCAAGGAGCGCCCGTTGCTTTCGTTTGATGAAACCGTTGAAGATAAGATGCAGCGCAAGGGTATGTCAAGACAAGAAGCCCTTGCGGATATCATCGGCACGGCATCAAAAACGAATGAAGAAGTAAACAAACAAGTCGGCTTGAAAGGGTGAAAAAAGTGTTTGATTATAGCGTTTATCCTGAATGCAATGAAAAAGCATACAAAAATGCTGTCGCTTTAATTGCAAAGCATTACCCTGAATTTAAAAAAGAAAAAGAACTGATTGATGTTGACAGCACCGCAATTCAGGTTTTTTCATTGAGCAAAAAAACCGTTGTCAGGGTGTTCAATGATACAGATGTGGGTGCGGTATATGTCAAATCTGAAGTTGACTTGTCACGCATTGATTTTTCAAAGATTAAAGAAAGCGCCTGATTGAAGGGCGCTTTTCTTACTCACAAATTTAATATTGTTGAATTAAGCATCTTGTGAAAACAGGGTGCTTTTTTCATATATTTCACCCCTTGACACGGGATATAAACTGTCAAAAATATTACTCCTGCAATATGAGATATAAACTGTTGCGCCTTTAGCGGAAGACACCGCATATAAAACTTCAACAGGCTACAAGGTCGGCTTTGCCGCCAAAGGTTCTGTTAAGAAAGATTAATTGAATATGTATAAATTCATCCCCTCTTTTATTGCGTTTTTTTCAGGGGATTATATTATAATGAAGACCTATTGCAGGTGGATAGAAAACTGTTGTGGGGGATACGCGCGGGAAACACGATACTTTTTTACATTTTTTACAAAAAAATAAATGTCATAGTGCTATACCACGGCATTTATTATAGAACCATAATTAACAATATTTCAAGGACTGCTTGGCAGTCTTGTTTTTTTTACATTTTTTTTGCTTTGCGGAAACTATAATGTCAGCAGGGAAGTGTAATTTTATGGAAGTAAAGAATAAATTGAAAGTTAAAAATACACATAAAACCATTCTTAAGGAGTTCGGGCATAGAGCTGTATGGTTCCTTTTTGCATTTATGCTCAGCTTTTCAACCGTCGTAGGCGGAAGCTGTCCTTTTGCAATTTCACTTATATGCGTATCAAATAAAAAGAATTTTTTGTTTTCAGCGGTAGGAGCAGGACTTGGCTATGCTGTTTTTTGTGACACTAACGATGCAATAAGATATTTTACCGCTGTCATTATAGCGGCTATCGGAACATTGGCAGTAAATATATTTAATTCCGGGGGTAAAGCATATATTCCTATGCTGACTGCATTTTTATCGACATTTGCAACGGGCTTTGTTATGAATTTCAGGACAGGCGCTGTTATCGGTGAATATGCCCTTTCTTTTGGTGAGGCCGTGCTTGCTCTTGGCGCTGCATTCTTCTTTTTCAGAGCAGTGAACTGTAATTATAAAAGACTTAAATTCAAGGCACTTCCTGTTACTGATACTACCTGCCTGCTTGTTTCAGCAGCGGTGTTGATGTCGAGTCTGTCCTTTATACAAATAAAAGGAGTTTGTGTTGCAAGAATTATTGCAGTATTTATAATTCTCACGGCTGTCAGATTCGGCTCACAGAAATGGGGACTTATCATTTCTCTCTGCTTTGGATTTGCTCTCGGTATAAGTGGGGAGAACAGTATGTTTCTGCTGGGCGCATATGCTTTTTCCGCCTTGGTATCAGGTCTCTTTACTTCAATTTCAAGTCTTGGTGTTGGTGCAGGTTTTACACTTTCTATGATATTTTTCAGCGTTGCGGCGGATTTGGGAGCTTTTTCCGTCTGTTGTGTGATTGAAAGCGCAATTGCAAGCTTTGTACTGATTTTACTTCCGAATATAATCAGGGAAAAAATTTTTGAATTTTTTGAAAGCGGTGCAGAAATTGCACCTGACGGCAGTCTAAGACAAAGCCTGGTTGTAAGACTGAGATTTGCATCATCGGCACTTGCACAGGTCAGTGAGAGCGTAAAAGATGTCAGGGAAAAGATAAATGAGATAGGTAATGCCGAGCCAATGGAAAGTGAACTGCGTATGGTGGCGTCTGACCAATTCTTTTCTATATCAGATATGCTCAGCGACCTTGCTTTTGAATTCAATGATGCGGAGATATTTGATTTTAAGTCGGCAGGGAAAATAAGGCGTATGCTCGGCGAATATGATATATATCCGGAAAACATCTCAGTTATAATTGATAAGTATGACAGAATGAGGGTTGAGATTTTAGCTTCATCAAAGACAAAGGGTATAGAAAACCCACGAATAAAAAATGAAATTGAAAAAATTTGCGGCAGAGATTTTGAAAAGAGCCGTACAAATTATTCGGGCGGTAATATTCTGCTTACTGTGATAGAAAGACCTAATTTCAAAATGAATTTCGGCTTTGCACAGTATTGTGCGGAGGGTACTCTCTGCGGTGATACAATAAAAACCATCAATGATTCCAAGGGACATATGGTATTTATTATAAGTGATGGTATGGGTAAAGGCAGCAGGGCGGCACTTGACGGAGCAATGGGCGCAGGTTTGCTTTCAAAGCTTCTTTCGGCAGGCTTTGGCTTTGATTCATCGCTTAAGGTTGTAAACAGTGCATTATTGGTCAAGAGCAGTGATGAGAGTCTGGCAACGCTTGACTGTGTATGTGTGGATTTGTTTACAGGTAAATGTGAATTTTATAAAGCAGGTGCACCGCGGTCATATATTATAAAGAATAATTCCATATCAAAATGTGAACTTTCATCTATGCCGGCAGGAATTTTAAGAAATGTTGAATTCGCAAAGCGCACCACAGTGCTGAATGTCGGGGACGAAATAATTATGATGAGTGACGGAATAACCGATATAGGTGAAAATCTTCTTGATGAATTTCTGAGCTATGATGACAGTGACGGACCAAATGGCAAAGCACAGGAAATACTTGATTTTGCGTTGAAACACAGTGATGAAAGACACAGAGATGATATGTCCGTAATAGTAGCGAAGCTTATGAAGGGATGATTTTTTGGGAAAGACAAAATTTATGATAAAAAATAAAAAAAGGAAAACACCTGTTTTACCACTGTTTGAAAAGGATAATTTTCCTGATTTTATGAGAAAGGAAATTTTTACCCAGGGCGATTTAATAAATAGCTTTTTGAGCAAATATATAAAGTCACAAAAGATTAATTTCAATTATCTGAAAATTAAGATTGATAAGATTAAGCGTGCATATATAATCGGCAACAGCAAAGATTATTGTGCTGCACTTGCCGGTGCATATAATTTTGAAGTTCTGGTTGATATACCCTGTACTGCTGAGCTTATAAGCGAATTTAACTGTTCAAATCCCATACTTGATAAGTCAACACTGGTCATTATAATAAGCAGGAGCGATAAGGATTTTTATACAAAGATTGCAATTGATCGGATAAGGCACAGCGGAGCTAAGCTTGTGGGAGTATTTGATTTCTGTCCGGAGTATGAATGGGCAATAAGCCTTGATTTTGAAAGCAGGTCGAATATCTCAACAGCGAGTGTAAGCCTTAGGCATATCGCACTGACAATGCTGTCACTTTATCTCGGTAATGAGAATGAGGTTATAACTCCGCTTTATGTTCAAATTGCAATTCAGATGATGCAAAGCCTTGATGAAAGAATAAAGAGCATACTGGAAGACGAATATTTCATAAAATGCAAAGCCGAAGAATTTGAAGGCAGCAACCTTATTTTAACAGGCGCTAATGTTGATTTTGCCTCATCTGTTTACGGCGCTTATTTGATGAATAATGTTACAGATACAAATGTCCGTGCAATTCCTATCGGTGAGCTTGATATGAGCTTTATAAAGAAAAATCAGCAGATTATTGCGTTTGCTTCAAATAAAGACTTCTATAATATGCTCAACAGGGATATAGACTTGAATACTGTAATCGTTCCGGCAAATATTATGGAGGGTGCTGATAATAATCTTGTTTATCCTGATTCAATTCCTCTGTTAAACCCAATTCTCAGCGGAGTATGTATGCAGTTGGCGGCATATCATATTGCTATTGATAATAATATTCATATAATATAAAAAATAACAATTAAAAAATCCACTGAAAGCAATTTGATTAATTACCTTCAGTGGATTAATTATTTATTCAGTTCTGCTTTGCCCTCAGGTGTGTCACGGTAATACTGAGTGAACGGATGAAAGCGTTCCTGTTCTTCCCAGATTTCCTTTGCCTTTGGCGCCCACAGCTTTGCATACTCATCACATTTTGAGCATAACTCATCAGCGGATTCAGGTGATATAAGGTCTGTTGACTTTGCACCTGATTTTTTGACAATATCTCTTAATGCCTGCGGATTTTCAAGCATAGGGCACGGGCGAAGCATATTATCATTGAACGGCTGTCCTTTATAATAATTGCGGAAAAGCGGTGACTTGAGACATTCAAGAATACTCTTTTCTCTGATATTTGAGTCGGAATAGTGTATAAATACACAAGGCTCAACATCACCCTGCGAGTTGATATGGAAGTAATTTCTTCCGCCTGCAATACATCCGCCGACAAATTCGGCATCATTCTGAAAATCAACAGTGAATACAGGCTTGCCTGTTTTACTGTTTCTCTTTTCACGGATTGCTCTGTAAACATGCTCTCTTTGTTCAGGGGAGAGCAGAAGACTTTTATCTGCTCCGCTTCCGACAGGCATATAGTGAAAATACCACATATATTTTACACCGTTTTCTATCATAAGGTCATAGAATTCATCGGATGTAACTGCTTCATAATTCTGACTTGTGTAGCAGATTGATGTACCAAACAAGCATTTGTGCTTTTTCAACATCTGCATTGCATCGATAGTTGTATGATAAGCGCCTGCACCGCGTCGATTGTCGTTTGTTTCCTCACTTCCCTCAATGGAAAGAGCAAGTGCAAGATTGCCGCATTTTTTAATATCCTCACAAAACTGTTCATCAATAAGAGTTCCGTTTGTATAAGCAAGGAAAATGCAGTCAGGAAATTCTCTTGCGATTGTAAGTATATCTTTTTTCCTTATCAGAGGCTCACCGCCTGTATACATAAAGAAATGTGTTCCAAGCTCTCTGCTTTCACTGACGATCCGTCTCATTTCATCAAGTGTAAGATTGGAATTGTGACCGTATTCTGCCGACCAGCAGCCCTTACATTTCATATTGCAGGCTGAGGTTGGGTCAAGCAGAACAACCCAAGGAATATTACAATGCTCAACTTTACGTTTCTTTCTTACTGTAGCAGTACCGATTAATCCCAAATCAATACCGAAGGTCAGGACAGCATTCCTGAGCAAATCCCGGTCAACCTCATCAAGCACTCTGAAAAGGAACTGATGCCATATATTGCTTTCGTCAGATATAATCTCTATTGGCTTGGTGAAAGTATTTGCGGGATACATTTTGCCTGCAAATACTTTAGCAAGCTTGACTAACTTGAGCATATTTTTCTGCGGCTGCTTATAAATATATTTGAATAATCTGTTCCCTATCTTGTGCAATACTTTACTTTTTAATTGCATATTTTACTCCTTTCTCACATTACCTCAGGAGATGTGATTTTAAGCATAGACAAAATGTTTTTTATTGTATTCTTTACTGCGGTACAAAGATAAAGCCTTGCCTGCATAAGTCCTTCATTATCAATCATAACTCTTTGTGCATTATAAAACTTGTGAAACAATGTTGCAAGCTCAATAACATAATGAGTAATTTTTGCAGGGTCATATAATTTTGCCGCTGAAACAATCTCATCTGTGAGCGATGATAAATGACGGATTAAATCCTTTTCTTCCTTTGTACTTAGAAGAAGCAGCTCTTTCTCAGTAGGAGTTCTTAATTCAATACCCTGTTCAGTTGCTTTCTTTATTATTGAGCAAATACGCGCATGCGCATACTGAACATAATATACAGGGTTTTCACTCGATTTTTTTGCAGCAAGCTCAAGGTCAAAGTCAAAGTGTGAATTAGGTTCACGCAGATTGAAAAAAAATCTTGCTGCATCAAGCGGAATTTCATCAATTAAAGTGTTGAGTGTAATTGCTTTTCCCGACCGCTTTGACAGCTTGATTGTTTCTCCGCCGCGTACAAGCCTTACCATCTGCATAATTACCGCATCAAGTCTTGATGCGTCAATCCCGAGCGCAGTAAGAGCTGCCTTCATTCTCGGTACATATCCGTGATGGTCAGCACCGAGGACGTCTATTGCTTTGTCATATCCGCGTGTGACAAGCTTGTTATAATGATACGCAATATCAGGCACAATATATGTCGGAAGTCCGTTTGCACGGATAAGTACAATGTCCTTATCATTTCCAAACTCAGATGCTTTAAACCATAGAGCACCATCCTCTTTATATGTTACACCTTTATCCTTAAGCATGTTGATAACTTTGTCAACAGAGCCGTCATTGTGCAGTTCAGACTCTCTGAACCATTTATCATAAGTGATTCTGTATCTGCCGAGATCTCTCTCAAGTCCTGCAATATTTTTCGGGAGTGCATAGTCCACGAGCGCCTTTCGTCTTTCTTCTGATGATGCTTCAACGAACTTATCACCAAATTCTTTAATAAAGTTTTCCGCGTGCTCTGTTATGTCTTCTCCCTGATATGCGTCCTCAGGCATTTCAATATTATCACTGAAATGCTGGAGGTATCTGACCTCAAGTGAGACTGCGAACTTTTCAATCTGATTTCCCGCATCATTTACATAAAATTCACGGTCAACCTCATATCCCGCCCAGTCGAGAACGGAGGCGAGACAGTCGCCGATTGCACCTCCTCTTGCATTACCTATGTGCATTGGCCCCGTCGGGTTTGCCGATACAAATTCAACAAGGATCCTTTTACCTCTGCCATAATCTGACTTTCCATAGCTTTCACCGCAGGCAAAGATATCCTTGAGTATTTCACTGTAAAACTTCTGTGACAAAAAGAAATTTAAAAATCCTGCACCTGCAATTTCAACCCTGTCAAACAGTGTGTCGGTTAAATCAATATTTTTAACAATGCTTTCTGCAATAAGCCTCGGAGCTTTTTTAAATACTCTTGCGCCTGCCATTGCAATATTCGATGAATAGTCACCGTTTGCCTTGTTTGCAGGAATTTCCAAGATGAAATCAGGAATATCCGCCTGTGCTAAATCTCCTGCTTCAATTGATTTTTTAACAGCGCGGATGATTATATTTTTTAAGCTTTGTTCGGTTTCTTTTACTAATTTTGACATTATATTACTCCTGTATAACTAATTTTTTCTGAAGGTCATATTGATTTCATTTCTTGAAGCAAGAGCACCGTTAATGTCAATGTCATAGGTGAACAGAAAGCTCCCTTTGTTTCCGTCATATTCACTGTCAACAGTATGACCTGATATTCCCATTAATATATCACCGTATTCTGTGCCGTAATTGCACAGGTTACGCTTTGATTTTTCTATTATCAGACAGGAATTATATGCACCTGAGCGTGTCATTTCAACTGATTTTTCATCCTTTCCTATTCTGACACAGACATTTACGGCAGGAGTCGGCGGCTCTTGCTCTTCCTTATACTTTATTATGTAAGCATCGTTTTCTTCCTCAAAAGTCCCGATTGTTGTGAGCTCCAATTTGTCCTTTTGATTGTCAACATGCTGTTTTCCGGTTACTTTCAGTACTATTTTATCCATATAACATCCTTTATTTTATGCCAACAAATTCAGCTTTATCGGTAAATATTTTAATATGGTATTTACCGCAGAAGGCCGGCGTGTCCTGAGCTAAAACAATTGATCTTTTATCAATCAGATTTTTCCGCCTCTTTCAAGAGCAAGACCGATAAGCCTGTCAATAACTTCCCTGTAAGATATTCCTACTGCCTCAAACAGCTTTTGATACATACTTATTGATGTCTGACCCGGGATAGTGTTTATCTCGTTGAATAATACTCTTTCATCATTATTTGTAACGAAAAAATCAACTCTTGCCATGCCTTCACAGCCAAGCACTTTATATGCCTTAAGTGCTTGTGCTTTAACCTCTTCACGCTTTGCTTCACTTAAAGCAGCAGGTATATGCAGCATAGACTGAGGATTATTGTATTTTGCATCATAATCATAAAATTCAGCGGCCGCAACTATTTCACCAACCTCGCCTGTAATTACATCATTATTGCCGAGTACGGCGCACTCAACTTCATGTCCGTCGATGAATTCCTCAAGTATTGCCTTTTTGTCTTCTTTAAAGGCAATTTCCATAGCACATTTGAGCTCATCTTTGTTTTTTGCCTTTGATACACCGACAGATGAACCTGCATTAGCAGGTTTAATAAAAACAGGAAAGCCTAATTTTGCAACAGCATCATCAAGCAGCTTTTCACCGTCTCTTCCGTAATCATAAGAACTGATTGAACACCATTTTGCCTGAGGGATTGAATAAGTATCAGCGACTGCATTTGTGATCGCCTTATCCATACAAACACCTGACGAGGTTGCATCACAGCCGACAAACGGGATTTGGGCAAGCTGGAAAAGACCTTGAATAGTTCCGTCCTCACCGTTCTTGCCGTGAAGTACAGGGAAAGCAACATCAAGCTTTATAATTTCACCTGTTGAGCATACAATTCCGTGAACAGAGGCGTCAGGAGATATGAATGCCGGAACAAGCTTTTTTGAATAAATCCATTTGCCGTCAGGCAGAAGATTTATGTCATCATTATAAACAAACCATCTTCCTTCCCTGGTAATTCCAATGAGGACAACATTATATTTGTTATAATCAACATTTGAAATAACATTTTTTGCCGATATGCAGCTGATATCATGTTCGGAAGAAACACCGCCGAAAATTATGCCGAGAGTTTTCTTATCAAACATTTAAATCCTTCTTTCAAAAAATATTCATAATAATATATTATAACATTGTATCACAATAACTTTTAATAATCAATATGACATAATTATAAATAACAAACAAATATTAAATAAAAAATAGTGACAAATGATTATTAAGATGTTATAATACTGTGGATTGATTGATTTTAGTGCGAATTTATTTTAGTGAGGGAGAATATGACAAGTCTAAAAAAATTCAGAGAAAATACTTTTATGAAGGCGGTTGTAATACCACTGATAATTACAATAACAGTGGTAATTTTATTCTTTTTCTCTCTGCCGTCATTTATTGACAGTATACCGAATGCCGAAACATACACGGCAGAACAATCGGAGACTGTAGACGAAGGAGGAGAAACAGTTGGATAGACTGAGATATTACTTTATTAAATTTATTTGTTACATGCTTTCATTCGTAATGATTATTTCACTGGTTGCCACAGTTGTTTTATCAGTTATGACAGTTACTATAGCAAATAATAATTTTATGGTAAAGCAATTTTCATCAGATAAAGTTATAAATATTCTTGCTGATGATTTTGACAAGAGAATAGATGAATATGCGAAGAAAATAGATGTTCCGAAATCAGTATTCATAAATGTTTCCGGCTATGATTTTATTAAAAATTTGCAGGTTACTGTTGTCGGCTCTACAAACGATGAGGGCGATTTTGATTTGAGCGGTATTTCAAATTTAAAGAAACAGTATAAAGAGGCACTTGTTGAATATGATAAGGAAAATAAAATCAAGCGTACGAATGCTCAGAGAGAAGAAATCTGTGCCAAAGCAGCGGAAATATTAAATGAAACCTGTTCAATTAAGAATAATGACCAGCTCGGAGCGGTTTCAGCGGTAATAAATAGAAACTTGGTTTATTTTGCATTGATTGGTTTTGTTATTTTTATCCTTTGTGCGATTGCCGAATATTTCCTTAATAACCGTATGCACAAGGGCTTTAATTATATTGCAATGGCAGGGGTCACATCAGGAGAAATAATGATAGTAATTCCGATGATAATTCTGCTGTTTCATATTCTGGACAAGCTTAACATAACAAATATCAGCGCCTATAATATCGCAATTAACAGCGGAGTAAAAGTTATGCTGGTTTCACTTATTGTTATCGGCGCAATTCTTATTGCAGCAGGTGTGGCAATATTTATTTCAAATTATAAATATTATAAAGTAAAGTTAATAGAGAGTGATACAGAATATTCTATTGCTCAAAATCTCATAAGATAAGGAGAAACATAATGGAGCTTGCAGAAGTATTCAGGATTCTTGAAAAGAATCTTGAGAGTATAAATGATGAGCTTTTATTTAAGAAAAAAAATGAGAGCGATAACTGTATATCCTTTGCAGGGGATAACGGTATATACAGACTCGTTTTTGACTCATCAAGCAAGATAATGTCATTCGAGTGCGCATATGAAAATACTGATAATGCGGAATTTAAAACTCTGTCGCGCAGTCTCTTTGATACTGAGACATATAATGAGCGTGATGCAAAATCATTTGCAGGTGAAATCAGAGACGAGCTGGAAACTCTATTTAAGTCAAGGAAAAAGGTCGATTTAGATAAGGTAAAAATGCCCAAAGCCGTATCAAGAACCAAGGCAAAAAACGGTATTATCAGTTATGACAGTGATTCCCTTGCAAACAGGTTCGGCACACTCTATCCTGAGCTTAAGGGCGATATAAAGGCAAATATAGCAAAGTACGGCGAGTTCCTTCCCGAAACATTTTTTACTGAAATCGGTACTGCAAAGGTGCTTGATGTTATTGCAAACGGTACAGAGGCAGAAAAGAAAAAGCTTTTTAAAATGCTCAATGATGTATATGAAGACGGGACAAACGAAGTTCAGGACATTATCGGCGTTACCATCCTCGGAGAGATGAAAAATGACATCAAAATGATGGAGGTTGCCGATAAGTATATGTCAGAATATATGGCAGGACCTGTTCATGAGATTAATAAGATTACAAGAAAGAATAACAGCCTTACAAAGAAGCTTAAAAACCCGCCTGCATACAAGCCGAAGAAAAAGAAATCAGCAATGCAGAGTGTACTCCAAGAACAGTCAAACAGATAATTAAGGATAATTCTCGATGGAAAGATATAAAAAAAGATATGTTAATAACGGCATTATTATACCGACAGTGATTTCTGTAATTTTAACAGTATTATTTTTTGTAATACTCAATCTTGCTTCAGGCAATATCCCCTTTGTAAAGGATACCGTTGAGGTTGCATCATACGACAGTGCTGAAATTTCCCGGGCAGAGCAATTAGAAATATCAGATAACTCAATAAGCAGAAGTAAAGCTAAAGCACTTGACAGTAATACAACCTTTGGAAGCATCAGTATCGGACAGACAGAATATCCGTTAATATATGATGCTAATGAAGTCAACGCTATGGGAAAATTCAATATGGAAACAGACAGCATTGTTATCGGGGATGTCGGAAGTGCATTTTTATCCTGCTATAAGTCTGATTCTGCCGGATTAAAGGCACTTAAAGCCGGGGACATAATCAATATTGAAACACATTATGGTTCATTTGTTTATCAGGTAGTTGATACAAAATCCGCTGCTGCCTCAAAATTGGACAGCGTTGGTGACGGAATAGGTAAAGCACTTGTACTTTACACCGACGGCACTAAAAGTGTTGGTATCAGTAACAGGTATTTCTGTGTAATCTGCCGTATGGTAAGCGGAACTGAAATAACGCAGTAGCAGGAGGGGATTTTATGTCATTGAAATCTTCAAGAAAAGTTCTTTGTGTTATGTTTTCAATAATAATAGCGGTTGGCGGTCTAATGACGGCAGGTTCAGTTGCAGCAAAGTGCACAATAGGCTCTCAGATGTTTATGGATAAAAAGCTTAGTTCCGAAAGCGTAAAAAAGGAATGTGACAATAATTTTAAAGAGCGTCTTGAGGTTATTGCAGATAAAAGTGATATTCCCGTTCATGTTTTTAATGCTGTATTTGATGCGGAAGAAGCATACAGTGAAACATTGGCAAAGTGCCTTTTCACCGGCGGAGATACAAGTATGTTCAGTCAGGATAAGGTTGATTTGTTTGAAACGCTTTGCACCGAATATCTTGACGGTAATAATATAAAATACAGCAAACAACTGGTTCATAATACTGCTGTTGAGGCGGCACAGGCTTATTCTGACAGCTATGGTATGTATAATACCGAGGGAATATCAGAGTTTATAACTCAGGTTAACCATAATTACAGTAAGTTTCTTTCGACAGGGCTTATTATGATGGCAATAGGTGCTCTTCTTATAAATCTGATGTTCAGCGAATCAAGAGATAAGACCAAGTATTCTGCACATGGTTTTACTGCGGCAGGTCTTTCAATTGCACTTACCGGTATCGTAGGTCTGATTTCCGGAATAGGCAGACACGCACATATAAGTCCGCAGCTTTATGCCCGTGTGATATCGCGTGCTGTTAACAGCGGTTTCATAATAATGATTGCTATTGGAGTTTTAATTCTTGCCTTAAGCAGTATAGTAACATATAAGTGCTTCAAAGAAGAGGACAAGGAAAAAAGAATGTAACACTCGGATATATATATTAATAGTTTTAAATAATATAATATATAATAAAGGACAAGCATTTTTTGAATGCCTGTCCTTTATTTATTATACAAAAGTTTTTAATTTTCGCACATTTATTCTAAAACCACATATTGAAGAAAATTCGATTTATCTTAAAAAATAGTTCAATATGTTGTGGTTTTTTAATTTTTCTGAGAAAAAAGTTACAAAATGAAATATTCGTTTTACACTTTTCTAACGATTTGTCAAAAATAATTAATCACGCATTAAAGTATTAAAAGATATCACCACAAGATATTGTACGGAATAAGTAAACTGGACAGATTTGGAAATTGATATTTGTGCAAATTATACAAAAGTTAATGGATTAATTTGTTGACATCTTATGCACTTGTGACTATAATGCTAAAGCGTTCGGTAAATAATAATGGTAAGACAGAAATATTTTCTTCTGTTTGATGGTATTTCCATCAGCATAGGGATTTAAATCAATTACCCCTAATGTTTACGAATTAATAAGGAGATTAAGATGATTAACCAATCAGCAAGCGTAGGACTCAAAAACTTAAGCAGGGCAGTCCTTACAGCAGTAATTGCATTTGTTCTGGCAATCACAATTTTCGCTTCAACTGCATTTGCAGGTCTTGTATCTCAGTACAATGTTGAAATAGTGATTGATAAAAATGAACCTATTGTAATTACGACTAATGAGACGGAACCAATCGAAATCCTGTCACAAGCAAATATCACTTTAGAAGAAAGTGATAAATTAGACATCAGTGCTTTTACCTCAGGTGAAGGCGGAACAATCAGAATTGATAAAGAGAA
Source organism: uncultured Bacteroides sp. (assembly GCA_964528285.1). Lineage (GTDB taxonomy): Bacteria > Bacillota > Clostridia > Oscillospirales > Acutalibacteraceae > Eubacterium_R. Next base: position 16,696 of record CAZGRZ010000004.1, on the reverse strand, counting down.
TGATATCAATATCGAATTTGATGGAGTCATAAACACGTACAGCGTTTATGAAGATACAGTCGGCGAGGCTCTTGTAAAGCTCGGAATAAATGTTACGGAAAAAGATAAGATAAATTATTCTCTTTCAGATCCTATACAGGAGGGTATGGTCATAACCATACTGTCAGCGAAGTCAGTTTCTTTGACTGATAACGGCAAAACAACAAAGTATGCTATCTATCAGGGAACTGTCGGGGATTTGCTGGAACTTGCTCAGATAACACTCGGCGAAGATGATTATACAAAACCTGCTCTCGATACAGAGCTTAAGGCGGATATGAACGTTCAGGTGTTCCGTGTTGAGTATAAAGAAACAGTTGAAAAAGAAAGTATCGCCTTCAAAACGACCACCCATAATGATTCCTCAATGAATCAGGGAACGAGTAAGGTAGTTACTGCCGGAGTTAAAGGTGAAGATGAGGTAACATATAAAGTTAAGTATGTTAACGGCAAGGAAACAAGTAAAACCGAACTCAGCCGTAAAACAGTCAAATCACCTACAACAAAGGTAGTCAAAGTCGGTACAAAAAAGGTTACACCGACTTCAAACGGCGTAACGTCAATGAACGGTTATACAGTCGGACAAACAATTTCAGGCAGATATACACACTATTGTGCATGTGCAACCTGTAATGGTAATTCAAACGGTATCACATCAAGCGGTAAGCGTATAAGCAACGGTATGGCAAATCCGTACTATGTTGCCTGTAACTGGCTGCCGCTCGGCTCAGTCATCAGCGTTGACGGAACCAATTATACAGTAGTTGACCGCGGCGGCTCGGGACTCTCAACAGTCGGCAGAATTGATATTTTCACTCCGGAAGGACATGCAGCTTGTTACAGATACGGTACGGGAAGCTGTACTATTAAAATTGTTCGATTAGGCTGGTAAATATCAGCAGCACTTTATTAAGAAAGTGCTGCTGTTTTTTTAATTTTTAACAGTAAATTAGCCCGATAAGATATTTTATTAAAAGTGTCTTATCAGGCTTTTAATTTTCTGAGTAATACAAAATAAATTATTTAAAAATCCATAATATATAAAATTTCAATTGCTCTGTCTGATAAAGATAACATTTTTTGAGAATACTTTTTCTGCGCGTATTTTGTAACATTATAATACTTTTTACTATTGTATATTAAAGCTATCAGCAAATTACAGTCAATTAAGTGTTTTAATACTGCATTAAATTCCATATCAAAAAATGCGTCATCCAAAATATAGTATTTTTTAATTATACTTATTATATTATCTTTATCAATCATAGGGTGGTATTTTACTATTCTTATTATAATATATTGAATATAGTTATTCGTTTCTTCAATGGTTAATACTTCTCTTTTCATAATCTCATCCAAAATAAAAAATGCGTACAGCCGAAGCCATACGCACAAAAAACGCGTTGCTCCAACTGCCGCCAAACAATTTTACAATACTATGAAAAATAGTAAGTTGAAATAGAGCAAGCATTTTTATCGAGTGATAAAAAACACACTTACTAACTTTTCATAGTTATTTATTTGTAAAATTATTTGGCACTTTCATTCTATCATATAGAAAATAATTCTGCAACATAAAGTTGCCGAAATCAAAATATGATTTTTTGACAATAAAAAATGCGCACAGCCGAAGCCATACGCACAAAAAACGCATAACTCTCAACTGTCGCCAAACAAAAATTAAACACACCACAAAGAAGTATGCAAAATCAGAGCATGCATTTTTATCGAGTGATAAAAAACACACTTACTAACTTTTCATAGTTATTTATTTGTAAAATTATTTGGCACTTTCATTCTATCATATAGAAAATAATTCTGCAACATAAAGTTGCCGAAATCAAAATATGATTTTTTGACAATAAAAAATGCGCACAGCCGAAGCCATACGCACAAAAAACGCATAACTCTCAACTGTCGCCAAACAAATTCAACAAACAACAAAGTGTATGCAGAAATGGAGTATGCATTTTTATCAAGAGATAAAACTACATACACTAAAGTTGTTACGATATTGAACTTGTTTGGCATTTTCATTTTATCATATGGAAGATAATTGTGCAACATAAAGTTGCGTAAATCAAAACATTGCTTTTTGTTGACTTATTATGTGAAACATAGTAAAATGATGAATGTAAAAAGCATTCTATCGGAGGTTAATAATATGCTTAACACAGAGAAATCAATGGAAAAGATTGTTGCGCTTTGCAAGGGCAGGGGCTTTATTTTTCCGGGCAGTGATATTTACGGAGGTCTTGCCAATACGTGGGATTACGGCCCTTTAGGAGCGAGGCTTAAAAATAATGTTAAGGACACATGGAGAAAAAGGTTTATTCAGGAAAGGAAGAACAGCTATGAGGTAGATGCGGACATTCTTATGCACCCGAGGGTTTGGGAAGCAAGCGGTCATGTCGCATCCTTTTCTGACCCGCTTTTAGACTGCAAGGAATGTAAAATGCGTCATAGAGCAGATAATCTGATTGATGATTTTGATCCTGACGCTCACGCAGACGGTATGACAAAGGAAGAGATGTTCCAATATATAAAAGACCACAGTATTCCTTGTCCTAACTGTGGCAATCATAATTTTACCGATATTAGAGAATTTAATCTTATGTTCCAGACATACAGAGGTGTAACAAATGACAGCAAGAGTGTAATATATCTCAGACCTGAAAACGCACAGGGCGAGTATGTGAATTATATCAATGTTCAGCGCACAATGCGTGCCAAGCTGCCATTCTCAATCGGCCAGATTGGCAAGGCATTCAGAAATGAGATTACACCGGGTAATTTCACTTTCAGAACGATCGAGTTTGAGCAGATGGAATTTCAGACCTTCTGTAAAGAGGGCACAGACACTGAACTATATGATTATTTTAAGGAATACGGTAAAAAATATTTTGAGGATTTAGGTATTCCTGCGGCGCATCTTCGTTTTCATGATCATGAGAAGCTTGCACACTATGCAAAGGCCGCTTGTGATATTGAGTTTTTATTTCCGTTCGGTTGGGGAGAAATCAATGGTACACACAACAGAACTGATTTTGACCTTACAAGGCATCAGGAATACAGCGGTCAGAAGATGGAATATCTTGACCCTGTTACAAATGAAAAGTATATTCCTTATATTATTGAGTCAACATATGGACTTGACAGAACAGTTCTTGCTTTGCTCTGTGAAGCATATGATGAAGAGGTAATTGACGCTGAAAAAAATGACACAAGAGTTATTCTTCATCTAAATCCGGCAATAGCGCCATACAAGGCGGCGGTTTTTCCGCTTTCCAAAAAGCTTTCAGACAAGGCTTGGGAAATTTGTGAGAAACTCAGCAAGGACTTTATGACTGATTTTGATGAAACCGGTTCAATCGGTAAACGTTACCGCCGCCAGGATGAAATCGGCACGCCATACTGTATAACATATGATTTTGAATCAGAGGAGGATGGATGTGTAACAGTTCGTGACCGCGATACAATGGAGCAGGTCAGAATACCTATTGACAGTATTTCTTCCTTCATTGATGAAAAAATAAATTTTTAATTTAAGAAAGAGAGTGAGATTATGAATAAAATTAACAGGTCTCTTGTTAAATCACAGGCTCGCCAGATAATCAAGGGAAAGGTGTTCTATCTTTTTATTATAACATTTATAGTCAGCCTTCTTACTACAGGTTCATCAGCTTTTTTAAATCTCGGTAATTTAAATATAGGTAATCGTTCTACCGATTATTATAATGATTATTCCGAATATTTTGATGGCTATGATGACTTTGATGATTACGATGATTCTTATGATTTTTCACAAGATAATCCTATTGAGAATTTTCAGTTCAATTCAGTGGATGGTGCAGCAGAAATAACAAATACGGCAAAGCCCGTGAAGGCAAACATCAGTTCGTTTTTTAGCGGTTCAATGCTCGGCTTAAGCTCAGTATGTGTTATTATTACTCTTGTTTTTACACCCCTTGCCGTTACTCTTTCGGGCATGTATCTTTCTCTTATAAGGAAAAGGGCTGACGAAGAGTTCCAGTTTGGTACAGAGCTTGGCGGAATATTCAAAAATTCTTTTAATAATTCTTATCTCAATAAATTTGTGCTGCTTATTCTCAAGGATGTTTTGATTTTCCTTCTCACCTTATTGTTGATTATTCCGGGATGTATATTCTATTACAGTTCTTATTTTGCAGCTCAGATTATGGTTGATAATCCTAATCTGAAGCCGAGTGAGGCAATCAAGCTTTCAAAGAAGATGATTAAGGGTAACCGTACAGAATTATTTGTGCTTGATTTGAGCTTTATTCCATGGATATTGCTTATATTTGTAACGCTTGGTATTGCAAGTATTTATGTTGCGCCTTATATCTACACGACTCAGGCTCTTTATTATGAAAATTTCCGTCTCAGAGCACTTGCAGAGGGCAGAATTACTGAGGATGATTTCCTGTCAGAAAAAGAAAAATTTGAAAAGTATACTGCTAATCCGGAGAGTATGAACGGTGCAGCTAATTCTTATCAGAACACAACATATTATTCACCTGATATGAATAATCAGGACAATACTCAGTATAATTCAGGTGAATATTATACCCCTGATGTTAATACTCCGCCAATGGGGACAAAACCTAATGAGCAGGAGCAGCAGCCTTATTATTATGCTCCGCCTGAATCACCTCAAACACCTGTTCAGCCTGAGCCTGTAGTTCAGGAATCCGAGGAGCAGATTCCGCCGACCGATGAAGCTCCTTCACAGCCGACAGAGGTTCAGACTGATAATACCGATAATACAACACAGAATACAGAAGAATAAAATTAAAGGACTTGGAATTGCATTAGTAATTTCAAGCCCTTTTTGCTGTTACTCTGTCAGTAAAATTTAAATCGAGCAGTGCTCCGTCAAGCTCGCTTGAAATTGAGCTTGCGAACGATTGCAGCCTGTGCAGGGAGCGTTAGCTCCTCAGGGATTCAGTGGGGAATTAGTACTGCCACTGAAATTCTCAAGTTGACACCGCCGCCTAAGAGGCGAGGGGACATCGGCGAATAGGTTATAATTTGTTTTCTTCCTGATATTCTTTTGAAAATTCTGTATTTAGTGGGTCAGGAATCGGAACACCCATTTCAGTTTTGTTGTCAGGCTGCACGGTTGGATTTGTTATCCAGCTTGAGTATCTGTTTGTCACATCTTCCTGCAAATCATACTTTTCCTTATAAGTCTTTTTTTCTTTTCGTGTTTTTGCAGGCACATTGTAATTGTTAAGACTGTTGATTGTCTGCTTGTCATTGATCATTGTTTGCTGCACCTTCAACTACTGCTTTTAAATCTTCAAGAGAATTGATTTTTACTCCGCTTTGGATAATTGTTTCCTGCATCATTTTAGGAAGAGAATTGAAGTATTCCTGCATCTGCGGTGTAAGGTTAAACATATCTGGCATAATAAAAACTCCTTTCAAGTATGATTTGGCGAACAAAAACTGTTCCTCAAATCATATTATTGCTCAAAAGGAGTTTTTTATTTATATTAATTCACCGATTATATAATTGCTTACTAACATTCCTTGCTCAGTCAGCGAGATTCTTTCTTTTGTTTCACTTATCAAATTCATTTTGACGAACTTTTTATAATCCTTTTTAACTAAAGATTTGTCGATTCCCTTATTCAGTCTGAGACCGAGAATGATTTTTTCTTCGTCATTCCCTCCGACTCCGTCATTATTGATATGAAAATTCTCATCATAATAAAATCTTCTGCCGTGCCAAAAAGAATGTGCAGATGCACCTATTCCAAGATATTCTTCCAGTGTCCAGTATTTTAAATTGTGTCTGCTTTCAAAACCGACCTTTGAAAAATTGCTGATTTCATATTGATTAAAGCCAATTGATTTTAATGCTTTAATTGTTTCAAGGTACATCTGTGCAACCTCGTCTTCATCGGGAAGCTCCAGCTTGTCCCTTATTTCAAAAAATCTTGTGCCCTTTTCAATTTTAAGCATATATGCACTTATGTGTGTAACATTCATTTTGTCAATAAATTCAAAGGTTTCATTAAGGGTGGACAAGGTCTGCTTCGGTGTGCCGAGCATAACATCAAGACTGATATTGCTTATCCCTGCATTCTTTGCGTCATATACCGCCTTTGCTACCTCATATTGACCTGCGCTTCTGCCGAGGGCAAAACGCTCCTCGTTTCTCGCACTCTGCATACCGAGGCTTATACGGTTTATACCGAAATTTTTATATTCCCTGAAATTCTGTTCAAGATTTTTTGACGGATTACATTCTATTGTTATTTCAGCATTATTATCAATGTCAAATTGATTGTAACAGGAGTCAATAATCTTTCCTATCAGGCGGCTTTCAATTATTGAAGGTGTTCCGCCGCCAAAATAGATTGTGTCAAATGAGCCTGTGTATTTCTTTATTTCATCACAGAGCTTTTGGGTATATTCCTCAGCCTTGTCACTGCTGTATTTCACACTGTAAAAATCGCAGTAGGGACATTTGGAAAGGCAAAAAGGAATGTGAATATAAAGTCCGTTATTCATAAGTCACACCCCTTTTATTTTAACTTATAATGATATTATTTATTTCTGCTTTCTGCTTTGAGTCTGAGTGATTTGTCAAGAATAGTCTTCCTGAGTCTGATTGATTTCGGCGTAACCTCAAGAAGTTCATCATCAGCAAGAAATTCCATACTCTGTTCAAGTGACAATGTAGTATGCGGTACAAGCTTCAGCGCCTCATCAGAACCGCTTGCGCGTGTATTTGTTACATGCTTTTTCTTACAAACATTGCAAACAATATCCTCATCCTTTGCACATTCGCCGACAATCATTCCCTCATAAACCTCTACACCCGGACCGACAAACAATTTGCCTCTGTCCTGTGTATTCCAGAGACCATAACCGGTAGTCGTTCCTGTCTCGTGAACAACGATTGAGCCGTGGTTCCTTGTGGTGATATCGCCTTTATATTCCTCATAACCGACAAACAGCTGATTCATAATACCATTGCCGTTTGTGTCCGTAAGGAATTCACTTCTGTATCCGATAAGACCGCGTGACGGAATTTTAATTTCAAGATGAGTCATACCTGTTGAACGGGTGTCCATATTCTCAATTTCACCCTTGCGTGAGCAGAGCTTTTCCATAACCGAGCCGACATATTCTTCAGATACCTCAATTATTGCAAGCTCAACAGGTTCAAGTATTCTTCCGTTTTTATCCTTCTTCATAATAACTTGTGGGCGAGAAACCTGAAATTCATAATCTTCTCTTCTCATTGTTTCAATTAAAATTGAAAGATGAAGCTCACCCCTGCCTGAAACCTTGAAGGTGTCCATTGAATCCGTCTCTTCCACACGCATGGAAACATTTGTCTCAACCTCTTTGAAAAGTCTGTCACGCAGATTTCTTGAGGTTACATATTTACCCTCTCTTCCTGCGAACGGAGAATCATTGACGATAAAGTTCATTGATATTGTGGGTTCGTCAATTTTTATGAACGGGAGCGGTTCAATACATTCAGGATCACAGGCGGTTTCACCTATATTAAGATCAACAATACCTGCAACACAGATTAAGTCACCGAATTTCGCTTCAGTGCATTCAACTCTTTTTAAGCCCTCAAACTGATAAATTTTTGAGAATTTTATGTTTTCCTGACTTCCGTCCTGTTTGCAGAGTACATAAGGCGTATTTACTTTAACCGTACCGCGTTCAACCCTGCCTATGCCAATTCTGCCAATATAATCATCATATTCAAGAGATGAGAAAAGAATCTGTGCAGGTCCGTCCATATCTCCCTTTGGAGACGGTATATGTTCAAGTATTGCATCAAGAAGCGGACGCATATCACCCTCACGTACATTCGGGTCAAGGCTTGAATATCCATTCTTTGCAGAAGCATAAATAACAGGAAAATCAATCTGGTCATCATCCGCACCGAGCTCAATAAAAAGGTCAAGCACCTCGTCAATAACCTCCTCAGGTCTTGCACCCTCACGGTCAACCTTGTTGACAACAACAAGCGGCTTTTTCTTGAGACCTAAAGCCTTTTTAAGTACAAATCTTGTCTGCGGCATACAGCCCTCAAAAGCATCAACAAGCAGGAGTACACCGTCAACCATTGTCAGAATACGCTCAACCTCACCTCCAAAATCCGCATGGCCGGGAGTATCAACAATATTGATTTTTGTATTTTTATAATGGATAGAGGTGTTTTTTGAAAGAATTGTAATTCCGCGTTCCCTTTCAAGGTCATTTGAGTCCATGACTCTTTCTGCAACCTCTTCATTATCACGGAAAATTCCGCTTTGGTGCAGCAATTCATCAACAAGAGTCGTTTTACCGTGATCAACATGGGCAATAATTGCTATATTTTTTATATCATTCCTTTTACTCAAAATTCATCACCTGATTTACTTAATCTTTTTTTGCAAGCTTAAATCCGTCACGCAGTGCGACTGTTCTGTTGAATACAGGCTTAGTTTCTGTTGAAATTCTGTCCTTACAGAAGTAACCGTTTCTCATAAACTGGAATTTTGCCCCGACCTCGCAGTCAGCAAGTGCTTTCTCAACATAACCATTTGAAATTACGAGTGAGTTCGGATTAAGATTATCCTCAAATGAAGATACCCCTTCCTCGTTACTTGGATTTTCAACATTGAAAAGCCTTTCATAAAGCCTTATTTCAGCAGGAATATTTTCCTTTGCACAAACCCAGTGAATTGTACCCTTAACCTTTCTTCCGTCAGGTGCATCACCGCCTAAGGTGTCAGGGTCATATGTGCAGTGAACACAGCAAACTTCACCGTTTTCATCAAGGTCATATCCTGTGCAGGTTACGAAATATGCCTTGTAAAGTCTTACTTCATTACCTACAAAGAGCCTCCTGTATTTTTTGACGGGCTCAATCATAAAGTCATTCTTCTCAATCCAAAGTTCTTTTGAAAACGGCATTTTTCTTGAACCGTATTCTTCATGGTCAGGGTGATACTCACATTCAATTTCTTCAAACTTATCCTCGGGATAATTGTCAATAACGAGCTTTAACGGATCAATAACAGCCATTACTCTCGGCGAATTTGCACCGAGGTTGTCTCTTACACACGCTTCAAGAAGGGCAAAGTCAATAACACTGTATGCCTTTGATACACCGATTCTTTCACAGAAATCGCGGATTGCTTCAGCAGGATAACCGCGTCTTCTCATACCGCTGATTGTTGCCATTCTCGGGTCATCCCAGCCGTCAACGATGTTGTCATTTACAAGCTGGAGACACTTTCTTTTTGAAGTAAGTGTATAGTTTAAATTCATTCTTGCAAACTCAATCTGACGCGGTTTTTCCCATTCAATGAGTTCATTGACAAACCAGTCATAAAGAGGTCTGTGATTTTCAAATTCAAGCGAGCAAAGAGAGTGTGTAACTCTTTCATAAGCGTCACTGAGAGGGTGCGCAAAATCATACATTGGATATACGCACCACTTGTCACCTGTTCTGTGGTGGTGAGCATACATAATACGATAAATTATAGGATCGCGCATATTTAGGTTTGGCGATGACATATCAATCTTTGCTCTTAGAACCATTTTACCTTCAGGAAATTCACCCTTTGTCATTCGGTCAAAAAGGTCCAGGTTTTCTTCAATAGGTCTGTCTCTGTATGGTGAATTTTTACCTGGCTCGGTGAGTGTTCCTCTGTATTCTCTTATCTGTTCAGATGTAAGCTCACAGACGAATGCTTTTCCTTTTTTTATTAGCTTAATTGCACAATCATAAAGGAAATCAAAGTAATCGCTTGCGTAATAAACGTTATCATATTCAAAGCCGAGCCACTTTATATCCTCCTCAATAGCCTCAACATACTCCGTATCCTCTTTAATTGGATTTGTATCGTCAAAGCGGAGATTGCAGATACCGTTATACTTGTTCTTAACTCCAAAGTTAATACAGATTGCTTTTGCATGGCCGATATGAAGATATCCGTTAGGCTCAGGAGGGAAACGGGTCTGAATTTTACTGTATTTCCCATCAGCAAGGTCTTTGTCAATAAAGTCATGAATAAAGTTGGAGTTAATTTCACTTTCCTCTTTGTTCTTGATTCCTTCAACCATTTATTTTCTCCTTATAGTAATTTATTGCATTGTCAATTCTTTTGATAACTCTTTCTTTTCCCAAAAGTGCTGTTATAGCAAACAAGTCAGGAGTATTTGTTCTTCCCGTGAGTGCCACGCGGATTACGGTTGAAACATCACCGATATGCCCCCTGAATTTTTCAGGCTCAGCCTTGAATTCCTTGACATTTGGTGTGCAGCCGACAGGAGTGCATACTTCTTTAATCCTCCCAAACCAGGTATCCTTATCATCGTTGATATTTACCTTTTCTCTGTAAAGCTCAAGTACCCTGACAGCAAGCTCGGGTGTTGCATTACCGCTGAGTTCAAAGTTTTCTTTATATGTTTCGTCATACATATAACTGATATAATCGGGGATATCAGACCACTTTGAAATATCCTTTCTCGGCTTTTTATTGCCGCGGTCGATGTTAAGTACGGATACCGCATATTCCTTGTCCTGTTCATAAAGCGAGGCAAGCTGAGGATGGTATTCCTTTGCCCACCTATATGAAAGTTCAAAAACCTCCTGAGCATTCATAACGCTGATAACATTTTTTGAAACATCAGTAAGCTTGGCAATATCAAATAATGCACCGGAAACAGACATTTTTTTAAGATTGAATGGGAATGACCGGATATCGGCATCTTTGTTACTCTTCCTCCAATCTTCAAAATTGGAGTTCATAATTGTCATCATATATTCGTTAACAGCCGCAGCAGGGAAGCCTTCCTGTTTGTAATATGTAACAGCCGCCTCAGGGTCCTTACGCTTTGATAATTTACGCTTGTTTCCGTTTTCTTCTTTCATAATAGGCGCTATATGTGCATATTTGACAGGCTTGAATCCAAGGTATCTGAACAGCTGAAGGTGAAGCGGAACAGAGGCAATCCATTCATCACCTCTTGTGACATGGGTTGTACGCATAAGATGATCGTCAATAACATGTGCAAAGTGGTATGTGGGAATACCATCTGTCTTTAACAATACAACATCAATAACATTTTCAGGCATTTCAATCTTGCCTTTTATCATATCATTAAAATAACATTTTTTATTTATGTCACCGTTTGATTTGAGCCTAAGTGTCCACGTCATCCCTGCTTCAATATTTTCTTTAACCTGCTCATATGAAAGGTCACGGCATTTTGCATATTTTCCGTAATAACCTTTTATGTCTTCATTTTCCTGAGCATTTCTTATTTTCTCCAGCTCTTCATGTGAGCAGAAGCACGGATATGCAAGTCCTTGCTCAACAAGATATTTTGCATAAGTAAGGTATATTTCTTTCCTTCGGCTTTGGGTATAAGGTCCGTATTGTCCCTTTTCGCTTAAGTCATTCATAACACCCTCGTCAGCTGTTATGCCGTAAGCAGACAATCCGTCAAGCATAACCTCTACCGCACCGTCGATTTTTCTCTTCTGATCGGTGTCCTCAACTCTGACATAGAAAACGCCGCCTGACGCCTTAGCGGTTTTGTACGCAACCATACCGGTGAACAGATTGCCGAAATGCAAAAATCCCGTCGGACTCGGTGCAAGTCTTGTTACCTTTGCATCCTCATTTAATTTCCTCGGCGGATATAAATTCTCATAATACTGAGGAGTTTGATCAATATTCGGGAACAGTAAATCAGCAAGTTCTTTATACATCATTTTCACCTTTGTTAAAAATTATAGTTTATTATTGCACATATTATGTAATTAATCAATAATAAATATTGAAATTATTTAATATTTGTGGTAGATTTTGTTTATAAACAGGGAGGGATAGTGTGAATTTACCGAGTGATCCGTTTATGCTGGTGAGCGTTATTAATATGAAGCTCAGGGATTTTTACAAAAATCTTGATGATTTGTGCAGTGATATGGGAATTAATAAAACCGAGCTTTGCAACAGACTGAATTTGGCAGGCTTTGAATATGATGAAAAAAATAATAAATTTTGGTAAAAAAGTTTAATTTTCCTCTTTACATTTTGAAACTTTGTGTTATAATATATTTGTAATCATTACAAAATACAATTGATTACAAAGTGGTGATGAATTTGAATACAAAAGAAATTACAATGCTTTTCAGGGAAAAAGGTCTGAAGGCAACACCACAGAGAATAGTGGTATATAAATTTCTTGATGAAAACCGAATTCATCCTGATGTTGAAACCGTCTATAATCATGTGGTGAAGGATAATCCCTCTTTTTCCAAAACGACAGTTTATAATTGTTTAAGGGATTTGGCAGATTGCGGATTATTAATTCCCGTTAAGATTGACAATGAAAAAATCAGATATGATTCCGATACTTCTTTCCACGGTCATTTTTTATGTGATAAATGCGGAAAAATTTTTGATTTTAAATGTCCTGACAGTAATGCAACAGGTCTTGACGGTTTTGAAATCAGGCAGAAGGATGTTTATTACAGTGGCATATGTAACTGTTGTAATAGAAAAATTAAATTAAAAGGAGTAATTTAAAATGGCTAAAAAGTATTTTTGTCCGGTATGCGGATACGAAAGTGACGAACCAATCGATGTCTGTCCGATTTGCGGTGCAAAGATGGAAAAAAGAAAAGAAGACTCAACAACATGGGCTTCAGAGCATAGGGTTGGTATTATCGACGGTGTAAGTGAAGAAATCGTTAAGGGCCTTCGTGAAAATTTCAATGGTGAGTGTACGGAAGTAGGTATGTATCTCGCTATGGCAAGAGTTGCCCACAGAGAGGGTTATCCTGAAATCGGTCTCTATTGGGAAAAGGCTGCTCATGAAGAAGCAGAGCACGCTGCAAAATTTGCTGAAATGCTCGGTGAAGTAGTTACAGATTCAACAAAGAAGAATCTTGAAATGAGGGTTGCTGCGGAGAACGGTGCAACACTCGGCAAAACTCAGCTTGCTAAGCTTGCTAAGGAAGCAGGTCTTGATGCAATTCATGACACAGTTCATGAAATGGCTCGTGACGAGGCAAGACACGGCAAAGCATTTGAAGGTCTCCTTAAGAGATATTTTGCTGACTAATCCTTTGCTGAATAAATAACAAAAGGTGCAGAAATTTACTCTGCACCTTTTTTCATTATAATCTATTCGCCGCTGTACTCTCCTCTTAGGCGGCGGCGTAAAGGATTAAAAATTATTATATTGCATAAATTGTCAATATGTGCTAATATGTCTTCTGGAGTAAAAAAATATAATGAAAGGTTATGTATATATGGAAGTCAAAATTTCAGAAAACATTAAGTATGTCGGCGCAAGTGTTTATGATCTTGATCTTTTTGAGAGTCAATATATTATTCCAAACGGTATGGCATATGATTCTTATGTGATTTTTGATGATAAAATTGCAATTATGGACACAGTTGATAATGTTGTTAAGGAGCAGTGGCTCAGCAACATTAAAACTACTCTTGGTGAAAAGAAGCCGGATTACCTTGTTGTTCATCATATGGAGCCTGACCATTCTGCAAATATTAAAACCCTATGTGCGCTTTATCCCAATATGAAAATTGTATGCTCTGCTAAAGCAAAGGCTATGCTGCCGCAGTTTGCCGATGTTGATATGGATAAGGTTGTGACTGTAGCAGAAGGTGATACACTCGAACTTGGCACGCATACTTTGAACTTTATTATGGCGCCAATGGTTCACTGGCCTGAGGTTATGTTTTCATATGAGGATTTGGAAAAAGTGCTTTTCTCTGCTGATGCATTCGGTAAATTCGGTGCAATAGATGCAGACGAAGATTGGACCTGTGAGGCAAGAAGATATTATTTCAATATAGTAGGTAAATACGGCGCACAGGTGCAGAATGTACTTAAAAAATTAGCAGGTTTGAAAATCAGTACTATCTGTCCGCTCCACGGTCCTGTTCTTACTGATATTGTTCCTGAGGTAATGAGATTATATAATATATGGTCATCATATGAGCCTGAGGATGAGGGCGTGTTTATTGCATACGCTTCAATTCACGGAAACACAGCCGGTGCTGCTCATAAAATGAAAGAGATACTTGAGGAAAAGGGCTGTCCGAGAGTTGCAATTGCAGACCTTTCAAGAGATGATATCGCAGAATGTGTTGAAGATTCATTCAGACACAGTACACTTCTATGTATGGCATCAAGCTATGATGCAGGAGTATTTGCCCCTATGTCTGATTTCCTTCATCATCTTAAGAGCAAGTCTTTCCAAAACAGGAGAGTTGCTCTTGTTGAGAACGGCTCATGGGCACCTACTGCTGCAAGAACTATGAAGGCTGAATTTGAACAGATGAAGAATATCACTTTCGTCGGAGATCCAATTACTATCAGAACTACCGTTAAGGATACGGATATCAAGGCGCTGGAAGCACTTGCTGACCGGCTTGTGTAACGGTGATTTTTATGACTACTGTTTTTATAAATGCAAGATTTATTTCCCTTGATGATGACGGAGATATTTTTTCCGTTATGGTTGTCTCAGGAGGAAAGATAGTATACATCGGGTATAGTACTCCTATTTGTTATGATAATGCAAAGGTAGCGGATTTAAAAGGCGGATATGTTCTGCCTCTTGTCAACGATATGGTCTATTATGATACAGCAGACTCTGAATGTCGTGTGCTTGAGGCAGGACAGCGCGCAGATTTTATTGTAGTTGACGGAAATGTTCTTAAAGATGAAAAGGTGCATATCCTTGAAGTGTATAAAAAAGGAAAGAAAAAAGTATAGATACAAAATAAAGGGACTTGTTCAAACGTGAACAAGTCCTTTTTTACATCATTTTTTACATCATAGTATTGAATTTCTGCTTAACATTATCAATCTTTGTCTTTTCAACATCCTGTGATGAGTACCAGCCTTTTGCCATCATACTGTTATATATTGAATCCTGCATACAAAGTGAATTATTGAGTGCAGTTTTAAATGCCCGGTGAACGTTGTCTGTTGACGATTCAATTGAACCGTGCATATATAGGTCGCATACACCTTTTTCAATCAAAAGGATATCCTGCATTAAGTCTTTATCGGTCATAATTTTCTCCTTATCAGTTGAGTAGTGAATAAAAGCTTTGGAAAGTCCGGTTATGGCTTTGTGCCATTTCCTGTATAGAATTTTTTAGTTCAGCGTCCTGAATCTGCTTCATGGTTTCACTGCACTTTGTTTGAAAATACTTCTCATGGCTGAGCGCATCCTCAATATACAATAATTCTTTTTCTGTCATTGTCTTCACCTCCGCTATTATTTTGCATACGATAAGGAAAATTATTCATATTTTTAATAATAAAAAAGGATAGATTTATTATGAGGTTGCCTTTGGTAATGAACTTGATGAAGTTGATAAAATGGCAACTAAAGTTTATAGTGATTCATATTATCATAGCATTTTTGAAATGCAAAAAGGCTTTAATGTTGGTTGGAACATAGGACAAATTGATAATAGGAAGCATTTAAAGATTTAGATGTTGAAGAATTTGAAATTGTTGCAACTTTGGATAGATATACTTCTTCTATTTGTCGCAGTATGGATGGTAAGCATTTTCCAATGTCAGAATATGCACCCGGCTTGACTGCACCACCCTTTCATCCTTGGTGTAGGTCTGTTACTGTTCCTTATTTTGCTGATAACTTCGGTGGAATGAGAGCTGCAAAGGATGAAAACGGTAATACATATTATGTTCCTGATGATATGACATATAACAAATGGGAAAAACAATTTGTTAAATCTGAAAATGAATTGAAAACTGATGGTAAAAGTGATATAATATCTTCAGTATTCAAATCAAATTCTGATTTAGTACATCCTATTACAAATGAATCAATAGAAAATGTTTCAAAAATTGATGTTCCGGGATTAAGTGATGAAGCAAATCAACTTATTTATGAACAGCGAAAAGAATTACTGGTTGAAATGCAAAAACAACCTATTGGAACAGAAGGTTCAGTTACAATAAATTTAGGTGATTTGACTGCTTCTGAAGTTAATATAGGTGCTTTTGGTGAAACAAAAATTGATGAAGTAGATGATTTATATTTTGCAATACATAATCATCCTGATAACGGTGTTTTAAGTCCATCAGATTTAAAATCATTCTGTAATAGGGTAAATATGTATGGTCTTGAAAGCGTTAATAATGATGGTCTTCATAGTTCAATCATTGTTAAAACATTTGATTCTAATCCGGTAGAATATGTTGATTTTATTGATACTGAAGTAAAATCTTTTAAAAATGAACATCCAAACATTGATATTGAAAAAGATTTTAATATATTAAATGAATTTTGTAAAAATCTTTTTAAGGAAGGTGTGAATTATGGGTACAAAATCATTGAAAGATAATTATGAATTTAATGATAATTTTGATACTGATAGAATTTTAGCAATGACAAAAAATATGCGTTCCAAAGAAGAATTAGAAGAAGATAAGAAGAAAATGTTTAAGCGTTTAAAAGAAATTCAAAATAAATCGAAGGATTAAGCACTTTGCAATTATGCAAGGTGCTTTTATTATGCTTATTTTTAAAAGGTGAAATTATGAAATGTCCTTATGCTGTAAATAGGAACATTGTTACACGCTC
>CAZGRZ010000003.1:81763-83400 GCA_964528285.1 uncultured Bacteroides sp. | reverse complement strand
CTGCCGCACAAAAGCCTTGAAGCTGTTTGGCTTCAAGGCTTTTTTCTGTCCTTTTCTATCTCGCCGCTAAGGCTGATTATACCTGTTTTTTCAAAACATTTTGCAGCGTAAGCTCGGCGCTTTTAGTTTAGCGTAATAAGGGCGGTTTTGCAATTTTGCTTCTTTATGCTTTTATATCTGTGTTTGCAGGATTGTCAAGCAGCTTTCCGTCAGGGGCAAAACGAGAGCCGTGGCACGGGCAGTCCCATGAATGTTCACTACTGTTCCATTTTAATGCACAGCCGAGGTGTGGACATCGCTTTTCAGTGATAGTTAAAAGATTCACAGCAGTTTCAAACCCGTTAACAAATAGCTGCGGCTTTAGAATACTTCTTGACGGAGAGAAGATTTCAGCATATTTGTTTTTTGTTTCTGTAACGGCATCGCATAAAAGCTGTGCGGAAAGCATTGCTCCTGTCATACCCCATTTATTAAATCCGCTTGCCGTATACAGATGATGCGTTCGGCTTGAGTAATTTCCGATATATGGTATGTTGTCAAGACTCATACAGTCCTGTGCTGCCCAGTAATATACTTCATTGGCCTCGGGATAATTTTTGTCAGCAAACTTTCTGAGTTCCTCCCAGTTACCGCCCTTTTTTCCTGTCCTGTGTGCTCCGCCGCCGAGTAAAAGTAAATTTTTGTAATTTCTAAAAGACATCCCTTTTCCATTCTCATCAATATACATTCCGTTAACATCCTGTGCATTATCAAGTGCAATGACATATGAACGGTCCTGATATAGTTTTAAAAAATATGATCCGTGTTTGTTAATAAAAGGGAAGTGAGTTGCAGCAACAACTTTCTGAGCCTCTATTTTGGCATTTTCAGTTACAGCTGTATTTCCAATCATTTGCTTGACAAAAGTGTTTTCATAAATATTTAAGTCTTTGGATATATTAGCAAGAAATTTCAACGGATGAAACTGTGCCTGATTTTTAAAGCATACAGCTCCTGCAATTGCAATAGGCAAGGATATATTTTCAAAAAACTCTGCTTTATATCCAATTTTATCAAGTGCCGTAATTTCTTTTTCAATCTTATTACGCTTATCAGTGGAATATACATAGTTGTTCTTTATTTCATACTCGCAGTCAATATTTTTACATAATTTACTATATTCCTCAAAAGCATTTTTATTAGCCAAAAGATATCCCTGCGCAGTTTCAACTCCGCCTGAATTAAGCAGTTTATTATATATAAGATTATGCTGAAAAGTGATTTTTGCTGTTGTGTTTCCCGTAACTCCGCTGCATATTCTGTTCCTTTCAACAAGCATATATTTTATGCCTTTCTGATGAAGAAAATATGCAGTCAGAATTCCCGTAATTCCGCCGCCTATAATCAGCACATCTGTTTTGCAATCCTCTTTCAGCTCAGGAAACTCGGGAAGCTTTGTTGTATCTTTCCATAGTGATTTCATATTTTACCTGCTCTCAAATTTAATTTAATATTAGTTTTGAAAAGAACAGCACGGATTATGCAATATTTACAAAATATCTTGTTTGTGATATTATGTTAAAAGTCAAGGGGAGATATTATGAAAACAGAGATAAGACAAGTTACGATAAATGAAAAAGAAACTCTGGCAAATCTTT
>CAZGRZ010000003.1:0-81663 GCA_964528285.1 uncultured Bacteroides sp. | reverse complement strand
AAAGTACAGCGGCGGTAATTATGAACTCTGTGATGGGGACGAGCCTTTTGATGACGGAACAAATGCAAGTGTTCTCTTTTTCAAAGTTGATTAAATTGGTGTTATTATGAATATCAAGGAGTATTTCTCAGTTAATAAGAATATAATAGTTGCGTTCTCAGGCGGAGTTGATTCGGCAGTACTGCTTTTGCTTGCAAAAAAATATGCAGATCATGTTGCCGCAGTTTTTGTTAAAAGCGAATTTCAGCCGGATTTTGAACTTGAAGATGCAGTTAGAGTATCTTACGAGATTGGTGTTGCATTGAATATTATCAATATTAATGTAATTAATAATATTAATATCATTTCAAATCCTGCCGACAGATGTTATTATTGTAAGAAAATGATTATGCAGAGTATTTGTGAATTTGCATCAAAATATGACGGCTATGTAATCGCTGACGGAACAAATGCAAGTGATGATGTAAATGACAGGGCAGGATATAAGGCACTTCAGGAACTCGGTATTCATTCACCGCTCAGAATGTCAGGTATAACAAAAGAACAAATCAGACAGATTGCAAAGGAAAATAATATATCTGTTTCAGATAAACCGTCTTATGCCTGTCTTGCAACAAGAGTGCCTGCCGGTACAAAGATTACTGCTCAGATACTTGATAAGACCGAAAAAGCAGAGCAGAAATTATTCAATTTAGGCTTTAATGATTTCAGAATAAGATATATGGACGGTAATGCTCTTTTGCAGTTGAATGCAAAGGACTTTAAAATGTTTTTAGATAAAAAAGAGGAAATTTACAGTATCTTAAGTAAGTTTTACAATAATGTTTATCTTGATTTGAAGGGAAGATAGTATGGATAAAGCTGAGCTTCAGTCTGTTCTTAATAAGGTTGCAGACGGTGATATGTCAGTTGAAGAAGCAACAAAAATTATAAAAACATATCCTTACAAGGATTTGGGCTATGCAAAAATTGATACTCACCGCGGCGTCCGTCAGGGAGCATCTGAAGTCATTTACGGTGCAGGGAAAACAAAAGAGCAGACAGAAAATATTGTTAAAGCAATGCTGAATAATGGTGAGAAGTCCGTTCTTATCACAAGACTCAGTGAAGATGCAGCAGATTATTTATCAAACTTTGTTCCTCTGCAATATGATAAGCTTTCAGAAATCGCAGTTGCAGGAGAAAAAACGGAAACCTCTGCTTTAAAAGGAAAAATTGTTGTTGCAGCAGCAGGCACAAGTGATTTATCTGTCGCAGAGGAGGCGGCACTTACCGCAGAATTTTACGGCAGTAAGGTTGTAAGGATCTATGATGTAGGTGTATCAGGCGTCCACAGACTCCTTGACAATATTGATGAATTGTCTGATGCAAGGGTGATTATTGCCGTTGCAGGTATGGAGGGTGCGCTGCCGAGTGTTATCGGCGGACTTGTTGACTGTCCTGTTATTGCTGTCCCTACAAGTGTCGGTTACGGAGCAAACTTTGGAGGCGTTTCAGCACTGTTGTCAATGCTCAATTCATGTGTAAGCGGTGTAAGTGTGGTTAATATTGATAACGGTTTCGGTGCAGGATATCTTGCCAATATGATTAATAAACTTTAGGGGAGAATTATGAGAATATTATATCTTGAATGTAATATGGGAATAGCCGGAGACATGCTTATGGCAGCGCTCTGGAATCTGACCGAAGATAAGAATAATGTTATAAAGGAAATAAATAATTTTTCCCTGCCATATACAGATATCAGCTTTGATAAAATCACTTCCTGCTCAATATCCGGTTACAGAGCAAAGGTTATCATTGACGGCAAGCAGGAGGGCGATGATAATAGCTATAACTGCCACAGGAATCTCGGTGCAGTCAATGATATCATTGACTGCTTATCTGTGAGTGAAAAAGTTAAGATCGCTTCAAAGAATGTATATAAAATTATTGCCGAAGCAGAAAGCAAGGTACACAATAAAACTGTTGAACAGGTCCATTTTCACGAGGTCGGAATGCTTGATGCAATTGCCGATGTTGTTATCTGTAATTATCTGATTGAAAAATTGCAAATAGACCGAATCATTGTTTCTCCGATTAATGTAGGTAATGGTACAATCAGATGTGCTCATGGCGTTCTGCCTGTTCCTGCACCTGCAACAGCAGATATTCTTACCTCAGTACCATACTATAAGAGTGATATTAAAAGTGAGTTGTGTACGCCGACAGGTGCCGCACTTGTAAAATATCACGCCGTTGATTTCGGCAATATGCCGATTATGGCTGTAAAAAAAGTGGGATATGGCTTCGGTAAAAAAGAGTTTAAAACACCAAATTGCGTCAGAGCTTTTATGGGAATGTCAGATAATTCATCTGAAAAAATAACCGAGCTTGCCTGCAATATTGATGATATGACCGGTGAGGAAATTGCATACACCTCTGATTTGCTTATGAAAAGCGGTGCAGTTGATGTGACAACTCAGCCTGTATTTATGAAGAAAGGCAGGTGTGGTTTTATTCTTAGGGTAATGTGCAGTGAAGAAAATAAAAATGATATCATTAAACTCATATTCAAGCACACATCAACAATAGGAATAAGAGAATATATATGTGAAAGATACATTCTTGACAGGAATGTGAAAACAGTAACAACCCCCTTCGGAACGGTTAGGGTAAAGTATTCATATGGCTATGATTGCGATAAGGTGAAAATAGAAAGTGACGATATAATCGCGATTGCTGAAAAAACAGGGAAACCAATTTTTGAAGTAAAAAGGCTTATCAATTCCTGTCTTGATTAAAAACATTTAAATCGGACCAGTGTTCCATCAAGCTCTTTTGTAATGGATCTCACGCCTATGAGGCGGAGGATATCGGCAAATAGGTTATATTAATTTTGATTAGTTAAAGCGTTATAAAAATCACTATATATTCCATTAATGTTTACAATTTGTTCACAAA
Organism: uncultured Bacteroides sp.; assembly: GCA_964528285.1. Lineage (GTDB taxonomy): Bacteria > Bacillota > Clostridia > Oscillospirales > Acutalibacteraceae > Eubacterium_R. The sequence continues at coordinate 78,720 of CAZGRZ010000003.1, read as the reverse complement.
ATTGTTCTGTTTATGAAGATTTTTTTATTGAAATTTAGTAAGTATGATGTTATACTACTATTAGACTTATAAGGGGGTAAATGCCTTGAGTAAAGAAGAAAAGAAAGCAAAAAAACTTGCAAAAAAAGAATTAAAAAAAGAAAAGAAGGAAGCAAAGGCAGAAGCTGCTATAGCCAAAGCAAAGGCTAAGGCTGAGAAAAAGCATGTCAAAGATTATCAGAAATTCGTTAAGGATACTGAAAAGAAAAATCAAAAGCTGCAGGCTAAGGCTGCAAAGAACGGAAAGGAATTTACTCCTATTGTAATTCCTGCTGTTGAGGATTTCCAAACCAAGAGTGAAATCAAAGCAGAAAAAGCAACACAAAAGGCATATGCTAAATACGTTAAGAAGATTGAAAAGAAAAATGCTAAAGCAGAAAAGAAATGTGCAAAGAAGGGCAAACCGTTTGTTCCGATTGTCGTTCCTACATATGATGAATTTGCAAATTCTGCTGCCGCTGAAAATAAAGCAGGCAAGATTGTACTTACAGTAATTCTTGTGATTCTTATCTGGTTCCTTATTTACTTTATGATTATGTTCTATAATTACGTTTATGTTCCAAACACAGCGGAGGAGACAACAGAACCTAACGGCGAACCTGCTGTTTATGAACTTTATTCAAACCCACACGAAATCACAACAACTCCTGATTACAGTATTGCCGATGCAAAACTTTTCTTAAAACAGGTTCTCAGCGATAACTGGAGCAATATCGGTTACAGCAGTGACCCTTCAAGTAATGCAATTTCTTATAATAACAGAATTGAAAATATTAACGGTTCTGATTGTTATATGTTCTCTTGCAGCGGAAAAACATTTGCTGTTTCAATTAAACTTTCTGCAGCATATTACTGCCATAACGGTCAGTACACACCGCTCACCTTCAATAATACAAATTACTTATTTGATAACTGATAAATAAGCATTGAAAAGCTTTCTTAAGTTCACTTAAGAAAGCTTTTATTATTGTAATTTAAGTTAATATAATATTGTTAATATTTAAGCAACAGTCAGTTGCTTGACCGATTATAATAAATGCTTTATCATTTAATTGGTGATTTTATGGATACAAAGACTAAACTTTATCATCTGAGAAAACAGCATAATCTGACTCAGCAGGAAATGGCTCAGAAACTGTTTGTGACGCGACAGGCTGTTTCTCGATGGGAGCAGGGAAAAACTATTCTGAATATTGAGACACTGCGCTTAATCTCAAAAATATTTAAGGTTTCTATCAATTCACTTGTTGATGTTAATGTTTTTAATGATACAAAGATTGATAAAATTAATTCAGGTCGTTTTTTAGGATTTGCTAAACTCTATGAAAACAGTCGTCCTGCAATCCCGGAGCAAGCGTGTAATTTTATATTGGATTATTTGGAAACCTCACCCGAGCATATTATTGATTTAGGTTGCGGGACAGGTCTGTCAACTTTAGTCTGGAATGAAAAAACAGCCGGTGCTGATTTATAATGATTTCATATTATTTGTAAATAGGATTAATGAAATTTTTTCAGATTCGGAATTTGATGTTCATTTTTGCTATCGTATGAGAATAGGTATAAAATAAAAGACCGGCATATGCCGGCCTTTCATCATTTTTGGATTTAGTTCTTTAGGCTGTGCAGCGGTGCGGGAATTTTACCGCCGCGATTAATGAACTGTGCAGGTGATTTTGTATTTACTTTCATTACAGGTCCGCTGCCGAGTAAGCCGCCGAATTCAAGCTCATCGCCTATTTTTTTGTTAATTGCAGGTATAACCCTGACTGCTGTAGTTTTTCCGTTTACCATACCTATTGCCGCTTCGTCGGCAATAATACCGCTTATAACTTCCGGTGTTGTATCGCCGGGTATTACAATCATATCCAATCCAACAGAACAAACCGCTGTCATTGCTTCAAGCTTTTCAATCGTAAGTGAGCCTGACCTCGCCGCATCAATCATTCCGGCATCTTCAGATACAGGAATAAAAGCACCTGAAAGACCGCCTACACTCGATGATGCCATAACACCGCCTTTTTTTACAGCGTCATTGAGCATTGCAAGGCAGGCAGTAGTACCTGCCGCACCGCACTGCTCAAGTCCGATTTCCTCCAGAATATGAGCAACCGAATCGCCGACCGCAGGTGTTGGCGCGAGTGATAAATCAACAATGCCGAACGCGACACCAAGCCTTCTTGATGCCTCAACGCCGACAAGCTGTCCCATTCTTGTAACCTTAAATGCAGTCTTTTTTATAAGTTCTGCAAGCTCATTTATTGAATACTCAGGGTGCTTTGAAACTGCACTTCTTACTACACCCGGTCCCGATACACCTACATTTATAACACAGTCAGGCTCTGATACACCGTGGAATGCACCGGCCATAAACGGATTATCCTCCGGAGCATTACAGAATACAACAAGCTTTCCTGCGGCAATGCAGTCTTTATCCTTAGTAAGTTCAGCAGCCTCTTTAACCTTTTGGCCCATAATTTTAACAGCGTCAAGATTTATTCCCGCTTTTGTTGAGCCTATGTTAACGGAGGAGCATATATGTTCTGTACTTGCGAGTGCCGCGGGAATTGAGTTGATAAGCTCCATATCACCTGCGGCAAATCCTTTTTGAACCAGGGCACTGTATCCGCCTATGAAGTTGACCCCGATTGTCTTGGCTGTCTTTTCAAGTGTCAGGGCATATTTAACAGGGTCACCGCCGCTGATACCTGCAAGTATTGCAATTGGTGTTACGCTGACTCGCTTATTGATAATGGGAATACCATATTCCTTTTCAATCTGTTCGCCTGTTGAAACAAGGTTTTCTGCTTTCCTGCATATTTTTTCATATATCTTTTCACAGGATCTGTCAATGTCTGAATCTGCACAGTCAAGGAGAGATATGCCCATTGTTGTTGTTCGGATATCAAGACATTCGTCCTGTATCATTCTTATTGTTTCAAGAATATCGTTTGTGTTAATCAACGGTAATCCTCCTAAATTTTGTGCATTGAATTAAAAATATCCTCATGCATTGCATGAATTGAAAGATTGTTTTCTTCTCCGTATTTTGTCAGTTCATCTGCAAATTCGGTAAATTCTACTGTACTTGATGAAATATCAGCCATCATAATCATACAGAACATATCTTCCATTACTGTTTGTGATACCTCAGTAATGTTGATTTGATGATTTGAACAAATACCGGATACTCTTGCAAGTATTCCGACAGTGTCTTTACCTACAACCGTAATAACCGCTCTCATAATCTTTCTCCTAAGTTTATAATAATTCTCATAAATTATAACAGAGTGATGAACTTTTTTCAATAAAGTGCAGAAATATATTTAATTTTTTTTTGTTATGTGTTAGAATAATAAAAAACTTTTTGGAAGGATAGTAGTGTGTCTTATAATAATATAATTGATTTACATACTCACAGCGTTATAAGCTTTGACGGTAATGACTCTTGTGAAGATTTGTGCTTTAATGCCGTCAAGAAGGGCGCAAAGGTTCTTGCTGTAACAGACCATTGTGATATTGACGGCGCGCACTTGGATGTTATGAAGCTATGTACCGATCAGTTTGAAGCAACCAAGTCTGCTAAAGAAAAATTCAGCAACCGGATTGAGGTTTTACAGGGACTCGAATTAGGGCAGGGAATTTACAGAAAAGAGCTTACGAATCAGGTTTTGGCGGCCTTTGATTATGATTTTATTTTAGGGTCACTTCACAATCTTGAAAATATGGAGGATTTTTGTTTCCTGAATTATTACGACTGTGATGTTTATGCTCTATTGCAAAAATACTTTGAAGGCTTGTATGAGCTTTCCTCATGGGGTGCATTTGATTCTCTTGCTCATTTGACTTATCCGTTAAGATATATTGTTGCGAGAGAAAAAATTGATATTGATATATCAAGGTTTAATGACATTATCGACGCAATATTTGAAAATTTAGTTAAGAATAAAAAAGCACTTGAGATTAATACATCAGGTCTTTTTATGGATATGAAGGATACGCTTCCTAATATCAGCTTCGTTAAAAGATTTAATGAGGTCGGAGGCGAGTATATTACTATCGGCTCTGATTCTCATTTTGCAAAGCGTGTATGTCAGGGCATTGAGCAGGGTATGAAGATTGCATATGATTCAGGCTTCAGAAATGTTACCGTGTTCAGAAAGAGAAATCCGTTTTTAATTCCAATTGAGTGAGGTTCTTGTATGGACAAATTATTAATGCTTATTGAAAAAAATCCAAGACTTTCAAATAAAGAAATTGCTGTTATGCTTAATATAACAGAAGATGATGTTGAAAGAAAAATAAAATTATACGAGGATACGGGTATTATAAAAGGTTACCGAGCTATTATTGATAAGGAAAAGGCACAGGCGGAGACTGTTTCGGCTCTTATTGAGATTAAAGTACATCCGAAATTTGAGCATGGTTTTGATGAAATTGCCAACCGTATTTCCCAGTTTGATGAGGTTGAAGGTGTATATTTAGTGAGCGGCGCATATGACCTTTGCTGTATTGTAACGGATAAATCTTTTCAGGAGGTTGCAATGTTTGTTGCAAACAGTCTGTCACCTCTTGACAGCGTACTGTCAACGGCAACGCATTTTATTCTTGAGAAATTCAAGGAACAGGGTGTATTTTTTACTGAGGCAATAAAGGATGACAGGGGGAATATTTCCCTTTGATTGATTATAGCCGATTTTTAAATCCGAAGATTGTTAATGTAAAACCAAGCGGAATAAGAAAGTTTTTTTCTATTGCAGAGGAAATGGAGAATGTTATTTCACTCGGTGTGGGTGAGCCTGACTTTTTAACTCCTTGGCATATCAGACAAAGCGGTATTTCATATCTTGAGAAGGGGAAAACGCGTTATACGGCTAATGCAGGTCTTAAAATACTAAGAAATGAAATTTCAAAATTCTATGCTGATAAATACAATGTTGAATATAATCCGGATAATGAGGTCATTGTAACTATCGGAGGCTCTGAGGGAATTGATATGTGCATACGCACCTTGGTTTGCCACGGTGATGAGGTGCTTGTTGTTGAACCGTCATTTGTCTGCTATAAGCCGATTATAGAGATGTGCGGAGGTATACCTGTTATTATTGAAACCAAGGAAGAAAATAATTTCAGACTTACCGCACAGGAGCTTGAGGATGCAGTTACGAATAAAACAAAAATGCTCGTTCTCCCTTATCCTAATAATCCAACAGGCGCAGTTATGCGTAAGGATGACATTGTTGCAATTGCACGAGTAATTAAGGATAAAAATATTTTTGTACTTTCTGATGAGATATACAGTGAGCTGACTTATGGCGATCAGCCGCATATTTCTATTGCATCCGTTACCGGCATGAGAGAAAGATGCGTTGTTATTAACGGATTTTCAAAAACATATTCGATGACAGGTTGGCGGCTCGGTTACGCATTAGGACCCTCTGAGATTATTATGCAGATGACAAAGCTTCATCAATATGCAATTATGTCTGCGCCGACTAATTCTCAGTATGCCGCTGTTGAAGCGCTCAGAAACGGCGATAAGGATATTAAGAAAATGCTTTACGATTATGATATGCGCAGACGATTTACAGTTAATGCCTTTCGTGAAATAGGACTTGACTGCTTTGAGCCTGAGGGCGCATTTTATCTGTTCCCGTGTATAAAGTCAACAGGACTTTCATCCGAACAATTCTGTGAACAGCTGATTATGAGTAAGCGTGTCGCAGTTGTTCCCGGAAATGCCTTTGGTAACTGCGGCGAAGGATATATAAGAGTTTCCTATTGCTATTCAATTGAAAACATAAAAGAGGCAGTTAAGCGTATTGGAGAATTTCTTAAAGAACTTGGAGCTCAAAATGAAAATTAAAGTAAAAGCATATGCTAAAATTAATTTAATGCTTGATATTGTTGCAACGCGTACAGACGGATATCATGACTTATTTATGATTATGCAGAGTATAGGCCTGTACGATACAATAACCATATCAGCAGCTAAAACCCAGAATATCACTATTACTTGCAATATTAATGATATTCCGCTTGATGAAAGAAATATTGCATATAAGGCAGCGACAGCATTTTTCAAAACAGTAAAAATTAAAAATAAGGGAATCAATATTGATATAGTAAAAAGAATACCGCACGCAGCTGGACTTGCAGGCGGCAGTGCTGACGGCGCAGGTGTTCTTGTGGCACTGAACAATCTGTTTTCAGCAGGACTCACCGATGATGAGCTGTGTGATATCGGTGTAAGTATAGGTGCTGATATTCCGTTTTGTGTTAGGGGAGGAACACTTCTTGCTCAGGGCATAGGCGATGTGCTTAATAAGGTTAAGCCTCTCAGAAGGTGTCATATATTAATCGCCAAGCCTGATTGCAGTGTTAATACCGCCTTTGCCTATAAGAAGTTTGACGAGTGCGGAAAAATTCATACACCGGATAAATTAGGAATGCTCTGTGCAATGCAAAGCAGGGATTTGATTGATATTGCATCAAGAATGGAAAATGTTTTTGAGCAGTTTATTGATGTTCCCAATAAAGTTGATATAAAGAGTATTATGCGTGACAACGGTGCAATCGGTGTTTGCATGAGCGGCAGCGGACCCACTGTTTTCGGAATTTTTGATGATAAGGAAAAGGCACAGATAGCTGCCGAAAAATTGAAACCATATGCAAAGAATATTGCAGTTACTGTTCCGGTATCGAAAGGGTGCAAAATAGTTGAGTAATATGGAATATAATAATCAGAGATTTATTGATCAATTTAAGAAAATCATATCAGAGGATAAACCAAATAAAATTCTGTTTGTTGCAAGCAAAAATTATGATAGATACGGATACCGCAGTGCAATTGATTTTCTCGGTATACCCTGTATAGCTTTTACAAACTTTTCACCTTGTCCGGAGATTTCTTCGGTCAAAGCGGGTACTGAAATTTTTAAAAGCAATAATTGCGATTTTATTGTGACAGTAGGCGGCGGCAGTGCAATGGATGTTGCTAAGGCAATTAAACTGTTTGCCGAGACAGATGCGAAAATTCTTGCAGTACCCACCACTGCAGGTACAGGTGCGGAAGTTACGCGCTTTGCAGTTTTATATAATAATGCTGATAAAGAGTCGGTAAGAAGCTGGGATATTATTCCTGATTATCAGGTGTTTGACTGTACTGTTCTTAAGTCACTTCCGAAATTTCAACGTATAGTAACCTCTCTTGATGCTTTCTGCCATAGTATAGAGGCTTATTGGTCAGCTGATTCTACAGAGGAAAGCAGAGCATATTCCATTAAAGCGCTTGAACTTTTCAATAAGCATTTTTATTCTTATCTCAATGATGATTCATCTTCTTATGAATCTATGATGAAGTGCAGTGAGCTGGCAGGCAGAGCAATAAATATTGCACAGACAGCTGCACCTCATGCGTTCAGCTATAAGCTTCATAAGATTAAAGGCTTTGCGCACGGTGAGGCCGTTGCAATTGCGCTGTGTTATATATGGAAATATATGCTTGAAAATTGTCTAACACCCGAGTTTAAGATTCTTCTTGACGAGACGGAGATTATTTCAGGCTTTACTCCTGATTCTTTTAATAAATTTATTGCAGATTTGGGAATTCATATTAATATTACCATGTCCGCATCAGAATTTGAGGAAACAGTGGATGGCGTTAATGTCACGAGACTTGCAAATCATCCGATGAAGTTTACACAAGAGGATATTGAAAAAATATATAAGCAATTTATTACTGTAAAGGATTAAGCCGATTTTTTGGCTTTTTCTTTTTTATATAAAAATACACATAGCTGTGAGGTATACTTATGTCAAGAGAATTAACATTTGCTCAGAGGGTTGAACGCAGTATTATTAAAACTTACAGAAAAGATATTTGGAATCCGTTTATTCAGGCCTGCAAGGACTATCAGCTTATTGAAGAAGGTGACAGAATTGCAGTTTGTATCAGCGGCGGAAAGGATTCTATGCTTCTTTCACTGTGCCTCATGCATTTGCAAAAGCACAGTGATGTCCCTTTTGAACTCAGATATATCTGTATGGATCCGGGATATAATGAGGTTAACAGGAAACAGATTGAATATAATTGTGACCTTCTTCAGATTCCTGTTGAGATATTTGAAACAAATATATTCGATGTGACCAACTCTGTCGGCGGCTCACCCTGTTATCTCTGTGCACGGATGAGAAGAGGACATTTATATGCCAAGGCAAGAGAACTCGGATGCAACAAAATTGCTTTGGGACATCATCTCAGTGATGTTATTGAGACAACTCTTATGGGCATGTTTTACGGCGCACAGCTTCAGGGAATGCTGCCAAAGCTTAAGAGCACAAATTTTGATGGAATGCAGCTCATAAGACCGCTTTATTGTGTCAATGAAAAATCAATAGTAAAATGGCGAGATTATAATAATCTTGCGTTTATCCGGTGCGCCTGTCGTTTTGTTGATGAGTACAGTCAAAGTGATGATGGTATCGGCGAGTCAAAAAGGCAGGAAATAAAACATCTGATTAATCAGCTTAGTAAGACTAATCCCGATATTGAACATAATATTTTTAAATCAATTCATAATGTTAAGCTTGACACTTTCATAAGCTATAAGAAAAACGGTGAAGAGCATACATTCCTTGAAGAATTTATCGGTGCGAACTAATTTGCATCAGAAAATTTTTCAAAAAATACCAAAAACCTATTGACAAAGTAGGCAATAGGTGTTATAGTGTATTCAAGAAATAACCTACTAATCAGATAGGCAATAAGGAGAAAGCTTATGAATAATTTGCTTCTGTCAATTATTAATTTTAATTACAAGGATGACCGAATGTGCTTTCGATGTTGTAATTTAAGGAATAATTTACATAAAAAATAATAACATTGAATTGAAAGGAATTAATAATTATGTCTGAATATAAATATCATTTTGAAACATTACAGCTTCATGTAGGGCAGGAAGAGCCTGATCCGGCGACTGATTCAAGAGCAGTGCCTATTTATCAAACAACCTCTTATGTATTTAAAAACAGTGACCACGCGCAGGCGAGATTTAATCTTTCCGATGCAGGTAATATTTACGGAAGACTCACAAACTCAACACAGGATGTATTTGAAAAGAGAGTAGCGGCACTTGAAGGTGGTGTGGCAGCTCTTGCAACTGCTTCAGGTGCAGCAGCAATTTCATATACCTTTCAGGCGCTTGCATCGGCAGGGGATCACATTGTTTCTGCAAAAACTATCTACGGAGGAACATATAATTACCTTGAGCATACAATAAAAAAATTTGGAATAACAACAACTTTTGTTGATCCTGATGATTTATCCAATTTTGAAAAAGCCATTCAGGATAATACGAAAGCAATTTTTATTGAAACTCTCGGCAATCCTAACTCAAATTTGGTTGATATTGAAAAGCTTGCTCAAATTGCACATAAGCGTAATATACCGCTTGTTGTTGACTCAACCTTTGCTACACCTTATCTTTTAAGACCGATTGAATATGGCGCCGATATAGTTGTTCATTCTGCAACAAAATTCATAGGCGGACATGGAACAACACTCGGCGGCGTAATTGTTGACAGCGGTAACTTTGATTGGAAAGCAGCAGGAAAGTATCCGCAGATTGCTGACGCTAACCCGAGCTATCACGGTATCAGCTTTGTTGATGCAGTAGGACCTGCCGCATTTGTTACTTATATCAGAGGAATCCTTCTCCGTGATACAGGCGCAACGATTTCACCGTTCAATGCCTTCCTGCTTCTTCAGGGACTTGAAACTCTCTCCCTCAGAGTTGAGCGCCATGTTGAAAATACAAAGAAAGTTATTGAATATCTTCAGCATAACCCTAAGGTTGAAAAAGTCAATCACCCAAGCATTGACGAAAGATACAAGGATTTGTATAACAAATATTTTCCAAACGGTGCAGGCTCAATATTTACATTTGAGATTAAAGGCGGAGAAGTTGAAGCAAAACAATTCATTGATAATCTTAAAATATTCTCTATCCTCGCCAATGTTGCAGATGTTAAGTCTTTGGTTATTCATCCGGCAACAACAACTCACAGCCAGTTAAGTCCTGATGAGCTTGCCGAACAGGATATTAAGCCTAATACAATCAGGCTTTCTGTCGGTACAGAGCATATTGACGATATTATTCACGATCTTGATCAGGCATTTAATAATTTGGATTAATTTAAAGGAGATATAGTTATGTCAGTTTATAAATCAATTCTTGATCTCGTTGGAAACACACCTCTTGTTGAGCTTGCAAATTTTCAAAAGGCAAATAACCTTGATGCAAAAATTTTTGCTAAACTTGAGTACTTCAATCCGGCCGGCTCTGTAAAAGACAGAATTTCAAAAGCAATTATTGAGGATGCAGAAAACACCGGAAAGCTAAAGCCGGGCTCAGTTATCATTGAGCCGACAAGCGGTAACACAGGTATCGGACTTGCGGCTGTTGCTGCTGCAAAGGGATACAGACTCATTATCACAATGCCTGAGACTATGAGTGTTGAAAGGCGAAAGCTGATGAAAGCATATGGTGCAGAGTTAGTTCTTACTGATGGCAGCAAAGGAATGAAAGGCGCTATTGCCAAAGCAAATGAGCTTGCTGAGGAAATTCCGGATTCATTAATAGCAGGTCAGTTTGTTAATCCTGTCAATCCAAAGACTCATAAAGAAACAACCGGTCCCGAAATTTGGAAGGATTCTCAAGGAAAGGTTGATATATTTGTTTCCGGTGTCGGTACAGGAGGTACCATTTCCGGTGCCGGTGCTTATCTCAAATCAAAGAATCCCAATGTAAAAATTGTTGCTGTTGAACCTGCCACCTCTCCTGTTCTTTCAAAAGGTATTGCAGGTGCGCATAAAATACAGGGAATCGGCGCAGGCTTTGTTCCTGACACATTGAATACAAATATCTATGACGAAATAATTGCTGTTGAAAACGAAGATGCTTTTGCAACAGGTAAGGAGTTCCCAAGGCAGGAAGGTATACTTGTCGGTATTTCAAGCGGCGCTGCTCTCTGGGCAGCAAAAGAACTTGCCAAAAGACCTGAAAATAAAGGCAAGACCATTGTTGCACTTTTACCGGATACAGGTGAACGTTATCTTTCAACTGCAATGTTTACAGAATAATATAACAATATAGCAGTAAAATACGGATGCTTTTATAAAAAGTATCCGTATTTTTAATATTGCATTTATTCTATAGATATTATATAATATTTATGAAAGGTGGCGAGATTATGAAAAAAGTTTTAAGCTTACTTCTCTCTATAACATTGCTTTTCAGCCTTATTTCTAACATAAGCATATCAGCTTATGCTGACAATAGTGATTTATGGTATAGGGTTTTAGATAACAATACCGCTGAAATATGGAATTACGGAGGTTCAGACGCAGAGGTTATAATCCCGTCTGAGCTTGATGGATATACCGTAACAAGTATCGCATATCCGGGATTCAGTTCAAATATGTCAGTAATGAGTGTGTATATTCCTGATACTATAACAAACATAGGAAGTGAAGCATTTGCAAACTGCCAGTCCCTTGAATATATAAATGTTGACAGTAATAATAAATACTATTCATCACAGGATGGTGTATTGTTTAACAGGACCGGCACAGAGCTTATTCAGTTTCCTATCGGAAGTACAAATACCTCATATACAATTTCTAATACTGTTTTATCGATAAATGAGCTTGCTTTTAATTATTCAAAAAAGTTAAAATATGTAACAATACCTGATAATGTAGCATATATTAATAATGCTTTTAACGGCTGTAATGGACTGGAAAGTATTAATGTTTCTGACAGCAATCGCTATTTTTCATCACAGGACGGTGTATTGTTTAATAAGAATAAAACACAGCTTTTACAGTATCCCATATCGTCACAAAGAGAGACATATGAAATGCCAAGCAGTGTAGGTAATATATGCTACAGAGCTTTTTATAATTGCCAGACCTTGAAAAATATAACAATTCCAAATTCCGTTACATATATAGGCTATGAAGCTTTTGCCTATTGTTACGCATTAGAGAGTTTGATTGTGCCCGGAACGGTTGAATGTATTGACTCACGTGCCTTTGTCTCCTGTTCGGGGTTGACAAGTGCTGTAATTAAAGATGGGGTAAATGAAATCGAATCTGCTGCATTTTCAAATTGTTTCAGCCTAACGACAATGACAATTCCCGCAAGCGTTACATATATCGGAAATCTGGCATTCTCAAATTGCTCTGCTTTAAAATGTGTCACAATTCTCAATCCGAATTGCACATTTGCCGTTTGTAAAAATTTAATTCCGCCGAATTCAGCAATGCGCGGTTATGAAAATTCAACTGCGCAGACATATGCTTCAACATACGGACGGGTTTTTACCGTAATTGATAAGTATACAGTTGATTCTCTCGGTGCCTCAATAAGAGTTTTTAATCCCGGTCTCCGTTTTGGTTTTTCTTTTGATAAAAGTCAATCAGCAGACGTGGAAGAATACGGCTTTGTCTATATGTATTCAGAGAGCGATAATTTTATTGTTGATACAAACGCAGTGAAGAAGTTGACTGCAAGCAATATTCTCGATGACGGTGATTGCGTTACATTTAATATTGTGTTTACAAATATACCGAAATCAGCATACGACCAGATTGTTTCCGTAAGGGCATATGTCAAAATTGACGGGGATTATTATTATTCAGATGCTCTTCAACGTTCGTTCTCAAGTGTAGCAAACGCTGTGCTCGCTGACAGTGAGATCAGTCAGGATACTAAGGACAAAATAAATGATTTGTTATCATAATATCGTTAAAAAGGTATACAGTTTTTGTATACCTTTTGTGTTATTATATCAAACTTTGGTTATAACAATATTAAAATAATATATAAATTTAATATAAAATTGATTATTTCTTTATTTCCTATTGACAAGGTAGGAAATAAGTGCTATTATTTCCTATTGAAAAGGTAGGTATATGATATGACAGTATATGTTGATAATGCGGCAACAACGAAATTAAGTGATATTGCACTTAATTCAATGATGCCTCTATTAAAAGATATTTACGGAAATCCATCTTCTCTTCACACTGTCGGACAGACTGCAAAGGAATATCTTGAACAAGCAAGAGAAACAGTTGCAGCTTGTATCGGCGCACTCCCGAAGGAAATCTATTTTACTTCAGGCGGCAGTGAAGCAGATAATCAAGCAATCCGTACAGCTGCTTTTATAGGAGCAAAAAAAGGGAAAAAGCATATTATTTCATCTAAATTTGAACACCACGCAGTTCTTCATACGCTCAATGCACTTGAGAAGGAAGGCTTTACAGTAACACTTGTTGATGTAAATTCAGACGGTGTAATCAAAGCAGAGGATGTTGAAAATGCAATTACCGATGAGACATGTCTAGTAACAATAATGACTGCAAATAACGAAATTGGTACTATTCAGCCTATTGCCGAAATAGGTGATATATGCCGAAAAAAGGGCGTCCTTTTCCATACAGATGCAGTTCAGGCTGTCGGTCATATTCCGATTGATGTTAAAGAACTTAATGTAGATATGCTCTCGGCATCAGCTCATAAGTTCCACGGACCGAAGGGCATCGGCTTTCTTTATATTAAATCAGGTATTCCTGTTAAGAGTTTGATTGAAGGCGGCGCTCAGGAAAGAGGAAAGCGTGCAGGTACAGAAAATATGCCTGCAATTGTTGGCATGGCTGCTGCTCTTAAGGATGCAGTTGAACATCTTGAAGAAAATGCCGAAAAGGTATCAAAAATGCGTGACAGGCTTATTGACGGTCTTAAGGGTATTGAAAAAAGCTTTCTTAACGGCAGCCTTGAAAAGAGACTTCCGGGGACTGTTAATATGTGTTTTGAAGGAATTGAGGGTGAGAGCCTTCTTCTCTTGCTTGACGCAAAGGGTATATGCGCTTCAAGCGGTTCCGCCTGCACAAGCGGCAGTCTTGATCCGTCACACGTTCTTTTGTCAATAGGAGTTCCCGTTGAAATAGCACACGGCTCTCTCAGGCTTTCAATAAGCGAATATAACACTATGGAAGATATGGAGCACATAGTTAATTCTGTTCCGGAAGTTGTTTCATATCTTCGTTCAATTTCTCCGGTGTGGGAAAAAATTATGAAAAAAGAAAACAAATAATAAAATTTTTTATAGAAAGGAAAATATTATGGCTCTTTATTCAGAAAAAGTTATGGACCACTTTACAAATCCGAGAAATGTTGGTAAAATTGAAGATGCTGACGGAATTGGTGAAGTCGGTAATGCCAAATGCGGCGATATTATGAAGATGTATATTAAGGTATCAGATGACGGAATTATTGAGGATGTTAAGTTTAACACCTTCGGTTGTGCATCTGCTATTGCCTCAAGCTCAATGGCAACCGAGATGATTAAAGGTCAGCCAATTGATCAGGCGCTTGAACTTACCAACAAAGCAGTTGTTGAAGCTCTTGACGGTTTGCCGCCGATAAAGATACACTGTTCTGTCCTTGCAGAGGAGGCAGTAAAAGCGGCCGTTAAGGATTATTATGATAAAAAAGGCATAGAATATGACGCATCACAGTTTTGTGGGGGAGACTGTGTCCATTGCGGAGAAAACTAATGATTAAAGATATTCAACAGGAAATTGTTAAGCTTAAAAAAGAAAATGACATTTGTATTTTAGCTCACTGTTATCAGTCGCCTGAAATTCTTGAAGTTGCTGACTTTACCGGGGATTCCTTTGCATTGTCCGTTAAGGCATCTCAGGTTAAGAATAAGAATGTTATTATGTGCGGCGTACGATTTATGGCAGAGACAGTAAAAATACTTTCTCCTGAAAAAAAAGTTATTCTTTCAAATCCATCTGCCGGATGCCCTATGGCGGAAATGATGGATAAAGATGCCATTTCACTTGTTAAGGAAAAATACCCCGATTATACTGTTGTTGCTTACATAAATACAACAAGCGAACTCAAAACCATTTGTGACGTCTGCGTTACCTCATCATCAGCAGTAGAAATATGCAGGAAAATTGATAATGATAATATCCTTTTTATTCCTGACTGCAATCTCGGAGACTGGGTTTCAAAACAGCTTCCTGAGAAGAATTTTAAGCTCCTTAGCGGTGGCTGTCCTACTCATGCAAAAATGAGTGAAAATGATGTTATTAAAGCAAAAAAGCTCCATCCTGACGCATTGTTTTTAGTGCATCCTGAGTGCACACCCGATGTTGTTGCTTTTGCTGATTATGTCGGCTCAACAACAGGTATAATGAATTTTGCCAAAAACAGTAAAGCAAAGGAATTTATCATCGGCACAGAGAACAGCATTGTAACTCATTTGCAGATGAGCTGCCCCGATAAGATGTTTTATCCGCTTTCAAAGGACTGTATTTGTCATAATATGAAAGCAACAACTCTTGTTGATGTTCTCAATTGCTGCAAGGGTACTTTCGGTGAAGAGATAACACTCCCTGAAGATGTATATATAAATGCAAAAAAGTGTATTGATGAAATGATAAGGCTTGGTTAAATGAATAAAAAAGTGATTATCGCAATGAGCGGTGGCGTTGATTCCAGCGTTGCCGCTTTTTTAATGAAAGAAAATGGTTATGAGTGCATTGGCGCAACAATGAAACTCTATGATAATGATGTCATAGGAATCAGCCGTGAGAAGACATGCTGTTCACTTGACGATATTGAGGATGCAAGAGCAGTGGCGCGCCGTCTTAAAATTCCTTATTATGTATTTAATTTCAAGGGCGCGTTTAAAGAAAAGGTTATAAAAAATTTTATTTCTACATATGAAAACGGCGGAACTCCTAATCCCTGTATTGATTGTAACAGATATCTCAAGTTTGAAAAGCTTTTTCAACGCATGTATGAGCTTGGTTTCGACTATGTCGTAACCGGTCATTATGCAAAGGTGATTGAGAAAGATGGCTGGTTTTATCTAAAAAAGGGTAAAGATGTATCAAAGGATCAGAGCTATGTCCTTTATTCTTTGACACAAAACCAGCTTGCACACATACTTTTCCCACTTGGCGAATATTCAAAGTCTGATATAAGGGAAATTGCAGATAAGCAGGGGTTTGTAAATGCAGGGAAGAAGGATTCGCAGGATATTTGTTTCGTTCCGGACGGCGATTATGTAAAATTTATTGAAGACTATACAGGGAAAACATATCCTCAGGGCAATTTTGTTGATATTAACGGCAATATACTTGGCAGACATCAGGGAATTATCAGGTATACCAACGGACAAAGAAAAGGTCTTGGTATTGCACTCGGCAAACCTATGTATGTTGCAGGGAAGAATGTTGAAGATAATACAGTCACACTCTGTACCGGTGAAGAGCTTTTTTCAAAAAAACTGACTGCTGTCGATTTCAATTGGATTATTCCTGATTTGCAAAAAGAGATAAAATGCCGTGCAAGAATAAGATATAATATGAAGGAACAGCCTGCCACTGCATATATTCTTGATGATGGTGCAGTTGAAGTCATATTTGACGAGCCCCAGAGAGCTGTTACAAAAGGTCAGGCGGTTGTTTTGTATGATGAAGATACAGTCCTCGGCGGCGGTACTATTCTTTAACAGAATAGTATGAAATAAATACAGTATCATCAGATTTAAGAATTACAACGCAACAGAAAGTAATAGTGTGTTTTTGAATAAATAATTAATAGATATAAATCTTAATATTTAATTAAAACATTGACATAATCAGATACTTGGTTTATAATTATTTTAATCTTTAGGGAGGATTTTTATATGAAAAATATTAAGAAGATTTTAGCAGTATTTCTTTCAGTATTATTTATTTCAGCTGTTTTTGCAGCATGTTCATCAAGCAGTACTGATAACAATGATAATTCAGATAGTGATAAAAAGGTCGCAATTCTTCAGTATATGCCTCATTCAAGCCTTGATAACTGTACTCAGGGTATTAAAAATGCACTTGATGCTGCCGGAATTAAGTATGATGTTCAGGTTGGTTCAAGCGGAAGCGCAGATACTGACTGTCAGAGCTATGCTCAGCAGATGGTAGCAAATGACTATGATCTTATTATAGCAGTTGCAACTCCGGCTGCAATGAGTGCTTATTCAGCAGTTCAGAATGCCTCATCAAATATTCCTGTAGTATTTTGTGCTGTTTCCGATCCTGTTGCCGCAGGTCTTGTTGAGTCTATGGAAACGCCGAATAAAAATTGCACGGGTACAGCTGATGCAATTGACATCAAGGGACAGATTGAGCTTATCAAGCAGCTTCAGCCTGAGATTAAAACTCTTGGCGTTTTATATACAACAAGTGAAGCTAACTCAATAAGCCAGCTTAAGACTCTTGAAGAGGAATGTAAGGATGCCGGTATTGAGCTTAAGTCACAGGGTATAGGAGAGGCTTCAGAACTTGCCTCTGCTGCTGCTGCACTTATTCCGCAGGTTGAGGCTCTAACAAACCTTACTGACAATAATGTTGTTGATAATATGAACGTATTCCTTGAACAGGCAGATGCTGCCGGTATCCCTGTTTACGGTTCGGAAATTGAGCAGGTAAAAAAGGGCTGTATCGCATCTGCATCAATCGACTATGTTGCTCTTGGTGAGAAAACAGGTCAGATGGCAGTCGATATCCTCGGCGGTAAAGACGCTTCAACATATCCTGCTGTTACTGTAACAGATTCGTTCCTCGTTGTTAACGAAGAGGTTGCTTCAAAGCTTAATATTACTATTCCTGACTCAATGGCGGATGTTCAAAGAGTAACTGCAGAAGAAAATTAACTATATATCACAAATATGAGCAGAACTTCTGTTCTGCTCTTTTTGTATGATTGGAAGTGAATTGATGGAAACTTTGAATATTATTAAAGTTGTATTTGAAGAGGGCTTTAAATATGCTATTCTTGCACTCGGTGTTTACCTTGCATATAGTATTCTTGATTTCCCTGATTTGTCTGTTGACGGAACAATGCCGCTCGGTGCAATTGTTTCCAGTGTTCTCATACTAAAGGGAATGAATCCGTGGCTCAGTCTTTTGATTGCTTTTGCCTGCGGATTGGCTGCAGGATGTCTGACAGGCATATTCCATGTTAAGTTGAAGCTTCAGCCGCTGCTTTCGGGTATATTAGTCTATACAATACTGCTTTCAATAAATCTGGTTTTAATAAAGGCGGGAACGGGTGGTCAGTCTATTGCGTCAATTTTCGGTAAAAAGACTATATTTAACAGCGGAATAGCAAATGTTCTTCCTACTAATATTAACGGAATTAATGTAAGAAAAATCATTGTTCTTGCTATATTCGTTATTGTATTGAAAATAATTATTGATTTGTATCTCAAGACAAAGTCCGGTATGCTTCTGCGTGCAACGGGCTCAAATCAGCAATATGTTGTTATGCTTGCAAGGAATCCAGGTATGTCAAAGATATTAGGCCTTTCAATCGGTAATGGACTTGCGGCAGTAAGCGGCGCTGTTATTGCTCAAAGTACAGAGACAGCCAATACAACAATGGGTGTCGGTATGGTTGTGTTTGGACTTTCAAGCGTTATTATCGGTCTTTCTGTATTTAAACGTGTTGGTTTTATGAAAGCAACGACAATGGTAATTCTCGGAACTATTATATATAAAGCTTGCTTGCAGATTGCAGTTGTTATTGGACTTCCAAGCGAATATAATAAACTCCTTATGGCTGTCTTGTTTGTGCTTGCTCTTGTATTCAGCGGTACACTCAAAACAAAAGGCGGAAAAAGGAGAAGTAAAGATGCTTGAATTAAATAGTATAACAAAACGATTTAATATCGGCACTGTCG
Organism: uncultured Bacteroides sp.; assembly: GCA_964528285.1. Taxonomy (GTDB): domain Bacteria; phylum Bacillota; class Clostridia; order Oscillospirales; family Acutalibacteraceae; genus Eubacterium_R. The sequence goes on along the minus strand of CAZGRZ010000003.1, from coordinate 59,865 downwards.
ATGAAACAACAGTGTTTGAAAATTTTAATTTTAAGGTTAATAAGGGTGAATTTGTTTCAATAATAGGTTCAAACGGCAGCGGCAAAACAACACTGCTTAATCTCATATGCGGGTCTCTTAAGCCTGACTCAGGTAAAATTATATTTAATGATAAGAATATAACAAATATTTCTGAATATAAAAGAGCAAAAATTATCGGAAGAGTATTTCAAGAACCGAAAATCGGTACTTGTGCTGATTTAACTATTCTTGAAAATATGGCGCTTGCTGACAATAAGAACAGTCGTTTCGGACTCGGCAAATGTGTAAATAAGAAGAGGATTGATTATTATAAATCACTTCTTGAACAGTGCAATATGGGACTTGAAAACAGATTGGGCGTTCAGGTAGGAACTTTATCAGGAGGTCAGAGACAGGCACTTGCACTCGTTATTGCCAATATGACAAATGTTGACCTTCTTATTCTCGATGAGCATATTGCTGCACTTGACCCAAAATCGTCTGAGAATGTAATGCAGCTTACGGATAAGCTTGTAACTGAGCATAATATCACAACAATGATGGTAACACATAACCTGAGGTTTGCTGTTGAATTTGGTAACAGGCTTATTATGATGCATGATGGCAATATAGTTCTTGATCTCAAGGGTCAAGAAAAGGAAAAAGCAAAGGTTGAAGATTTACTTAAAATATTTGATGAAATCAGCTTAGAAAAGGGCAATTAATAATCACAATCACCTGTCAAATAATGAACCGACCCACAAAAGTTAGGGAAATGCTAACTTAAGGAGGTCGGTTTTTTATGGAAAAAAACAGTTATGAATTAAAGAAAAATAGTAACGCAATATTTAAAAAGAAAAGAAAAAAAGGTAGGTGAATGTATAAAAAGTTTTTAATATATTCCGGTTTTAAAATTACAAGTTAACTTCAACAGGCATACCACCGTTTTCTCTTGATTTATCTGCAAGATAAACGCAGAGATGACCTGCAGCGGAATCAAAGATTGAAGTGCAGGCAAGGCTTGGCTTCGCTCCTTTAATGAATTTGACAAAGTCGGCACTCAGCCGTTCATCTCCGCCGCCGTGTCCTCCGTATGCGCCAACCATATCACCCCGGACATTCAGGTCAACCTCTTCAATATCACATTCTCCGTTATGAGCATTCGGAGAAGGGTTAATTTTTGAAACATAAAATTTTTGTTCTTCAAAATTACCGTATATTTCGCCTTTAGTGCCAATGATATGTATTTTCCTTAATGATTGAGATGAGCCGCCGACCATATTGTGTGTTCCTGTTGCACCGCTTTTAAAATTAATCAGCACTGACTGGTGGTCAACAACATTGTTGTCGCATTTATAGATACATCTTGCATATGGATTGTCACTTTTCATAAGTGCAATTTTTTCCTCAATTGTCGGATTTTCAATGCTTTCAAGAGCATCCCAGACATAAAACGCCCATCTGTCAGGATGATCTATGTATAATCTCTTTGTTGAATAATTACAAGTGTCAACAAGTGGGCAGTCCTTCATACATATTGTTCCGGCTTCCTTCGGTGCATTTTCAGGCTTGAACTGATATTTACTGCCGAAAGAAGAAATTTTAACAGGTTTTGTTTCACTCATAAACCACATCATAAGGTCAATATCATGACAGCACTTAGCAAGCAGCATTGTCGTATGGCACTTATCGGAATTTGCCCATTTTCCTCTTATATATGATGTGGATAAATGGTGATATGAAACATGTTCACAGGTCTGTATATTGATTATGTCACCGATTTCTCCATTATTAATTTTTTCCTTGATACTGTAATAAAAAGGTGTATATCTCAGCACATGGCAAATTATAACCTTAGAGTTGTTTTTTCTTGCACAGTCAATAATTTTTCTCATTTCCTCTTCATTAATTGCAAAAGGCTTTTCAAGCAGCATATCATATCCTGCATTTAAGAGCGGAATTGAGGTTTCAAGGTGCTGTTCGTCCATTGTACCGTTAATTACTGCGTCTGCAAGCTTTCCTTTTTCTGCAAGCTCCTGTGCGGTTTCAAAGCACATATTTTCATCAAATCCAAAGTAATCCCTGCAGTGCTTTCTTCTTACTGGATTGGGGTCGGCAACACCGACGATTTTTAATAATTCAGGATTGGTTTTTGCAAGCTCACTGTATACAAGCGACCTATGTCCTGCTCCTACGATTATTGCTGTAACAGGAGATTTTTTCATAATTGTTGTCTGCCTTTCTTTTCCTGTAAATTGCTTATAAAATAATTCTAATTTATTATAATACTATAATAATATAAAAAAACAAGGCTTTTTAAAATTATTTCATAATATTGACAGTTTTTCTTTATAATCTTATAATAAGAAAAAATCATATTTAAGGTGAAATTTTGAAAAAACTATTGATTTATCTCAAAGGATATATTCTTCAATCAGTGCTTGCTCCCTTTTTTAAATTACTTGAAGCATCGTTTGAGCTTATTGTTCCTTTGGTTATTGCATCAATCATTGATGTCGGAATTAAAAATAATGATAAAAATTATATTTTAGGAAGATGTGCTGTCTTAGGATGTCTGGCACTTGTCGGTATGATTGTTGCAATATCTGCGCAGTATTTTGCAGCAAAGGCAGCAACCGGCTTTGGCAGAAAACTCAGACATTCTCTATATGAAAAAATTCAGTCACTTTCTTTCAGCGAGCTTGATACTATTGGTACATCAGCGCTGATAACAAGAATGACTAATGATGTCAATCAGGTGCAAAACGGTGTTAATCTTGTATTAAGATTGCTTCTGCGTTCTCCGTTTATCGTTATAGGTGCAATGGTTATGGCATTCACAATTGATGTTAAATGTGCTTTGATTTTCCTCATCGCAATCATTTTACTTTCAATTGTTATATTCGGTATTATGGCATATACGATACCAAAGCATAAAGATGTCCAGAATAAGCTTGACAGTGTTACTCTCATAACGCGCGAAAATTTGATCGGTGCGAAGGTTATACGTGCCTTTACTAATGAAGAAAATGAAATTGAAGAATTTAAAGCACGTAACAATTCGCTTTCATTATTGCAAAAGAGCGTCGGCAGAATTTCAGCACTTCTAAACCCCATAACTTATGTAATAATAAATATTGCAATAGCCGTACTGATTTACAGCGGCGCAGTCAAGGTAAATACAGGAACATTGACTCAAGGTGAAGTTGTCGCTCTCTATAATTATATGAGTCAGATACTTATTGAACTTATCAAGCTTGCAAACCTTATTGTTAATATAACAAAATCATTCGCCTCTGCTGACAGAATAAATAATGTCTTTGAACAGGAAAATTCTTTAATAAAGAACCGTAACGCAATTGAAGTATCATCGTTCATTGAGTTCGATAATGTTTCATTAACATATAAAAACGCCTCGGATAAAACGCTTGATAAAATAAGCTTTAAGGCAAATAAAGGTGACACAATCGGAATAATTGGCGGTACCGGCTCAGGTAAGTCGAGTCTTGTTTCATTGATTCCGCATTTCTATGACTGTACTGACGGAACAGTCTATGTTGACGGAAAGGATGTTAAAAGCCTTGACTGCGATACACTGCGTGAAAATATAGGATATGTTCAACAGAATGCAGTTTTGTTCAAGGGCACAGTGCGTGAAAATATAAAATGGGGAAAGAAAGACGCCTCTGATGAGGATATTATTTCGGCATTAAAGCAAGCACAGATTTATGATATTATTGCCGATAAAGGCGGGCTTGATTTTATGATAGAGCAAAACGGTGCTAATCTTTCGGGCGGACAAAAACAAAGATTGTCCGTTGCAAGAGCATTAGTACGCTGCCCTGAAATATTAATCCTTGACGATTCATCATCCGCACTCGACTTTGCAACAGAAGCAAAGCTCAGGAAAGAAATATATAATCTGCCATATAATCCTACTGTATTTATCGTATCTCAGCGTGCTTCATCAGTTATGAGCGCAGATACAATAATAGTCCTTGATGACGGCGAATGTGTCGGCAAAGGAAAACACAATGACCTTCTCAATAATTGTGAAGTGTATAATGAAATTTATACCTCACAGTTTGGAAAGGAGGTACAGGTATGAACAGTAAGCAGACTTTAAAAAAGGTAATCAATTATATTGGTAAGTATAAGTATTATTTGTTTTTATCGATGCTTCTTGCACTCGTCAGTGTTGCACTGACTCTTTATGCTCCGATATTAATCGGTAATGCGATTGATAATATTGTTTCAAAGGGAAATGTCGATTTCCGGAATATTATTTCAATATTAATAAAACTTGCAGTTGTTATTGCCGTTACGGCAATTATTCAATGGATTATGAATGTATGCAATAATAAAATTGCATATAATGTTTCAAGAGATTTAAGGCAGAAAGCCTTTGATAAAATTCAGTATCTCCCAAACTCATATCTTGATTCTCATTCAAACGGTGATATTGTCAGCAGGGTAATCAACGATGTCGACCAGCTTTCCGATGGACTTATTATGGGCTTTACTCAGTTTTTTGCGGGAATTGTCACTATTATCGGCACAATTTGTTTTATGCTTTCAATCAATGTCTGGATAACCCTGGTGGTTGTTCTTGTGACGCCTCTTTCGTTCTTTATTGCAAGATTTATTGCAAAAAAGTCATATAAAATGTTTTCTTTGCAGTCACAGACAAGGGGAGAACAGACTTCATTTATTGATGAAATGATTTCAAATCAGAAAGTTGCAGATGCCTATAATATGAATCAGAACAATCTGAAGAGATTTGATGATATCAATAACAGGCTTTCCGATTATTCACTTAAAGCAATATTCTTTTCTTCTATAACTAATCCTGGAACACGGTTTGTAAACAGCATTGTCTATGCTCTTGTAGCATTATTTGGGGCAATAATGAGTATCAACGGAAATATAACAGTCGGTATTCTCTCTTGCTTCTTATCTTATGCTAACCAGTATACAAAACCGTTTAATGAAATAAGCTCCGTTGTTACAGAACTTCAAAACGCACTTGCCTGTGCGTCAAGAGTTCTTGCCTTGATTGAGGAAAAGAGTATCGCTCCGGATAAAGAAAATGCTGTTCAGCTCTCAAACCCAAAGGGCAATATTGATATATGTAATCTTGATTTTTCCTATTCACCCAATAAGCCATTGATTACCAACCTTAACTTAAATATAGCTTCCGGTATGACTGCTGCTATTGTTGGACCGACAGGCTGCGGTAAGACAACACTAATCAATCTTCTGATGCGTTTTTATGATGCAAATGACGGAGAAATCAGTCTTGATAATATAAACATTCTTGATATAAGTAGAAAATCCTTGAGAGAAAATATCGGTATGGTGCTTCAGGAAACATGGCTTAAGAGCGGTACAATCAAAGATAACATAAGATTGGCAAAACCTGAAGCAGCGGATGAAGAAATAATCAATGCGGCAAAATCATCATATGCCCATTCATTTATCAAACGTCTTCCAAACGGATATGACACCTATATCGGAGAGGACGGAGGCTCACTGTCCCAGGGACAGAAACAGCTTTTATGTATAACAAGACTTATGCTTTCACCTCCGCCGATTTTAATTCTTGATGAAGCAACATCTTCTATTGATACAAGGACTGAAATCAAAATTCAGAAAGCATTTAATAAATTAATGCAGGGCAGGACAACATTTATCGTCGCTCACAGACTTTCAACTATTCAGAATGCCGATATAATTATTGTAATGAATAACGGAAATATTATTGAAAAGGGTAACCATACAGAACTTTATAACAAAAAAGGTTTTTATTATAATCTGTATAATTCGCAGTTTCCGAATGAAAGCAAGTAAATTAACAAGGCACACACCTGAGATTTCAAGTGTGTGCCTTACTTTATGATTGCTTAAAACCGGATTATTCCGTTACCGTTATTAACGAGCATAAATGCTGTTGCAAATACAAGAGATACAATCGTCATAAGCTTGATTAAAATATTAATTGAAGGTCCGGAAGTATCTTTAAACGGATCTCCTACAGTGTCGCCAACTACTGCTGATTTATGAGCCTCAGAGCCTTTTCCGCCTTCCTTCAATCCTTCAATATATTTCTTTGCATTGTCCCATGCTCCGCCTGAATTTGCCATAAATATTGCCATCATAACACCGCTAATCAATGCACCGGCAAGAAGACCACCAAGGCTTTCAACACCAAGGATGAAGCCTATAAGTAAAGGTACAACAACTGCCATAAGTCCGGGGATAACCATTTCGTGAAGAGCTGCATTTGTTGAAATTGAAACGCATTTTGTGTAATCAGGTTTTTCTTTACCGAGAAGTATACCGGGCTTTTCTTTAAATTGTCTGCGTACCTCATCAATCATTTTGTTTGCAGCTTTGCCAACACTGCTCATAGTAAATGCGGAGAAAAGATAGGGGAGCATCGCACCGATAAACAATCCCACAACAACCTTTGCATTAAGTATACTCATACCGCTGCCGGAAATGTGAGTTGTTTCTGCATAAGAGGCAAATAGTGCAAGTGCTGTAAGTGCCGCAGAGCCGATCGCAAAGCCTTTTCCTATTGCTGCGGTTGTATTGCCGACAGAATCAAGTTTGTCGGTAATTTCTCTTACGTTGCTTTCAAGTCCGCTCATTTCAGCAATACCGCCTGCATTGTCTGCAATAGGACCGTAGGCGTCGACTGCTACTGTAATACCTGTTGTTGACAGCATACCTACTGCTGCAATTGCAATGCCGTAAAGTCCATAAGACTTGAATGCAACGAGTATTGCAATTGCAATGAATATAATCGGCATTGCAGTTGACTTAAGACCTACACTCATACCGGTTATAATGTTTGTCGCTGCACCTGTTTTAGATGCTTCTGCGATTTCCCTAACGGATTTGTATTCATCAGATGTATAAATTTCTGTTAGCTTTCCAACTGCACTTCCTGCGACAAGCCCTGCAAGGATACACCAGAAAGCATTGAGAGAGCCAAGCATATAGTATGACAATACTGCCGAAGAAATAATGAGGATACCTGTTGCAATATATTCGCTGATGTTAAGTGTTTTCTGTGGATTTTTGCTCTTGCTGAGGTTGACAAATAATGCTGATATTATTGATGCAAGAATCCCGATACCGCATATTATCAGCGGGAAATATGTTGTGCTTCTTGTATCAGAAGAATTTGAAGAAAGCACGGAAAGCGTAACAGCAGATATTATTGAGCCGACATATGATTCAAAAAGGTCAGCACCCATACCGGCTACATCACCAACATTATCGCCTACATTGTCTGCGATTGTCGCAGGGTTTCTCGGGTCATCTTCGGGAATACCGGCTTCAACCTTTCCGACAAGGTCCGCACCGACGTCGGCAGCCTTTGTATATATACCTCCGCCTACTCTTGCAAACAATGCAATTGATGAAGCACCAAGGGAAAAACCTGTCAGTATATTGATTTTGTCAGGATTATCTTTTATCATCAGCAGAAGAATGAAGCTTACGCCGATAATTCCGAGAGCAACAACTGATAATCCCATTACGGCGCCGCCGCTGAATGCAATTCTCAACGCCTTGGATATTCCGCTTGTTCTTGCGGCATTTGCTGTTCTGACATTCGCCTTTGTAGCAACAGACATTCCAAAATATCCCGCAAGAATTGAGAATACGGCACCTATAAGAAAACATAAACCCGTAAGCCAGCCGTTTGGAAGTAAAAATCCGATTAACAGAAACAGTGCTGTTATAAAAAATATAAGGATTTTGTATTCACTGAAAAGAAAAGCGTTTGCGCCCTTTGAAATTGCATCTGCAATTTCCTTCATCTTTTCTGTTCCGGTGTCGTTCTTTTTAATTAGAAATGCTGTTATAACAGCAAATATCAATGCAAGAAAACCGGCAATCGGCGCGATATAAATTATTGTATTCATTTAACCACCCTTTTAAATTCCTTTCATATAACTATTATTCAATAGAATTAATCATAATATTAAACTGTTTTATTTCATAAAGAATTTTTTTCTAAAAATAATAAGTTCCACCGGATAAACAGTGGAACTTATTTTATCAGTTCTGTTTATTCACAATATCTTTTTCGTTTTGTTCGGCAAGTCTCTGTGCGCGCTTTTCAGCAAGGTCAACAATCATCTGCTGTTTAAGTTCGCCGTGAATATTATAGAATACAAATGATAATCCGTAAAGTCCGCGGGCAAGAGCAGGAAGAATACAGAATATTGCCCATATTCCGTTAAGAATTTTTGGGTCTGTCTGAGGTATCGCATTACCGAGTGAGTCGGTAAGAGGAATATAATTAATCCAAGTAAGCACCATACCTGAAAGCCAGCTGGTTACTGAGTTTGCAAGCTTTTGAAAATAGTTTTGAACAGTTGTAACAAGTGCCTCATTTCTAAGACCGTGTTTCCATTCCATATAGTCAAGCGCCTCGGCAGTAACAATCTGTCCGCTTACAAGAAGTATTTTATTCGGTAAACCGCATATAGTTAAAGCCGCAATTACCCATATTAAATTCAAAATATAGTGGTCACTGAAGGTCTGTCCAAACGGATGATAGCCTATTAAAAATAATCCAATATATGCGAAAAAACCAAAGAAACCTGCAATAATTGATGTTGCACGACCGCCTAATTTTTTTACCATTTTTGCTGCAACGGGAACCATTATGTAATTCGGAACACCTGTAAACAAACCGCATATTGTCTGATTGGCAAGTGAGCCTGTATTATTCAGCCAGAAATATGATTCCGAAGAACCGCCGACTGATTTAAATGAATTAAAGAAATTAGCAGTAATTACTGCAAAGAGAGGGCGGTTTGTAAATATATTTTTTATTGAAGCAAAAACAGAGGTTTCATTCATTTCCTGACGGCTCATAAGAGGAACTCTTTCCCTCATATTAAAACAGCCGAAAACAGCAAAAGCAGCTGCGAGGATTAGTATAAAATATGCAAATCCTGTATAAACACCCTGCATGGTAATGTTTTTATTTATTTTCGGAAGGACAGTAACAAGTATAGGAACAAGAGAAGGAAGCCATGTTCCGAAAAGCTCAAAGAACTTTGTTGTAGTAATGAGATTATCTCTTTCATCAGTGTTTGGAGTGATGTTATAAATCATAAGGTTCCATGCACTGAAATAGCTCATACCAAGACCATAGAGTAATACTGCAAAAGCAGCCCATACAATCTTTTGTTTTGCATTGATATTAGGTGCGGAGAACATTAATGCACCGCCGGCTACCCAAAGAGGCAGCGGAAGAATAAAAAATGGTTTAATTCTGCCCCATCTTGTACGGGTACGGTCAATAATAAGACCTGAAATCATATCGTCCGCAGCATCATAAATTGACGCGAACAAATTAATATTAGCATAAGCTGTTGTATTAAGCTTAAGGAACTGGATCATAAAGAATTCCTTAAAAGCATTAACAAATTGGTCTAAGTTTTTCCATCCGAAATTTACCAGAACAAAAGCTGCAATTTCCTTTGGAGCAAGATAGCGCTTATGAGTATAAGCGAGTTTATCCAACTCATCCATTTCAGGCTGGGTAAGTTGTTCAGTAATAATTTCTTCCGCCAAATTATTCCCTCATTTCATTTTACTGAAATAAAAAGCATTAAAATAATACATATTTATAGTATCATAATATTTATATTAAATCAATACTTTTTTAAAGCGCATTTTGTATGTATAAAACATTTATGTATAAAACATTATTGACAATTATAGAAATTGAATATAAAATAAAATTAAAATATAAATATGAAGGGAGTACATTTTATGGCAAGTACCTGTCCGAACTGCGGCAAAAAGCTTCACATCTGGAATGTTAAAGCAGAATGTTCTCAGTGCGGCGTTTCAATTCCAAACTATAATTGGCAGCAGAGACTTGAGGAAGATAATGCTCGTGCAGAAAAACAATTTGCCGTTTTCAATAGAACAATGAACAGAATTGCTTATTCTATCTGGGGAACTAAACTCCGTATAGCAAGACTTGTTTTGACTTTGCTTCCTGCAATCGGCTTTATTCTCCCTTGGGCTGTAATTAAAAGTGACGGTGAGAGCTTTGATTTGAGTATAATTTCCTTGTCGGGTAATAAGTCTCTTATTGATTTTTTTCAGGCTTTTTTCGGTGATATAAAATTGTTCCTTATGAATATGCAGTTTGAAGGATACGGCGGTGCTGTAACTCTTATGACAGCAGGATATCTTCTGTTTGCCCTCAGTGCTTTATTTATTGTTATTGCTTTTTTGCTTAATATCATTATGTGCAAAAAGCCAAAGACAAAATCAACTATCATTTTTGATATTATTTCAATTGCTTTTTCAGTTGCTTCACTTGTAATATTTATTGTAAGCGGTTCTATTGCGTCACGTCAGATTGCGCTTAACTTCGGTAATTTGCCGATTATCAATGCTTCTGCGTCTGTATCATGGGGCTATTTTGCCGCACTTGTTTTGCTGCTTGTTGCAACAGGAATTAATATTGCTGTTGCAAAAGCACCTGCCAAGAACGATGAAGTTTTGGAAGAAGAACGCCTTGCCAGAAAAGCTGTTAAGGAAGAAGCAGAACGCAAAAAAGAAATTGAAAAAGAAAAGGCTCGCAGGGAGGCTGCAAAGGCTGCTGAAGAAGAGCAGGCAAAGCTTGTTGAGGAGGCTAAAGCGAAGCTTGCAAAGAAGCAGCAGAAAAAAAGTAAAAAATAATTTATAAGGAACGGATTAGCCGTTCCTTTTTCTTGACCTGTTTTATTCTTTTTGTTATAATGTCTTGGGAAGTGATAAAAGATGAGTAAAAAAGCGAAAAAAATTACTGCAATAGTATCAGTGCTGCTTGTTTTTGCATTAATCGCAGGAATAACCGCTGCAGTAATCAATAAGGATTCAATGAGCGCTTCACTTATGTATTCGCTTATGCCAAAGGAGCTTGAAGGCGAATTTGAAAATGAAGAAGGCGAGACTTATAATATAACATTCTATCTGAGAAAAAATACTGATTATGACTCTAAATCCGATTCTGATATAATGAATGCTTTTGAAGTATATTATTATGATGATAACGGGGAAGAGGTCAATTTAGGTTCAACAGGTACTTATGAGGCAAGCAACCAAACTGTTAATCCGCTTATATTATTTATGTATAAAGCAGGGGAAAAATTGAATGTTGTCAAGAAAGCTGTAAAAATTGGCATAGGAATTTTTGCGGCAGTACTTATTGTGGTATTGATTGTAATCTGGTTCGTTTCTTTTTCAAAGCAAGAGGATGCTAAAAAAGCAAAACTCAATGAGAATAAGCATCAGGGAAAACGTAAAAAGAAATAAAAATCAATAAGAGCGGGCCGTGTGCTTGCTCTTCACTTTATGGTGATAATTATGAAATATAACAAGTTATTTACACCTATGAAGATAGGAAATGTTGAAATTAAAAACAGAGTTGTTATGGCACCTATGTGTATGGGCTTCGGGCAGTATAACGGTTGCGCTACAGAAACAATGATGAACTATTACGAGGAACGCGCCAAGGGCGGAGTAGGTCTGATTTTTACAGAAATTACGAGAGTAAATGATATTACCGGTGCTTCTTCATACGGTCAGCTTGGTATGAGCCATGATTATCAAATTCCGGCGCTCAAAGAAATGGCCGACAGAATACATAAGCACGGTTCTAAAATTATGGTTGAGCTTCATCATCCCGGCAGGCAGAATTTGGGGCTTATGATAGGTACTGTTCCGCTGTGTATTGCAGGGGAAAAGCTTATGGGAAGTAGTCTGTATACAAAAATTTTAACAGGTGCCGTTATACCTCCGGGTAAAAAGCTGCAGGAAAAAAATTTCGTTCCTCGCGTTGTTTCTCCGAGCAGATGTGAAAAAAGCAAGCTCAGTGATAGTGTTAACAAGGCTCTTACCAATAAAGGTATAAAAAAACTTATCTGTCAGTTTGTTGAAGGCGCAGTACGCGTAAAAAAAGCAGGCTGTGACGGTGTTGAACTCCACGCCTCACACGGATATCTAATTCAGCAGTTTTTGTCTCCCAATACTAACAAGCGTACAGATGAGTATGGCGGAAGTCTTGAAAACAGAATGAGATTCCTTCTTGAAATCATTGATGGAATCAGAAAAAACTGTGGCAAGTCTTTTCCGATAGTAGTTCGTCTTACTGTTGACGAAATGTATGACAGAATCGGTAAGCCGGGCAAAGGCTATGGACTGGAGGACGGACTGAAGATGGCTAAAATTCTCAGTGATAAGGGCATTGATGCAATTGATGTTTCCTCAGCTTCATATGATACTTTCAACTATTGGCTTGAGCCTGCTACATTTGACTGCGGCTGGAGAAAATATCTCGCAGAAGAAGTCAAGAAGGTGGTTGATATTCCTGTTATTGCCGCAAATCTTATTCGCACCCCTCAGCAGGCAGAGAGGCAGCTTGAGGATAATATCCAGGATTTTGTATCCTTAGGAAGACCGTTAATTGCTGACCCATACTGGGTTAATAAAGCTGCAAACGGCGAAGAAAATAAAATTAAAAGATGTGTATGTTGTCTGTATTGTTTTGAAAGCATGATGGAAAATGCTTATAAATATGACCACGGACAATGTTCTGTTAATCCATTTGTCGGAAGAGAAAATGTTAGACTTAAAAATAACGGTAATGGCAGAAAGGTCGTTATTATTGGTGCAGGAGCTGCCGGTCTCACTGCCGCTCAGCTTCTTGCACAAAGAGAATTTGATGTTACTGTGCTTGAAAAGGAAAATACTGTCGGCGGACAACTTAATCTTGCTGACAAACCGCCGCATAAAACAAAGATGTCATGGGTATGTAAGGATTTGTATGAAAATGTAATTGCACTCGGCGCTGACATTCAGTTTAATGTTAAAGCAGATAAGGAAATTATTAATTCATATAATCCTGATATTGTAATAAATGCCACAGGCGGAAATGCCGTATTCCCCAATGCATTCAGAGGTGATAATGTTTCAACAGTAACAGATGTTTTGAACGGTAATATTAAGCTTGAAAATAAAAACGTTATCGTTATCGGCTCCGGTATGACCGGGCTTGAAACAAGCGAGCTTCTTGCCGAAAACGGTAACAGGATAACTATTGTAGAAATGGCAGATACAATTGCACCGGGCGCTTGGTTTCAGCAGCTTGATGATGCACTTCCTAAGCTTGAAAAAGCGGGTACTAAGTTTTTAACCTCTCACAAATTGGTTTCAATTAAAAAGGATTGCGTCGTTCTTGAAAATATAAAGGAGCACAAGACGGTAGAGCTTAAGTCCGACTATGTTGTATTATCACTTGGAGTTCGCCCTGATACAGTGCTTTATGACGAGATTAAAAACAGCGATTTATATAAGGTTTATAATATTGGCGACAGTGCCAAAATAGGCAGAATTGTCAATGCAACCGAATCTGCTTATCAGATGGTGATGTCCATTGATTAAAAGTGAAATTATGTTTTCAGCAAAAGATAGATTAAGAGAAAAGTTAAATATTTTAGAAGAGCGTATAAATGACACACTTGATTTTGACTTTTCAGCGGTCAGCAGAAGAATTGAAACCGTTGAAGAATTTAATAAACTGTTAATGAGTGATTACAATTCCGGCAAACAGCTCTTTTACCGCGGTGAGCGTGTCAATGCCTCCAACAGGCATTTGCTCCCGACAATGCTGCGCAATCCCGATGAACTTTTCAGTGACAGTGATTTGGGCATTGTTCATATCGATGCTGAGTATCTTCTTAACTATTATTCAAAGCTCGGAAGCTTTGTCGATGTATTCAGTAAAACAATGGGTAAGGTGAGTACGGAATCATTATATGAAATCTGTGCATTTTCTCAGCATTATAATAATTTTTCACCGCTGATTGATTTTACCAAAAGCATCTATCCTTCTTTGTCATTTGCGCTGAAGGACAGGGAAACGTATAAGGATGATATAATTCTCTATGTAATTGAAATTAAAAATGATAATGACTATACATCCGATATTAATACAGCAAATAAATGGCTGAGCGAACTCAGTATTTATGCAGGGCGCTTTGAAGAGATTGACATAAAGAATGCACTGAAGGATATTATTTCAAGCCGTAATAAATTCAATGCTTCAAAAGATATTGAAAATTATATCGATTTTATAAATTCAAGACCTTCACCTAAGGCAAAACTGATTGATGTTCCGACTAATACAAGAATGAAATTTCAGCAGGGCGTATTTCTTATGCTGACAGATTTTCATTTCTATAATGTTACATATTTTACCAAAAATCTAAGAGATGATTTTGAAATAACCAAGTATATTATTAATAAGGATATTTGTCCGTATCTGCGCAGATTGATACAGGAAAATACGCCTTGGTACAAATTTAAATACCTTACAGATGTTGAAGGCGCCTTTAAAACAGCAATAAATTCTTAATATGTAAAAACAAAGTCATCGGTAATTATCGATGACTTTGTTTTTTATGCGTCTTAACTATTTGAATCTGCGCAGGCGCAGCGCGTTCATTACCACTGTTACCGAGCTTAAACTCATACACGCTGCCGCAATCATAGGATTGAGAGTCCAGCCGAAGATCCCATAAAAACAGCCGGCAGCAAGCGGGATTCCGAGACAGTTATAAAAGAATGCCCAGAACAGATTTTCTCTGATATTTTTTAATGTTTTTTTTGAAAGCCGGATGGCTTTTGCTACATCGCTCAGTTTATCATTTACAAGTACAACATCGGCTGATTCGATTGCAATATCAGAGCCTGCACCGATTGCTATACCCACATCAGCGCGTGTCAGAGCAGGGGAGTCATTAATTCCGTCACCAATCATTGCAACTGTTTTTCCGCTTTCAATAAGATCTCTTATTTTCTTTTCCTTGTCCTCAGGGAGTGCTGAAGCAATAAAATTTTTAATGCCTGCCTGCTGAGTGATTGCATAAGCAGTAACCTCATTGTCGCCGGTAATCATAATTGTATCGGCATTAATATTTTCAATTGTTTCCTTTGCATCATCCTTAATTTTATCTGCAACAGCAACAGTACAGAGATATTTATCATCGCAGGTTAATATTATAGGTGTTTTACCACTGTAGGAGAATTCATTGTCAGCAAGTCCTGTCAGTTTTTCATTACCTGCCTTGTATACCCTGCCGTCGATTTCAGCAATAATGCCTTTTCCGATTTCATAATCACTGTTATTGACCTCAAGGAGCTTTGCGCCGTTCTCTTTACAGTATTTGCATATTGCCGCGGAAATCGGGTGGTCGGATATATTTTCGAGCGAATAAATTATATCAAGATACTTTTCATCGGTTATGTCTGTAACAAACATTTCGCCTTTTGTAATGGTACCTGTTTTATCAAAAACAACGGTGTTGCATTTTCCAAGATTTTCAAGTGCTGTTGCATCTTTGAAAAGTATGCCGTTTTCCGCACCCTTTCCCGTACCAATCATAATAGCACAAGGCGTTGCAAGCCCTAGTGCGCACGGACAGCTGATTACCAGTACAGATACACCGATTGAGAATGCAAATTCAAAGCCTTTTCCGATAATCATCCATACTGTAAAAGAAATAATTGCAATTGCAATTACAAGCGGGACAAATATTGCCGCAATTTTATCGGCAAGTCTTTGTGCAGGCGCCTTTGATGATGATGCTTCTTCAACAAGAGCAATTATTCTTGATAATGTTGATTCTTCACCTACCTGTGTTGCCCTTAATATAAAATTGCCGTTTACATTTACTGTTCCGCTGATTACCTTATCACCGACACTTAGGTCAACAGGTATGCTTTCTCCTGTTACCGCACTCTGGTCAATAGAGCCGGAGCCTTTGGTTATTATACCATCAACCGCAATTCTCATTCCGGGTTTAATAACCACAAGGTCATCTTTCTGTATCAGACCTGAATCTATTTCAGTTTCTTGATTATCCTTTAGAATTATGCTTTTTTCAGGTACTAAATCAATTAATGAATTTATTGCATCCTTGGTTTTTCCTTTGCTGAGTGTTTCAAGGAATTTACCGACTGTGATAAGTGAAAGTATCATTCCTGATGATTCAAAATAAAGATGACTGTTGCTGAAGGCAAGCATCGATATAAGACTGTATATAAGTGATGCACCCGAGCCGACAGCGACAAGACTGTCCATATTAGGATTTAATTTAAATAATGCGGAAAAGCCGTTTGTAAAAAACTTCTTGTTTACAATTAAAATCGGAATTAGAAATATCAGCTGTCCTATTGCATTTGGTATATGATTGCCCAAAATCCACGGCAGGCGATACCCAATCATATGAGCCATTGAAAGATACATAAGAGGAATTAAAAAGATTACAGATACGATAAGCCTTTTTTTCATTAACTTAATTTCTTCGGAATTATCCGATTTCTGAAGCCTGAAAAGTTCACATCCATAGCCTTCCTTTTTAACCGCCTGAATGATCTCATCGGTATCACAGTCATATTCTGCAGTCATTGTTCCTGCAAGCAGGTTTACATTAACACTTTTGCTGATTGGTGCAACTGCCTTTTCAACTCTTGCAGAACAGGCAGCACAGCTCATTCCTGTTACTGTGAATTTTTGTTTCATTATACTATAATTAACTCCTTCGTTATATTTGATAAATTTTCTCTGCCATGTGGAGAAATATAAAGTAAATCTTCAATTCGGATTCCGAATTTATCCGGTATATATATTCCGGGTTCGATTGATGTAACATTTCCAATTTCAAAGATTTGATTGCTTTTGTGGGAGACATTATATCCCTCGTGTATATCAAGACCGACACCGTGACCGAGGCTGTGTCGGAAATATCTGCCCATATTATATTTATCAAGTACATCATAGGCAGCTTTATATACATCGGCGCATTTCACACCGTCATCAAGCGCCTTTATACCTGCAATTTGTGCTTTTAATACAAGATTATACATTTCAATCATCTCATCACTTGCATGACCGACCGCAATTGTCCTTGTCATATCAGAATGATAGCCGCATTTTGTTGCACCGAAATCGAACAGTACAAAATCACCGTCATTTATAACTCTGTCACTCGGAACACCATGCGGCATTGATGTATGAGTCCCTGTAAGCAGTATTGTATCAAAGCTGACTCCGTCCGAACCGTTTTTTGTCATAATATAATCAAATAAAGCAGCAAGCTCTTTTTCCGTTTTTCCGGCCTTTACCTCAGGCAAAAGCTCAAAAAATGATTTTTCCGCAATACTGTTTGCCTGCTTAATCAGCTTGATTTCTTCAATATCTTTTATATTTCTAAGCTGCATAAGCCGGTTTGACAGATTGATAAATTCAATCTTTTCAAATTTACTTTTCAACTGATTATATCTTGAATATGATATTGTATCATTTTCAAATAAAACACTGCTGACATTGTGCTTTATGAATATCTTTTCAATCTCATCAATTATAGATCTGCTCATTTCAATTACTTTGAGCTCATTGTTTTTTGAATATTCCAATGCGATTTCAGTGTATCGCGAGTCAACAATATGATATCCGTTTCCTTCAGCAGTTATTATTACTGTGCCTTCACTTTTTGAAAAGCCGCAGGCATAGTGCATATTGCTTTCGTTGAACAAAATCATTGCATCTGCATTATTTTTTTTAACAAGCTCGGTTAGTTTATTCAGTCGCATAATATTAATTCCTATCAATTTTATAGGATTATTATAACATACTATTATAATTTGTCAACAATACAGTAAATAGTTTATTGACAATTTCTTTTAGTTATTATAATATGTAAAAAAGTTCTTTTTTATTAGGAGTTTTTATGGAAAAGTATTTGATTAATCCAAATCATAAAATCAGTAAAATAAACAAGGATATTTACGGACATTTTTCAGAACATCTCGGAAGATGTATTTATGACGGCATTTATGTCGGAGAAAATTCAAAAATACCGAATGTCAACGGTATGAGATGTGATGTTATTAATGCACTTAAGGATATAAATGTTCCTGTTCTCAGGTGGCCGGGCGGCTGCTTTGCAGACGAGTATCACTGGAAGGACGGCATCGGACCTAAAGAACAGAGAAAGAAAATGGTCAATACAAACTGGGGAGGACTTGTTGAAGATAATTCATTCGGAACTCATGAATTTTTTGAGCTTTGTTCCCAGCTCGGCTGTGATGCGTATATTAACGGCAACGTAGGCTCAGGTACGGTGGCGGAAATGAATGAGTGGGTTGAATATATGACCTTTGACGGTAAGTCACCTATGGCGGATTTGAGAAAAAAGAACGGCAAAGAAAAGCCGTGGAAAATAAAATATTTCGGTGTAGGAAATGAATCTTGGGGCTGCGGCGGAAATATGGACCCTGAATATTATGGCAGTTTGTTCAAGCAGTATAATTCCTTCATCAAGGATTATGATAATGACAATAAAATAAAACGTATTGCCTGTGGTCCTAATTCCGCAGATTACAACTGGACAAGACAAGTAATGGAGAAGGTTAAACATAAGGCTCATGGCATATCACTTCATTATTATACGCTGTGCGGTGACTCTTGGGACAATTTAGGCTCGGCAACCGATTTTACTGAAAGCGACTATTATAAAACGATCTGCAAAGCATACCGTATGGAAGAGCTGATAAATAATCATATTTCTGTTATGAATTCAGTTAATCCTCAACAATGGGTTAACCTTGTTATTGACGAATGGGGAACTTGGTATGATGTTGAGAAGGGTACAAATCCTGCATTTTTGTATCAGCAAAACACTATGCGCGATGCAATTGTCGCAGCTCTGACGCTCAATATATTTAATAAGCACAGCGACAGAATAATTATGGCTAATATTGCACAGACGGTTAATGTCCTTCAGTCAGTTATTCTGACAGAAGGAAATAAAATTGTCCTTACTCCTACATATTTTGTTTTCAAAATGTATAAAAATCATCAGGATAATACACTGCTTGATTCTTATATAACTACAGATGTAATTGAGTCAAAGGAAGCAATGAGGAAATGTCCAAGGCTTATTGAGTCGGCTTCCGTTGATGAGAACGGTATTATCTATTCAACAATTGCAAATGTTTCTGTAGATGAAAAGGCAGAAATCAAATGCCAGGTTGCGGATACTGCCGTTAAATCTGTAAATGCAGAAATACTGACAGGCGATATTCATGATAAAAATGACTTTGATAAACAGGATAGTATTAAAACAGTTGAGTTTTCGGATTTTATAAAAAATGATGATGGTTTTACTGCCGTTATTCCTCCGTGCAGTGTTGTAAAATTTGTTATTAAATAATGGATAATAAGTGTAAAAGATGTCTGCTGCTTGAGGCAGGGCAGAAAAAATCTTACAATACTGTTCAGGATTATATATCAAGTTTGAGTGATGAGCTCAAGGTCAGCAGTGATGTATATATAAAGCGTTTGTCAATTTGCAAAACCTGTGACAATTTAATTTCCGGTATGTGTCTTAAATGCGGATGCTATGTTGAAGTCCGTGCTCTGCTTAAGAATAAAAATTGTCCTGAATATGATAATAAAAAATGGTAGAAGGTGAATTAAAGTGCCGAAATTAAGCAGGGAAGGGCACAGAGAAAGACTCAGACAGTCATATATTGACGGAGGAATGAAAAATGCGCCCGACCATAACTTGTTGGAATTATTTTTAACAGGTATTATTCCGAGAAAGGATGTAAAACCCCTCTCTTATGAGATTTTAAATTACTTCGGTACACTTGAGAGTGTAATTAATGCAACTCCTCAGCAGCTTATGGAGGTCAAGGGTGTCGGCGAAGCAACTGCTATTCAGATTTCACTGATAAAAACAATATATAAAAGAGTAATGTCAAACAGAAACAATAATTTGAAAGTATTGCTTTCGCTTAATTCAGCGACCGAATTTTGCAAAAACCTTTTGAGTGAGGAAATAATTGAAAAGGCTTATCTTATTACGCTTGACGGCAATTACAGAATTATAGGTAATTATTGTGTCGGTAATGGCGGTATTGATGAAACCTATATTGACAGGAAAACTCTAATTGCCCATATTATTAGGGATAAGGCGCGCTTTGTGTATTTTACACATAATCACCCGAACGCTAAGGCAGATCCGTCTGCGGCGGATTTGAACTTTACTGTTGAGCTTAAAAAGATATTGACTGATTTAAAAGTAATTTTGCTTGAACATATTGTTATCGGAAATGACACATGCAGTTATATCATTGAGGATTATCTAAATTCGCCTAAATATAAATTTACTGCAAATGAAATAAATATAAAATGAATTAATACCCTCATTATTGTCAATAATGAGGGTATGAAACTTTTTGAAAAATTTAACAGGCTGCAGTCAGGACTGCTGATTCCGTTTGTATTTGCTTCAATATTGATTGTTGCGACTGAAATATTTAATCTTATTTCTCCTATTGTTAATGATTATTTTGCTGCAGGAATACACAGCTTTACTGATTTGTTTTCAAATTTGATTGTTTATATTTTCTGCTATTTTTTAACGGTTTACTTAACTGACGGTAAGAAATGGCTGAAAGGGTTTTGGTGTGTAATATGCTTTGCATTTTTTCAGACTGCATTTTATGCCGTTTATGATGTGGGAATATATTATTTGGCAGGTTTGCTCATTTCTGTATTTATATCTTTTTTATTTAACAGATACGGTATTTCAATCAGTATGGCTGTAAGTATTATTTTTTCAATCACATTCGGTATTGTGTCGGGATATGTATTTGAATATTTTGAAAATTTTCTTATGACTGTTTCACTTGCTGTAAGCGGCAAGGGCGTTTTTTCATCTGCTTTATTTTCAGCAATTGACAGTATTTTTACTCTTTTAGGTGTTGATAATTTCAGGGATTTGTTTTTTTATAAAAGCTACGGTGGTTCACAACTAATTGATGGAAATATAGTTACGGGAATCAAGGATTTATTTAATTCCGGTTACAACGGCGACCTTGTTTCAGCTTTTTTGTCAGGACATTATTATCTTCTGTTTGGTGTCTCGGGTATCTGCGTCTCAATGATGAGTAAGCTGAAAAATGCACAGAAAACGGTTTTGATTATTATGACTGTATCTTCTGTTATATCGGGTGATCTTACCTATCTGTTTTTGTTTATCCTTTTGGAAAGTCCTTTTCTGTTTTTATCCGTTATATTTATTTCGGTTCTTTCATTTGTGTCCGCTTATCTTTTGAAATTAAGTATAGGCTATGTTTTCAATGGCGGAATTATCGAGATGATAATTAATTCCGATAATTATGTTTATCTTCTTGCCGGCGGTGTTGTCTTTTTCACAATAGGATATTTCCTTTTTAAATTCAGTAATGAAAAGCACGGAATATCAGATTGCATAAACATATATATTCCGACACGGCTCAGTTCAACTGTTGAGGCACTTGGAGGAATAGAAAATTTAATTCGATTTAACGGCAATAAGCTTGAAGTAAGAAATCCAAAACTTATAAATACGGTTAAAATTGACTGTGAAATTAATGAAAATATTGTTGAATCAAATAATGAAAAATTCATCGAACTCAAAGAGTATCTGATTTAAAGGGCCTGAGAATTATCTCAGACCCTTTAGATTATAAATATTTTATAAATATTAATTCTATCAAGTTCACTTGAAATGGAGTTTGCTAATGATTGCACCCTGTACAGTGTGCGTTTGTTCCTCAGGGTTTCAGTGGGATATTAGTACTATCACTGAATTTCAGAAGTGGGTTCCACCTCTTAAGCGGTGGGGAACATCGGCGAATAGACTATATTCTTGTTGCTTCTGATGCAACACCGAGCAGTGCAGCGTCATTACCGAGCTTTGATCTGACAATGTTTACATCTTTAAAATTTTCCATCAGAAGATTATAAATTTTTCTGTCAATCAAATCTATTACATAATCCTCATTCATAATTCCGCCGCCGAGGACAATAAGAGGAGGATTGAAAATATAAATGATATTTATCAGTCCGATAATCATTTCATCAATCCATTGATCAATTACTGACCTTATCTCAGGCTTTTGAAAATTTTCTTTTTCAAAAATTTCAAAGGCATTTAAATTTGTTGAATTTCGCTTATTAACAGATTCAAGGAGGGCTTTTGTTGAGGCATAGCATTCATAACAGCCTTCCCCTCCGCAGGTGCATTGTTTTCCGCCGGCGTGTGTAATCATATGTCCGAATTCGCCGGCTGATGAGCCCATACCCTTGTATAATTTATTATCAAGATAAAGCGCTCCTCCTATACCCGTTCCGTATGTCAGACAGAGAAAATCGGATTTTCCTTTTGCTGCACCAAATTGTGCTTCACCCATGGCAAATGCGTTAACGTCATTTTCAACATAAGTAGGTATTTTTGTTTTATTTTCAATTATTTTTTTAACCATCATACCGGTGTAATACGGAATGTTTCCGGTGGAATAAACAACTATACCGTTTTTGCTGTCAACCTGACCTGCTGTCGATATAGCAACTCTGTCAATATCATCATAACTTTCTATAATGGATATTATTTTCCGGATAAGCACCTGACCGCCCTTTTCTGCCTCGGTTGGAATCGTATGCCTGTCAGTAAGGATAAATTTTTCATTGCATAATGCATATTTGATGTTTGTTCCGCCAACATCAAATGTAAGTATTCTCATTAGATGCCCTCCTGAAATTTTTCTCTATAACTAATTATATCAATTTTATACAATGAATTCAATACTTATTGAAAAAAGAGGAAGAGTATGCTAAAATAAAAAATAGAAATTATTTCGAGGTAATTCATATGGAAGAAGAAATCAAGGAAGAAAGACTTGACAGTCCGCTTGTTGTGCATAAGAAGAGTGATGCATCATATCAGGAAACCGCATCGGAAATGGGTATGAGTTCAACCCATACAGACGAGGAGGATGAAGACACACCTACGCTGGAGCGTCATCGTTTCAAAAAAAATAAGAAGAAAAAATGGCCGTGGGTGCTTCTCGCTGTTATAGCTGTTGCGGTTGCAGTTATCTGTGCATTATATTACAGCGGAGTTATTAATTTCGCTGATGAGAAAACAACTGCTTCTACGAGAAAAACATACATAACTCAGACGTCTGATGATTTTAAAAATACAATTACCGTTAAAGGTACTTATATCTTTTTTGAGGGTGAGGAAATTGATGGCATTCAGGAGCTTGACAGGTCAGTCAAATATCTTGATGACGGTACAAAGCTTATCATTCAGGACGAGAATGCTGATGAGGATTTTCTTAATTTCCAGGTTCTTTCACTTCTGTCAGAGTATAATATTGATTATGAAATAACACATATTGTGTCAAGCGGTCTTATTTCTAAGTATGAAACAACTGCTCAGCCTTCTTCGGCAACACAGTCCGCAGAAAAAACTACTGTTGCTGAAAAGCAAGCAACAGAAGCTTCTGCTGATTAATTATATGTTATTTTCGTAATAAATAATAAAGGTTTGACCTTGCCTGATATGACAAGGTCAATATTCTTATAAAATTTTTATTTCTTAAGGAGTTATATGCAAAAATTAAAAAAACTAAAAATTAAAAATTTTATTTTGTTGCTGTTTGCCGGTATGATTAATTCTGTCGGTGTAACGGTATTTTTACAGCCTGTTAAATTGTATGACAGCGGCATTTCAGGAACATCAATGCTTCTTTCACAGGTTACACCCGACTTCCTTCAGTTATCATTTTTTCTTATTATTCTTAATATTCCTATCTTTATTTTCGGGTTAAAAAAGCAAGGTGTGGAATTCACTGTATATTCCGTTTTCACTGTTGCCGTTTATGCGTTAAGTGCGTGGCTGATAACAGATATCCTTCCCATTGATGTAAGTACTGTTTCACCGCTTGCAAAATCCGATTTGTTTTTATGCGCAATATTCGGCGGATTAATTTCAGGTATCGGAAGCGGTCTTGCAATAAGATTCGGCGGAGCCATTGACGGTATAGAAGTTCTTGCAGTAATTTTTGCAAAAAGGCTCAATATTACCGTAGGAACATTTGTAATGATATATAATGTAATTCTTTACATAATTTGCGGAATTGTAATTCAAAGTTGGATTCTGCCGCTATATTCAATAGTTACTTATGTTGCAGCACTGAAAACTATTGACTATATTGTCGAAGGCTTTGACCGTTCTAAATCAGCAATGATTATTACTGAAAAACAAGAGGAAATATGTGAAGAGTTGTCTGCGGCTTTTGAGAACGGGATTACTTTTTTTGATGCAAAAGGTTATTATTCAAATAATAATAAATCCGTTATATATTTTGTAATCAACAGATTTCAGGTCAGTAAAATGAGAGAAATCGTACATGAGGTTGACCCTAAAGCATATATTTCTATAACGGAAGTGGCAGATGTTTTCGGTTCAAAAAATAAAGATAAGAATTCAAAATTAGGAGATTAGAGTTAAAATTCACACTAATCCGATTACAACACCCTCAAAATTTGCTTGCGGCATAATTATGAGATGGCTAAATTTCCATTATGCGTATGCGCCTTGTACGGCTGCATGAGGCGGATAGGTGATTTTTAATTAACTGTTTGAAGCAGGGGAAAGGCTATAGAAATTAAGATGATAAAAATTAAGGACAACAGTAAGATATTGTTTTTAGGTGACAGTATTACTGATATAAAATTCAATTCAAGAATGAATAGAAAGCTGCATGGTAAGAATGTATATCCTTTGCAGGTTTCAAAGCAGCTGAGAAAGCATTTCAGAAATTTGACTTTTTTCTATAAAGGAATTGCAAGTAACAGAACATATCATATTTACGACAGACTTACAAAAGACTGTATAAATCTGAAACCTGATGTAATAATTATGCTTATAGGTGTTAATGATGCGTGGGAGCATTATGTACCTGAAAATTATCCGCCGCTTAGGAGACCTATGAAAGAGCATATGCAAGAAATATACAGGCGCATAAATGCCGAGCTTGACAATGTTCAGGTGCTTTTTCTCCTTCCTTTTATGACTGATACTGTTGAGGAAAAGCTGCCTTTTCATAATATACTTAATGAATACAGAGATGAGCTTCGTAAAATGGCTGAAGATAATTCGGCAGAAATTATTGATTTACAGGCAGAATTTGATAAGGCTCAGCAGAGCATTGACCCTTATAAACTCGCAACTGACGGTATACATCCGACAAATCTCGGGCATAAGGTTATAGCAGATGCAGTTTTAAGCAGATTTGACTTAAAATAAAAAGAGCTGTATTAACAACGGCTCTTTGTTATTTACAGGTTCCGGTAGCAGTCAACGGCAAGCTTATCACAGCGTTCGTTGTAAGGATGACCGTTATGACCCTTTACCCAATTGAAGGTAATATTGTGCTTTTTTAGCAGTGGAAGAAGCTGTGTCCATAAATCAACATTTTGTGCAGTCTTGCGGTCTGCTTTCTTCCAGTTATTCTTTTCCCATGAATATAACCAGCCTTTATTGACCGCATCACAGACATATTTTGAATCGGTTGTCAATGTGATGTTGCACGGCTCTTTAACTGTCTTTAATGCTTCAATGACAGCCGTTAATTCCATTCTGTTATTTGTTGTTTCATGAGCCCCTGCGCACATTTCTTTTTCTTTATTTTTGTAAACAAGAACAGCACCCCAGCCACCTTTTCCGGGATTTCCGCTGCATGCTCCGTCTGTATAAATTTCAATACTTTTCATTGTATCACCAATATATTTTTTGCATTAAATTTTAAATCACACATATTTTACCATTAAAATTGGTAATAATCAATATGTGGATAAGTATATTGACATTTATTGTTAATTGTATTACTTGACAAGAGAAGAATAATGACTTATTATATATTAGATTAATTTGTTCGGAAAAATTTATTTAACGGAGGTAATTTATGACAAAACAAAATAGGCAAAACGATATAAATGCTATAGGAAAACGGAATTCCCAAAAGCATTATGTAACTTATCGTAAAGCCTCTAAAAAGAAAATTCTCCAGCCGCCGAAGGGTAAGGAGTTTGTTCGTATTGCTTTTTTGGGCGGTATGAATGAGATTGGAAAGAATATGACCTTATATGAATACGATAATGATATGTTTATCGTTGACTGCGGTCTTGCCTTTCCTAATTCGGATTTACCGGGGGTTGATTTGGTAATTCCCGATTTCACTTATGTGGAAAATAATGCAGAAAAAATTAAAGGCATAATTGTTACACATGGTCACGAGGACCATATCGGTGGTATTGCTTATTTGCTCAAAAAAGTGAATATTCCTATTTATGCAACTAAGCTGACAATAGGATTGATTAAAGGCAAGCTTGAGGAGCACGACTTGCTCAATAAAGCAAAGCTTATCGAAATTAAGCCAAGAGACAATATATCTCTCGGGAACTTTAATATTGAGCTGATTCATGTTAATCATTCAATACCTGACGCGGTCGGTCTTGCAATCAAATGTCCTGCCGGAGTTATAATTCAGACAGGTGATTTCAAAATAGACACAACACCTGTTGACGGTGATATGATTGATCTTCCGAGATTCGCAGAACACGGCAAGAAGGGGGTTCTTGCTCTTCTTTCGGATTCCACAAACGCTGAAAGACCCGGATATTCTGCAAGTGAAAAATCAGTTGGTGAATCTTTTGAAACGCTTTTCAGAAAAGCAA
Organism: uncultured Bacteroides sp.; assembly: GCA_964528285.1. Taxonomy (GTDB): domain Bacteria; phylum Bacillota; class Clostridia; order Oscillospirales; family Acutalibacteraceae; genus Eubacterium_R. Next base: position 33,197 of record CAZGRZ010000003.1, on the reverse strand, counting down.
AGAATAAGAGAATTGTTGTAGCAACCTTTGCCTCAAATATTCACAGAGTACAGCAGATTATTGATGTTGCTGAGTCAAGAGACAGAAAGGTTGCAGTTACAGGCAGAAGTCTTGAAAACCTTGTTAACGTCGGCAAAGAGCTCGGGTACCTCAATGTTCCTGAAGGTCTTCTTATTGACATCAACACAATCAAAAGTTATCCTGATGATAAACTGGTTATTATTACAACGGGATCTCAGGGCGAGCCTATGTCTGCTCTTACAAAAATGTCAATAGGTGAGCACAGAAAGGTCAGCGTTACACCAAATGATTATGTAATTATTTCAGCAACTCCTATTCCCGGTAATGAAAAAATGGTCGGCAATGTTGTCAATGAGCTGATGAAACGCGGCGTTGACGTTATATATGAAAAAATGTATGAAGTTCATGTATCAGGTCATGCGTGTCAGGAAGAGCTTAAGCTTATGATGGGCCTTGTTAAACCAAAGTTCTTTATTCCTGTTCACGGTGAGCAGAAACATTTGCGAAAGCATGCTGATCTTGCCGTTTCAATGGGTATTGATAAGGATAATATTTATGTCGGCAATATCGGTGAAAAAATTCAGATTTCCGAGGACGGTATAAAAAAGGTAGAAAACGTACCGTCCGGCGAAATATATGTTGATGGAATCGGTGTTGGAGATGTCGGCAACATTGTTCTCAATGACAGAAAACATTTGTCAAAGGATGGCATAATTATTGTTGTCGCCACAATTGACAGCTCCAGCGGATATGTTGTCAGCGGTCCGGATGTAGTTTCACGAGGATTTGTTTATGTAAAAGAAAATGAACTTCTTATGAACAGAGCAAGAGAGCTTGCCGCCAGAGTTATTGATGAAAGCTATGATAAAAAATATCGTGACTGGAATTCAGTCAAAACAAGATTGCGCGATGAGCTTGCAAAACTTATGTATGAAAAAACAAAGCGCAGTCCGATGATACTTCCGATTTTTATGGAAATATAGGAGAATAGATATGAAAATAATTCTTAAACAGGATGTAAAGAGTCTCGGTAAAAAAGGGGAATTAGTTAATGTTTCAGACGGTTACGCAAGAAATTTTCTTTTTCCTAAGGGACTTGCAATTGAAGCTAATGCTTCTGCAATGAATGACTTTAATAATAAAGAAAGCGCAAAAAAATTCCATAAAGCAGAAGAAATCAAATCTGCACAAAATACAGCTGATTTACTTGAAGGAAAAACCTTTAAGCTCACTGCAAAGGCAGGTGCGAACGGAAAGCTTTTCGGCTCAGTTACATCAAAGGATGTTTCAAAAAAAATCAGCGAAGACTTAAATGTTGACATCGATAAGCGAAAAATTGTTATGCAGGACATAAAATCGTTCGGTACTGTCCAAGCTGAAATCAAAGTATACCAAGGCATTTCAGCAAACGTGTTTGTTCAGGTATCGGAGGCTTAACTATGGCTGATGTTAATGTTGTTCCAAGCACAGCTATGCCGTATAATCTTGAGGCGGAGCAGTCAGTACTCGGCTGCGTTTTGCTTGATGCAGACTGTATGGAAGATGTTGTTGCTGAAATAAATTCGGATTGTTTTTATTTTCCTCAGAATCGCGCTATATTCAATGCGATGATGCTTATGTATAGCAAGTCAAAGGCAATCGATCCCGTCATTATTGCCGACACGTTAGTTAAAAACGGCCTTTATGATATGTCAGGCGGACGCGATTATTTACTTCAGCTTGCTCAATCTGTTCCGTCAACCGCTAATATTGAATACTATGTAAGAATTGTTAAAGAGCAATATTACCTAAGGACGCTTGTTGAAATTTCAAATGATATTATTGATAAGGCTACCGGCGGTGAAGCTGATGCTTCAATAATTCTTGACCGTGCAGAGCAGATGATATATAACATCCGTCAGGGTAGGGAAAAGAACGGACCTACAAAAATCAGTGAGGTTATTGTAAATGATGTTTATACAAAACTCTCACAGATTACAGGTGAGGATAAAGATAAATACAAGGGGATACCGAGCGGCTTCGGTATGCTTGATAAGTACTTAAACGGTCTTAATAAAACTGACCTTATTCTTATTGGTGCCAGACCGGGAATGGGTAAAACCAGCTTTGCACTGAATATTGCACAGAATGTCACGATGAATGCAAGAAAAAAATGTGTTGTCTTCAGCATTGAGATGACAAAAGAGCAGCTTGCAGAAAGGCTGCTTTCAGCTCAGTCAGGTGTTGAATCACAAAAGCTCAAATCAGGCGAGCTTACTAATGATGAATGGGTAAGGCTCGGTAATGCTGCAGGACAGTTTAATGATGTAGAGCTTTATCTTGACGATACAACATCAATAACAGTTCCTGAAATAAAATCAAGAGTCAGAAGAATGAAAAATGTTGACTGCATTATAATTGATTATTTAGGCTTAATTTCTTCTGCAACTAAAAAAGAAAACCGAGTCCAGGAGGTCTCTGAAATCACAAGACAGCTTAAGATGATGGCTAAGGAATTGAACATCCCGGTAGTGTGCTGTGCACAGCTTGCCCGCGGAACAGAAGGTCGCGGAAGAAACCACAGACCTCAGCTTTCGGATTTGCGCGAATCCGGTTCAATCGAGCAGGATGCTGACATTGTCCTTTTTCTTTACAGAGAGGATTATTATCGTTCAGAGGTCGATGACGATGAGCAAGATAAAATTGATGCTGATAAGACAGAACTCATAATTGCTAAGAACAGACATGGCGCAACGGGATGTATTGAAATGACATTTGATAAAGAATTTACAAGATTTAGAGCTGTTGACAAATCACATTATGAATAATCGTATTTCAAAAACAATTAAAAAATATAATATGATATCACCCGGTGACAGAGTTCTTGTAGCCTGTTCAGGCGGAGCTGACTCAATGCTATTGCTTAATTATTTTTTGTCAATAAGAGATAAATATAATTTGTCTCTCTGCGTTGCTCATATTGAGCATGGAATAAGAGGGGAAGAGTCTGTTGAAAATGCCGTTTTTGTTGAAACCTTTTGTCAAAAAAACGATGTTGAATTTCATCTTTTATCAATAGATGCTGTTAATGAAAGCAGAGCGGCGGGCCTTGGCGTTGAAGAATATTCAAGGCAAAAGCGCTATGAATTTTTTGATACAATTGAATGTGATAAAATTGCAACTGCGCATAACTTAAGTGATAATGTTGAAACCGTGCTTTTCAGGCTCTGCAGGGGAACCGGCATAAATGGATTATGCGGTATACCTGCAATCCGGGATAAAATTATCAGACCTTTGATTGAAATACCCTCTGAGGATATCAGAGAATATTGTGATATCCACAGCATTGAGTACAGAATTGACAGTACAAACTCCTCAGATGAATACAGCAGAAATTATATCAGAAATATATTGCTTCCTGAAATGTGTCACATCAATCCTGAAGCAGAAACTGCAATTTCAAATATGATAAATGATTTGAATGAGGATAGAAATTTTATATATTCTTTTTCAAATTCAGTTTATAATGAGGTATTAGTATATAATAAGCTTGACATAAATATACTAAATAAATATGATAAGTCAATAATAAAGAGAATTATTATAAAATATTTTTCTTCCTTTGGAATTAATCTTGACAGACTTCATCTTAATTCAATATTACCGTTACTTGACAAGAATGGCAGAGTTCAAATTTGCGGTAATTATTACGGGATTTCAGACGGCGGATATTTAAGATTTGCTGACTTTTCTGAAAACAATAATAATTTTACTTTTGTTTCCGAAATTTTAAAAATTTCTAAACTTGATAAAAAAAGTGTTGATTTTTATTGTGACTATGATAAAATTATCGGAAAGGTCAATGTTAGACCGAGGCAGTCAGGAGATGTCATTCACCCTGCCGGCAGACACTGCTCCAAGTCGTTGAAAAAATTTTTTAATGAGCTGAAAATACCGCAGGAGCTGCGCAGCTCGGTTGCAGTTGTTGCTGATGAATGTTCGGTTATCGGAGTTGTTGGCTACTGTGTTGATGAGCGCGTTAAAGTTGATGCTAATACAAAAAATATATTGTCTTTAAGACTTCCTTCGGAGGATTGTTAATGGGTAGTAAGATGACAAAAAATTGGAAATCAGTTATACTTTATTTGCTGATTTTCGGAGTGCTTATTGCTTCAATTATATATGTTGGAAACCAACAGAATAAGGTTGATGTTAAGTATTCTGAAATTGTTTCTATGTTTAAAAATGACGAGGTGAAGGATTTTTCACTTGACTTATCAAGCGGTAACCTCACATTCAAAACATTTAAGGAACCTAAAAAAGAGCAACAGTATTCTGTTCCGAATGTGGCGTACTTTCTTGATGATATCAGAGATGATGTTGAAGAATATAATTCAAAAAATCCCGATAATCAAATAACATTTGATTATGAAAAAGGCACATCAAGTAATTGGATTGTAAGTCTACTTCCGTCTCTTCTTATGATAGGTCTATCAGTTGCACTGGCAGTTTATGTATTGAAAAAAATGAGCAGTACAATGAACAGCGAGACTAACAGGACATTAGGTTTTGGCAGAATTAGGGCAAAGAGCCTTGTTGACGATGAAAAGCGTAAAACAACCTTCGCTGATGTTGCGGGATGTGATGAAGAAAAGGCTGAACTTGAAGAACTTGTTGATTTTTTAAAAGAACCCGAAAGATTTACCCAGCTTGGTGCAAGAATACCAAAGGGCGTTCTTCTTATAGGACCTCCGGGTACAGGTAAAACACTCCTTGCACGTGCTGTTGCAGGGGAAGCAGGTGCGCCGTTTCTTTCAATTTCAGGTTCTGATTTTGTTGAAATGTATGTCGGTGTCGGTGCTTCAAGAGTACGAGATCTTTTTGATCAGGCAAAGAAAAAGTCTCCTTCAATAATATTCATTGATGAAATTGATGCTGTCGGACGCCAGAGAGGTGCCGGTATGGGCGGCGGAAATGACGAAAGAGAACAGACGCTTAATCAGCTGCTCGTTGAAATGGATGGCTTCGGTGTTAATGAAGGCGTAATCATAATAGCAGCAACAAACAGACCGGATGTTCTTGACCCTGCACTTCTAAGACCGGGAAGATTTGACAGACAGGTTGCTGTCGGAAGACCTGATACAAAGGGAAGAGAAGAAATTCTTAAGGTCCATTCCAGAAATAAACCTCTTGCTCCGGATGTTAATCTTTCTGATATTGCAAAGGGAACAATCGGTTTTGTAGGCGCTGACCTTGAAAATCTTATGAACGAGGCTGCTTTGCTTGCTGCCCGCAGAAAATTAAAAGCAATTACAAGTGTTGAAATTCAGGAAGCTATGCTTAAGGTAATTATGGGTACTGAGAAAAAATCCCATAAGTTGAGTGATAAGGAAGTTAAACTAACTGCATTCCATGAGGCAGGACATGCAATTGCAACGCACTATCTTGAATCTCAGGATGATGTGCATGAAATCAGCATTATTCCGAGAGGTATGGCAGGCGGATATACAATGAGCCTTCCTTCAGAGGATAAGAGCTATAACTCAAAGCTTGAAATGCTTGATGAACTCGTTGTTCTTCTCGGCGGCAGAGTTGCAGAGGCACTAACCCTAAGTGATATTTCAACAGGCGCGTCAAACGATATTGAGCGTGCCTCAAAGATTGCCAGAGAGATGGTTACACGCTATGGTATGAGTGATACCATTGGACCGATTAATTTCGGCGGCGGCAATCAGGAAGTATTCCTTGGAAGAGATTATGGCCAGGTTAAGGATTATTCTGAAAAGACAGCAGCGAAGATCGATGAGGAAGTTATCCGCATTGTTCAGGAAGCTTACAAACGATGCGAGGATATTCTTAAGCAGCATATGGATAAGCTTGAGCTTGTTGCAAATACTCTTATTGAGAAAGAAAAACTCAACAAAGAAGAATTTACATCACTTATTGAGAACGGCTATATTAATGAAAATTCTGAAGAGATAACAGTTGAAGCTGAGGAAAAGAAAGAAACAGCTGATACCGAAGCTCTTAATGACACAGCCGAAAATAAGACTGCTGAAGATAGCATTGACGAAAATAATAAAGATTAATATTTGAAGGCGGTAGCACAATTGCTACTGCCTTTTTCGGTAATTCTTGACTTTTGACACAATATATAGTATTATATCACAGTATATGAACTTCTGTTTGGAGGGAATGTTTTGCCTAAGAAAAAAGAGTATGGTAATGAAAGTATAAAGTCATTAAAGGGTGCTGACCGTGTCCGTAAAAGACCAGCTGTTATTTTCGGTTCAAACGGTCTTGACGGCTGTCAGCATGCGATGTTTGAAATCTTATCAAATTCTATTGATGAAGCAAGGGAAGGATATGGCAGCAAAATTGTTATTACCCGTTTCCTTGACGCCTCAATTGAGGTGCAGGATTTCGGACGCGGTATTCCTGTTGATTATAATAAAAATGAAGATAAATATAATTGGGAACTTCTTTTCTGTGAAATGTATGCAGGCGGTAAATATGATGACGGTGAGCAAAATTATGAATATTCTCTCGGATTAAACGGTCTCGGCCTTTGTGCAACACAATATGCGTCAGAGTATATGGACGCTGAAGTTCACGCAGACGGATATAAATTTACTCTCCATTTTGAAAAGGGCAAAAATACAGGAGGTCTGAAAAAGGAGAAATATGACAAAAAGGATACAGGTACACGTATAAGGTGGAAGCCGGACCTTGATGTTTTTACAGATATTAATATTCCTCTTGAATATTTTCAGGACACGATAAAAAAGCAGGCTGTCGTCAATGACGGTATTAAGTTCATATTAAAAAATCAGCTTAATGCTTCAAAGTTTGAAACATTTGAATACTGCTATAATGACGGTATTATGGATTATGTCAAGGAAATAGCTGGAGACGATGCTTTCACTGTACCTCAGTATTGGGAATGTGAACGTAAAGGCAAGGACCGCGAGGATTTGCCTGAATATAAGCTTAAAATAAAAGCATCATTGTGCTTTTCACTAAAAACACAGCTTAAGGAATATTTTCATAATTCAAGCTATCTTGAACACGGAGGTGCCCCAGAAAAAGCATTCAGAAGTGCATTTGCAGCACAGATAAATAATTACCTTAAAGCAAACAATAAATATACTAAAACCGACTCACAGATTAATATTCAGGACGTTGAAGATTGTATAATTTTTGTTGTCTCTTCATTTTCAACACAAACTTCATATGAAAACCAGACCAAGAAGGCAATAACAAATAAGTTCATTCAGGAGGCAATGACTGATTTCTTTAAAAAGCAGCTTGAGGTTTATTTTATTGAGAATAAGTTGGATGCTGATAAGATTGCCAATCAGGTTATTATTAATATGCGTGCAAGAGTCAAGGCTGAAAATACAAGGAAAACCATTAAAAATTCCTTGCAGTCTAAAATGGATTTGACAAACAGAATCCAGAAATTTGTTGACTGCCGATCAAAAGATGTTAACGAAAGAGAGGTTTTCATAGTAGAGGGCGACTCGGCACTGGGTGCCTGCAAGCAGGCAAGAGACGCATCATTTCAGGCTGTCATTCCTGTTCGCGGTAAAATTTTGAACTGCCTTAAGTCTGACTATGACAAGATATTCAAGAGTGAGATTATTACTGATTTGATTAAGGTGCTCGGCTGTGGTGTTGAGGTTAGCAGCAAGGTTGCAAAGGGTATCTCTCTATTTGATATGAATAATCTTCGTTGGTCAAAAATTTTGATTTGTACTGATGCCGATGTTGACGGATTTCATATAAGAACACTTATTCTGACTATGATTTACCGCCTTATGCCTAAGCTCATTGAAGCAGGAAAAGTCTATATTGCCGAATCTCCGCTCTATGAGGTTAAATGCAGTGACCAAACTTATTTTGCTTATAATGAGGCTGAGATGGATGAAATCAAGGCGGAAATAGGTAATAAAAAATATACAGTTCAGCGTTCAAAAGGTCTTGGCGAAAATGAAGCAGAGATGATGGCACTCACAACCATGAATCCTGCAACAAGGCGTTTAATCAAGGTTACAACTGATGATGCCGAAAAGACCTCAAAGATGTTTGACTTGCTTCTCGGTGACAATCTTGACGGCAGAAAAGAATATATTTCGGATTATGGTCATCTTTATCTTGATGCGGCAGATCTAAGCTAAGGGGGGTTATAGCTTTGGCAAAAAGAAAAAAAGAAACTGAAAAAAAGAATAAACCCCTTGATGATAATGTTCATATTAAAGGTGCAGGACTTGTTCAGGATGAGTTAATAACAGATACCCTTACCGGTAATTTTATGCCTTATGCAATGAGCGTTATTCTTTCAAGAGCCCTCCCTGAAATAGACGGCTTCAAGCCATCACATAGGAAGTTGCTTTATACTATGTATAATATGGGGCTTCTTCAGGGAGGAACTATTAAAAGTGCGAATATTGTTGGACGTACAATGCAGCTTAATCCTCACGGCGATGCAGCGATTTATGAAACAATGGTGCGTCTTTCAAGAGGTAACGAGACCTTACTTTATCCATTTGTTGAGTCAAAGGGTAATTTTGGTAAAGCTTACAGTAAAAATATGATGTATGCAGCTTCTCGTTATACTGAGGCTAAGCTTGCACCGATTTGCCATGAACTCTTTGATGATATTAAACTCGATACGGTTGATTTTGTCGACAACTATGATAATACGATGAAAGAGCCCACTCTTTTGCCTGTAACTTTTCCGACTGTACTTTGTAATGTAACAACAGGTATCGCCGCAGGTATGGCATCCTCAATAGCCTCATTCAATCTTAAGGAAATATGTGACACAACTATTGCTTTGATGAAAAATCCCGACCATATTGTCAGCGATACGATCGTTGCTCCCGATTTTGTCGGAGGCGGATATATCATTTATGATAAGGATGAGTTTGATAAGATTTATAATACGGGTCGAGGCTCAGTAAAGGTTCGTGCAAGGTATTCTTATGACAAAAAATACAACTGTATTGACATAACTCAAATTCCGCCTACTACAACCTCTGAGGCAATTATCGATAAAATCATTGAACTTGTTAAGACAAATAAAATTAAAGAAATCAACGATATCCGTGATGAGACGGATCTGTCAGGTCTTAAAATTACAATTGATCTAAAACGCGGAATTAACCCTGATGTATTTATGTCAAAGCTTTATAATATGACACCGCTTCAGGATACATTCAGCTGCAATTTTAACATTCTCATTAAAGGCAGACCAATGGTGCTCGGTGTCAAAAGTATTCTTCTTGAATGGATTGATTTCAGACTTGAATGTATCAGAAGGAGAATTAATTTTAATCTTGACAAGAAGAGAAAACAGCTTCATCTCCTTAAGGGCTTGTCAAAAATTCTTCTTGATATTGATAAGGCAGTTAAGATTGTCAGGGAAACCGAAAGTGAAGCTGAGGTTGTTCCTAATCTTATGATTGGCTTTGGTATTGATGAAATTCAAGCAGAATATGTTGCTGAGATAAAGCTCCGTCATCTTAACCGAGAGTATATTCTTAAGAGAATTGAGGATATTGAACAGCTTGAGGATGATATTGCTAATCTTGAGACAACTCTTTTAAGCAAGAATAAAATGAAAAAAATCATAATCGGCGAGCTTGAAAGTGTTGCAAAAAAGTATGATACAGGACGAAAGAGTGAAATTCTTTATGATGTTAAAGAAGAAAATATAGTTGAAACTGTTGAAGTCCCTAACTATTCTGTTACACTTTTCCTCTCAGAGCATGGCTATCTCAAAAAAATTAAAACTGCAAACCTTAGATTGAGCGGCGAGCAAAAGCTCAAGGAAGGGGATAAAATGCTCCCGGGAATTGAGTGCTCAAACAAGGACGAGCTTCTTTTCTTTACAAGTATGCAGCAGGTTTACAAGTCAAGGGTTAATGATTTTGTTGATACAAAGGCATCTTTACTTGGTGAATTTGTACCGAGTAAACTTCAAATGACCGAGGGCGAAAAGGTTGTATATATGGCAGTAATAAGCGAGTATACAGGCTATATGATATTTGTTTTTGAAAACGGTAAACTTGCAAAGGTTGATGTCTCTGCTTATGAAACCAAGACAAACAGAAAAAAGCTGCTGAAGGCATATTCCGCCAAAGCTCCGCTGACTCAGGCTGTATATATCAAGGATGATACAGATATTGTTATCTGTTCTTCAAGCGGAAGAAGGCTTCTTGTTAATACTGCAGGAATTTTACCAAAAACTACTAAGGATACCCAGGGTGTTTCTGTTATGAAGCTGAAGAAAACACATAAGGTTGAATCAATTCACTTATATAAGCCCGGAGAGTTTGAAAAAGAATGGCGTTTCAGAGCAAAAAATCTGCCTGCCGCAGGTGCGCTTTTAAGTGAAAAAGATATTGCTGAACAAATTACTTTTTTGTAAAATAAAAAAGTTCTTGCAATATTGACCTTATTATGATATAATCCAAAAGTAATTTAATAGCAGAGGAATTATGTAAAATTTACACTGATTCCGACTATATAACTGATTGCGTTTTTTAAAATTCAAATGCTTACACACTGTAAGTACTCGCAATCGAATTTCTCAAAATTTGCCTAAGCATAATTTGAGATGGCTGAACTGCCATTATACGCCTTGTCCGGCTGCAGCAAGTCGTATGGATGATTTTAATGAACTGTTTGCAGTCGGAAAGGCTATGGTAATTATTATGTCTTGGTATCATTATGTATTTGGTGCTGTATTGATTTTGGCATCTATTATTATAACAATCGTAGTACTTATGCAGGAAGGCAGATCACAGAATCTCTCAGGTGCAATTGCCGGTGGTGCCGAAACTTTTCTCGGTAAATCAAAAGGCAGAACTGTTGAAGCAAAACTTGAAAGAATTACAAAGTGGTTGATTATTGGATTTTTTGTTATCGTGCTTGCTGCGTTTCTCGTATTTTTATTTATCGGATAAGAATTTTAAAATTAACCTTGCTTGGTGCAAGGTTAATTTTTTTGGTGAACTATGAATTATATTATATTTGATTTAGAATGGAATAATGTCTTCAATTATAAAACCTGTAAGGGTATGAATGAAATAATTGAGATAGGTGCCGTAAAACTGAATAGCAGATTAGAAATTATTGATACTTTTAAGCAATTAATAAAACCTCAGCTCAGTAAACGGCTTGGCTCAAAATTTAAAAATTTAACTAACATTACTATGGAGGAAATCAAAAAAAACGGTATTGATTTTAAATCTGCTTTCAAGGAATTTGCAGACTGGACAAAGGGAGAGGAAGCTCTCTTTATGACCTGGTCAACGAGTGATTTGTATACTCTTGTTGATAATTTTCTTAAATTCACAGGCTCCGGACATATTGACTTTATTACTGCCTATGCCGATTTGCAAAAATATTGTATGCAGTTTGTTCAAGGTAATAACGGAAATCAAATCAGCCTCTCGTCATGTGCCGAGTTTTTTTGCATTGACATTGACAGCTTGTCACTTCACAGAGCACTTGAGGATTGTTATGTTGAGGCCCTTTGTTTTAAAAAAGTGTATGATAAAGAAAATTTGAAAAAATACATTCATAAATGTGATATAGATTTTTTTCAAAGATTGATATTTAAACCATATTCAATAAAGCCGAACAACAAAAATTTTGAAGTTAATAGCGTTGAACTGTTTTGTCCTGAGTGTAATGGAAAAATTAATGTTTTCGGTGATTATGAATATAGTAACAACACCTTCAAAGGCGCAGGGCAGTGTGAAAAATGCAGTAGGAAGTTTTGGATATTCATCAGAGCTAAGCAAAATTATGATTCTATATCTGTTAACAAGCGTCTTGTTGAGATAAATAAGAGAAGAGCTAAATATATTAAATAAAAAATATTACAAATGTTTACAATTTACCCCTTTATTTATTTTTAATTATGTATTATAATTATTTAAATTACTCTTGAGGTGTTATAAATGGCTTCAAATAATTATGATGATTTACTTGAATCGTTTATGAATAATTCTGAGAAGGCTTATGACGAAGATGAACATAAGCATTCAGAGAATAATGTCCCGAATTTTTACAGCGTTTCCAATCCTGACAAAAAGTCAAGCAAGGTTCAGCGCGGCAGACAGATTGAACAACAGCTTGCTCAAAAGAAAAAACGCAAAAAGAAGAAAAAGAAGACGCCTGTTCAGAAATCTTTTTCCGTTGTCGGAAAAGTCCTTCTTGGTATGCTTATGATAATCGGTGTTGTTGGTATTGTCTGCTTTTCCGTAATTGCTATTTACGGCTACAGCGTTGTTTACGGCGATCCTGTTTTTGACCTTACGGAAGAAAAGTTTTCGCAGAACCAGACTTCCTTTATTTATGGTACTGACGGCGATGACGAGGTCGAGATTACCAGACTACATGGAGAAGAAAACCGCATATGGGTCGACATCGATGATATGAGTGAATATCTCCCTGAGGCTTTTATTGCAACAGAGGATAAGCGTTTTTATAAGCATCACGGTGTTGACTGGTTCAGAACAATAGCCGTATTTATACAGCAGAATGATCAGGGCGGTTCAACAATCACTCAGCAGTTAATTAAAAATTTGACGGATGATAATAAAGTTACTTATGTAAGAAAGTTCAATGAAATTCTCAGGGCATTGAACCTTGAGCGAAACTATTCAAAAGATGAGATACTGGAAGCCTATCTTAATACCATTTATCTCTCAAACGGCTGCTATGGTGTAAAAACGGCCGCTGAGGTTTATTTTGGTAAAGAGGTGTCAGATCTTAATGCCGCAGAATGTGCTTGTCTTTCATCAATTACAAAAGCACCGTCTGCGTATGACCCGTTGAGTAACCCCGACGCTAACCGAGAGCGTCAGCTTTGGGTTCTCAGTCAGATGAAGGATTCTGATCTTGCTTTCCTTACAGCTGATGAATATAATGAGGCTCTAGAATATGAAATGGTTTTCACAAACAGTGAAAATTATAAAGGCTCGCAGCTTAAGGAACAATCTTCAAAGAAAGATAATGATGAAATAACCAATTATTATGTTGATTATGTTATCACTACCGTTGAAGAAGACCTGCAAAAAATGGGATATACAAAGAAAAAAGCTCATGATATGATTTACGGCGGCGGCCTTAAAATCTATTCTGCGATTGATTTTGATATTCAGGATGCACTGGAAGATGTATATGAAAATTACAGAAAAATGCCTGACGAGACAGTTCAGGGTGCAATGTGCGTTATGGATTACAGCGGCAGGGTAATGGGTATAATAGGCGGTACAGGTAAGAATAAAGGCTCGTTGCTTTTTAACCGCGCAACAATGGCCACAAGACCTGTCGGCTCAACAATAAAGCCGCTTTCTGTTTACGGACCCGCACTTGAAAAGAGTCTGAACGACCCTGATACAAATATTTATTGGTCAACCATAATACAGGATTCACCGCTCAAGGTAGTTGACGGTGAACCTTGGCCGCATAATGATAACGGATCATATTCTTCACAGAGTATGACGCTTCAAAGAGGTCTTGCAAATTCGCTTAACACTATATCTGCAAGAACCCTTGATATGATTTCTGTTGATTATTCATATGAATATCTGAGTGAGAATTTTCACATATCAACACTTGACAGTACGTGGGATGTTGATTACGGCCCGCTTGCAATCGGTTCTTTAACTAATGGTGCAACTGTTCTTGATATGACTGCTGCATATGCCGCCTTCGGTAACGGCGGATATTACTATGAGCCTTATTGCTATTATAAAATTCTTGACAGTCAGGGTAATGTCATTATTGAAAAAGATCCTGAAAAGACAAAGCAGAAAGCCCTTTCTGAAAATACAAGCTGGGTAATGAATAAGCTCCTACAGACTGTTATGACAGGCGGTACAGGTCAGTATTACAAGCTTTCAGGTATTGAATGCTTTGGTAAGACAGGTACGACAACTGATGATAAGGATAGATGGTTTGCTGCCGGGACTCCTGACTTCGTTGCAGTAACATGGTATGGCTATGATACACCAAAGGAAGTTAATTACAGCTTGTCATATAATCCTTCGGGAACAATCTGGAATACTGTTATGACAGAGATTTATGATACTTTTGATAAAAATGGCATCAGTTATGAGACCGAGTTTCCTGAATGTGACGGTATTGTTCAAAGGTCATATTGTCCTTATTGCGGTAAACTAAGATCAGGTACAGGAAGCTACGGCTGGTATGATGTTAATAATCTGCCCGGTTATTGTTCAGGCGGACATGGTGATGAAACTTATGAAAATACTGCTGAAAAGGCTTCAAATACTACAACAAGAAGTTCAGATTCAGCAGGCGATACAACAGCTGCTGAGACCACGGCTGCACAAGCTCAGGTAACAAAAAAGCCTGATAATGAGGAGGAATAATTATTGCAGTTTAGGGAAATCAGTTTTTCTGATTTCCCTTTCTGTTCATTGGTGATGATATGAAAATTATGTCAATTGATTACGGTGATGTAAGAACGGGAATTGCCTTTTGTGATAAAAAAGAAATTCTCGCATCATCATATACAGTTATTGAAGAAGCTTATCTTCCAAAGCTTATTAACAGAATTGTGGATATTATTAATACAGAAGCTCCTGAATTAATTGTTATTGGCCTTCCTAAGAATATGGACGGTACGTGCGGTTTCAGGGCGGACAAATGTATTGAGCTTAAGAACTTACTCGAAAAATCAGTTGATATTCCCATAGATTTTGAAGATGAACGGTTGACTACTGTTATTGCCCACGATATCTTGTCAGCAAACAATGTCCGAGGTAAAAAAAGAAAAGCTGTTGTCGATGCTGTATCGGCTGTTGTTATTTTACAAAGCTATATTGATAAAAGAAAATAAAAAGTAATTTTTCCCCGCAGTTTTTAATATTATGATTTGGTGATTAAGTGAATTTTAATATTAAAGATTGCACCATAACAATAGATTTTTCTTTCATTCTTATTTTGAGCTTTTCTGCTTTGTTTTCGGCAAGGGAAGTTATATTTCTTATGCTTTTTTCTTCCTTGCATGAATTAGGGCATTTTGTGACGCTCATGCTTTGCAGAGGCAAGCCAAAGAGCTTGACCTTTTCTTTTTATGGTTTCGGATTAAAGTATTGTGATAACATTCCGAGATTAAGAGAGTTATTAATTATTATTTCAGGTCCTTTAGTAAATTTTATTTTGTGGCTGATTATCAGAGATGATATTAATCTATTGCTTTTTATTTTGAATGTGCTTCCCATATATCCGCTTGACGGCGGAAGAGTTATAAGATTATTTTCTTACAAATTATCAACGATTTTAAGCGCGGTATTTATAATCATAATTTCATTTCTTTCTGTTTGGTTGATTTTGTTCTATAATTCATTTTCTTTGTTATTTATATCTGTTTATTTGATTTTTTACAGTATTTGCTATTGAGGTATTTTATGAAAAGAGAGATTGAAAAGCTACTCCAATATGTTCAAAAACCTGCACGGTATATCGGCGGTGAGCTTAATGCTGTTGTTAAGGATGCAAACAGCGTTGATATTCGTTATGCGTTTTGCTTTCCTGATACATACGAGATTGGTATGAGTCATCTCGGTATGAAAATACTTTACGGCTTGGTCAATGAACGAGCTGACGCCTGGTGTGAACGCGTATTTGCACCTGATAATGATATGGAAGAGCAAATGAGAAAAAATAATGTTCCTCTGTTTGCCCTTGAGAGCGGCGATTATATCAAAGATTTTGATATTATCGGTTTTACACTTCAGTATGAGCTTTCATATACAAATGTACTTAATATGCTCGATCTTGCTCATATCCCTTTAAAATCAAATGACAGAACTGATTTAACACCTGTTATCTGCGCTGGCGGTCCTTGCTGCTGTAATCCTGAGCCTATTGCCGATTTTGTTGATATAGTTTTCCTGGGAGAGGGGGAAAATAGCACCAATCAGGTAATTGACCTTTTAAAAGAATGTAAAAGCAAATCATTGTCAAAACAAGAATTTCTTTTAAAAGCAAAGGATATTACAGGTGTGTATGTACCGTCATTTTATGTTGATGCTTATAATGACAACGGAACATTGAAATCACTTCGACCTGTAAACGATGCACCGGAAAAAGTAAAAAAGTCAATTGTCTGTGATATGGACAAGGTGTATTATCCAAATAAATTTGTTGTTCCATATATCAATATTGTTCACGACAGAGCTGTTGAAGAAATATTTCGAGGCTGTATACGCGGCTGCCGCTTCTGTCAGGCAGGCTTTATTTATCGCCCTATAAGAGAAAAAAGTGTTAATACAATAAATAAACAATGCAAGGATTTGATTGAATCAACGGGATATGATGAAATCTCCCTTTGTTCATTGTCAACCTCTGACCACAGTAATGTAAATGAAATGCTTACAACATTAATTGATTGGACTGTTAAGGAGAATATTAATCTTTCACTGCCAAGTTTGAGAGTCGATAATTTTTCTGATGCACTTGTTGAACAGCTTAATAAGGTAAGGCGGAGCGGTCTTACATTCGCGCCTGAGGCCGGAACACAGCGTCTGCGAGATGTAATCAATAAGAATGTTACACAGGATGAAGTAATAAAAACCTGCACTAAAGCTTTCAACAATGGCTGGACCTCAGTTAAGCTGTATTTTATGATGGGACTTCCTACCGAAACTCTTGAAGATATAAAGGGTATTGCTGATTTGGGAATGGAAGTTATACACGCATTTTATAATAATCCAAACAGGCGAAAGGGAACGGGTGTGCAGGTTTCGATATCCTGTGCCTCATTTATTCCAAAGCCTTTTACTCCTTTTCAATGGGAGCCTGAGGACAGCATGGAGTCGCTTAAGAAGAAACAGAAATATCTTCTTGAATGTATCCCTACTAAAAAAATAAAGGTGTCTTATCACGATACACCAACCTCTCTGCTTGAAGGCGTGCTGGCACGCGGTGACAGGCGGCTCGGAAAAGTTATACTGAGAGCTTTTGAATTAGGCTGTAAATTTGACTCATGGGATGATCAGTTTAATTTTGATGCGTGGATGCAGGCTTTTGATGAAAATAATATTGATCCGTATTTCTATACACACAGAAAGCGTGAATTTACAGAACTCTTGCCTTGGGATCATCTTGATTTTGGCGTAAGCAGAAAATTCCTCGAAAATGAAAACAGAAAGGCACATAACAACCGGACAACGCCTCACTGCCGTATACATTGTGCAGGATGCGGAGCCGATAAATTAAACGGAGGTAAATGTGATGCGCGAGGTTAGACTCCGTTTTGCAAAGCAGGGGAGGCTCAAATATATCAGCCACCTTGATATTAACAGAGCAATTTCAAGGGCACTTGGCAGAGCAAAAATTCCTATTTGGTTTACGGAAGGCTTTAACCCTCATCCGTATATGAGCTTTTCCCTTCCGCTTTCTCTTGGTGTTGAAAGCCTTTGTGAAAGTGTTGACATTAGGCTCATTGAGGATATGTCGAATGATGACATAAAAAGCAGAATGAACGCTGTCCTTCCTGATGATTTGAAAATTCTTGATGTTTATGACGATTTTCGTGACTGCAGTGAAATTGCTTATTCAGATTATGTTTTTAAATTTGCTTTTGAGGATAATCAAACGGCTGTAAAAAAAATTAAAGCTGTTCTTGAAAGTGATGAAATATTGGCTTTAAAAAAAGTCAAGCATGGTAAAAAAAGAATTTTCAAAGAAACCAATATAAAGCCTTATGTTAACAAATATAATATTTCAATCAGAGATGATTTGATTATTCTTAATATCCGTCTGCTTGCCGGACCTGAAAAAAATCTCAATCCATCTCTTCTGTTTGATACAATTATAAGACTGATTGATATGGATTTTGAGTGGAAAAGTATCAGCAGAATTTCAATTCTTGATAAGAATTATAAAGAATTCCGATAAATAAAATAAAAAAGTCTTGCATTTTATTATCAATTGTGATAATATAAATCAGCATTAAGTCCGTTGTATCTCTTGCAACGCGTGAATGCCCGATGTGTGAGCATTTGAGAGGATGGTCCGCTTTCAATTTCATTTTGATTTTGTTATGAACATCTCATAAATAATAAGGAGGAAAATGAAATGGACGCACTTAAGTTAATCGAAAAAGACAGCACTAAAAATGAACTCCCTGAGTTTGGTATCGGTGATACAGTAAGAGTATCAGTTAATATCCGTGAAGGTTCCCGTGAAAGGATTCAGATGTTTGAAGGAACAGTTATCGCAATTAAAGGTTCAGGCATTTCAAAAACTTTCACAGTTCGTCGTCTTTCCTACGGCGTCGGTGTTGAAAGAGTATTTCCAATGCATTCACCTAATGTTGTTGATGTTAAAGTTGTTCGTACAGGTAAGGTTCGCCGTGCAAAGCTTTACTATCTTCGTGACCGTGTCGGTAAGGCAGCAAAGGTTAAAGAAAATATTCAGTAATTATATGGAATTAAAGCCGCAGTTTACTGTGGCTTTTTTGCTTTTATTAATTAATGTAACAAATTTCAGAAGAAAAACTCCTCTAATTTATTCGTAAAATTTAAAAAATTCAGGAATGATAATTAATACCATCTTGCTTTGCTTAATAGATGTAATAGTAAAAATATTTTGAATACCTTTTAATTTGCTTTTTTATTTATAATAAAGTATAATATACAAAATAGAGAAAGGAGAACAATATGGCTGATTTTCAAAAGCAGACTGTTCAGTGGTTCCCGGGTCATATGGCAAAGACAAGAAGACAGATTAAAGAAAGTCTTTCCCTTGTTGACGGTGTTGTTGAAATTGTTGATGCAAGAATACCATACAGTTCATCCAATCCTGAGCTTAATCAGATTATTAAAAAGAAGCCGAAGATTGTTCTTCTTAATAAAGCTGATATTGCTGATTCAAACGCAACAAGGCTTTGGATTGATTATTATAAATCCATGGGAATTATTGCTCTCCCTGTTGATTGCAGAACAGGAAAGGGACTCAATCAGTTTATTCCGGCTGTCAGAAAAACTTTAAAAGAAGTTATTGTGAGAAATGAAAGAAAGAATATGGCAGGGAAGGCATTGAGGCTTATGGTTGTCGGTATTCCGAATACCGGCAAGTCTTCGTTTATTAACCGTATGGCAGGTAATGCAAAGGCAAAGGTTGCAGACAAAGCAGGAGTTACAAGGCAAAATCAATGGTTTTCAGTGGGCAACGGTATTGAACTGCTTGACACTCCGGGTATTCTCTGGCCGAAATTTGATGATAAAGAAGTCGGTGACAAGCTTGCCTTCACAGGCGCTGTAAAAGATGAAGTAACTGATATTGAAACGCTCTCCTGCCGTCTGCTTGAAACATTGTCAAAAACCCATCCGCAAGCTATTTTGAATAGATATAAACTTGACAGCATTAATGCCCTTCAGGGCTGGCAAATTCTTGAATTAATCGGAAAAAAGCGAGGCTTTCTGATTAAAGGCGGAGAGATCAATTATGAACGCACTGCCGTTATGATATGTGATGAATTCAGAGGAGGGAAGCTGGGTAATATTACTCTGGAATTACCGTAATTATGGATAGTATTAATTGGCTTGAATATGAAGATAAAGCACGTGAAAGCGGATATGAAATCATCTGCGGTGTAGATGAAGCAGGACGCGGACCTCTTGCCGGACCTGTTTATGCAGCAGCTGTTATTCTTCCAAAAGGACATATTGTTGACGGAGTCAATGATTCTAAAAAATTAAGTGAAAAAAAGAGGGAAATCCTCTTTGACAAAATAATTGACGAATGTGTTTCTTATAGTATAGGTGTTGCTGATGAGAAGGAAATTGATAACATTAATATCCTTCAGGCTACATTTCTTGCCATGAGAAGAGCTGTCAAAGGGCTTTACGTTAGACCTGATTTTGCATTAATTGACGGTAATAGAGCACCTGAGCTCGACATTCCTCAGCAAACGATAGTTAAGGGTGATGCAAAGAGTGCAAGTATTGCTGCTGCATCAATAATTGCTAAGGTCAGCCGAGACAGGTATATGCTTAAAATGGCGGAAAAGTATCCGGAATATCAGTTTGAAAAGCATAAAGGCTATGGTACAAAGCTCCATTATGAAATGATAGAAAAATACGGAATATCTCCTATACACAGAAAAACATTTTTAAAGAAGATAATAAAATAATTTCTGCTTTGAAATTGGTGATTGTAATATATGAATATCAACGGCAAAATTTGGGAAATTGAAGCGGCAAAATATCTTAAAAAAAGAAAATATAAATTGATTGATTTCAATTTTACTTCACGCTTTGGCGAAATTGATTTGATTGTTAAAAATAAAAAGTACATTTGTTTTGTTGAAGTTAAGCAGAGAAATGAGTCCTCAATTGCACTTCCGAGAGAGTTTGTTGATGAATGCAAACAGAGAAAAATAATTAAGACTGCAGAGTTTTATCTTGCATATCATCCAACCGATTTACAGCCAAGATTTGATGTTATTGAGATTTATACCGAGAATAATAAAATTAAATCAATAAAATATCTTGAAAATGCTTATTAGATATATTAGAATATATGTAATTTTCAGGATGAGATTTAGTATGTTAATCACATTAATTCAATTTTATTATAAAATGTGGTTTTCAACTTCGTTAATTCTTATGGATTTATATTTTGAGATTGCTAATTTCCATTATACGCCTTGTCAGGCTGCAACAAGTCGTATAGGTACATTTAATAAACTGTTTGCAGCCGGAAAGGCTATGGGGAATCGTTATGTTCTACACATCTACAAGAGATAAGTCAATAAAGGTTACTGCCTCACAGGCAATTGCTCGGGGAATTAGTGAGGAAGGCGGTCTTTTCGTTCCGTGTGATTTTCCTCATTTTTCACTTGATAAAATCAACGCTATGGTTTCAATGCCGTATGTTGACAGAGCCAAAATGATTCTTAAAGAATTTCTGACTGATTTTACTGATGAAGAATTAGATTACTGTGTTGAGGGGGCTTATGCTCAGAGCAAATTTTCTTCCTCAAAGATTGCGCCTACTGTTAATATTGACGGAAATAAAAATATTCTTGAATTATGGCACGGCCCTACTTGTGCTTTCAAAGATATGGCACTTCAGCTTTTGCCGTATCTCATGACAGTATCTGCAAAAAAGACTGCCGATGGAAAAACAATTGTTATTCTTGTTGCAACCTCAGGTGATACAGGCAAAGCAGCGCTTGAAGGTTTTAAAAATGTTGATAATACAAAGATACTTGTTTTTTATCCTGCTGCCGGCGTTTCACCAATGCAGAAATTGCAGATGACTACTCAGGAGGGAAATAATGTTGCCGTTTGTGCAATCAACGGCAATTTTGATGACGCTCAGAGTGCTGTAAAATCAATATTTACAAATCAGAAAATAAAGGATGAGCTTGCAAATAAGAATATGATGTTCTCTTCTGCAAACTCTATTAATTGGGGAAGACTTGTGCCTCAGATTGTTTACTATTTTTCAGCATACTGCGATATGATGGACATGGGGAAAATAAAGCTTGGTGAAGATATTAATGTTGTAGTTCCGACAGGTAATTTCGGAAATATTCTTGCAGGATACTATGCAAAGAAAATGGGACTTCCGATTAAAACTCTTGTCTGTGCTTCCAACTCAAATAATGTTTTGACAGATTTTCTTAAAACAGGAACATATAACAGAAACAGAGATTTTTACACAACGACCTCACCTTCAATGGACATTCTCATTTCATCAAACCTTGAGAGACTGCTTTACCATATGAGCGGTGAAGATGATAAGCTTGTTGCTGAACTTATGTCTCAGCTCTCTTTAAATGGTAAATATACTGTAAGTAATAATCTTGTCAAAGAAATTCAGTCAGTTTTTGATGCAGGATTTACAAGTGAAAAAAGTGTTAATGACACAATCAAAAATCATTTTGATAAATATAAATATCTTTGTGATACTCATACAGCCGTTGCAGTGAAAGTATATGATGAATATGTAAAATCAACAGGTGACGATATTCCGACTGTTATTGCTTCAACTGCTTCACCATATAAGTTTTCAAAGAGTGTTCTGACTGCTGTTCTCGGAGGTGATACTCCCGAGCTTGATGAGTTTGAAATGGTTGATGAGCTCAATAAAATAACAGGGACAGATGTTCCGAAACCACTTGCATCATTAAAGGATAAATCAGTCAGATTTAATTATGTCTGCAATAAAGAAGATATGAGCCAAATGGTATTTAAACTTCTTAATTTATAAAAAACACGGCTCTTTTGAGCCGTATTTTTATAACCGATAATTAAATTACTGGCATGTGCAGTTGTCATCGCATTCAAAGGTTTCACAAGCAGTGTCTGTTACGCTTGTTGCAGATCTGTCACCCACATGAATATGACCTGCCATACAATTGTCTGATTTGTCGTGGAACTTGCAGTTTTTAACTTCACAAGAGATTCCCTTGATTTCCTTATCCATTTTTTTCACTCCCTTCACAATTATTATTTGTGAAGTAATAAGATTTATACAAGGAGAAATAATGTCACTATATGCTATTGCCGATACTCATTTGTCCTTTGGCACAAATAAACCGATGGATACTTTTGAAGGTTGGAATGATTATACCGAGAGATTAAAAAATAATTGGAATAAATTGGTAAATAATGATGATTATGTCGTTATTGCAGGTGACATAAGCTGGGCTATGAATTTCAGTGAACTTACTGCGGATTTTGATTTTATCAACAGGCTTAATGGTCATAAAATAATCCTTAAAGGTAATCATGATTATTGGTGGAATACAGTTAAAAAGATGAATGAGTTTTTAACTGAAAATAAATTTGATACAATTTCATTTCTGCATAATAACAGCTTTGATTTTAATGATTTTTCTATCTGCGGCAGCAGGGGATGGTTTTTTGATTCAAATGAAAGTAAAGACGAAAAAGTTCTCAATCGTGAAATCAACAGAATAAAAATGTCCATTGATTCCGCAGGGAAACCAGACAAAATACTTTTCCTTCATTATCCGCCAGTTACAATGAATGAAACATGTGATGAAATTTTAAATTTGTTAACGCAGGAGGGTATAAAAAAATGCTATTATGGGCATCTTCACGGTGTGGCAGCAAAATTTGCTGTTGATGATAAAATTAACGGGATTGATTTTAAATTAATATCTGCCGACAGATTGAATTTTATTCCGTATTTAATCAAGAAGTTTTAAAATATCTTGATATTGATTATAATATATGTTATAATGCAATTTCGGTGATTAGAAAATTTGTTGGGAGGTCATAATTATGGCACTTAAATCATCTAATAAAGTTGAAACAAATACTTATGAAATTGAAGTTACAGTTACTCCCGAAGTGTTTACTGACGCTTGTAAATCTGCGTATATGAAGCAGAGAAAGTCAATCCAAATCCCGGGTTTTCGTAAAGGAAAGGCAACACAGGGTATGATTGAAAAGGTATACGGCGAGGGTGCTTTTTATGAAGAGGCGCTTGAAATCGTTTATCCTCAGGCTGTAACTGATGCAATAAATGAGGCAGGTCTAAGAACTGTTGACCAGCCGTATGATCTTGAAGTTCCTGTTATGAGCAAATCTGAAGGTATTGAAATGAAAATGAAGGTTACAGTTTATCCTGATGTCAAGCTCGGCGAATATAAGGGTCTTACAGCAACAATGCCTGATACTCAAGCTACAGACGAGGATGTTGATAAGGAAATTGAAAATATGCGAGACAGAAATTCGCGCTTGGTTTCTGTTGAGGATAGAGCAGCACAGATGGGAGACACGGTAGAAATTGATTTTGAAGGCTTTGTTGACGGTGTTGCTTTTGATGGCGGCAAAGGTGAAAACTATCCGCTTGAACTCGGCTCCGGTTCTTTTATACCGGGATTTGAAGAGCAGGTTGCAGGTCATAAAATTGACGAAGATTTTGATGTCAATGTGACTTTCCCTAGCGAATATGCTGAGGAGCTTGCAGGAAAAGATGCTGTATTCAAATGTAAGCTTCATGAAATCAAGGTAAAGGAAATGCCCGAGCTTGATGATGAATTTGCAAAGGATGTTTCGGAATTTGATACTCTTGATGAACTCAAAGCTGATATAAAAAAGCAGATTTCAGAGAAAAAGAAAAATGAAGCAAAGACTGATTTTGAAAATCAGTTAATAGAGCAGGTCGCTGAAAATATGGAATGTGAAATTCCTGAATGTATGTTTACTCAGAGAACTGATGAAATGGTTAAAGATTACAGCTATAGACTTCAAATGCAGGGTATTGACCTCAATACATACCTTTCTTATCTTGGCCAGGATATGGATACTTTCAGAGAATCATTCAGAACAGGTGCAGAAAAACAGGTAAAAGCATCAATTGCACTTGAGGCAATTGCTGATGCTGAAAAAATTGAAGCAAGTCAAGAAGAAATTGAAGCAGAGATAAATAAGCTTGCAGAACAGTATCAGATGGAAGCAGAGCAGATTAAAAATTCACTTTCAGCTGATCAGATTGCAGGAGATGTAAAAACCAAAAAAGCAGTTGATTTAATTGTTAACTCTGCCAAAAAAGCATAATTATATTAATAATAAATAAAGGAAAGTGATTATTATGGCATTAGTGCCTTATGTAGTTGAGCAAACAAGCGCCGGCGAGCGCTCAATGGATATTTATTCCCGTCTTTTAAATGACAGAATAATTGTACTTTCTGATGAGGTAAATTCAACAACAGCATCACTTGTTGTTGCACAGCTTCTGTTTCTTGAAGGTCAGGACAGTGAAAAGGACATCAGCCTTTATATTAACAGCCCCGGCGGCTCTGTAACAGACGGTATGGCTATTTATGATACGATGAATTATATTAAATGTGATGTTTCAACGATATGTGTCGGTATGGCAGCTTCTATGGGTGCCTTTCTCCTTTCAAGCGGTGCCAAGGGTAAAAGAATTTGTCTTCCTAATGCAGAAGTAATGATTCACCAGCCGCTCGGCAAAACAGAAGGTCAGGCAACAGAAATTGAAATCGCTGCTCAGCACATCCTCAAAACTAAAACGAAACTTAATTCAATTTTAGCTGCTAACTGCGGTAAAACAGTTGAAGAACTCACGCAGGCAACTGACAGAGATAACTGGCTCTCAGCGCAGGAAGCACTTGAGTTTGGTTTGGTTGATAAAGTTATCGACAAAAGATAATCGAGGTAGATAGTATGTCTCGTGAAGATTCAAGAAAAAATAATATTGCGAGATGCTCTTTTTGCGGCAAGTCCGAAGCACTTGTGCACAAGCTTATTGAAGGCCCTGATGCCTACATTTGTGACGAATGTGTTGAACTTTGCAGAAATCTTATTGCTGAAAGCAGTGTCAGTAATATAAAAGACAGTACCGATAATAAGGAAACGGAGTTTCTTCCTAAACCACAGGAAATCAAAGCTATGCTTGATGAATATGTGATTGGGCAGGACAATGCAAAGAAAGCATTGTCGGTTGCCGTTTATAATCATTATAAGAGAATTTACACTCCTGCCGTTGATAATGATGTAGAACTTCAAAAAAGCAATATTATGCTCATTGGTCCTACCGGCGTCGGTAAAACAATGCTTGCGCAAACTCTTGCAAAAATTCTTGATGTTCCATTTGCAATTGCTGATGCAACTACTCTTACAGAAGCCGGATATGTCGGCGAAGATGTTGAGAATATTCTTCTAAGATTAATCCAGGCTGCTGATTTTGATGTCGAAAAAGCGGAAAAAGGTATTATCTATGTTGACGAGATCGATAAAATTTCACGAAAAAGCGAAAATCGATCAATAACCCGTGATGTCAGCGGCGAAGGCGTCCAGCAAGCACTTCTAAAAATACTTGAAGGTACAGTTTCCAATGTTCCGCCCGGAGGGGGAAGAAAGCATCCTCAGCAGGAGTTTATTCAGATTGATACAAGTAATATTTTGTTTATATGCGGAGGCGCTTTTGACGGTATAGATAAAATAATAGAGAAACGAATAGGCGGCAGTTCAATCGGTTTTGGTGCAGATGTTGACAGCAGAGAGCTTGATGAGTCAGAAATATTGAAAAATGCAACTCAGCACGATTTGGTTAAATATGGACTCATTCCTGAGCTGATAGGTCGTGTTCCTGTAATAACTGTGCTTGAAAATCTTGATAAGGATGCATTAATCAGAATTATGAAAGAGCCTAAGAACTCTATTGTAAAGCAATATAAAAAGCTCTTTGCATTAGATGGAGTTGAGCTTAATTTTGATGATGATGCTCTAATTGCAATAGCTGATACAACCCTTGAGAGAAAAACAGGTGCAAGGGGACTTAGAAGTGTATTTGAATCTGCCCTTAATGAGCTTATGTTTAAAATACCGAGTGATAGTACAATTGAAAAAATCACTATAACAAAAGATACTGTTGTTAATAATGCAGAGCCTATTATTGTCAGAAATCAGCATAAGGAATCTGTTAATTTAACAATACAAAGTTTAAAAAATGCATAAAACCTTATATTAAGGCAACTTTATTGTTGCCTTTTTATTTTTTATATTATATAATCAATGTAATAATTTATATAATTAAGTAGGTAATGTTATGATGGAAACAAATTTAACACAGAATATAACAGAATTACCTGTTATTCCACTAAGGGGACTTGTAGTTTTTCCTGATATGGTGCTCCATTTTGATGTCGGAAGACGCAAGAGTGTCGAAGCTCTGAAGTCGGCTATGCATAATGACCAAAAAGTATTTTTAGTCTGTCAAAAGGATGCATCAATTGATGACCCTGATATTAATGATGTTTATAATATTGGTGTCATTTGCAGTATAAAGCAGATGATCAGAATACCTAACAGTGATAATCTGCGTGTAGTTGTTGAAGGCGTCAATCGCGGAGAGATAATATCTTTATCCGGCACTAAGCCGTTTATGAGCCTTGCTGTGAAGGTCCTTGAGTGTACGGAGGATATTGCCGTTAAAAGCGAAGAATTAGCTTACCAGCGTGCAGTTAAAAAAGAGTTTGAAACATATGCGTCTCTTATTTCAAGAATCAGCAGTGATGTAATTACCAAGGTAATATCTATTGAAGAGAGCGGTGCTCTTGCTGATTACATATGTTCCAATACTTTTATGGATTATTCAGATAAGCAGTCAGTTCTTATGGAGCTTGACCCGGTTAAACGATTAGTCTGCCTGCTTGTTTTGCTAAAAAAAGAGATATCTACTCTTGAAATTGAAGATGAAATTCAGAAAAAAGTTCAGGAATCTGTTGATAAAAATCAGCGCGAATATTATTTGCGGGAGGAAATGAAAGTTATTGCCGATTCTTTGGGAGAAAGCGATAATCCTATAGAAGAAGCTGATGAGTATAGAAATAAGATTATTAATCTTAAATGCAGTCAGGAAATAAAGGAAAAGCTTTTAAAAGAATGTGATAAGCTGATGAAAATGCCTTCCGGCTCTCATGAAGGTACGGTAGTAAGAAATTATATTGATAAATGCCTTGAAATTCCATTCGGAAAGTATACTAAGGATACAATTAAGTTTGAAAAGGCAAGAAAGATTTTAGATAAGGACCATTATGGACTTGAAAAAGTAAAGGAAAGAATACTTGATTCTTTAGCCGTATATAAAAGAAATCCTGATTTTACCGGTCAGATTCTCTGTCTTGCAGGTCCTCCTGGTGTTGGTAAAACCTCAATAGTGAAATCACTTGCAAAAAGTATGAACAGAAAATATGTCAGACTTGCTCTCGGTGGGGTTCATGATGAAGCAGAAATACGTGGTCACAGAAAGACATATATCGGTTCAATGCCCGGCAGGATAGTTGAGGCGGTTATCAAGTCAGATGTAATGAATCCCATTATTCTTCTTGATGAAATTGATAAGCTTGGATGCGACTATAAAGGTGATCCCTCATCTGCACTTCTTGAAGCACTTGATCCTGAACAGAATAATACTTTCACAGACCATTACATAGATTTCCCTGTTGATTTAAGCAAGGTGCTGTTTATTACAACAGCAAATGATACTTCTTCAATTCCTTCCCCTCTTTATGATAGGATGGAAATAATTGAGCTTAACTCCTATACTGTTAATGAAAAGTTCCATATTGCTAAAGAACATCTTATTAAAAAAGAGATGAGTCATCATAATCTTAAGGCAAGGGAATTTAAAATAACGGAGGACGCTCTTTATACTTTAATTGAGTGTTATACCCGTGAAGCCGGTGTACGAAATCTGCAAAAGGAAATAGCAGCCCTTTGCAGAAAAACAGCCGTCGTGCTTGAAAACGGTGAGACATCATTAAGGATAACAAATAAGAATGTTGAAACTATTTTAGGTAAGAAAAAGTATTTCCGCGATGAAATCAGCCCGGAAAATCAGGTCGGTGTGGTTAACGGTTTGGCATGGACAAGCGTAGGCGGAACACTTCTTCCGATTGAGATATCTGTTTTGCAGGGTACGGGAAAGCTTGAACTAACAGGAAATCTCGGTGACGTTATGAAGGAAAGTGCAAAAACAGCAGTATCATATATAAGGTCAAAATCCGATGTGTATGGTATACAGTCTGATTTTTATAAAACCAAGGATATACATATCCATGCTCCTGAAGGAGCTGTTCCAAAAGACGGTCCATCAGCAGGACTTGCAATAACAACCGCTCTTATAAGTGAGCTTACAGGTATTGCAGTAAAGTCAAATGTTGCAATGACAGGTGAAATTAGCCTTAAGGGAAAAACAATGCCAATCGGCGGACTCAAGGAGAAATCAATGGCGGCTTATAAGGCAGGCTGTGATACCGTTATCATCCCTAAAAAGAATCTTAAGGATTTGTCTGAAATATCGGATGAGGTAAAGGACGCTGTTGAATTTATTGCGGTATCCGATTTTGATGAGGTAATTCCTATTGCACTTGAGAAGCCGATAAGTTATAATAACGGTCGTAATATTACTGTTAATAACAATAAATTACAGCAGCATGTAATTACTCAATAGGTGGTTTATGAATTATAATAAAGCAAAATTTGAAAAAGCTTACGGCGTTTTTTCACAGTTACCTGAAAGTGAGGGTATTGAAATTGCATTTTCAGGAAGGTCAAATGTCGGTAAAAGCTCACTTCTTAACAAATTATTCAACAGAAAGCAGCTTGCAAGAGTAAGCTCTGTTCCCGGCAAGACAGTGACAATTAATTTTTATGATGTTGATGGAGTTAAATTTGTTGACCTGCCCGGTTACGGTTATGCAAAAATCAGCAAGCAGGAGCTTGGAAGATTTTCTGAATTGATGGAAGGATATTTCAAAACAGAAAGGAATATTGCTCTTGTTGTTCAGTTGATTGACATGCGTCATCCTTTAACTAAGGACGATATGGGTATGATTAGCTTTATGCAAAAAATGAATATACCGTTTATTATTGTTATGACCAAGGCGGACAAACTTAAAAAGAATGCATATGAGGAAAGATTAAAATTTTCAAAAGAAGAATTATCTTTTGCAGGGAAGGTACCTGTTGTGCCGTTTTCTTCAGTAACCGGTCAGGGAATGAACGGTATAAAAAATTATATTGAAAAAGCTGTCTGTGGTGCAGGAGGATTAAAGAATGAATAAGAAAGCTTTTGTTACGAGGGAAAAAATTGAAGAAATTGCTTCACAGTTTCCCACTCCTTTTTACATATATGATGAAAAAGGTATAAGAGAAAATGTTGAGAATTTAAAAAAAGCATTTTCATGGAATAAAGGATATAAGGAGTACTTTGCAGTCAAGGCAACACCCAATCCTTTTATAATAAATATTCTTCGTGAATACGGCTGCGGCTGTGACTGCTCATCAAAGCCTGAACTTATGATTTCAAAGACCGTTGGTGCTGTCGGTGATGATATAATGTTTTCATCAAATGATACACCGATTGATGAATTTAAGTACTGTAATGATTTGGGGGGCATAATTAATCTTGATGATATCACTCATATTGAGGCTGTTGAAAAAGTATGCGGTAAACTTCCCAAAAAGATGAGCTGCAGATATAATCCCGGCGGTCTTTTTAAAATAACAAACAATATTATGGACAACCCCGGTGACGCTAAGTACGGTATGACAACAGAACAAATATACAAAGCATTTGAGATTATGAGAGATAAGGGCGTTGAGGAATTTGGACTTCATTCTTTTCTCTGTTCAAATACTGTAACAAATAAGTATTATCCGATGCTTGCAAAAATTCTTTTTAAGCTTGCGGTTGACTTGAAGAACAAGCTGGGAATACATATTTCTTTTATAAATCTTTCCGGAGGTATCGGTATTCCTTACAAGCCTGAACAAGAGCCTAATGATATTTTTGTTATTGGTGACGGAGTCAGAAAAGCCTATGAAGAAATACTTATACCTGAAGGAATGGACGATGTTGCTGTTTTTACAGAGCTTGGAAGATATATGCTTGGTCCTTACGGCGCCTTGATTACAAAAGCAATTAATGAAAAGCATACACATAAGGAATATATCGGTGTTGATGCCTGCGCGGCAAATCTTATTCGCCCTGCAATTTACGGAGCATATCATCATATTACCGTTCTCGGTAAAGAAGATAAACCTTGCAATTTTAAATATGACATAACCGGTTCACTTTGTGAGAATTGTGACAAGTTTGCAATTAACAGAATGCTGCCTGAGATTGAAATGGGTGACTATCTCTTTATACACGACGCAGGTGCTCATGGATTTTCAATGGGCTATAATTATAACGGAAAGCTCAGAAGTTCAGAAATTCTCCTTAAAGAGGACGGCACCTTCAAAATGATTAGAAGAGCGGAAACTGTTGAGGACTATTTCGCAACATTTGATTGCTTTGATTTTTATAAAGATTTAATTAATGAGTAGTTTTATTCCTGATAATTTATTTTATCAGGAATTTTTCTTTACTTTCATAGTTTAATGTGTTACAATGTGAGTAAATCGGAGGGATACTATGAGCAGAAAATTACAGGATGATAATCTTGATTATTTATTTAAGGCAGTTCTGTCACTTCAGAATATTGAAGAATGTTATGACTTTTTCGAGGATCTGTGCACAGTACAGGAATTAAAAGCAATAAGCCAGCGTATTGTTGTTGCAAAAATGCTTTCCGAAAAGTGTGTATATACTGATATTGTAAATGCCACAGGTGCATCAACCGCCACTATCAGTCGTGTGAATCGGTCTCTTCAATACGGTTGTGATGGGTATGATAAAATATTTGAAAGAATAAGAGAGCAGGAAAATAATGAGCAGCTATGAGACCTTCGCACGCTTTTATGACTCTTTAACAGAAAACGCAGATTATAAAGTTAGAAATAATTATATTTCTAACTTTTTTTCTCAGCATGGCAACAACGGAAAAAGAGTTCTTGATTTGGCATGTGGGACAGGAACTGCTGCGAAGTTGTTGTCAGAGCAGGGGTTTTGTGTAACAGGTATTGATATATCTTCAGATATGCTTACAGTAGCTGAAAACAAATGTCCTGATATTAAATTTTTCAAAGCGGATATGACTGATTTTTCTCTGCCTGAAAAATATGATTACTGCATTTGCACTCTTGATTCAATTAATCATCTGATAACTATTGATAAAGTTTCAGCTTGTTTTGAATGTGCATATAATGCTCTTGATGATGGCGGATTATTTATATTTGATGTTAATACGCCGTATAAGCATAAACAAATTCTTGCAGAGCACACATTTGTTTTTGATGAGAAAGACTATTTTTTAAGCTGGGATAATTCTTATATCGGTAATAATACAGTAGATATATTTCTTGATTTCTTTGTTTATAACGGTGAAAATTATGACAGATACAGCGAAAATTTCAAGGAAAAAGCATATAAAGTTGAAGAACTGAAAAAAGCACTCAAAAACAATAACTTTGAGATTATAAATATATATGATGATTTAACTGAAAACCCGCCGAATGTAAAGAGTGAAAGATTATATTTTATTTGTAAAAAGGTGAGCTAATGGGTAAAATAGTCAGATATATTGCTGCAGACGCAAGCGCATTTGTCATAGCAGCAGATTCAACTGATACTGTCGCGAGGGCTGAGCAAATTCATAAGACATCAGCTGTTAATACAGCTGCATTAGGCCGTCTGCTTACTGCTGCGTCAATGATGGGAAATATGCTCAAAGGCAAGGATGACTCAATAACACTTAAAATGAATGGCGGGGGACCTGCCGGTTCAGTCGTTGCAGTATCAGACAGCGAAGGGAATGTAAGAGGCTATGTTCAAAATCCTATTGTTGAACTGCCATTAAATGATAAAGGAAAATTGGATGTCAGAAAAACAATAGGAACAAATGGTTATCTTTATGTTATGAAGGACATAGGATTAAATGAACCATATATAGGTCAGACACAGATTATCAGTGGTGAGGTTGCTGAGGACATAACAAATTATTTTGCAACCTCAGAGCAAACTCCGTCAGTCTGTGCGTTGGGTGTTCTGGTTAATCCTGATTTGACGGTTGCCAATGCAGGTGGGTTTATTATTCAGCTTCTCCCGGGATGTTCTGAAGACATCATTCAAAAGATTGAAAAATCCATACAGGATATTGAACCTGTAACGACTATGCTCTCAGGGGGCATGACTGCCGACGATATTGCAAAAAGAGCACTTAAGAATATTGATATTGAAAAACTTGACGAAAGCCGGACTGAATACAGATGTAACTGTTCAAAGAAAAGGGTTGAAACTGCTATTATCTCCACTGGTAAAGAATCTATGCAGGAAATGGCAGACTCAGGGGAGGATACAAGAGTCGAGTGCCATTTCTGCGATAAGGTATATACTTTTACTCCACAGGATATAAAAAATCTAATGAATAACTCTTGACGCAAATTCTCGAAAAAGCTAAAAAAAGTCTTGACTTTTATAAGGAGTTATTGTATTATATAACTCGTCGCGAGACAAGTGGTATGTGGGAGCATAGCTCAGCTGGGAGAGCATCTGCCTTACAAGCAGAGGGTCACAGGTTCGAGCCCTGTTGTTCCCACCACGAATGGCCCGGTAGTTCAGCTGGTTAGAACGCTAGCCTGTCACGCTAGAGGTCGACGGTTCGAGCCCGTTCCGGGTCGCCATTTGTGCTTCTGTAGCTCAGTCGGTAGAGCAGGGGACTGAAAATCCCCGTGTCGATGGTTCGA
>CAZGRZ010000002.1:86182-93974 GCA_964528285.1 uncultured Bacteroides sp. | reverse complement strand
GCAAAGGTTTATATTTCTCTTTCAGATAATAATGCTCAGCTAAAACAATTTTCTGCTGACGAGCAAAGGCATGGAGAGACGTTGACAAATTTGATAAAATATATTTTAAAAAGTAAAGGCAGCGATTTTAATTTTTGCCTTTATTTTTTCTTGACAAAACGGTTAGTTTGTGCTAACTTATATACAGAGCTTGCGAACGATTGCAAGTCACGCCACGAGCCCGGCTTCCCATAGCTTAAATGGAAGATTATCACTCCCACTGAAAGTATGAAGCAGAGCACACCTAATTGGCGCGGAATCGGCGAATAGGTTATATGAATAACTTTTTACGGCTTCGGCCGATATTTTTTGAACAATGTGTTAGTCAAGGCTAACTCAGAAAGAGAGAACAATATGGCATTAATAGAATTTAAGAATGTAACAAAACAGTATTTTACAGGAATACATATAATCAATGCGCTTGATGATGCAAGCTTTACTGTTGACAAGGGCGAATTTGTTGTAATTCTCGGGCCGAGCGGTGCGGGTAAATCAACGCTGCTTAACCTTCTCGGCGGGATGGAAAAGGCTACGAACGGTAAAATCATTGTTGACGGTATAGATATTACCGCTTTAAATGATAATAAGATGACGAAATACAGAGCATCGGATGTCGGCTTTGTTTTTCAATTCTACAATTTAATCCCCACGCTGACTGCAATTGAAAATATTGAACTTATAAACGAGATATGCGATAATGCTCTGCCTGCCGCAAAGGTGCTTGAGAATGTTGGACTGCTTGACCATAAATATCAGTTCCCTGCCCAGCTTTCAGGTGGTGAACAGCAGCGTGTGTCAATAGCAAGAGCCGTAAGCAAAAATCCTAAAATGCTTCTTTGCGATGAGCCGACGGGTGCTTTAGACAGTGAAACCGGTGTTCAGATACTTACTCTGTTACAGAATTTAAGCAGAGAAAATCATACTACAGTTATTATAGTAACTCATAATGCGGCACTTGCCGATGCTGCTGACAAAATTATCAAAGTCAAAAACGGAAAAATCAAAGATGTTATCATCAATGAAAATCCAAAGGCAGTCAGCGAGGTGAATTGGTAATGCTCAAACAAAAAATGTTTCAGGATATGAAGCAAAACAAATGGCAGTTCATCTCCATTATGATAATGGCTTTCTTAGGTGTTTTCATTTTTACGGGAATAGGCGGTGAATGGGCAGGCGTTGAAAACTTCAGAAAGGGATATTACGAGCAGACCAATCTTGCAGACGGCTGGATATGGGGAGAAGGCTTTACCGATGATGACTTAAATAAGGTTAAAAATATTGACGGTATAACCGATACAGAAAAAAGATGCTATGTTGAGGTTACGGGACAGGATGAATATAATCCTACGGTGTATCTCTATGGCTTAGAGAAGAATTCAATCTGCAAACCGTTTGTAACCGATGGCGAGGAATTTAATCCTGATACCGATAATAAAGTATGGCTTGACAAACGCTTTGCTCAAGCAAAAGGGCTGAGCGTTGGAGATTCATATACCTTTATATTTGAAAATGTTATTTTTTCACTTGAAATTGCAGGCTTGATTTACAGCAGTGAATATCAGTATTATTCAAATGAAAATGATTTATGGCCTGATTATAACAATATCGGCTTTGCTTACTGTTCTTATAAAGCACTGCCGATAAAAGATTATTTAATAAATTATATAAAAAGCAGTGATAAATCGGTTGAAGAGCTTGTCGATGAATTTTCAGAAGAAAGCGAAGAAATAAAGAAAAATGCAAATTTAATTAAGCGTTTTTCAAAAGAAAGCATCATAAATATGCTTGAAAAAGCAGATGCAAGCGAGTTTACGGAAATGGCTCCTTTTACTCAAATCATTTTTACATCCTCTGTTGCCGCCGCTGATTTGTCTGATAAAATCGACGAAGCATTAAAGGATAATTATGCCGTTTATACCACAAGAGCTGAAACCGAAGGGGTTATGATGCTCGATACTGAAATGTCTCAGCATAAAATGATGAGTACAGTTTTCCCTATTGCATTTCTGCTGATTGCCATTCTTGCCATTATTACAAGCATGAACAGACTTGTTAGTAATCAGCGAACACAGATTGGCACACTTAAGGCACTTGGTTTCAGCAAGGCAAAAATCACTTTGCATTATGTAAACTATGGATTTTGGATAAGCCTTGTCGGCTCTGTGCTCGGCTGTATCGCAGGTCCTCTGACGCTTCCTTATCTGTTTTTCGATTCTATGTCAAGCTACTATTCTTTGCCCGAATGGAAAACAGGTTTTGATGTTTCATTTGTCATAGTAGCCGCAGCTACTGTTCTTGCCTGCACACTTACTACATTTTTAACTGTTTTCAATATGCTTGGCGATACTCCTGCAGCAACATTGAGACCGAAAACACCTAAAAGCTTTAAACTGACAAAAATTGAGAAATCCGAATTATGGAAAAAGTTGAATTTTACTTTCAGATGGAACTGGCGAAGCTTTATTAGAGGAAAAGCACACACTGTTATGGGTATAGTCGGTACCGTAAGCTGTATGGCACTGCTTGTTTGTGCATTTTCAATGTATGACGGTATAAACGATATGGAGAATTGGATGTATGATGAAATTCAGGTTCAGGAAACACGAATGACTCTTGCATCATCCGCTTCAGCCAGCGACGCAGAAGAAATAGCAAAGGCTATTGACGGTGAGTTGATAATGACATCGCCTATTGAAGTAAAAGCAAACGGCATCAAAAAAACTCAGACCGCAACAGTTGTTGACGGGAACGGCTGTTTTTATATTACAGATGTAAACAGAAATCAGCTTTCACCTGATGATAATACTGTTGCACTGTCATTAAAAACAGCTAATGCTCTCGGACTTAAAGAAGGCGATGAATTTGAATGGCATATTTACACCTCAGATACTTGGGTGAAATCAAAGCTTTCAATTATTTCAAGGACTCCTATGACCCAGGGGCTGGTTATTACAAGAAACACGCTTGAACAGCTTGGATATGATTTTACGCCCACTTATGTTGATACCCTGAAGGAGTTACCCGATTATAAGAATGAAAACGTCAGCAACGTTTTAACGGCTGACAGTATGCACAATTTTTGGAGTAATTATATGGAAACTATGAATATGTTGGTTGCAATTTTGATTCTGTTTGCACTAATTCTTGCTGTGGTTGTTCTTCATAATCTCGGTCAGCTGACCTTTACCGAAAAGGAGAGAGAAAATGCTACTCTTAAGGTTATCGGATTATCAACAGGAAAAATATTGAATCTGAATGTAATTCAAAATCTGATTTTTTCAATAATCGGTGTAATTTTCGGTGCTCCGGTGGGGCTGGCTCTGACCTATTCAATGATTTCATCAGCAGGAGATGAATTTGATATGATGGTGAAAATCAGTGTTCCTTCATTCTTGATTTGTGCAGGAATTACAATAGGCGTATCACTTCTTGTCAGCCTGCTGTTTAAAAAGAATATTAAAAGGCTTGATATGGTAACATCACTAAAAGGTGTTGAGTAGGATTGTTATATGAAAAACTATATCGAATTATCTAAAAAGCATTCAAAAGTAAATATATAACTTATTATAAAAAAGGATATAAGCAAAAAATCTTTGGCAGCGTTTCGCAAAAATTTACGCACTGTTTATAAAAAACAGTGAACATCTTTACAATGAAATATGTAATTGAAGTAAGAAAAAATCTCAGTGGAAATATGAATCTGCTTGAGCTTGCGTTTGTTACACTTTTTATTATTCTTTATTGTAATCTCCTATGTGTCTGTATTCTTTTGGCATAAAAACCTCCTATGGCAGTTTCTTTAATTCTGCCATAGGAGGTCTGTTTTTTCTATCGTCCACTTTTTAAGGACTTGTCCACATAACGGCGGCTGTCTCCTTTGCCGGAGATTCAGAATGGAAAAAGTCCTGACTGTGTGTAACAGGCTGATTAAAGCTTGATGATAAGCCGCGGCATCGGTTGAAAAGTTTATAAATTTAATGTATACTTTTATATTGAGAGAAGGTAAATGAAGGAGTTAAATATGTTTGAAGAAATTTTCAGCAGAAAAAAATTGAATATAGATAAATTAAGCCGCTATGGTTTTGAAGAAAAAGAAGGTTGTTGGATTTACCATACTGCCATTATGAATGGTGGTTTTAAATTGCATATTTCGGTTGAGAAAAATGGTAATGTCAGCACAGATTTGATAGAAAATGAGACAAATGAGCCATATATATTATATAAAACCAATGCTTCCGGAACCTTTGTTGGGGAAATTCGAGCTGAAATAGAAAATGTTCTTAAAAAAATTGCGGATGAATGTTTCGAATTCTCTGTGTTCAAGACGGAACAGGCATTGAAGATTATAGACTATGTGCAAAATACATATGGTGATGAACTGGAGTTTTTGTGGACTAAGTTTCCTGACAACGCTGTATGGAGGAGAAAAGACAACAATAAATGGTATGGCGCAATCCTGACGGTATCACGAAACAAATTGGGATTATTCTCAAATGAAGTTGCAGAGATTATTGACCTGCGTTTGGAGCAAGAGAAAATGCAGGAAACAGTTGATAACAAAAATTATTTCCCCGGCTGGCATATGAATAAAAAGAGTTGGTATACCATTATTCTTGATAATTCTGTATCAACGGAAGAAATTTGCTGCAGGATTGACGAAAGCTATAAATTAGCAAAAAAATAGAGTTCGGTTAATGATATATAAAATGCTCATGACCATCGTCATAAAGTTTATTAAAATGACAAGAAAATGAATAGCTGTGCTATTATTCTGACCACGAAAAAATCATTGAAGACCACCCTGATGAATCGTCGGAGTAAAATTGAGTATGATAAGCATTGAACAGGTACTTTTAAATTTAAATCAGATCAGCACTCCGGCAAGCTCGATTGAAATGGAATTACGAACGATTGCAACCTGCGCAGGGAGCGTTAGCTTCTCAGGATTTCAGTGGGAGATTAATATACCAATGAAATTTTGAAGCGGCTATGCCGCCTAAGAGGCGCTGACATCGGCGAATAGGTTATAATATAACTTATAATGACCTTTTAATAACCTTTATTTTGAAAACTTGACTGGTAAAAATATTAATGCTAAAATAAAAACGCTATGAATTGAATATTAATAAACGGAAGGTGAAAAAATATGAAATTATGGAAAAAGGTATTATTGCCCATATTAACATTTGCCATTATTTTATCAGGCTGTTCAGCAATTGGTGTTAAAGATGATACACAGGCAGATAAATTAAATCTTGACAATTCAAAATGGAATTATAATTCAGAAGATGATGTGTACTGGCAGGTTGGTGTTTCATATTGCAGCGAGCCTTCAGATACTGAGTATGAAACGCTGGGAATTTTTGTTCCCGGTGTATATATGACTGCAAATGATAACGGCGATGAAACCTATACCTGTGAGGTGAATAAAAATGGTACGGTAGAAGGCTATACTGCGGAAACTGCACCGATTGTAATCCCTGTTAATACTCCGGGATATTCGGCAATGCAAGCGCCCTCGGATTATACATCTTCATCTGCTGATTATACGAAAGCAGGATTTATATATGTTAATGCAGGATGCCGCGGAAGAGACGCCGGCGCCCCTGCAGGTGTAACCGATTTAAAGGCTGCCATTCGTTTTATCCGCTCAGTTTCCGATTCTATTCCGGGCAGCACTGACAGTATTTTCACCTTCGGTATGAGCGGAGGCGGAGCACAGAGTGCTCTTGTAGGTGCGACAGGTGACAGTGATTTGTATACTCCTTATCTTAAAGAAATAGGCGCAGTTATGAACACGAGCGATGCTGTAAAAGGGTCAATGTGCTGGTGTCCGATTACAAACCTTGATTATGCTGATGAAGCATATGAATGGAATATGGGCAGTACAAGGACAGACCTGGATGATGAAATGCAGAGTTTATCAGATAATATGGCTGCTGCTTTTGCTGAATATATTAATCAAATAGGATTGAAGGACAGCAGCGGTAATGTTTTGCTTCTTGATAAATCTGAAAATGGTATTTATCAATCGGGAAGCTATTATGATTATATTAAATCTATTATTGAACAATCGCTGAATAATTTCCTTGCCGATACAACTTTCCCATATACATCAGGAGGCAACGGTAAAGGAGGAGCAAATTTTGACTTCGGTGATATTCCCGACGGTAAAGCAGCTGATGACTCTAATGGTGACACTAAAGGCAAAAAAGGCGGTTCTGTTGATGCTGACAGGGAATTCAAAGATGATGGTATTAACCGTAATGATGCAGATAATCAGGTTGAGTCAAAAACATATCAGACAGCGCAGGAATATATTGATGATTTGAATACAGACAATGAGTGGATTATCTATGACAGCAAAACAAATACAGCAAAAATAACCAGTGTTGAGGCATTTGTGTCAAAATGTAAAAGTGCAAGCAAAAATGTCGGTGCATTCGATGACTTGGATAAATCACAGGGAGAAAATACCCTCTTTGGCTATGGTGACGGAAATGGTGCTCATTTTGATTCGGTTATGGCAGAGCTCTTAAAAGGCACGGAATACGAAAGTGAATTTACTGAGGATTTATCTAAAACAGATTCTCTTGACAATACCGTTGATGTCCGTCTTAATATGTATAATCCGATGTATTATCTCAATGATTACTATGAAGGCTTCAATACCTCAACTGTTGCAAAATATTGGCGTATACGCTCTGGTATTAATCAAGGTGATACAGCTTTGTCAACAGAGGTAAACCTTGCTCTTGCATTAGAAGAATACGGTGCAGACGTAGATTTTGAAACTGTATGGGGACAGGGACATGTTGAAGCTGAACGCACAGGAAATTCCACTGAAAACTTTATTTCCTGGGTTAATGATTGTATGATGTAATCGGTGATATTACAAATCGCCTTTGGCTTGAAAACGAAGATTAAAAAAGCGACCCCCTTAAGTTAGTTTTTATCTAACTTTTGGGGGTCGGATCATTTTTATCTGTTATTGTTTTAACATTTTCGCGTGCTTAGCTTCATCTGCGGAAATTTGTTTAGTTTTCGGATATTTTTCAAAAAACTAACATAAAACTTGGAACCGGCTTTTTCAAGTAAATTATTCATACCAATAAACAGTATATGCAGTTTAAAATTTACACCACCCCTACCTCAAAATCTGATGACAAACAATAATATAACGCAGAAAGCCTTTACTATTTACAGTTCTTTTTTATGTAATGAGATTCATGTTTTACATATCCATTTTTAGGATAAAAATATAACCTATTCGCCGATGTCCCCAGCCTCTTAGGCGGCGGGATCCACTTCAAACGAGCTTGATGGAACCGCTGCTATGATTTAAATAATTTCTTTAATTACAATTATTTAAAATCATAAAATTCTGCTGTCTCAGCATCGCGGTACTCGTGCTTTTCATAATAGCCGATAAGCGCTCCGTCATCATCACGCAGTGCAACCATATACACATCCTTGTTTTCTTTTTCGTTGCGTGATGTATATAATATATTGTGTTCCCTGCTTTTTTTAAACCAGCTTATTGTCTTTTTAATCATTTCCTCAGATTTTGGATTATGGCAAGCTAAAAGACTTTTTCCGATAAGCTCAGCACCGCCGAATTTTTCATATCTTGACACTGCTGCGGGGTTCATATAAATAATCTCATGCTGTAAATTACATATGACAACAGGAGATCTGTCCTGATTTATAACGCTTTTAAAATATTTTGAAAGTTCCATGTTTATCTCCTTTA
>CAZGRZ010000002.1:0-86082 GCA_964528285.1 uncultured Bacteroides sp. | reverse complement strand
TCCTGATTTATAACGCTTTTAAAATATTTTGAAAGTTCCATGTTTATCTCCTTTAATTGTTTATTTTTTAATATTAATTATAATTTATTATGAAAGTTTTTGCAATATATATCTGCACATGTTCCCCTTATCTGTTTTAAATCGGAGCAGTTCAATCAAGCTCGCTTAAAATGCTTTATGAAAAATATAGAAGCTGTAATAGTATTTTTACAATTTTGAAAATCAGTACTTACAGAATAACACTTTTATATTAAAAATCTATCATAAATTTATATAATTATCTCAGCAGGTTAAAATATTACTGAGGTGATTATAATGGCAAAACAAGGTATGAAGCAGCCTGAAAGGACGCACGCTCGCGTGAAAAATGAAGCAGCTCCTGTTCCTGAAATTCAGGGAAAGGCAAAAAGCGGTAAAAAGCGAGTAAATGCAATTATTTCAGGCACACATTCTCCAAATCAAAAGGTTTATCATACAGTATCTTATGCAAAAAATAAGACTGAGGAAAAGCCTGTATCCGACGCTTACTCGGTCATAGATACCGACTTGGCAAGAGATAATCTGGAAAATGATATTACTGCTGCTGATTTGCAGGACTTATAAAGCTAAAGCAGAGATACCGCTCGGTATACGGTATCTCTGTTTTGTTATCGACAACACTTGTATACATTTTGATTTTGCTATATAATTGATATAAATAAATCATACCGTAAAGGAGAATGTATATGTCATCATTGGGTAATTTTTTATGGTTTATATTCGGCGGTATATTCAGCGGACTGAGCTGGCTGTTCGCCGGATGTATCTGGTGTTTGACGATAGTCGGAATCCCGATAGGAAAGCAATGCTTCAAGCTTGCTTCAGTAAGCTTTTTCCCTTTCAAGAAAGAAATTGAATATGACGGCGGTGCAGTATCACTGATATTGAACATTTTTTGGATACTGATTTCAGGTATTCCGCTTGCATTGGAGCATATCTTATGGGGCGTTATACTGTGTATAAGCATAGTGGGTATTCCGTTCGGCAAGCAGCAATTCAAACTTGCAAAGCTTGCGCTTATGCCATTCGGTGCAAAAGTAAAGGATAAGTCCTGACATAAAAATACATAATTTTAAAAGGCAGTGAAGATATGATTATTCATCCGGTCAAGCCGTTATATGACAGTGAGTCTGAAATATTAATTTTGGGTACTTTCCCTTCCGTAAAATCAAGAGAAGCAAAATTTTTTTATGCCCATCCGCAAAACAGATTCTGGAAAGTTATGGCAAGAATATGTAAAAGTGACCTCCCGGTCACTGATGATGAAAAGCGAAAAATGCTTCTTGACAATCGATTTGCATTATGGGATGTTATTCATTCCTGTGAGATCACGGGCTCGGCAGACAATACAATAAAGAATGTTGTCCCAAATGACATTCGTAAAATTATTGAAAGCTCAAAGATAAAGAAAATATTTGTCAATGGTAAAAAGGCTGAAGAATTATACAAAAAATATATAGAAAATAGTGTTAATATCAAAGCGGTCTGTCTCCCATCAACAAGTCCTGCAAATGCCGCTTGGAGTGAGGACAGACTGTATAAATACTGGAAGGAGCAAATACAA
Source organism: uncultured Bacteroides sp. (assembly GCA_964528285.1). Lineage (GTDB taxonomy): Bacteria > Bacillota > Clostridia > Oscillospirales > Acutalibacteraceae > Eubacterium_R. The sequence goes on along the minus strand of CAZGRZ010000002.1, from coordinate 84,479 downwards.
AAATAATATGGATTTACAAAAAGGAAGACCGATTGATGAAACGGGAAGGCTTGAAAAGGAAATCAGGGTTTATGACCTGCTTGACAGCCTGAATATCGAATACTACCGCACCGACCATGATGAGGCAAACACGATGGAGGTATGCAACGAGATTGATAAGATACTCGGCACACTAATTTGCAAAAATCTGTTTTTATGCAACAGGACAAAAACAGAATTTTATCTCCTTATGATGCCGGGTGACAAGCCCTTCAAAACAAAGGATATAACAAAGCAAATAAACTGTTCCCGACTTTCCTTTGCAGGTGCGGAATATATGGAAGAATATCTTGATATAAAACCGGGAGCAGTATCAATTATGGGACTTATGAATGACAAGGATAATCACATTCAGCTGCTGATTGACAAGCCTGTTATTGAGGAGGATACACTTGGCTGTCATCCCTGTGTAAGCACCTCCAGCCTGAAGTTTATGACAAAGGATATACTTGATATATTCCTTCCGGCAGTACATCACAGACCTATCATCGTTGACCTGCCCGAATACAATGAATAGCAATAAAGTACATAACCTACCGTAGAGGCGAGCATTGCTCGCCTTTTGCTTATTTAAAAGTATTTTGATATAAAAAAGGAGAGCGATGCTCTCCCTGCGATTAGGTATTAATTTTATCTATCTTTTTTCATTGTATTATACGACATTAACATTGCTTCTTCACTTATGTTACAACCAAGTTCATACAAAGGAACCTTTGCAAAAATCTCTTCAATAACATTGAAAAGATTATCCATCTTGTCACGGTTAAGCTTACGAACAGTCTGTGAAAAAATGTTGAATACGGCCTTATTTGTATCAGCCTTTTTTATCCAGTTTTTCTCACTTCTCTCCAGAAAGCATATACCTGCAAGCTCAACTATCTCAGGTGTGGAATAATCATACTTGCCGCTGAACGGAGTTCCGCAGGCATAAACCTTTGAGCCGATAATTCTTATGGCAGGCTTGTCATCATTGAGCATATACGCGCGCTCACCGAAATGCTCAAGCCAAAGCTGAGTGTGGGTTGATTTTCCTATACCGCTGTCAGCGGAAAAAGCATAAGCTACGCCGTCCACCACAATACAGGAGGAATGGAGAAGAATACCGTCAAAATTAAGCAGCTCCGTATAAAAATCAGAGCCTGACAGCATATATTCCCAATCATCCTGACGCAGTTCGGGATGTTTCTCAACAGCACTTTCAATACGCTCATCGTCAATATCAATAGTGATATCAATATGCTGATTTTCGCTCTGGTTATCAGCAAGATAAGGCACTGCCTGCTTTGCAGTTCGTCCGCGCGGATTGATTATATTTACTTTTAATCCTGCAATATCATAAATAGCCATATGTTCACCTGAGTTAGTTATTACTATTTATAGTATAAACGATAAGGAAATTTTTAGCAAGACTTTATTTAATATTGACAATTGTGAACAATTGTTCTATTATAGTACATATGTTCTAAAAGGTTGCTGATATTATGGAAAGAGAAATTTTACATGTTGACTGTAATAAATTCTACGCAAGTGTTGAATGTTATCTTCATCCCGAATTGCGGGATAAACCTGTTGCTGTCGGCGGAAATGAAGAGCTTCGTCATGGAATAATACTGACTAAAAATGAAATTGCCTCAAAATATAATTTAGTTGTCGGGGAACCGTTATGGAAAGCAAGGCAGAAATGTCCTGAGCTTATAATAGTTCCTCCCAACTTTCCTGTTTACGTTGAATTTTCAAAAAAGGTGCGTAAAATTTTTGAAGATTATACAGATTTGATTGAGCCGTTCGGACTTGATGAAAGCTGGCTTGATGTCACAGGCGATTATCACAAAAGCGGATATGAAATTGCACAGGAAATCCGCAGAAGGATAAAAGAAGAGGTCGGAATAACGGTAAGCGTCGGCTTAAGCTACAACAAAATTTTTGCAAAGCTCGGCTCGGATTATAAAAAGCCTGATGCCGTAACGGTCATAACAAAAGAAAATTACAGGGATATTGTATGGCCGCTTCCCTGCAGTGACCTGTTGATGATTGGCAGGGCAACTAAGAAAAAACTGAATTTTTACGGGATATATACAATCGGAGATGTTGCAAAGGCGGATGATAATTTTCTTAAAAATATTCTCGGCAAAAACGGACTGATGATTAAAAAATATGCAAACGGACTTGACTGCTCTCCTGTAAGGCATATGGATATATCACGAGATATAAAAAGCATAGGCAATTCCACAACAACCGTGCGCGACTTGCTAAATGACAGTGATGCTAAAATTGTGTTCACTGCACTCGCGGACAATGTATCAAGACGAATGAGAGAGCATAACCTGAAAGGAGTTACACTCGCAATACAGGTCAGGGACAAAAAGCTGAACGGCTTTACCCGACAATGCAAAATGAAATGCCCGACAAATGTCAGTAATGAGCTCGTTAAAAACGCAATGGACTTATTAAGTGTTAACTACAACTGGAATGTGCCTATAAGAAGTCTTGGTCTTTCCGTAACGGATTTTGATTATGACTGTGTAACACAGTTTGACCTTTCAGGCTCAGTTGAAAAAAGGGAAAAACTCGAAAAGCTTGAAATGGCAGTTGACAGACTGAAAGACAGATACGGTAATTACTGTATTCAAAAAGCTTCCGTTTTATTTGACAGCAATCTTGGGCATATTGATCCGGTTGAAGAGCATAAAATTTGCCCTTTTTCCATTAGATAAGTAATTGTAAACCAAAAAATAAAATTTAGTTGACAATACAAATTCATAGTGGCATAATCTCCTTATTGCAGATAGATAGGAGATGTTACTGTGAGTAAAAAGAATAATAAAAATAAATTAAGAGTTATTGATTTGGTTTACATCGGATTGTCTGCTGCACTCATTTCAGTATGCTCATGGATTTCAATTCCTCTGACCGTTCCTATCACTCTCCAGACCATGGCTGTATGCCTGGTTGCAGGACTGCTCGGAATGAAAAAAGGAACAATTGCAACCGTAATATATATTATTATTGGGGCAATCGGTGTGCCTGTCTTTTCAGGCTTTACAGGAGGAGCAGGAATTATTTTAGGTTCAACAGGAGGTTACATAATCGGATTTATTTTCACCGCACTGGTTGTCGGCTTTGTTTCCGATAAATTCAAGGGCAAGCTCCTTGCTTTGGTAATTTCAATGGTTATCGGTATTCTTATGTGCTATGCCTTTGGTACGGTTTGGTTTGCCGTTGTCTATGCCAAGAGTAATGAGCCTGCCTCTCTCGCAGCAATACTTGGCTGGTGCGTAATTCCGTTCCTGATTCCCGACGCTGTAAAAATTGCCCTTGCAGCACTTCTTACAAACAGGCTCAAGAGGTTTATTAAATGATAAAGCTGAGATATCACCATCTTATGTGTATTACAAGATATAAAGGGAATGGATACAATGAGGAGTTTTGTAAAAACCTGAACAAAATTAAAAAAGAGTTTGAAAACAGCAATTATATCCTTGTTGAAGGATGTGACGACATATGTCTTTCCTGTCCCAATAACATTGACGGAAAATGCAGTGACAATGAAAAGGTACGCAGATATGACCATATGGTGAAAGCCGCACTTGAGGATAAAAGAGAGCCTTTGCCGAAAGACATATGCAGTGACTGCTCATGGTTTTATATCTGCAAAAATATTTAGCAAGTTAAATATTTTTATTGTAATGATACAGCGACTTGTAGTATAATATCGCAAAATCATAATTTATTGGGGTTTATTATGCATTTACTTGAAATTGATAAAGATAATTATATCGGTCAGGCAGATCCTTTTATATTTGAAACAAACGGTAAATTCTATATATATACCACAGGCTTTGACGGAATTTATGCTTATGAGTCAGACGATCTTTTCGGCAAGTGGAAATTCATAGGAAAAGTATTTACATATCCGGATGTTGAGGAATTTTGGGCGCCGTCAGTTATTGAGGTTGACGGAACATATTATATGTACTGCTCCTTTGAATTTTACGGTGACACTCCGGACAAAGGCGGTCACAGGCAGACAATGCACGTATCAAGCAGCAAAAGTCCGGCAGGTCCGTTCAAGGATGCAAAACAGCTGCTCCACCCGTTTTCAATCGACTCTCATGTGGTTAAAAACGAAAACGGTATGTTTATATTTTATTCGACAAACAGATTTGACGGTGATAGACCTGGAACATATATCGTTGTTGACAGACTTATTGACCCTGTAACAGCAAAGGGTGAGCCTGTAACGTTAATTGTACCGACGCTTGATGAGGACGTCTATATGAAGGACAGATATAAAAAGGGCGTTAACTGGCATACTATTGAAGGTGCATTTTATTTTAAAGAGGGTGACTGGCAGTATCTTATGTATTCAGGCAACTGCTACAGACAGCCAACTTATTACATAGGCTATGCGCGTGCAAAAACCGATGAAACCGACCTTACAAAGATAAAGTTTGAAAAATATCCCGATGATAATACTTACTCCCCTGTACTCAAAGCAAATGAATTTGAAGAGGGCACAGGACACCATTCAATGATTAAGTACAAGGGTGAATGGTATGCAGTGTATCACGCAAGGGATATTGAAAATGACGGACTCAGCGGTGACAGAAGAAATGCGCGAATCTGTAAGCTGCATATAAATGACGGCATTATCACCGCAGAAAGATATAAAAATAAAGTTTAATACTTAAAGTATAAGGGAAAAGCGTTTTTGTTGCTTATTCCCTTTTTGTTTGTCTATTTTCCACAAATAATTAATTATATTTTTTATAAAAGTATTATTGAAAAAATAAGCAGACTAATGTAAAATTAAAGTAAAGAAAATTATTACGGAACACATAGTGTAAAAATTCACACTGATACCAATCATCTTGCCCTCAAAATTTGCCTGCGGCATAATTTTAAGATGGTTAAATTTCCATTATACGCCTTGTGTGCCCACAAAAAGGCGAGAGTGAATTTTTAATGAAATATTTGTGGGCGGAAAGGATATGGAAAATATTATGGATAAGCCTATTTATACAATAACCTCAAAAAGTGATGAGAGCGTGTTTATTCATGCAATGCCGGGTCATTTTATTTCTTCAACAAGTCATCTGAATTATTACATAGGTACTTCCGACATTAAGCATAACCATAATGTTTCCGTTAATGCGGCAATGCTTATGGCGAGATATTATGTTGAAAGAAATATTAATGTTGATTCTGTGCTGTGCCTTTATGAGACACAGGCACTTGGTGCTTATCTTGCTCATGAGCTGTCAAGACCGAGTATGCTCAACCCTAATCCTGACAGCACGGTTTATGTCTTAGGTCCTGAATATGACGCATCAGGAAATATCATATTTCGTGATAATCTCAAAAAGCTTATCAACGCAAAGGATGTTGTTATTCTCATTTCCTGTATAACCAGCGGTAAAACCGTACAAAGAGCAATGGAAAGTGTTGCATACTACGGCGGAAGAGTTGCAGGCGTAACCTCAATCTTTTCTGCAACTGCAAGTATTGACGGAGTGGAGGTAAACACAATTTTCACTGAAGAGGATGTTCCGGGATATGAAGCATACACTCCGCGCGACTGCCCGAAATGCAAAACAGGGCAAAAAGTTGATGCCATTGCAAACGGCTATGGATACTCTCTTCTTTAATCGTAGAATAACTAATACTTGACAAATCAAATATTTTTGTTATAATATTTTTACAATTCAATATTACCCAAATAACGACTATGAAGCAGAAAAAGACCTTTTAGCTTTGTTTAAGAGAGTCGGCGGATGGTGCAAGCCGATACAGATTATCAGGTGTATAGCTCTCTGCGGAGTTGCTGTTTTGAATAGAAATTAATAGGAACAGCCGTTTTGCCGCGTTACAGGCAAAGGCATTGATTGATGCTAAAGGGCAGTTTATTACTGCTGAAATAGGGTGGTACCGCGTAAATGATTACGCCCCTATACTATGTGTGTAGGGGCTTATTTTTATGCTCCCTCACAAATGAAAGGAGTCTTTTTTATGAATAAGGGTTATGAAAAATACACACCGTTCAAGCCAATCAACATTCCGGACAGAACATGGCCTGACAAAACAATTACCAAAGCTCCGATATGGTGCTCTGTAGACTTGAGAGACGGTAATCAGTCACTTGTTGATCCGATGAATCTTCAAGAGAAGCTTGAGTTTTTTACAACGCTTGTAAATATAGGAATTAAGGAAATCGAGGTTGGTTTCCCTTCAGCCAGTGAGACTGAATATGAGATTTTAAGGACGCTCATTGACGGCGGATATATTCCCGATGATGTTACAATTCAAGTGCTTGTTCAGGCAAGAGAGCATCTCATCAAAAAGACCTTTGAGGCTATCAAAGGCGCAAAAAATGTTATTGTGCATTTTTACAATTCAACATCAACGCTTCAGCGTAAGGTCGTTTTCAAAACCGATATGCAGGGCGTTATTGACATCGCTGTCAAGGGCGCAAAGCTGATTTATGAATTGACAGAAGAACAAAAGAAAAGCAATCCTGAAACCAATATCAGATTTGAATACAGCCCTGAAAGCTTTACAGGTACAGAGATGGATAACGCTGTCGAAATCTGTCGTCAGGTCATGGAGGAGCTTCATATTACGAAGGAAAATCCGATTATTCTTAATCTTCCTTCAACCGTTGAATGCTCCACCCCGAACGGCTATGCCGATCAAATTGAATATTTCTGCCGTCATCTGCCAAACCGTGACGCCGCAATAATTTCTCTTCATCCTCACAATGACAGAGGAGAGGGTATTGCAGCTACAGAGCTTGCTCTTATGGCAGGTGCTGACAGAGTAGAGGGTACGCTTTTCGGAAACGGAGAAAGAACAGGTAACGTTGACTTGGTAACATTAGCACTGAATATGTGGACGCAGGGTGTTGATCCCGAGCTTGATTTCAGCGATATAAATAAAATCAAAGACGTTTACGAGAGAACTACAAAGATGAAGGTTCCTCCGCGTCAGCCGTATGCAGGCGAGCTTGTTTTCACGGCCTTTTCAGGCTCACACCAGGACGCTATCAACAAGGGTAAAATGTATATGGAAGAGAGCGGCTCCGATAAGTGGGAAATTCCGTATCTTCCTATTGATCCTGCCGATGTCGGCAGAGAATATGAACCTATTATTCGCATCAATTCACAGAGCGGCAAAGGCGGAACAGCCTTCATCCTTGCAAATGAATACGGTATTAAAATGCCTAAGGCTATGCATCCCGAATTTGGTGCGGTAGTTCAGAAAGCATGTGATGAAAAAGGAAAGGAGCTTAAATCCTCAGAGGTATTTGACCTTTTCCAGAAAGAATACAGAAATGTCTGCGGACCGTACAGACTTGTTAATTACAAGGTCAGTGAGGAAAAGAATGAGGGCGATTATCTCACCAGCGTTCATTTCACCGGCGAGATTAAATATAAGGATGAAGCGCCCGTTAAAATTGAAGGCAAGAGCTCAGGTCCTATCGGTGCATTTTTCTCAGCAATTCAGGCAATCGGAATTACTGATTACGAATTTGTAGATTACAGCGAGCATGCTATATCGGTTGGCAGCGACTCAAAGGCTATAAGCTATATTCATCTTAAAAATCCGCAGGGAAAGGACGTATTCGGTATTGGTGTAAGCCACAATATCAGCTATGCGTCAATGAAAGGTATTATCTGTGCAATTAACCGTGACCAGAAAGATACAATGCGTGATGATAAAATGCCGGGAATCTTTGATGTTTGTTAATTGGTTATTCAAATGAACACTTTTGAAATTATAGTAAATGTTTTAATGGCAATTGCAGGAATTTTATTGGTTTTATGTTCAGTAAATCTGATAAAAACGATAAAAACAAATGGCGAGAAAAAGTTAAAAGATATTAAAATAAACTTAACATAAATTTGTCTGTAATCGCTTTTTAACAATTACTGTAGCAGCATTACTGATAATAACTATGATTATAAGACAGCAATTGTATTGTGGAGGATAACAATGAATAAGTATAAAATCACAGTATTAAAGGGTGACGGTATCGGCCCTGAAATCGTTGATGAATGTATCAAGGTACTTGATAAGGCAGGGGAAAAATTCGGCTTTAATCTTGAATATGATTATCAGCTTTTAGGCGGTGCTGCTATTGATGCGACAGGTGTTCCCTTCCCGAAAGAAACTGAGACAGCCTGTAAAGCGTCTGACGCAGTTCTCCTTGGTTCAGTAGGCGGACCGAAGTGGGATACGCTCCCGAGTGAAATCAGACCTGAAAAGGGACTTCTTGCAATCCGTGAGGCTCTCGGTCTTTTTGCAAACCTGCGTCCTGCAAAGATTTTTGCTCCGCTTAAATCCGCATCACCGCTTAAAGAAGAAATTATCGGTGATGAGCTTGATATCCTTATTGTAAGAGAACTTACAGGCGGTATCTACTTCGGCGACAGAGCAACATATGAAGAAAACGGAGTTGTCGGCGCTTATGATACAGAGCGTTACACCTATCCTGAAATCGAGAGGATTGTTAAAGCCGGTTTTGAATACGCAATGAAGAGAAACAAGAGACTCACCTGTGTTGACAAGGCAAATGTTCTTGATTCTTCAAAGCTATGGAGAAAGGTTATGGAGGAAACCTCAAAGGACTATCCTGAGGTTGAAATTTCATATATGTATGTTGACAACTGCGCAATGCAGCTTGTACGAAACCCTAATCAATTCGATACAATTGTTACATCAAATATCTTCGGTGATATTCTTTCAGACGAAGCATCCATGATTTCAGGCTCAATCGGAATGCTTGCATCAGCTTCTCTTGCTGAAGGAACCTTTGGTATGTATGAGCCGATTCACGGCTCAGCACCTGATATTGCAGGACAGGGCAAAGCAAATCCGCTTGCAACAATTCTTTCAGGTGCAATGATGCTGAGATATTCTCTCGGTGAAAGTGAAGCTGCTGATGCTATTGAAAAGGCAGTTGACACCGCACTTACAAAGGCAAGAACACCTGACATCGCAGAGGAAGGACTTGAAACAGTCAATACCTCTCAGATGGGTGATACCGTTGCAGCATTATTATAAAACAATTGTAAATACAAAACACACAGGGTTGTAAGGACTTATGGTCTTATACAACCCTGTTTTTATTTTGAGATGATGATATGAAGGATTGGAATTCCAATCAATATTTAAAATTCAAAAAGGAACGCACTCAGCCGTCCATTGATTTGGCAGATAGAATTGATATTGATAAACCAAAGAGGATTATTGATATCGGCTGCGGTCCCGGAAACAGCACTGCTGTATTAAAAGAGAAATATCCGAATGCTTATATCCTTGGTGTTGATTTTTCATCTAATATGATTGAAAAGGCAAGAAGCGAACACCCTGACATTGACTTTATGCTTTTTGATGCCTCAAAGGATTTTGATAAGCTTGAGGGAAAATTCGACATCGTATTTTCAAATGCCTGCATTCAGTGGATACCTGAACACAAAAAATTAATCAGTAATATGATGAGTATTCTGAATAAAGGCGGAATCATGGCTGTACAAACACCCTGTCAATATGAAATGCCGATAAATGCAATTGTTGCTCAGGTCATATGCAGTGAAAAATGGAAGGATACATTCAGCACACAAAGGAAATTTCATAACCTAACTGACACTGAATATTTCGACTTACTGTCAGATTTATCAGATGATTTTTCAATGTGGAAAACAATATATTATCATCAACTTCCGTCACAGGAAAGCATATTGGAATGGTACAAATCAACAGGACTTAAACCATATCTTGAGCAATTGAATGATGATGAAAAAGCTGAATTTGAAAAAGATATCCTTATAAAAATAAAAGAAAAATATCCTGTTCAGGCTAATGGTAAAGTCATTTTTCCGTTTAACAGATTATTCTTTACAGCATACAAATAATAACGAAAAATCCCCGTGAAACTTTTGTCTCATAGGGATATATTATTATATTCATATTATTTTTCAAAAGGATAAACAAGATTCATCTGCCTGCGGCATTCGTCCATAATCCTCATACAATTCCTTGTTGAGTCAAACGGAATATACAAGGATCCTTTTCTGCCCTGCCTTATCTCCTCTGACACCTTTGTGAATTCATTATATATCAATTTATAGAATAAATCTACATAAAAACCGAGTACCTTAACTGAGGTACTCGGTCATCATATTTTACTGGAAGTCAAATACATTAACCCAAGAATCAAGGAGCTCTTTTTCTCCATCAATATTCTTTACACTTTCAGAGCAGGCAACAATCGGCATCCACTGCTGAACAAGCTGCTTTGGAATATCAGCCTTTTTGCAGAAAAGGTCAAGATACTTTTCTGCCGTATCCTTTCTGTCCTGAAGGCAGAAAGTGAGATAAGTCCTTGCTGCATCAGCAGAAGCGTTACCTTGTGTTGCATGTGACCAGTCAATTATATAATACTCGCCGTCGGGAGTAACGATAATATTTGACGGACAGAAATCACCGTGAAGCACCTTTGAATGTTTCTTCATACCCTCAAGTCTGTTATGAAGGTCATATCTGAGTGTAGCCTCATATGAAGATGCACTGATTTTTTCATGCATTTTATCCTTAAGTTTGTTGAGATGAGGTGATTTTTTTGAATGAATCTCAAGCTGAAGGTCAACAAACTTCTCAAGATATTCATCCTCTTTATCAGGATTTTTCTTCATAATATCAGATAAAGACTCACCCTCAATATATTCTCTTGTTATTGCCCAGCCTGTTTTAGTCTTCCTAACATCAAGGAGTTTTGGAATTTTAAGACCTGTTTCTTCAATCCTTGCATTATTAAGTGCTTCGTTGAGTACCTCAGCCTTTGTGAAGGTATCGTCAAACTCTTTTACAAGCTTATCACCGTCACGATAAATATTTTTATGTTCTCTTTCACGAATAATAGCTGTCATAAAGACACCCCCCTGTTAATTTACCGAGTGGGTATTACCCACGATTATCAATATTTTTTAAGATTTAAATCGGAGCAGCGCTCCATCAAGCTGCAGCTATTTGCCATAGTATGCACGAATATACATATCCTTGATTTCACTCATAAGCGGAAGTCTCGGATTTGCACCGGTGCACTGATCGTCAAACGCCTGTTCAACCATATCATCAAGAGTATCAAGAAAGTATTTTTCATCAACGCCGTAATCCTTAATACATTTCTTAATTCCGCAGCATTCCTTAAGCTCTTCAATCTTTTTCATAAGCCCCTTGAGCTTCGCTTCATCAGTTCTGCCCTTAACACCAAGTGCATCTGCCACCTGAGCATAGCGTGCAAGAGTCTTTGGGTAATCATACTGGCTGAATGTACCCATCTTTGCCGGAATATCCGCAGCATTAAATTCAAGAACATAGTTGATCATCAAGGCATTTGCAACGCCGTGAGGCAAATGATGAAATGCGCCGAGTTTATGTGCCATTGAATGGCATACACCAAGAAACGCGTTTGCAAAAGCCATTCCGGCCATTGTTGCGGCATTAGCCATCTTTTCTCTTGCAACAGGGTCATTAGGACCATTATCATAAGCTCTCGGCAGATATTCAAAAATATTTTTAAGAGCTTCGATAGCAAGCCCGTCAGTAAACTCAGTTGCCATCATTGAAGCATAAGCCTCAAGTGCATGTGTGACTGCATCAATACCCGATGCAGCTGTAAGTCCCTTGGGAGCGTTCATATGAAGGTCTGCGTCAACGATTGCCATATTCGGCATAAGCTGATAGTCGGCAAGTGGATATTTTGTACCGCTTACCTCGTCAGTAATAACAGCAAAAGGAGTCACCTCTGAGCCTGTACCTGCTGATGTCGGAATAGCAATAAAATATGCTTTCTCCCCCATTTTAGGAAAAGTATAAACCCTCTTGCGAATATCCATAAATCTCATTGCAAGGTCAAAGAAATCAACTTCCGGATGCTCATAGAGTACCCACATAATCTTTCCTGCATCCATTGCAGAGCCGCCGCCGACAGAAATAATGCAGTCAGGTCTGAAAGCGTTCATCTGTGCAGCGCCTTCCTTTGCACAGGCAAGAGTGGGATCCGGTTCAACATTGAAGAATGTGGTATGAGTAATACCCATTGAGTCAAGCTTATCGGTGATTGGCTTTGTGTAGCCGTTATTATAAAGGAATGAGTCTGTAACAATGAATACCTTTTTCTTTCCTAAGACTGTACCTACCTCATCAAGTGCAACAGGAAGACAGCCTTTCTTGATATATACCTTTTCAGGTGCTCTGAACCAAAGCATATTTTCCCTTCTTTCTGCAACTGTCTTGATATTAAGCAAATGCTTAACGCCGACATTTTCCGATACTGAGTTACCTCCCCATGAGCCACAGCCAAGCGTGAGTGACGGAGCAATATCAAAGTTATAAAGGTCGCCGATACCGCCGAATGAAGAAGGAGTATTGACAAGGATACGGCAGGTTTTCATACGATCGGCAAATTCATTAATTTTTGCTTTCTCGGTTGTTTCGTTGAGATAAACAGAAGAGGTATGGCCGTAACCGCCGTCAGCAATAAGCTTCTCTGCCTTATCAAGAGCATCACTGAAATTCTCACTCTTATACATTGCAAGAACAGGTGAAAGCTTTTCGTGGGCAAATTCCTCACTGATATCCACCGATTCGACCTCACCTATAAGTACCTTTGTCTCTTCGGGAACCTTAACGTCTGCAAGAGCTGCTATTGTTACAGCATTCTGACCAACAATTTTTGCATTAAGCGCACCGTTGATTATGATTGTTTTACGGACCTTGTCAATTTCATCATCTTTAAGAAAGTAACAGCCTCTGTCCTCAAATTCCTTACGGACCGTCTTATATATTTTCTTATCTACGATACAGGACTGCTCTGAAGCACAAATCATACCGTTATCAAAAGTCTTTGAATGGATTATTGAGTTAACTGCCTTAAGAATATCTGCGCTCTCATCAATTATTGCAGGAGTGTTGCCTGCACCTACGCCGAGTGCCGGTTTTCCGCTTGAATAAGCAGCCTTTACCATACCCGGACCGCCAGTTGCAAGGATAATGTCTGCTTCCTTCATAACAAGATTTGTCATATCAAGTGACGGTGCATCAATCCATGAAATAATGCCTTCCGGTGCGCCTGCTTCAACTGCTGCGTCAAGAACAATCTTTGCTGCAGCTGCAGTTGACTCCTTTGCTCTCGGGTGAGGTGAAATGATGATACCGTTTCTTGTCTTAAGTGCAATAAGCGTTTTGAAAATTGCTGTTGAAGTCGGGTTAGTTGTCGGAATAACAGCGGCAATAACACCAATGGGTTCTGCTATTTTCATTGTACCATATGCCTTGTTTTCTTCAATAATACCGCAGGTTTTTGTATTCTTATACTTATTATAAATGTACTCAGCTGCATAGTGATTCTTGATAATCTTATCCTCTGCCACGCCCATACCTGTTTCTTCGACTGCCATTTTTGCAAGAGGGATTCTTGCCATATTGGCAGCCTTTGCAGCAGCAAGGAAGATTTTGTCAACCTGTTCCTGAGTATATGCTGAAAACTCTTTTTGAGCAGCGCGTACTTTTGCAAGCTCTGCCTCAAGCTTTTCAACACTGTCAATAATCTGTCTTTCCATAGTTCAGCCTCCAATTTATAATAAATTGTTAATTAATTAACAATTTTATTGTGTTTATAATAATATTTAAACAAATAAATTTCAATATTTTTTCTTGAAATTCTCTATATATTATAAAAATGATAAAAAATTAACGATTATTTTGTATGATATTTTAAATATATTTTAATTTTTGTTATAAATTTAACAATATCATTAATGTTTTTAACTATATATAATATTCATCTGTCAAGCTCATATTTCACCCAAATATAAAATAATAAACAGGCAGTTCAAACTACCTGTTTTTAATAATATAATTATCAAGAATTTTTTGTAATTTATCAAGCTTGTCCTTATCGAGTGCAGGGGTATCGGCAAGCGGATTATCTATCCCGAGATTTTCATATTTAAAAAATCCCATTGTATGAAAAGCAAGGAGTTCATATTTCTCAAACTCAAACTGCTTTGAAAAAGCAGCATATTTTTTTATGCTTTCTTCGTCATCATTTATATTCGGCACGATAACCGTCCTCAGCCAGAGCCTGATGCCTTTTTCTGTGCAATACTTCCCTATTTTGACGAAATTATCAAATTTGCCTTTCGTATATTTTTTGTACTTATCTTCATCAAAAAACTTAACATCTAATATAACAAGGTCAGCACCGTCAAGAGCTTTTTTTACATTTTCAGTCAGTTCAACACTGCCTGATGTATCTATCGCATAGTTAATTCTGTTTTTCCTGAGCATTTCCCCCGCTTCAATAATAAAGTCAGCATCCAAAAGCGGCTCTCCGCCGGAAAAGGTAACTCCTCCGCCGTTTTTAAAATACGGCTTATATCTCATTACTTTTTTTACTAAGTCATCTGTGCTCCATTCATTTCCCGATTTATGCCAGGTATCAGGATTGTGGCAGTACACACATCTCAGCGGACAGCCCGTAAGAAACACTGCATAACGGATACCGTCACCGTCCAGTGCCGCCATAGATTCAAAAGAATGTATATCTGCTTTCATATAATCATCGCCAACATATTTAAAATCATTAATGTCTTGTTTTATCTGAATATTTTTCACAAAATCTCGCCTGAAATGACGGATCTTGATTGCCGCTGTATAAATGGCTCAAGCTGCCAAATTCAAGGCAGGTAAAAATTGCCTTACCCTTTTCTCTCTCTTCTGTAACAATACGGGTAACTGATGACGGAAGCGCTCTGAAATTGTGCCACAATATCATAGGAGAAATACTGAAAATATGTGATAAAATAACCGCTTCAACACCAAAATGACAAAACAAAACTATTCTGTCGGAATTTCCGTTCACAACATCAAACAGCTTGCCGTTATGAACGTAACCGTGCTTTTTTAAAAGCTCATCAACGCCGTCGCAAACCTTTTTATATTCGTTGTAAACCCTGCCTTTTTTCATAAGATCAACATTATACCAGTTGTCATATGAATAATAATCATCAATCGCTGTCCAGTATGACGGCATTCTGTCCCAGCAGCATTCTGTCTTAATAAAAAAGCCATTACTAACCTTGCCTTTGAATTCATGCAGCCAATCAAGTGTCTCAGCTTTCATATTGATTTTTTCAAGCGTATATGACGCAGTTTTCTTTGCTCTGCCAAGCGGTGAACAATAAACAGCATCAATTTTTATTTTAGAAAGCCTTTCGGCGAGCAACTGTGCTTCTTTCACCCCGTCAGGTGTAAGACTGTCTTTCAGATAATCAGGGTCACCGTGGCGGACAATTAAAATTTCCATATACTCACTCCATATTATTGTCAAACAGATTATTGTTATATATAACAAAATGATAGCACAAAACCCATTGAAACACAACGACTTTCAATGGGTCTTTTAAATTTAATCATCCGTAATTTCAAACAAATCATTCGGTGAACAATTAAACAATCTGCACATAGTTTCAGACAGTTTAGTCTGACACCGTCAAGCTGAACCAGCATTTTATAGGATAATTCAAATTCCCAGAATATAAAAACCATTGTATTTTTTCATGACAACTTTAAGCCATAGAATTAAAGGTTTATATTCGTTTATATGTTCCAATTCCTGTAACATCTTTTCAGCAGTTTCATTATTATAATAGTTTACTCCGAAATAATCAAAACCTTTCTTGCCATTCGGTAATAAGGCACAATCAAAAACATCTTTATATAGTCCATAAAAACTGTCAAAATTTTTATCACTTATAAGTAACGAATCATTTTTCCAGTAATCTATCGCATTGATATCAACACAATTATCTTTTAAAGGTCTGTCAGCTTTACAAAACTGAAATTCAAAATAGCAAGAACCGTTTCTCTCACTTTCTGTTATAAACATTTCATTACCTCCGCAGAATTGATGTTTTACATAATAGCATAAAACCCACTGAAACGCAGTGACTTCAATGGGTTTTGACAGTCTGATTACATAGAAGTGTGGAAAGTTCTTGCTATAACCTCTTCCTGCTTTTCTCTTGTGAGCTTATTGAAGTTAACGGCATAACCGCTTACTCTGATTGTGAGTGAAGGATAAAGAGTCGGGTCATTCATAGCAGCAATAAGCTTTTCACGATTAAGGACATTGACATTAAGGTGGTGAGCGTCCTGTGCAAAATATCCGTCAAGCATTGTTGTGAGATGTTCAACTCTTTCCTCATCATTGTGACCGAGTGTATCAGGCGTGATTGAGAAGGTATTTGAAATACCGTCCTGACAGCAGGAATAGTCAAGCTTTGCAACAGAGTTAAGTGAAGCAAGAGCACCTTCAGCATCTCTGCCGTGCATTGGGTTTGCTCCCGGTGCAAAAGGCTCGCCGGCTTTTCTACCGTCAGGTGTTGAGCCTGTCTTTTTGCCGTACATAACATTTGATGTGATCGTCAAAATCGAGAGTGTATGCTTGGCGCCACGGTAAGCAGGAGTTTTGCAGAGTTCTTTATAGAAATACTCGATAAGTTCTTTACCGATAAGGTCAACTCTGTCATCATCGTTACCGTATTTAGGAAAATCACCTTCAACCTTGAATTCGGTAATAATTCCGCGTTCGTCCTTAATCGGAGTAACTTTTGCATATTTGATTGCAGAAAGTGAGTCTGTTGCAACAGACATACCTGATACACCGAATGCCATAAGTCTTTCAACATCTGTATCGTGAAGAGACATCATAAGTCTTTCATAAGCGTATTTATCGTGCATATAGTGTATAACATTCATTGTGTTTACATAAAGCTTTGCCATCCAGGACAAATACTTTTTATATGCAGCTATTACCTTGTCATAGTCAAGGACTGCTTCATCAAACACTTCACCTTCGGGAGCAATCTGTTCTGCGCCGATTTCATCCTTACCGCCATTGAGTGCCATAAGAAGGACCTTGGCAAGATTACATCTTGCGCCGAAGAACTGCATCTGCTTACCCATTTTCATCGCAGAAACACAGCATGCAATAGCATAATCATCGCCGTACATTCTTCTCATAACATCGTCATTCTCATACTGGATTGAATCTGTATCAATTGAAACCTGAGCGCAGAAGTCCTTGAAGCCCTGCGGGAGATGCTCTGACCACAATACTGTTATATTTGGCTCAGCGGAAGGTCCGAGATTATAAAGCGTCTGAAGCACACGGAATGATGTCTTTGAGCACATTGACTTGCCTTCACTTGTAACACCTGCAAGTGCAAGTGTTACCCATACAGGGTCACCTGCAAAGAGGTCATTATATTCAGGTGTTCTGAGATGACGGACGAGACGGAGTTTTATTACAAAATCATCAATAAGCTCCTGAGCACCCTGCTCATCAAGTATGCCTTCATCAAGGTCTCTTTGGATATAGCAGTCAATAAATTCAGCGATTCTGCCGATTGAATTTGCTGCGCCATTCTGCTCTTTAATTGCACCGAGATAACCAAAATACAGCCACTGAATTGCTTCCCTTGCTGTCCGGGCAGGTTTTGAAATATCATATCCGTAATCGAGCGCAAGACCTTTGAGCTGATTCATAAAGTCAAGCTGCTTTGAAAGGTCCTCCAGCAAATGGATTGTCTCTTCAGTAAATACATCGGCTTCACCGACCTTTTCCTTATCAAGCTTTTTCTGCTCAATAAGATAATCCATACCATAAAGAGCAATTCGTCTGTAATCACCGATAATTCTTCCGCGTGCATAAGCATCGGGCAAGCCGGTGAGGATACCTGCGTGTCGTGCCTTTTTCATTGTATCTGTGTATGCACGGAAAACGCCTGTATTATGTGTTGTTCTGTATGTGAATTCATCTTTGATTTTATCTGATATTTCATATCCATATGCTCTGCATGCCTGAACTGCATTCCTGTAGCCTGCAAAAGGTGAAACGCCTCTCTTAAGCGGCTCATCAGTCTGTAAGCCGACAATAATATCCTTTTCTTTATCAACATAACCGGGAGGATGTGAAAGAATTGAAAGGACTTTTTCCGTATCAATATCGAGCACTCCGCCGTTTTCATTTTCTTTAATCAGAAGTTTTCTAACTTTTTCAAAAACCTCTTCAGTTCTCTTAGTAGGACCTGAAAGAAACGATGAATCACCGTTATAGACTGTATAATTCATTTTGATAAAATTGCTTACATTGATTTCATCACACCATACACCTTGTTTAAAGCTTCTCCAAGCATCCATAAAAACTCTCCTTTATATAATTGAATAAATATTTTTACATTTATAAAGCAAAACATTCGCGTCCCGGCTCATGATATATCCCAATGCACATATCGCACGAACCATGCTTACAGCGTGCGCACTTACTCCTGCCGCATTGACCGCAGCAATGCCCGGAGTTTTCACAGAGAATAAAATCTCCTCCGTCAACAAGTACAGACTTCTTATTGATAATCGAATCGGAAATCTTATGTCTTGCACTGTCATATGTTGCCGTCACTGTGGACCTCGCGACCTGCATCTGTCCGGCACATTCCTTCTGTGTAAGACCGACATAATCAATCAGCCTAAGTGTTTCATATTCAACAACTGTCATTTGAATTACATCTGATTTTTCATTGTTTTCATTAAAATTTTTAATGTCAGGTACAGAACACAGTCTTCTATGCTTTCTTGGGCGTGCCATAAGAACACATCCTTTCAAAACAATATTATATATTGTTTAATGTGATTATAACAAATTATTGTCATATGTCAATAATTTGCAAAAGCTTTTTATTTAATTTGTTCATTTTCGTTGTTTTAAATAAAAAAATTGTCAGCAATAAATAGCTTTTGTTTAAAATACTGTTTATCGCTGACAAAATCTGTATAAAAAAAGACGGCCCATGCCGTCTTATACTTTATTAAAATTCATCGCCCGGATTTTCAGGTCCATAACTGTTAGTAAGAATCTCGGCCACTGTGAAATTTTCAATATTAATCTGTGGTGCTTCATACTTTTTCAAATCAGAACCCTCCTCTTAATTGTCTACTTAATTATCTGCTTTTAAGATATTATCATTTATATTGCTTTTTGTCAAGGCTTTTTTATAAATAAATTAATTTAAATTGAAAAAATTGAGGGTAACCCATACATGAATAACAGAGCTACCCTTTTAATTCAAGTATATCTTTATCATGCCTGAGCAGGAGCACTAACCGGACAAACGCCTTCACAAGCACCACACTCGATACAAGTATCAGCATCAATAACAAACTTACCGTCGCCTTCTGAAATAGCACCTACCGGACATTCAGCTGCACAAGCGCCGCATGAGATACAATCATCTGAAATTGCATATGCCATTTTGATACACCTCCTACATCAAACTATTTATAATATAATCTCAAACAATAAAAAAGTCAAGTATTTTTATTTCATTATTTCAACCTGTTTTATTCTGACTTTTCCTGCTTAACCACTCTAACCTCATTACGATTAACTATGGCAGGCATACCATCAGGCGAGTTATCAAGCTTAACCTTAAGCATACCGGTGAGAAGTGACACGTCCACAACCGTTCCTCTTCCTTCTCTGCAATCGACCACCGTTCCTTTAGGCGGAGTAATCGACCTTAGATGCTCATAGGCGTTTTGTTCATATTTGAGGCAGCACATAAGCCTTCCGCAGGTACCGCTGATTTTGCCGAGTGCAAGTGAAAGCCCTTGATCCTTGGCCATTTTAATGGTAACCGAATGGAAATCATCAAGGAAAGTTGAACAGCAAAACGGACGGCCGCAGATACCAAGCCCGCCAAGCAGTCTGCTCTCATCACGAACGCCGATTTGCCTGAGTTCAATTCTCGTATGAAAACAGGATGCCAAATCCTTAACAAGCTCTCTGAAATCGACTCTGCCGTCAGCAGTAAAATAAAAAATAATTTTAGCTCGGTCAAATGAATACTGCGCGCCTGTTAAATTCATCTCGAGCTTATGTTCTTTAATTTTCTTAGCACAAATGGAAAGAGCTTCCTTTTCATCAGCTTCGTTTTGCTCAATAACTCTCAGGTCATCATCGGTTGCAATTCTTTTTACCGGCTTGAGAGGAGACACTATTTCATTGTCATCGACCTCTTTAACTGCATACTGTGCAACACCGTGTTCAATACCGTTAGCAGTTTCAACAATAAGAACATCTCCCTTTGAAATGTTAATATCACTCGGGTCAAAAAAATATGTCTTGCCTGTGTCATGAAACTTGACACCAACAACTTTTGTCATCTATGTAAATCTCCTATCTTCCTACAGCCTGCCTTAAGCTGTAACAGATTTTAGTAATAAGTAATGAATTATTTGAATTCATAACAGCCATTGATTTAAGTTTATCACAAACAGCAATTAAGTCAACAAGTTTTTGCTTGGTAAGTTTTGTTTTCAGAATTAGGGCAGTTTCAGCTTTACCGGAAAGAAGGTTTTTACTGCCGTCAGAAACAAGTGCATCACGAAAAATGTTTTTTAAAAAATCAGCAGCAAAGACAATAGACTGCCTGTCTTTCTGAAAAACGGAGCACTTACACAAAAGAGTGTATTCATTATCCTCTATAAGGGCTTTACATATATCACAGCATATATCCGCAATTTCAACAGATTTGCTGTCTGTCAGACTCTCAACTGCTTCTCCTATATTACCTCCGAAAGTAGCAAGAGTCTTCTGTGCCTCATCAAAATCAATACCGTCAAAATGAGATGAAATATATTTTGCGCCTTGCATAATATCCACATTTTCAAGGCTGATTACAACAGAACGGGACAGCACAGTCTCAAGCATCATACTTTTTGACTTTGCAGTCAAAATAAAAACAACATACTCCGGCGGTTCTTCAAGAATCTTAAGCAGCGCATTCTGTGCCGATATGCTCATACAATCAGCATTCCCGAGTATATACACCTTAAAATCCGCCTCATTCGGCTTGACATAAACATCCTTGATAATATCACGCACAACATCAACATGAAATGAATTTGCACCGCCTGATGCCGTATATTCAAAGACATCAGGATGAATATGTCTCATTGTCTTACTGCACTGCGTACAGCTTAAGCAAGGCTTATTTTCCCCACGGCAAACAAGAGCCGCCGCGATAAAAGATGCAAGTGTCTTTTTACCGAGACCTTTTTCACCTTCAATCACAACAGCATGAGGAAAATGACCGGAGTCCAAAAGGACTGCAATCTGTTCAATTATTCTTTCATTTCCGACAAAATCCAATGAATTCATATTATAGCTTTCTGAACTGGTCCACATCAACAACGAATGCGACCGCCCCATATTCTTCAACATCAACAGGCTTTTTTAACAAAGAGCCCTCAATTGTGCTTTCAACGCCTTTTTGACGGATAACTCTTTTAGTAATATTTTTTTTAATTATATTAAAAAGTTTTTCTAACTTTTCCTCCTCTACTCCGAACAAAACGGTTGTATGACCACCCTCAAGAAATTGCCCGGCAGTTGAAATTTTCGTTGAAAAAAAGCCTTCAGATCCTGTTGCTGCAAGTACTTTGTTCAGATCCTTATTTGAAAAAATAGAAATAACTAATTTCACAAAAATCACCCTTTAAATAATATACACATACTACCTCTTTTATTATTTATCCAATATATTATATATCAATTTAGTAAGTAAATCAAATTTTATCCTTTGATTTCAAATAAAATTTACATTTGGTTAATCAATTTACCACTGTTGCCAAAGCTACGATAACAGGCATTGTGGCTATTGAAAGAATGGAAGACTGAGCCGCAATTTCAGAGCCGAGAGCGGTATCATTTCCATATTTAGCGGCATACATTGCAGTATTTGTAGCAGTCGGTGCAGAGGCTGAAATAATCATCGCGACAAGTAAATTTCCCCGTACACCGCAGATATAAAACAAACCAAGCATACACAATGGAATAAATATCAGTCTCATAAAAGAGACAAAATAAATTTCCTTTTTTACAAACATATTTTTTAAGTTGGAATTAGCAAGAAAGGTTCCGAAAACTATCATCGCAAGCGGTGAATTACAATTGCCGACAAGCTCCATAGGGTATTCAATAAAATTAGGTATATCAAGCTGTAAAAAATAGAGCGGCAAGCCGATAATAACTGAAATTGAACCGGGATTGAAAATTAATTTTTTAAAATCAATTTTAGCCTCATGCCCTGAAATTTCATATATACCGAGAGTGAATGCTACCATATTAAACACGGCAACATATACCGAGCAGTAAAAAATTCCCTCATTACTGATAACGCTCTTCGCAAGCGGCAGTGCAAGGAAAGCAGCGTTTGATAATATTATTGCATAATGATAAATTCCTTGTTCCTTAAGCGAATATTTCCTGAAAGTAAGTTTTGATACAGCGGCGCCAAAAATGTGTGTAGCAAAGGCACAGACAAACGCAATTAATATTCCCCTGATATGACTTTGAGAATATTCCATTGTCATAAATGTATGGATAATAGCAATCGGCAGTATGACATTAAAAAGCAGGTCAATCAGCTTTTTTGCATCTGCCTGCCTGAATATTCCTGTTTTATCTGTTACAAATCCTATACCCGCAATTAGATATAGAATAAGAACCTGAGTTGCAATAGTTTTTAAATTTTCAAAAAACAAAACGCATATTCCTTTAATCTTTTTGATTACTGCGTTTGATTATGTCGCACAAAGAAATAAGTGCGAACAAACCAAGCATAATATAAGTAACGGATGTATAAGCAGTTTCATTCAGCACGCTGCCTTTTCCGCAAAGAAAAACAATATAACGCGGAATAACCAGCT
This sequence comes from uncultured Bacteroides sp., assembly GCA_964528285.1. Taxonomy (GTDB): domain Bacteria; phylum Bacillota; class Clostridia; order Oscillospirales; family Acutalibacteraceae; genus Eubacterium_R. The sequence goes on along the minus strand of CAZGRZ010000002.1, from coordinate 61,604 downwards.
CGGCAGATGCTGAAGCAAGCATAACTGAAGAAAAAACGAAAAACCTTGAGGTGCCTTTACGCTTATCATCTACAGCAGAAAGAAAAGAAAACAAAAAGCAGAAAACAAATATAATCAGCAAAAATTCAAGGCAGGCTTCAACCCCTATCCTGATGTCAAGAATCTTAACCATTATTCTGAACAGCTTTGTAAATGTCCAGAATACAGGAACAAGATGAAACCATATAAAATTTCTGAAATCATAATTTGTCCGCCTTAAGCTGACTGCGAGCATCAAAAAATAGAAGCTGCTTAATAACGCAAACAGTCCTGACAACGCAAGCGGAATTAAATAAGTATATTCAATAAATGAGACACTGTATATATAATCATAGCAGTTATAACACTGATGTATAAAATCAGCAAACATCGAAACCGATAACAATACTGCGGACAAAAATAAAGGCTTACTGCTGTTATTATCATCAAATGCGTATATAAGACCCTTTTTTCTTTTTGAATACAAAGCAGCAGACAGAATTGTTAAAAGCTCAACTGCATATATTACAAATGAAATATTGCTGTGACTGACGATTAAACCGGTTTGTGTATCAGTATCGTTTATTAACTGAAAAAAGCGCAAAACACAAACAGCAGTTACCGTTAATAAAATCAAAAAAACAGGTAATTTCGCTTTTGTCTTTTGCACTTTAATTCTCCTTAAATACTGTATATTCTGTTACTTTTCAGATCTATCAATTAAATCAACAAACTTTCTTGAATGGCTGACGCTCTTGTAAGCGGGACGCATAATTTTGCCTCCTGAGGTGAGTTCTTCAAGTCTGTGCGCACACCAACCTGCAATTCTTGCGGTAGCAAAAAGAGGTGTATACAAATCCTCATGTATACCAAGCACTTTATAAACAAGTCCCGAATAAAGGTCCACATTAGCACACATAGTCTTATCAATACCCTTACATTCGGCAAATACCTGCGGAGTAAGTTTTTCAATATTTTCAAGAGTTTTGAATTCCTTTTCATAACCCTTTTCGAATGCAAGCTTTCTTGCACTTTTTTTAAGTATAACCGCTCTCGGGTCAGATATGGTATAAACAGCATGGCCCATACCGTAAATGAGTCCGCTGCCATCCCCTGCTTCCTTATTTAAAATTTTAACAAGATAATCCTTAACCTGTGACGGATTTGTAGAATCAGGCAAAGCCTCCATAATTTCATTCATCTGACGTGCAACTCTCAAATTAGCACCGCCGTGACGCGGACCTTTGAGAGAACCGAAGCCTGCTGTTATTGCTGAATATGTATCCGTACCGCTTGAGGTCAGCACTCTTGTTGAGAATGTTGAGTTGTTTCCGCCGCCGTGGTCAGCGTGAAGCATCAGGCATATGTCAAGCAGCCTTGCTTCCTCGTGTGTAAATTTTTTGTCAACTCTGAGTTGATTTAGTATGTATTCAGCAGTAGACTGATCCTTCCTGATAGGGTGAAGGAACATCGTCTTGTCATAAAATGCACGGCGTTTTACCTGGTAAGCGCTGTTCATAATTGTCGGCATCTGAGCAATAAGCTGGAGTGACTGACGAAGCACATTTGGAATTGAAATATCATCAGGGTTTTCGTCAAAAGAATAAAGAGCCATCACGCTACGTGCCATTTTATTCATAATGTCCTTTGAAGCATGCTTCATAATCATATCTTCAATAAACTGATCAGGAAGAGCTCTGCACTCAGCTATCACTTCATTAAGGCTCATAAGTTGATTTTCAGTAGGAAGTCCGCCAAACAGAAGAAGCCATACTACCTCTTCATATCCGAACCTGTCATCCTTAATACAGCTTTTAACTATATCATTTATATCATACCCTCTGTAAGAAAGCTTGCCTTCCTTTGGTATTCTTTCACCGTCAAGGATATAGTAACCTTCAACCGAGCATATACGGGTAAGTCCCGCCATAACGCCTGTTCCGTCGCTGTTTCGGAGTCCCCTTTTAACATGATACTTTTCATAATCACAAGATCTGATGGAGTTATTATTATCAAGTTCGCCGCATAAACTTGAAATGGCATCCATTGATATCGGGGAAATATAATAATTATTAGGCATATGTTTCTCCTTTCCATAGTTAATAAAAGAGTAATATTAGTTTATTATACATATAATTCTAAGCAAAGTCAAGGAGATGGAATTTTGAAAAAGCTCATTATAATATATGCTGTTATGCTTATTCTCACAATAATAATACCGGCCATTATCTGTTTTCTCCCCGAAAGCAAAGAAAGCGGTAATGAACTGGTAAGTATATTCAGGCAATATATCAATCTAATTGGGTATTATCACTGATCTTTTTAATCGTAACCTCTGCACTAACCTCATATTCAACATCAGGAAAATAATTATCCCATTCAGCAGAAAGCACTTCATATGATTTCGGGCTGTCTTTTGCAACATATTCGCCTACCCTCAATGCGTCGCTTTTATACAGTTTGCATGCAGCAAACGCCTTCCGGCAGAGTCTTTCAATTTCCTGACCGGCAAAGGTACATATACGATTCATTTTTTCTTTATCAAGTGACATCAAAACGGCATTTTGGACCTCATTTATCATAAGCTCAGCCTTAATATGAGTTTTAAATACAACTTTTCCATCTCTGATTTCAACCTTGTTGACAACCTTCGGCTCCATAATCTCTGCACCGATTTTACCAAGTTCATTGTCATTAAGGTCAATGCTGCAATTTTTTATTTCTCCTTTTATAAAGACAAATCCCATTGTTTCTTCATCATCTGTAACATATACAAGTCTGTCGTTATCAAAAATTCCTATACCCTTTAATTCTGTATTTTTTGTATCTGTATTAATACCGAGAACAGGCAGGAAAATATCAGATGTTCTGTCGTAATATATATTAAGCAATTCACTGACAGTAATATAATAGCTTTGCCCTGATTCTTCTCCGTTTCTGATTAAATAGACAATATTTTCCGACGGGACATGAGAGTCGTTCTCTTTACTTTCCATAATGCTCTTTGCATCTTTATCCGACAGGCAGATCGCCACATCAGGTCTCGAATCAGCACAGCGCAGAAAATAATCCAGATTATCTTCAAATTTGCTGTCTGCCAGTTCATTGCTTAATACAATCAGTTTATTCTGACCAAAGAATATTTTTTTGCTTATTGTTTTTCCGAGATTGGAAACCGCATCATAAATTGCCCGGCCATTCCCTTCGGTAACAGTTGTCATATTACCCACAAGAGGTTCGCTGCCTGAAGCTTTATTTGCATTAAGGGTCTGAATGGATACGAATACATTTTCGTCCTTGACATCAACACCCATTCCTTCAACAACCATCATATCCTTAAGATGGACCGAATTCATACACCCTGTGAATACTGCACTTATAATCAAAATACAAATAATTATTTTAAAACTTTTCAATTAGCTCATCACCGATATTTTTCTTTTTAAATATTAAAGTAAGCAGAGGAATTATTACACAAATTACGAGATACGGTAAAACAAATATCACAGGAGATACATGACTGACCGGCAGTAACTTACTAAAAAGTAATGTAAGAGCCAATGTCATAACCGAACAGATTATACATCTGGTATCATTCCTTCCTTTTTTTACAGAAATACCTGCGCAGTATATCAGTAATGCTGTTTTTATAAATATGCCGAATATCCAGAAAGAAATATAAAGTACATCAATCCTTTCAAACAATCCTGCCTTTGCAAGCTCAAACAGCGTATAAAGCGGAAAAGCCTGAAGCGCCGCTGCATCACCCATAACAGCATTAACAAACAAGAGCAGTACAAATATGGTTAAAAATGAAGCTGTTACTGACCATACAAACGGCTTGACTGCATAGCCGTTCGTCTTTTTTTGAAGGCACAAAAATACAATTACCTCAGTCGAGCTTGAAACCATATACATTACATTTTCAAGTATCAGGCTGCTGTCGTTTTCAATCACAGGATACAGATTGATTTCCTGATAATTTGACAAATTAAAAATGAGGGCGGTAAATATTGTTAATACAAGGAGTATAAAAGCAAAAAATGAAAATCTGGACAGGCTTTCAATACCGAGATAAGCACCATAAAAGGCACACAAAGTAACAATAACAGAAAAGATCCAGGAGGTTGAATCAGGATTTAGTACCGTCGAAGCAAAATAAGCAAATCTGCTTATATTAACTGATGCAAGAAAGATAAAATAAGCTGCATAAAACCAGCTTATTATTTTTACATCAAATGGGCTTTTATGCTTGGCATAGCAGAAGATTGCAGGCAATGACAAAATCAAATCGGTGCCCATTGCAAGCATTACACTGATAAGCATATCCGTTTTCATATAACCTGTTGTAACCGATTGAATGTTTGTCATTGTGACAACAATTCTGCTGATATAAAGAAGAAAGAAAATACTGATAGGTGCAATCCTATCTCTTTTTGCTGATGTCAATATCTGCACCCCTTAAGTTATTTACACGCACCTTGCGTTTTGATAATTTACGCCAAGTTTCACGATAGAATATATCACCGAGAGAATGTTTATCAAGCGGAGAAATCGGAGAAGACATCGGAATACCGAACGGATTGATTGCACATATATTAACAAACACAACACCGGCACCGAGAATTATTCCGTACATACCTGTAAATCCGCCTGCAATAATAAACAGGAACCGCAGTACCGAGATGCTCTCATAAAGAGGATAAACGACATATGATGAAATTGCCGTCATAGCGATAACCACAAGCATTGGCGCACCGATTATTCCCGCAGTAACAGTAGTTTCGCCAATTATTATACCGCCTATGATTGAAACGGCATGGCCGATATTTTTCGGAAGCCGCAAGCCTGCCTCTCTCATAATTTCATAAAGAACAAGGAGCATAAGCGCCTCTGTCATCAATGAAAAAGGAGTTGTGATTTCCTCTGCCGCAATAGTGAAAAGCAGATTTGTCGGAATAAGCTCCTGATGAAATGTTCCGATTGCAACATATATTCCGGGAAGAAATATTGAGATGACAAAGCTGAAATACTTAAGCACTCTCATAAGCCCTGCATAAAACGGAGGATTGTCATAATCATCAACCGTCTGGAAATTATCACTGAACAGCGCAGGAAGATAGACTGCAAACGGAGATCCGTCAATTAATATAACTACTCTGCCCTCAAGCAGCTTTGACACTGCAACATCGGGCCTCTCTGTATTTGCAACGGCAGAAAAAAAGGTTTTAACATCAGTATCCACAAATGGGATAATCTCTCCAAAATCAATAACCGTATTAAAGTTTGCTGAATTCAGACGATATTCAATATCATTAACAAATTCCCTGTCGGCTCTGTTATCAATATAGGCAATAACAACAGCAGTATTGGCAGCAGTCCCGAGTTTTAACTGCCTGAATTTCAAATGATATGTTTTCAATCTGCGTCTTAAAAGTGCCTTATTATCATTCAGGTTTTCAATAAAGCACTCCTTTGCGCCCTTAACATTACTCTCATTGGTAGGCTCGTCAACAGAGCGCTTTGAAAAGCCCTGAAGTCCAAAAACAAGAGCCTTGTTTATTCCGTCGATAATAAAAACGCAAAAGCCTGACATAAGAAAATAATAACAGTCGTCAAAGGTTTTTACCTCATTGAGCTCTACTGAATTTACCACACTGAGCTTAATCTGATTATACAAATCATTATTTTTTTCAAATTCAAGTTCCCTTTCCAGAATCGGCGACACAACCATCTGGGAAAGCTGGAGGGAATCAATGAGCCCGTCCATAATCACAAAAAATCCCTTTACTCCGCAGAATACAGCTTCACGAAGAAGAAAATCAGAGCAGTCCTTAAAATCATCTTCAAACCTTTTTTTATTATCATCATAGCTGATAAATAAATTTTCCATAATACCACCACAATGTTAATTTTTGCAAACATACTTTTATTATTCATAAAAATAATATTAATGCAAAAATATCACAAAATATAACGGGTGAATTTTATGGCAATTAATTTTATAAGAGCAGCTATTATTTATGTTTTCATTATTATTGCAGTTAGATTGATGGGCAAAAGGCAGGTCGGAGAACTGAAACCGCACGAGCTTGTTATAACAATTTTGATCAGTGCAGTCGCAGTTATACCGCTTGAAGAGAATAGTATGCCGCTTGCAAACTGCCTTGTACCGATATTACTGTTTATCAGTCTTGAAATTATTGTATCTGTTATTTCAATGAAAAATCTCAGCTTCAGAAATCTAATTCAGGGCAGACCGATATTCATAATAAGAAACGGAAAGCTTGACCAAAAGAAACTCAAAGAAATGCGTTTCACTATGGATGACATAGTTGATGCTCTGCGCCAGCAGGGAACATTTGATATCAGTGAGGTTGAGGACGCAGTAATAGAGACAAACGGTACGATATCCGTTCTGCCAAAGGCTGAATACAAACCGCTTACGCCGAATGATGTCGGAATAAGCGTAAAGGAAAACGGTATGCCTGTCGCAATCGTTATTGACGGAAAGCCTGTCAGTGAATATTTCAATGAATATAAAATTAAAGAAAGTGAGATTGAACTTATATTGCAGTCCGTTAACAAAAAATCGGAACGGATTATGCTTCTGACAATTGATGACGCCGGAAATACATTTTTGATTAATAAGGAGAGCAGATGAAAAGAATATATATAGCAATTTTATTTTTAAGCATTTCAATAGGACTATGTATTTTTGAGCAATATACCGTTAAGAGTGCATATGAAACAACAACAGAATATATCAATACAGCTATTGAACAGACAGAAAAAGAAGAGTTTAAAGATGCAGGTGAGACCTGTAAACATCTGCGTGAATACTGGGATAAAAAATACCCTTATATGACGGCAATGATTGAGCACGGCATGCTTGATGATGCAGGAATAACAATAAACTCTCTTGAAAATCTTGCAGAAAACGAAAGCGATGATTTGCAGGATGAACTCATCACCGCAAAAAATCAGATGAAAGCAATCAGAGATAACCAGAAAATAAGCTTCGGCAATATTTTTTAAATATAAAATAACAAATGACTCTTACCTCAGTTTCAGGTAAGAGTCATTTGTTTGTAATATCATAATATATTGTATCTTCCAACGCTGCTTTTGTAAATTGATATTTCTCGCTGAATAAACCATATACATAAATCCAAATTATGAATAAAGGTATTCTTCTTCAACAGCATCACTCATCATCGCTCGAAAGCTTGAGGACTGCAAGAAATGCCTCCTGCGGTACTTCAACAGAACCGAACTGACGCATACGTTTTTTGCCTTCCTTCTGCTTTTCAAGGAGTTTTTTCTTTCTGGTAACATCACCGCCGTAGCACTTTGCAAGTACATCCTTGCGCAGTGCCTTTACCGTTTCCCTCGCGATGACCTTGCCGCCTATTGCTACCTGAATAGGTATTTCAAACAGATGGCGGGGAATATGTTTTTTGAGTTGTTCTGCAATCTTTCTTGCACGAGTATATGCCTTTTCTCTGTGAATGATAAATGACAGGGCGTCAATAACATCTCCGTTAAGCAGTACATCGACCTTGCATAGATCCGATTTCCTGTAGTCGGAAATTTCATAATCAAATGAAGCATATCCGCGTGTCCTTGACTTGAGCGCATCAAAGAAATCATAAATGATTTCATTAAGCGGAAGTTCATAATGGATATCCACTCGCTCAGGAGTAATATAATTCATATCCTTGAATACACCTCTGCGCTCCTGGCACATATCCATAACAGTGCCGACAAACTCACTCGGAACATAAACATGTGCATTTGCAAAAGGCTCTTCACAATAATCAATTAGTGCAGGGTCAGGATAATTCGTAGGATTATCGATCTCAGTCAATGTACCGTCAGTCATATGAATTTTGTAAACGACACTCGGCACTGTGGTTATCAGGTCAAGGTTGTATTCTCTTTCAAGGCGCTCTTCAATAATCTCAAGATGAAGAAGTCCGAGAAAGCCACAGCGAAAGCCGAAACCAAGTGCGCCTGATGTCTCCGGCTCATATGAAAGTGAGGCATCGTTGAGCTTCAATTTTTCAAGAGCATCACGCAGTGCCTCATAATCTGCGCCGTCTGCCGGATAAATACCGCAGAATACCATTGGGTTGACCTTACGGTAACCCGGAAGTGCCTCAGGTGCAGGATTATCTGCAAGAGTTACGGTATCACCGACATTCGCGTCGTGAACAGTCTTGATTGATGCGGTGATATAACCTACCTCGCCTGCACAAAGCTCCTCAGCAGGCTCCATTGAGGTTGCACGCATATATCCGACCTCAACAACGGAAAATTCAGCACCCGTTGCCATCATACGCATTGTATCCCCTGCTTTTATCCTGCCGTCCATAATACGGACATATACTATAACTCCACGGTATGAATCATAAACAGAATCAAATATCAATGCCCTGAGAGGTTTTTTATCATCACCGCTCGGAGCTGACACCTCATTGACAATATATTCAAGTACTTCTTCAACATTCTCCCCCGTTTTTGCACTGACTCTCGGGGCGTCAAGACAGGGAATTCCTATAACCGACTCAACCTCCTCTGCAACTCTCTGAGGGTCTGCTGCAGGTAGATCAATTTTATTGATAACAGGGAGAATATCAAGGTCGTGGTCAAGAGCAAGATAAGTATTTGCCAAGGTCTGTGCCTCAACACCCTGTGAAGCGTCAACAATTAAAATTGCGCCCTCACAAGCGGCAAGTGAGCGTGAAACCTCATAGTTAAAGTCAACATGCCCCGGGGTATCTATCAGGTTGAATTCATACAGCTCACCGTTTTTGGCTGTATAATCAAGCTTCACGGCGTGGGCTTTAATTGTTATACCGCGTTCCCTTTCAAGGTCCATATCATCAAGTATCTGCTCCTGCATATCACGGCTTGCAACCGAGCTTGTCAGCTCAAGAAGTCTGTCAGCAAGAGTTGACTTACCGTGGTCAATATGAGCAATTATTGAAAAATTCCTAATATGTTTTTTATCTACTGACAAAGGGTAATCCTCCAAATAGTAAATTATTTTCTTAATTCATTAATTGATTTAATTTCACTTTCTATTTTATCACGCTTAAATATACCTTTAAAAAATCTGCTGATATATGCAAATAAAATCAAATACGGCTTTTTCTTCAAATAAGGATAATTATATTCCATAGCTTTTCTGCCGGGGAAAATACGCTTTATAAAATATTTGAACCGTGAATACTGCCTTCCTCCGTCTTCATTGGTTTCAGCAAATTCAAGCACTGCCCTGCCTTCAGAACTTCCGTATATCCCAAAATTCGTATACAGATATAACAGCTTCGCTTCCTTATCGGTCAGCGCCTCGCCGTCAAATAATTTTATTGCCAATACTCTCGCCTTTTGTTCGTAATCTAAAATATTGAACTTATTAAGGCAATCCTCAATATATTTCCGGTTTAGCCTTTCACCTTCTTTTTTCAAAAAAAGATAATTGTCAGTAAGAAATCTTATTCCGCAGCAGCCTTTCCTGAAATGTTTATACATATGACAAATATTGTATACATACATATCTTCAAGGCTCATATGATAAAGATATTCTTTTTCATTATCCCGAACGGCATTATCCCATACATAGTCAAGCTTAGGACAAAAATCAGCCTCTTCAAAAAACAATTCTCTGTGAAATTCAAATGTATAAAAAGGCTTTTTCACAAAGTCATCACTGTTATCAGCAGAATTACGGCAGGTATAATTATGCCTTTGCATAATTTCAAAAAGCCTGTCACGGCAATCGGAATCATAAAGAATATCAATATCACTCATCTGACGCATTTTCTGCTGAGGATAATAACTTCTGAGAACGCTTCCCTTTAGCAGCATATATTTTATCTGATTTTCCTCTAAATCATTCTCAATCAGCTCAAGCTCATTTTTCATTGCAATTGTTCGCAGAAGCTCTGACTGTGAATAATTTTTCAGTTCAGATGCCTGCTTCTCAGGAAGGACACTGCCGTCAAGAAGAGCAGCAATAATTGAATAAACCTGCTGCGATTTTGACAATTCAATAAGCCGTGCACAGTCAATATTCTCAGGAGGACAGGGTACAGACTCTGATTTAACCGCAGATTTAATCAGCTTAATTAAATATTCACTTTCAACGGATGAATATTTCATAATTAATCCTCATTACTCTTCAATAATCTTTTTTGATTTCAGTAAATCAAGCAGCTCTCTGACGTCAGCGCGCACAGTTGCCTCGTCAACATTATATTTTTCAAGCATGGCACTGACAATACTGTCCTCCGTCTGCTCTGTTTTGAGAAGCTCAAATATAAATGCCGCACTCGGATTGTTTTTCACAAGGCCGTTGAAGTCCTGTGCTGCCTCTCCGACAGCAATAGCAAAGCTCTCTCCATCGATTGAATTTGTAACAATACCATCCTTTAGTTTCATAAAATCAAAATCCTTTTATGTTATTATTGCTTTATTATCTCAGCCTTTGTAAAATGCTGTTTTATATCTTGCAAATCTGTATAAGCTCCCGCTTAAGTTCTAATTCGCCTTTTGTATCAAGGCTATGCTCTCAATATGCGGAGTGCGGGGGAACATATCGAGTGCGGTGACTTTTACTGTTTTATAGTCAATATCATCAAGTATCTTTAAATCTCGTGCAAGAGTAGCGCAGTCGCAGGAGGCATAGACAATTCTCTTCGGTGACATTTTTCCAATCACTTCAAAAAGAGATTTGTCACAGCCCTTTCTTGGCGGGTCAAGAATAACCACATCGGGTTTAATACCCTTTCGTTCAAGAATCTGAGCGCCATTTTTTGCATCTGCACATATAAACTCAGAATTAACTGCACCGTTGAGTCTTGCATTTTCCTCAGCATTTTCAATAGCCTGCGGTACAATCTCAATACCCACAAGCTTTTTGACACTGTCAGCCATCGACAGTCCGATTGTACCGACGCCGCAATATAAATCAAGCATAGTTTCATTACCCGTCAGGCAGGCAAATTCTTTCACCTTACTGTATAATTTTTCACACTGATTATGATTGACCTGATAAAAAGAGTTCGGTGAAATCAGAAATTTTTTACCGAGCAGGATATCGCATATTGTATAACTGCCCCAGATAGTTTTTGACTTTTTACCGAGTATTACATTCGTTCTGTCATTATTAATATTAAGAACGACTGATTTTAAATTTTCAACTTTTTCTATTAATAAATCAATGAGCAGCTGCTGATTTGGAATCCTGTCACCGTTAATTACGGCACACGCCATTATTTCACCTGTACCGAAGGCTTTTCTGAAATAAATATGACGCAGAAGACCTTTACCTGTATTCTCATCGTACGAGGTAATATCTTCCTTTTCAGTCCATACTGCAAATGCCTCAAGTCCCTTTTGAAATTCATAAGGCTGGAGTATGCAGTCTTCACATGGAATAATTCTGTGACTTTTATAAGCATAAAATCCGGCATAAAGCTCACCGCCGCAAATTTTGACAGGATACTGCGCCTTATTTCTGTAGCAATTCAGCTTGGCTGCACCGATAATTTCATCCACCTCAATATCAAGATGTCCGATACGGGAAAGAGCCTCCTCAACTCTGCTCTTTTTATATTTCAATTCCTCGTCATATGTCATATGGCGGAATGAACAGCCGCCGCACCCGGAGGAATAAGGGCAGTCGCTTTCAATTCTTGAGGGACTTGGATGAATAATCTTATCAATGATTCCTATTGCATAGTTTTTTGAGCGTTTAATTACGTGTGAAATGATTCTATCCCCGGGGACTGTGCCGCGCACAAATACGGCAAGTCCGTTATATCTGCCGACTCCGCTGCCTTCGGATGTCAGGGCGTCAATAACTATTTCAATTTTATCATTCTTTGCCGCTTGCACATAAATCACCGAAATACATAATAGCACACAATAATAAAAATATCAAATTAAAAAGGCGGTTACAAGGAATAACCTCATAACTGCCTTTGAACAATTTTTATTTTTCTTCTTTATCTTTTTTATCTTCTTTCTTTTTTTTGAAGAGCAGCTTATCAACAGGGAAATACAGGAAGAACTGAAGAGCAGAACAAACGGCTGTTGCAATATTGAGTGACAAAGCCTCAGGCCAGCCCCATTTGTTAAGAAAAAGGCCATAAAGCGTCGGCGAAAGCCAAGCGCTGAAGCAGATAAGTGCAATTGTAAACACTATGTAGATAGGAAGTGTTACTGCAACATTTGCACTTGAATTAAAGGTTTTATCCTTATTTACAAAGAAAGCAACTATCTGTGCTGCGATATTAGCGACATTGAATGCAATAAAATATCCAAGACCGCCGTCCTTTGCAGGATAGTCAAATACAAACCATTTGAAATCCTCTGCATAAAGCTCATGAATCTGAGGAATATGCGGAAGAATATTTACGAGCGCAAACTGTACAATACAAGCAAGAAGTGAAACGAAAATGAATTTTACAAACTGCCAGGCTGTAACAATCCATGAGCCTTTTTCCTCTGCCATATTATCAATATCTTTTAAGTTTTTAGCCATAACAAAATTTCTCCTTAATTCTGTATTACATTTATTATATCAGTTAATTTTCACCATTTCAATAACAAATCAGAAAATGCCTGCAATAAGTAATATAATAAGAGCTATAATTCCGGCTATAACGGCAAGGACTAATAATACTGCAAGAATGAGGATAAAAAGGATAAGCGGTCCTTTTTTACTTTTGCTGATTGTATTATCAGAAGGCTTTTTTTCTTCTGTTACAGGGGCAGGATTCTCCTCATCATAAACAGGAAAAATCGGAAGAGTTGCCTTTGCGTCACAGTAACCTGAGTTCCAGAGAAGCGGCTCAATCAATTCTCTGACGCTTGCTGCGCCTTTTATAAATTTACCGATACGGAGATGAATTGTATCGAGAAAGGAATCAATAACATTAAGAAAACCGCAGGTTATTTTATACTCCCTCGTTTCAGGACCATAGGGTGAATCGCCGCAATACAGATTTTGAACAAGCTCAAGGATAAAATCAATAACCTTATTGTCGGCAATATCGGAAATATCTTTTTTCTTAAGTCCACATTCCTTTTTGCACAAGCGCCATACCTTTTTAAAGGTGAGCTTATCAAGAAATTTTCCGACAGGCTTAAGTATCCAGCCGAGCTTTTTAATTTTTTCACCCGGGATTGAAAAGGCGTCTGACATTTCAGCAAGGCGGTCAATATCATAACCCATTGCCCAGAGTACTTCCTTTATCATACCAAAGAAAAAGTCGTTCATATACTCATCAAAAGGCTTGCCCTGAGTATCCATTCCCGGAACTTCCTTGATTGTTACTGTTTCAACATCGATCCTCTCATTCTTAGGGTCAAACGTAACATTACGCATTACAGGCGGACAGCCGATCATTGAACCGCACGCGACATCGTAAAATCTGTTTCCCTTTTCAGAGGTTATGTAGCTTATATCATGGACATGGGTATGACCTGTAAGCATACAGTGAAGTCCCGCATCTGCAAAAATCTCACGCGTTGTTTCGTGATTTCTCTGCATATTTCCGCCGCCGATTATCTTATAAAACGGTGACGGAGAAATCATCGGGTGATGAGTCATCGCAATAACATACTGGTCATTTTCCTGTGCGTCCTTAAGCTGTTCTATTATCCACTGCATACAGCTGTCACTGTATCCTGAGCCCTGCTCGCCCTCAGGCTTGAAGTTAGTATCATCATTAAGGGCAAATAATCTGTACCCGGGCGCAAGCTGAACAACATAACTCAGCGACTCCCTGTGGGTTGAAATTGCCTCACTCGGACCAAAGTCATAATACATATCCCATAAATCCTGTCTGTCGGCAACTGTAGGGACTTCAATCTTATTATCGCCTTTATATCCCTCAGTCACACCCTCAGGTCTGAAATCGTGTGTAGCAGTTATAACATAAACACGCTTGCCCCTTGCTTTCAGGTCATAAAGCATTTTGATAAATTCCTTATGTGAATCAATTTCACCGTTGCGCGTTGTATCACCTGCAAGCAGAACTATATCAGTTGAAGTATCCTTACAGAGCATATCAAAGCCTGCCTTGATAACAAGGTCGCTGTCCTTGATGACCATCTGAGATTTTGACTCGGCCTTGTCATATGCCTTGCCCTCTGTTCCGTTCTTCCTTGAATAGTAATGAACGTCTGTTATGAACTGCACTTTCAGCGGATTATTATTACTGCCAAAAATTCTGTTAGCCATATTATCCCTTATTTCTCCTTAATTACCAATACACCTGAGCTTACATTTTTATCAAAAGTAAATTCGAGTGAGCCTTTATTTCTTTCATGAAAATTTATTTTTTTACCATCAAGATAAGCAGTATATTTACCCTTATCGCTGAGGGTGACAATCATGCTGTACTTATCATTGTTTCCGAAATATTTGAAGGATATTTCCGCGTTAGTATCCTCCGCTCTTTGATAATCAGTCCACAAGTCAAAGCCTGTTGTGACTGTGCACGGTTTAAAATAACAGTTCGCCCATATGCAGATAGGAGCAGACAGACCGCCGAAATTATGAAACCAGCCTCCGCGCTTTGTGGCAATACCGAAGCATTCATAAGTATTATAGGTGAAATCTGTTTCCGCCTTCCACATATCAAGGGCGGTTTTTGCAATATTATAAGCAAAATCAGTTTCGCCGTTATCAAGCATTGTTTTCCATATATACCACTGATGACTCATCCATACATTTCCGTTCCAGTATCCGTCATCCAAATAATATGAGGCAGACGTATCTACAGCGGAAATTCCTGCCTGTGACCACATCTCATCAGGATTTTTGATATGCTCAATAATCCGCTTTTTTCTGTCACCTTCAACCGCACCTGCAACGATAGGGGATATTCCGTCCATTCCCTTGTTGAAGTTCTCCCCGCCGGCAGTACGCATCATACCGCTCAAATTACCGTTTTCATCATAAAGCGTATAGCCGAAATATCCGCTTTCCTCGTCCCAGGCAAGCTCGTTGAGTGCCCTTGAAGAATACTCAATATCCTCGTCATAGACCTTTATGTCATCGTTTCTGCCGAGTGAAAGCGCAGCCATTTTCATAATTTTACCTGCAAGGATAATATGTGATGTTGAAAGGCAGGGACAGGTATATTTTTGTGACTTTCTGTTAATCATCTCAACCTGTGCAGGATAATCGTCCATACCGCAGTGTGAATACCAGTAATCATATGTGGTCAGCAAGCCGTTATTGAATTTTGCAGTGGTAGATCCGTGAGCCCTGCCGCGCAGAAACTCATAATAATTCTTCATTTTATCATAAAGGAAAGCAAGACTGCTTTTATCCTCAGTACGCTTTAATAGCTCAAGATATTCTGCAAACTGAGTAGGAATGAGCGAACCGTGAAGGAGAAAGGCAAAGTCTCTGTTGCTGTCATCACACAGATACATATCAAGCACATAACGGCATAAATCGTTTGAAACCTCAAGAAGTCCCATACCGATAAACCCGCTGTCCCATGTATAAAAGCTGTCCCACCTTTTGCCGGGAGTATGGTGAATTACATTCTCACCGTGGCGGTAAACCGGATATACGGCATTAGTCAATAGCGTTGCTTTCAATATTTCTGTTGAAAGGCTGTATTTCTCACCTGCTTTATTATATTTTGTAACAGGACTTGATAATTTTGCATTGTTATAAATCTGCTCATATTCGTCATTACTCAGAGGCTCCATTTTTTTATTTGAAATAACAACATACTCTGTATGTGAAGCACCTGATTTAACAAATATCGATTTTATTAAAGTGTTATGGAAAAATCCAATATCACTCGTCTTCCTGCTGAAGGAATCAGAAAAGGTCTTTTTCAAATCATCATAACTGCGGTCACCGTTGGAAAGACGGTTAATAAGGGCATCCTCCAGCGAACCGGAGTCAAGAGTTCGCTCCCTTGTGTTTTCATTGTGAGTCAGGATATAAAAAGGTGAAGCAATACCTTCATACCTGAGTGCTGTTCTGTGCCCTCTGCCGATTTTTTCTGTTTCAATCTCAGGGATATAAGGGAAACTGATTTGCTCAGTAAAAAGCGAATCCTTATCACTTTCTTCAATCACAGCGAGAAAATCAAGCTCAATTCCTGAAGTTCCGAGACTTTCAAGTGTAAATTCACCCATAAACGGCAAATACGCAAAGGTTAAGCTGTCACTTTTTCTGAAACAAACCTCTTTGCCGTTCATACTGAATTTTGCATCACTGTCAGTTACGGTTTTATATCTTACTGCTATTACAGGATTGTCAAAGCCTTTTTCTGAAGCAGAAAGGAGATTATAAGAAACCTTATCGCCCTTTTCACAGCCGAATGGTTTTAGGTTAAGGTAATGGACATGGCAATTTTCACATCTGTCACCCAGTCCCTTTCCTTGATAAAAATCCTTATCTGCAAACATTCCCTTGAACATCCCGTCAGGATTTTCTTTATCCCACGGACGAGGAGTTTTATATGAATATTCTTCATAATCATTTGCGCTTTTAAGCAAACATTTTTCAGGAGTATTCACACTGCAATATGACGGATACGGAAATTCAAGCGCGCCGAAAACATTGAGAATACAGTTCTGATAAAGCGGAGTATTATTGAAAAATTCACAGCGCATAAGATACGCGTCATCCTCCATTTTTGAAAAGGAAATGTCGGCATAAACCAAGTCTTTCCACATAAGCTCATATCTATATGAAAAATATGTATAATCACTCTTACAGTTCCACAGATGATAATTTGACGGCACTGTAACATTTGGTACAGGCGTTGCACTGTTCCACAAGGTCGGGTGAACAGAAAAGTCAAAGCGTACACCTGTATCTGCCATGCTCTCAATAATTTTTGACAGACCCATATATTTTTTTGAATAGGGACCCCACGTGGGCATAGAAAATGTATCTGTATTCATATCTCAATCCTCGGTATTTCATTAAATCGGAGGAGACTCCATCAAGTTCGCTTGAAATGGAGCTTGCAAACGATTGCAGCCTGCGCAGGGAGCGTTAGCCCATCAGAGTTTAAGTGTAGATTATCACTCACACTGAAATTCTGAAGCGGATCTCGCCGCCTAAAATGCAGTGAAGATCAGTGATCAGGTTACATTCCTCAATAAAAGTATTATCACCCAATTGAATAATTTTGTCAACAATTATTCTTATTTGTATCATTGACAAAATGTATAATATAAAGTAGAATAATATATATTATAGTTTATTCCACTGGTGCGGAGGAAAAATAATGAATTTAGATGAAAACATTCAAAAAATATTAGCATTGCTGATTAAAAAATGGAAACTGATTTTGATTTTAGCTTTAATAGGCACTCTCCTTGCTTATTTCTATACGGCTAATTTTACAACGCTCACATATTCATCAAGCGTTGAATTTCTTTCATACTCACAGGAATCGCAGAAAGAACTCAGCGACTCCACTGTTGCTGCACAGACGGCAAGCAACACAAGCAAAATGAATTATGCTATGAAAATGCTCAACACATATATTGAGCTTTTTAAAACAAACGAGTTCAACAAATCAGTTGCAGACAGTCTTAATAAGCAATACAACACGTCATATTCGGCATCACAAATCAAGAATGCTGTTACATATAATGCCGTTGAAGACACTGCAATGTTCACCGTCACGGTAACAACAACTAACACGGATATGTCGTACCAGATTGCAAACCAGCTTGAAAAGAGTATTCCTCAAAAGATGAAAGCAACAAATAACGGACTTGTCCGTGCATCAGTTGAAGACCCTGCAATCAAAGCAAGCACATCTGAAAGTCTCGGATATGCAAAAAAGATGCTTATCGGCTTCCTTGCCGGCGTTGTATTGGCAGTAGCATTTATTATTCTCCGTGACCTTCTTGATGTCAGAATTAAAAGCAGTGATGAGCTCACGGAAAGATACGGTATCCCGGTACTTGGCACTATACCTGAATTTGATATAAAAGCCGGAAATGTTCAAAAAACCAAAACTGTAACAGAAACCAAAAAGAGAGGTGAATGAAGCAATGTCTAAGAAAAGAAACAAAGACAGTAAGTCAACAACTCAGGCATCATCAAGATTTCTGCTCAACAATGCTCCGATTCAGCCCACCCTTAAATTCAGAATTGAAGAGGCATATAAGACTATACGTGCAAATATTATGTTCTCGGTAATGAAAAAGGGCTGTAAAATCATTGTAGTAACCTCTTCTGCACCGAACGAGGGAAAGACAACAACAACTGTTAACCTTGCAGTGACTATTTCACAGGCAGGTCAAAAGGTACTGCTTATTGACGGTGACCTTCGAAAGCCTAAAATTCACCATTATTTTTCAGCTCCGAACTCACCGGGACTTACAAACTATCTTGGTGAGAAAGCTTCAGGAAAAAGGACCGCCGACATATTCAGCATTATTCATCCCACCGAATATGAAGACCTTTCTATTTTATGTTCAGGTTCAATTCCGCCTAATCCGGCAGAGCTTCTGGGTTCTGAATTAATGTCTGACTTTTTGCATGATGTCAGCAGTGACTTTGATTATATTATTATTGATACACCGCCTGTCAATGTCGTATCAGACTCACTTCCTCTTATAAGAGAATCCGATGGTGTAGTTCTCATTGTGCGTTCTAATAAATCAACTCACCCTGAGCTTCAAAAGACTCTGTCGGCGCTTGAATTTATTGATGCTAAAATCCTCGGCTTTGTTGTAAACTTTACAGAGTCAAAGGCAACTAAATACGGCGGAAAGAGCGGCTACGGCAGCTATGGTAAGTACGGCTACGGCACATATGGCACATATGGAGCATATGGAGCATACTCTCCTTATGGAGGTTACGGAAATTACAATTACGGAAATTACGGATATGGTCGGTCATATGAGCCGGGAAATCAGGGCAGGTAATAAAAATGCTGATTAATAATCTTATTGAAACCCACTGCCACATTCTCCCGGGCATTGATGACGGAGCGCCTGATGTTGAAACAAGCATTGCCATGATAAAAAAATTGCAGGAACAGGGCGCAAAGGCGATTGTGCTCACACCTCATTATTATTCCGACTCAATTTCTCTTGATGACTTTCTAAAACAGAGGGATGAAGCATTAAGTATCCTTGAAGAGGCACTACCGCCCGGCAGCCCGAGATTAATTCCTGCTGCTGAGATATATATAAGTAAATATCTTTTTAACTATGACAGCCTTGACAGACTGCGTATAGCCAACTCAAACTATGTATTAATTGAACATCCGTTTTCCTCTTCTTTTTCACAGGAAGTGTATGACAGATTGCTCAATCTCAATTACGAGTATGGAGTGAAGCCTGTTCTTGCTCATATTGAAAGATATCCGGCTCTTATGGATAATGAAGGGCTGCTTAATGATTATATTGATATGGGCTGTTTGATTCAGGTAAATATCAGTTCATTTGTTGATTCGCCGAGATATATACGCAAACGGCTCTTTAAATATCTTGAAAGCGGCAGAATACATATCATCGGTTCTGATTGCCACAATCTTAAGTCGAGACCTCCGCAATATGAAAAAGGCGTAAAAGAAATTATTAAAAGATGCGGACAGGAAGCAATAGATATTTTGGAATCAAATGCAAATCTTTTGATTAAATAAACTGAATGATTGCAGTCTGCGTGGGGAGCGTTAGTTTCTCAGGGGTTCAAAGGAAGATTGTTACCCCCACCGGAATTCTGAAGTGTTCCCCTTCGCCTAAGAGGCGCGGGGCATCGGCGAATAGCTTATTAAAGTTCTATAATAAATGTTGAAGCGGAAACACTTTGACATTTATTTTTTTTATAAATATTTGTGACAGAATAACACAGTCTTCTTGTGAGGGCTTTCTGAATGGTTATACAATAAAACTGATACCGAAAATTGAGACGCCTCAATTTAAGATATCAGTATATTGTAATTATTTATCAGCTTTTGTTTTTTCTGTTTTATCGTCGGTTTTTTCCTCCTTATGCGGAGCAGGTATTTTAACCGGCTTCTTTTTTATTTTTTGTTCATATACAGGTATAACATCATCAAGATTACCCTGAGCAATAATCTTGCCGTGTTCAAGAAGTATTGCCCTGTCACAGATTGCTTTCACCTGGTCAATACTGTGTGAAACGAACAAAACGGTAACGCCCTTATCAAAAAGCGACTGAACCTTTGCAAGGCTCTTTTTCTTAAAACCTGCGTCACCTACGGACAAGACCTCATCAAGGATTAAAACATCAGGCTCAACGGCAGTTGCGATGGAAAAACCGAGTCTTGCTTTCATACCGCTTGAATAATTCTTAACAGGGACTTTAATAAAATTACCAAGCTCGGAAAATTCAACTATCTCATCAAACTTTGAATTGATATAAGCCCTGTCATAGCCGAGAATAGCACCGTAAAGATAAATATTCTCTTCACCTGTATAGTTAGGGTCAAAGCCTGCGCCGAGTTCAAGAAGAGGGGCAATAACGCCCTCCTTTTCAATAGTCCCTTTTATAGGCTTGTATACTCCTACAATTGTCTTAAGCAGTGTGCTTTTACCCGCACCGTTAAGTCCTAATATCGCGAGATGCTCTCCCTTTTTTACTTCAAAGTTAATGTTCTTAAGAGCATAAAACTTTTTATATTCAAGTTTATGAGTAAGAAATTTGATAACATATTCCTTAAGATTATCAACCTTTTCCTTATTAAGATTAAACGACATTGTCAAATCTTTTACGGAAATTGCCATATCTTTATCCATAAGTCACCTTTACCCCTTTTTCATTTTCCAAACAATTGCATAAACTATTATTGCAAATACAATCATTATTCCGCCTATTGCCATAACACTGCTTATAAATACATTAAAGTGATTCATAAATATATTTGAAAGATAGAGCGGATAAATGTCAATATGCTTTATATGCAAAATTATAATTGACATTAATGAAAATAAAATGTTGAACACGCCTGCTGACATTATGCTGTTGCCGATTGCCCTGACATTACGGTAACGCTTGTTGCCTATAAAGAATAATATAAGAGCTGAGGAAACTGCAAAAAATGCACTGACAATACAAATTATTAAAGAAGCAATTGAGCCGACATTGATAACCTTTTCGATATAGCCCATTGAATCAAGCTCAATCTGTTTCTTATAATATTCCTCAAAAGAGTCTGATAGCTTTGAAATAACAGTACTATTCGCCTTTATCTTATCCTTCAAATCATCAGTATATAATGCAGTGACTGAACTGACTGTCTCATTATAAGTATTCTCGTCATATCCGACGCTTGAATTAATATTAAATGCAATATATGCTTTCACAGACTCTTTTATTATATTATAATCAAATACATCATTCAAATTATCTGTATCAAGACCATTCTTAATATAAGTATCCTCAGCATAATCAATGATATTCTCTCTCAGTCCTGCAATATAAGTATTACTTGTAAAAGCGTTTTCAATTCTGATTTTGTCAAGAGCAATTGCCTTTACAGTGCTTGAAAGAATGAGAAGAAGCAACATAATGAACAAGACGAAGGACAAAAGCTGTCTCAGTATCTTTGATAATTTAGCCTCAGGTGTTTTTGAAGCCATCATTCAACACCTCCGTCTGTTCTTTGTGCAAATACATAAAAATATTCACCGCTGTGCTTTGATAAATCAGAACATATACTGCATATTACGAGCATATCCTCATCATCTGAATTATAAGCCTTTGTTTCGGTACTGATATATTTTGAATCAAGTACCGTATATTGATGATTTCCCGACGGTGTACTGATATCAATAATATCACCGTTTTTGATATGTGTAAGACTTGAAAGATAAGTCTCGTCATATCCGGCAATCATACTGACTTTACCCTCCCCGAACATAGCGGTTTTGTTTGAAAAACCTACTCCGCTCTTCATTGATTTACGGTTTGAGCCGAAATAGATATTTGCATTCAGTCCGATATTTTCACAGGTAATAACGCCCATTTTATCTCCATAGGCGAAGGTCTGATCGTCCTCGGGGATATTATCATTAACAACAATATCACGCACCTGAATATCCTGAGCGGATTCAATATTATGTATCATTGATTTTACAGGCTTGTTCAGTATCAACAGCATTATAATCGTTAAGACTAATGCGATTGCAACAAATGACAGCACCTTCAAAACATAGTCTGTCACTATTCGGTTCGTCCTGTGTTTTCTTTTACTGCCACTCATAACGGAGACTCCTAATCTTCAAATACTGCACCCTTTGCACCGCTTGTTACATGCTGTGCATAGCGTTTAAGATAGCCGGTAAGCTCCTGAACGGGAGGATGCCATTTTTCTTTTCTTTCGGCAAGTACTTCGTCAGAAACATTCACTTTAAGCACTCTTGCCGGTATATCAATTTCTATTTCATCGCCGTCTTCAACAAGAGCAATTGTGCCGCCCATTGCTGCCTCAGGACTTATATGACCGATTGAAGCACCTCTTGTTGCACCGGAAAATCTTCCGTCAGTAAGAAGTGCAACAGAGGAACCGAGTCCCATACCGATAATTGCAGAGGTTGGTGAAAGCATTTCCCTCATTCCCGGTCCGCCTTTCGGTCCTTCATAACGAATAACGACAACATCACCTGCAACAACCTTTCCCCCTGTGATTGCGGCAATTGCTTCTTCTTCACTGTCATAGCATTTTGCAGGACCTTTATGCTGCATCATCTCAGGTGCGACAGCACCCTTTTTTACTACCGCACCGTCTTCAGCAAGATTGCCTGTAAGAACAGCAATACCTCCGTCTGCTGAAAACGGATTTTCAAGCTTCCTGATAATCTCACCGTCTGCATCAGGTGCATTTGCTATTCTGTCAGCAACAGTACCGTTAACAGTAAGTGCATCCGTATTAATCATACCGCCTCTTGCAAGTTCTTTAACAACTGCCTGAATTCCGCCGACATCGTTTAGGTCGGTAATAAATACAGATGACGCAGGATTAAGCTTACAAATCTGAGGCGTCTTTCTGCCGTATGCATCAAGCTCTGCAAGGTCAATATCGTGACCTGCTGCGTGAGCAATAGCAGTAAGGTGAAGAATTGTATTTGTTGAGCAGCCGATTGCCATATCGGTACGCATAGCATTTTCGATTGCTTTTTCTGTAATAATATCACTCGGCTTTATGTCCTCCTTAAGGAGTTCCATAACCCTCTCGCCTGCCATTTTTGCAAGCCTGAGCCTTGCACTCATAACAGCAGGGATCGTGCCTGAACCCGGAAGTGACATGCCGATCGTTTCTGTAAGACAGTTCATTGAGTTGGCCGTATACATTCCTGAGCAAGAGCCGCAGGTCGGGCAGGCTGTGAATGCACAGGACTCAAGATTTTCAAGACTCATCTTGCCGACTGAATTTGCACCGACATATTCAAACTGCTCTGAAAGTCCGATTCTGTTTTCAGTCTCTGTACTCTTACCTGGGAGCATAGGACCGCCGCTGATGAAAATACAAGGGAGATTGAGTCTGCAGGCAGCAAGAAGCATACCCGGAACGATCTTATCACAGTTCGGAATAAATACAATTGCATCAAGCGGATGTGCAGTAAGCATAACTTCAATGCTGTCTGCAATAAGCTCTCTTGAGCAAAGTGAGTATTTCATACCCCTATGATTCATAGCGATACCGTCACAAACACCGATCGTATTGAACTCAAACGGAACACCGCCTGCATTCCTTATGCCTGCTTTAACCTGCTCGGCAATCTTATCAAGGTGCATATGACCGGGGATGTAATCACTCTTTGAGTTAACTACTGCAACGAACGGTCTTTTCATTTCAAGCTCGTCAACACCCAGTGCTCTTAAAAGAGAACGATGCGGAGCCCTTGACGGACCTTCTTTAATTAAATCTGATCTCATATTAATTTCCATAGCCTTTCCGGCTGCAAATAGTTCATTAAAAAGCACTTATTCGCCTTATTGCAGCCTGACAAGGCGGATAATGTAAATTTAACCATCTCAAAATTATGCAGCAATCAAAATTAGTAAATTTTCAGTAAAGTAACAATTAAATTTTAATAGAATACATTATATTGTTCATAACAACTATATTTTATAATATATATTGTGTTTTATTTGTCCAACGGTTTCATTGTCGGGAAGAGCAAAACATCGCGGATAGAATAATTATCTGTAAGCAGCATTACCAATCTGTCAATGCCGATGCCGAGTCCTCCTGTCGGAGGCATACCGTATTCAAGCGCGGTAACGAAATCATGGTCAATCATATTTGCCTCATCGTCGCCTGCTTCGCGCAGCTTCATCTGTGCTTCAAATCTGTTCATTTGATCAATCGGATCATTAAGCTCTGAATAAGCATTACCGTATTCACCGCCGAGAATGAAGAGCTCAAATCTTTCAGTAAGAACAGGGCAATCCGGCTTTCTCTTCGTAAGCGGAGAAATCTCAACAGGGTAATCCATTATGAATGTTGGCTGAATAAGGTTTTTCTCAACAAATTCCTCAAAGAAGGAATTAAGAATATCTCCCCATGTTGCCTTACCGTTTTCAATCTCAATTTCCTTTTCCTTGGCAACGGCAACTGCCTTTTCATTATCAGAAATAAATTCTGCAAAGTCAACGCCGCTGTATTTCTTAACAGCCTCAACCATTGTCATACGGGAAAACGGAGCTTCAAGGTCAATTTCAGTACCGTTAAAAGTGATATGCAGACTGTCACATACCTCATTGGCAGCATTTCTGATAATATTCTCTGCAATATCCATCATTCCGTAATAATCCGTATATGCCTGATACAATTCAATACAGGTAAATTCAGGATTATGTCTTACATCCATACCTTCATTTCTGAAATTTCTGCCGATTTCATATACTCTTTCCATACCGCCGACAATAAGGCGTTTTAAATAAAGCTCTGTTGCGATACGAAGATACATATCCATATCAAGAGTGTTATGATGCGTGATGAACGGTCTTGCTGCAGCACCGCCTGCAATCACATTGAGCATAGGTGTTTCAACTTCAACAAATCCCAAGTTGTCAAGATAACTTCTGATTGAAGAAATAATCTTTGAGCGCTTGATAAATGTATCCTTCACATCAGGATTCATAATCATATCGAGATAGCGTTTCCTGTAACGGGTATCTGTATCAGTAAGTCCATGAAACTTTTCAGGAAGAGGAAGAAGAGATTTTGAAAGGAGAGTTACCTTTTTTGCGTGAATTGAAATCTCACCTGTTCTTGTCTTAAACACATAACCGTCAGCCTGAATTATATCGCCCAGATCCCACTTTTTGAACTTTTTGAACTCATCTTCACCGATATCGTTCATACGAACATAAACCTGAAGCCTTCCGCTTCTGTCATGGATATCAATGAAGTTAGCTTTCCCCATATCTCTCCATGTCATAATGCGACCGCAGACAGATACATCTTTTCCTTCAAGCTTGTCAAAATCATCGATAATTTCCTGAGCGGTATGAGTCTGGACCGCCTTTGTGATTTCAAACGGGTCACTGCCGCTGTCCTGCAATTCTTTAAGCTTATTAATTCTGATTTGCTTCTGCTCGTTTTCAGAAAGGACGACTTCAGCCATCTTTATCTGCGCTGCATTTGCATTATTGCCGATTTTCTCAATATTAGCAAGAGCTTCTTCCTCTGTATCTGCTGTTCCCTCAAGTGCAGCTGCACCTGTCTGAAGGAAGAGAGTATATTTTATCTTATCTCCGCAACGCTCAACAATAAACTTCGGATTAGTTTTTTCTTCATCATTTTGGATTGTATTCTGAACCTTCATACGGCTGTTTTTCTTAACCGCCTTAACTCCCCTTTTGCACATATCTTCTTTTTCAAAGACAGGACTTGTGCCAACAGACTTATCGTCGATAATCAATTCAAATGTGAAAGTACCGTCACCCGCCTTGGTGATTTCAAACTTTCCTGCCATATGTTAATTCCCCTTAGTCTATTGATTTAATCTTAAATTCAAGGTTGCCGATTGGCGCTTCAACAATAACTGTTGCACCCTTCTTTGCACCCATAAGAGCTTTACCGACAGGGCTTTCATCACTGATTTTACCTTCTGCCGGATTTGACTGAGAGAAGCCGACAATCTCATATACTGCTTCGGTTTTATCACCTTTTTTTACAACTGTAACCTTTGAGCCCATACTGACTGTATCTGAATCACCTGTGTCAATGATTACTGCGTTATCGATCTGATATTCAAGCTCACTGATTCTTGCTTCAATCTTTGCCTGCTCTGATTTTGCCTCATCATATTCACTGTTTTCAGAAAGGTCACCGTATGAACGTGCGACCTTAAGTTTTTCTGCTATGTCAATTCTGCCGTCGGTTTTAAGGTAATCCAACTCTTTTTCAAGTTCAGCCTTACCTGCTGCAGTCATTTTAAATTGCTTTGTTGCCATAATACTATCTCCTTATCGCATTTTTAATTATATTATTATATATTATAATTATTATAGTGTCAAGTTTATACAAAAGAAATCCCGTGTTCATTATGAATACGGGATTTTTTGTATTATTAACTTAAAACTAATTTTTCATTTCTGCTCTTGCTTCCTTAATTCGATTAACAAAGAGCTTTCCTGTTTCTGTAATCTCATCGTAGTTACCTGTTTTTGCCCCCGCAATTAATGAAGAACCTGCCCCGCAGGCAATTGCGCCTGCCTTTATCCAGTCCTTGACATTATTAACATCAACACCGCCGGAAGGCATCATAACAGCATTTGGAATCGGTCCGTGAATATCTTTAATAAAAGCGGGACCTGCAATATCACCCGGAAATACCTTAAGAACATCCGCACCGCACTCCATAGCGTGAACCGCCTCCGTCGGGGTATAAATTCCGGGCATTGACGCAATACCGTAACGGTTACAGGTCTTTACTGTTTCAGGGTCAAAGTAGGGCGAAACGATATATTCAGCACCTGCAAGGATAGCAATTCGGGCAGTAGCAGCATCCATAACAGTGCCTGCACCAATGATAATTTCACCTGAATTATATTTAGCCCTCATTGCTTCAATAAGCTTATCTGCATGTGGGACGGTGAAGGTTAATTCAATTGCCGCAACACCTCCTGCAATACAAGCGTCAGTAATTTTTTCTGCCTGCTCAATTGAGGTCGCGCGGACAACCGCAACAATTCCGACCTCCTGAATTTTTGCTAAAGTTTCAATCTTATTTACCATAATAATTCCCATAGCCTTTCCGACTGCAAACAGTTCATAAAAAATCATCCATACGACTCGCTGCAGCCAAACAAGTCGTATAACGGAAATTAAGCCTTCTCAAAATTATGCCGCAGGCAAATTTTTAGGAGTTCGATTGGGTTATTGTGATTCCCCACATAAATTCTCCTGAGTATTTATAATATATTAGCGCTGAACTCTTGCCGAGCCGCCGTTAACTTTACTTTCAACATCCTTGAGTGACGCCATTGAAGTATCACCGGGTGTTGTCATAGCAAGTGCGCCGTGAACGACTCCGTAATTAACTGCCTTCTGTGCGTCATTATATGTCATAAGACCATAGATGAGACCTGAGGCAAAGGAGTCTCCTCCGCCGACACGGTCAAGTATCTCAAGCGCAGGAAATTCAATTGATTTATATATCTGTCCGTCAGCCCAGCAAATTGCTTTCCAGTCATTAACAGTTGCAGTTTTAACGGTCCTCAAAGTAGTAGCAATAACCTTGAAATTAGGATATGCCTTGGTTACTGTTTCAATCATTTTATAATAACCGTCCATATTAAGTTCCTTAAGATCTGCGTCATTGCCCTCAACTTTAAAGCCGAGAGAGGCAGTAAAATCCTCCTCGTTACCAATCATAACATCAATATATTGGGCAATCTCCTTATTTACCTTCTGAGCCTTTGTCTGACCGCCGATATCATTCCACAGTGACGGACGGTAATTGAGGTCATAGGAAATGACCGTGCCGTATTTTTTCGCTTTTTTTACAGCCTCAATAACAACCTCTGCTGCACTTTCTGAAAGAGCGGCATAGATTCCGCCTGTATGAAACCAGCGGACGCCGAGAGTACCGAAAATATAATCCCAGTCAATATCTCCCGGCTTTAGCTTTGAAGCGGCAGTATTACCACGGTCAGATGCACCGACTGCTCCGCGGATACCAAAGCCGCGTTCAGTGAAATTAATACCGTTTCTGACAGTTCTGCCTATCCCGTCAAACGGCATCCATTTAATAAGAGAGGTGTCAACACCGCCCTGTAGAATTAAATCTTCAATCAGATAACCGATTTCATTTTCGGCAAAAGCGGTTACAACGCCTGTTTTTAAACCAAAGCATCTCCTGAGACCTCTTGCAACATTATATTCTCCGCCGCCTTCCCACGCGTGGAAAGAACGGGCAGTCTTAATCCTTCCTTCTCCCGGGTCAAGGCGGAGCATAATCTCACCGAGGGATATTTCATCAAACAAACACTCTTCTTTTGGTCTTAACTTTAAATCCATAATAAATCCATGCCCCTTTCTCAGTTGAAATTAAAGTATTTTATTGCATTATTATAGCTGATACCCCGGACAATCTCTTTCATAATATCCTCGTCATATGAATACCAGCCGTCTTCAACCCATCTGCCGAGCAGAGAGCACATAATTCTTCTGAAATATTCGTGTCTGCCGTAAGAGGTAAAAGAACGCGAATCGGTTTCCATACCGATAAACTTACCGAGAACTCCGAGATTACCGAGAGTTTTCATCTGGTTCATCATACCGTCAATAGTATCAAGAAACCACCATGCAGGACCAAACTGAATTTTTGACTCGGCATCATCAGACTGGAAATTACCGAGCATTGTTCCAATAACAGTATTATCCTTATCATTGAGATTAAATAAAACTGTTTTGGGAAGTTCATTATTCTTATTTAGTGTATCAAGAAATCTCGACAGCGGTTGCGCAATCTCACAGTCACCGACTGAATCAAACCCTGTGTCTGGTCCAATCTGATTCAGCATCAAGGTATTGTTATTTCTCATAGCTCCAATATGAATTTCCATAGCCCAGTCAAGTTCGTGATACTTTTTGCCGAGAGAAAGAAGAACAGGAGTTCTGTACTTGTCACATTCGGCAGGAGTAATTTTTTCTCCGTGAATTGCCTTTTCAAAAATTCTTTCAATTTCCTCATCGTCGGCAATTGAATAAGGCGGATAATCAAAAGCCTGGTCCGATACTTTACATCCGACGGAATTGAAATAATCTGCTCTGCTGAAAAGAGCCTTAATTACATCTTTATACGATTTAATTTCTATGCCGCTCACCTTACTGAGCTTATTAATGTAATCGGCAAAGCCGTCAAGATGTGCATTGAGCGCTTTATCAGGTCTGAATGACGGAAGAACCTTGCAGTCAAAATTTTGATTTCCTGCAAGGAGCTTATGATATTTCAGATCGTCTGTCGGGTCATCGGTAGTGCAGATAACCTTAACATTACTTTTCTCTATAAGGCTCTGCGGTCTGAAATCACCGTTTTTAACAGCATCATTTGCTCTGTCAAAAATTTCATCGGCGGTTTTTACATTAAGAGGAGTATCAATTCCGAAATATCTTTGCAGTTCAATATGCGCCCAGTGATAAAGCGGATTTCCTATACAATATTGAAGCGTATAGGCAAACTTTTGAAATTTTTCTCTATCCGTTGCATCACCTGTGCAATATTTTTCCGCTACACCGCAGCTCCTCATCGCACGCCACTTGTAATGGTCACCGGAAAGCCATATACGGGTGATATTCTCGGGAGGCTTATTTTCATAAATTTCCTTTGGACTCAGGTGACAATGATAATCACAGACAGGCATATCCTCTACAAAATCATGATAGAGCTTTTTGGCTGTCTGAGTATCCAAAAGAAAATCTTTATCCATAAAATTTTTCATAATTAAGCACCAATTTCCAATATAGAAAATATATAATTATCCACGACAATTATATACCTATATTCTTTTCATTGCAATAATAAATATTGCATATTTATCTGTTATATGGTATTATAAATAAAAAAGGACAAAGGAGAATGCAGTATGAAATATGAAATAAAGGGCAAGCCTTTCCCCGTGGCAATATGCTACATGGACGCAGGTGAGCAGTTAATCACAGAAGGCGGCGGAATGTCATGGATGAGCCCAAATATAAAGATGGAAACAACCACCAATGGCGGACTCGGCAAAGCAGTAGGCAGAATTCTCTCAAATGACAAAATGTTCCAGAACAGATACACAAGTGTCGGCGGCAGCGGTATGATTTCGATGGCCTCATCCTTCCCGGGAGAAATCAAGGTTATTGAAATAAAACAGGGTGAAGAAATCATTTGTCAAAAAAGTTCTTTTCTTGCCTCAACACCTAATGTAAATATGTCCGTCTTCTTCAGAAAGAAGCTTTCAACAGGCTTGTTCGGCGGTGAGGGCTTCATAATGCAGAAATTCAACGGTGAAGGACTGCTCTTTATTGAAATCGACGGAACACCTATTGAATATGATTTGCAGGCAGGTGAGCAGATAATCATTGATACAGGTCATCTTGTTATGATGAGCTCTACCTGTAAAATGGATATTAAGACTGTATCAGGAGTAAAAAATGTCGTATTCGGCGGCGAAGGTCTTTTCAACACAGTTGTGGAAGGACCGGGTAAGGTAGTTCTCCAAACAATGCCTGTCAGCAGACTTGCAGGCTCCCTTGCAAGATATATGCCGACAGAAAAATAAAGCTTAAAACAGATATAAAAAATCACCGATTGGGCAAATACCTAATCGGTGATTTTATGTTTGCTTAAATTAATCAGCAGTATAAGGGAGAATTGCAATATGCCTTGCTCTCTTAATTGCTGTCGTGAGTTCTCTCTGATGCTTTGCACAGGTACCTGTTACTCGGCGAGGCAGAATTTTTGCTCTTTCAGAAATAAATCTCTTAAGCTTGGTAACATCTTTGTAGTCGATTTCTTCAACCTTTTCTACACAGAAAACGCATACTTTTTTACGGCCCTTGCGCGGACCAACGGCTTTATTATATGCCATAGTCAGTTTCCTCCTTTAAAATGGTAAATCGTCATCATCATCTACGATTTCTTCAAAATCCGAATTATCAGCGCTTGCATAACTCGGTGCAGGCTGTGAGAATGCAGGATTGGTTGTACCGCTTTCTGCTTTTGAACCGCAGAATGATACATTGTCAGCAACAACTGTTACTGATTTCCTCTTATTTCCGTCCTTGTCAGTGAAATTTTCTGTCCGGATTGACCCTTCAACAGCAATCATTGAACCCTTATGGAAATAGCGGGAAACAAATTCAGCAGTTTGACGCCATGCTGTAACATCAATGAAGTCTGCGCGTCTTTCTTCGCCCTTTGCCTGATAATTTCTGTCACAGGCAATTTGGAAGCTTATAACGCTGAGACCGTTTGGTGTTGTTCTCAGCTCAGGCTCATAAGTTAATCTGCCCATAAGTACAACAGAATTAATCATTATTCAGCCCTCCATTATTCGCCCTTAGCAACAATAAGGGAACGAAGAACACCATCTGTGATGTTGATTACACGGTCAAGCTCTGCAGGGAATGTTTCATCACTTGAGAAATTAACAACCATGTAATAACCCTCTGTTTCGTAGTTGATTGGATAAGCAAGCTTACGCTTACCCCATGTTTCAACTTCGCCAAGAGTGCCATTTTTGCTGATGAGATCTGTAAACTTTTCTTTAAGGGCCTCAACTGCATCCTCTCCTTTTGCAAGAGAGAAAACCATTACGATTTCATAATTTTTTAATGCCATTCTTTAGCACCTCCTCATGGTCTTTTGGCCTATGCTCCTCGGCATAGACAAGGATTACCTTTTTATAAAGGCTAATGTATTATATCAAATAGTACAAATATTGTCAACAAATTTTTATTTGCTGATTTATACCAAGAAAATAGAAATTAAGATTTTTAATTTTCAAAAGGCATTTTCTAAATATATTTAAGAACATCAATAATATCTTCAATAACGGGAACATCCTGCCTTAAACCTACATCTTTAAACCAGCCGTAATTCATACGGATTGCTTTCATGCCTGATTCAAGAGCGCCCTGTATATCATTGACGGGATGGTCGCCGACATAGACACATTCATCTGTCCTCAATCCAAGCTTATCAGCTGTATATTTGAAAATCTCAGGATCGGGCTTATGCACACCAACATCACCGCTTACCACAATGATATCGCAATACTGTCTCAGTCCGCTTTTATCCAGCTTATGATTTTGCAAATATGACGGACCGTTAGTGATCACACCAACAATATATTCCTTGCGCTTAAGCTCCTTGAGGAGCTTGGGTGAATTTGGGAATACAGCATTATGGTCACCAAAATACAAATCATAATGATTGGCGAGGACTTTTCCCGAAGGGGCATCAGTCCAGCTCCACCTTTTTTTCAAGTCCTCACACCACTCCTCACGGTCTGCATATCCGTTCTGATTTACATAACCGCCATTACCTGTTATGCGCATATCTTCTTTTCTTTTTTCGAGTTCTTCATTACTTAGCTGAGGACAGAAATCAGCAAAGAAAGTATCCATATACTTTTCAAATGCTTCGGTTCTGTCCTGAAGAGTCTCATCAAAATCAAATAATACTGCTTTTATCATAATCAAGTTGTTCTTTCAGTTCCTTAACCGATGAAAATGCCTTTTCACCTCTCAAATATCTTATCAGTTCAATTCTTACATCCTTACCGTATAATTCCCCTGAATAATTAAAAATGTGTGTTTCAGCAAGCGGGGTGTCCAATCTCCAGGTGGGACGTATGCCGATATTTGTAAACGCCTTATACTCACTGCCGTCAATAAAAGCTCTGCTTTCATAAACTCCGTATTTTGCAACAACAAGACCGTCAGGCAAATGCTGGTTGATCGTCGGGAAACCGATTTTTCTCCCTCTCTTATCCCCTTCAATAACCTCATTTTCAAACGTGAAATTGTATCCGAGCATTTCATTCGCCTTTTCAATATCGCCTTGAGCGACTGCTTTTCTTATACGGGTTGATGAAATCGGCTTTCCTTCAAAATCAAGATGCTCAAGAATTCTTACCCAGACATCTCTGCTCTCCAAATAATTTCTCATATCAAGAGCGGACCATGACGCATTTTTGCCAAATCTGAAATTAAAACCGCAAAGCACTATACCTGCACCGAATTTATCAATTATTATTTTTTCAATAAATTCACTGCCCGTCATATTTTTTATCTCATCGAAATCGGCAAAAACGGTATTTGGGAAACGTCGTTCAAATATGCTTTTCTGCAAAATAGAAAATTTGTTGTTCACGCAGTAAACAATAACATCATCTGCGCCTGTTACAACAGTTCTGTGTGCACGGTGCATTCCGTCAAAATCGCCGATGGCAACAGCTATTCTTTTTTTACTTCTTTCATTAATCATATCTAATCTCGTTTAACCAAAAGTCGTTTTACGCAAAGTTCATTTTTTGCTCTGTCACATTCACCGAGACCGAGAAAATCCCCGTCGGGTGAATAAACACGGTATATTCCGTTATCAAGATGTTTTCTTATTCTTTCAAGAGACAATGCTCCTCCGTTTGAAAAACGCTTTGACTGAGCGGGTGAAACAGCTACTGCGTCATAGCACAAAAACATTTTTTCAACATCTGTAAGGATGCTGTCAAATGAAAGATTGTTATCCTTAATACTCTGAAGTTCACGAATTGAAACGCAGTCTTCAATAGTAAAGCCCATAGCAAGAGTGCGGACAAGCTTTGTCATAACCGCACCGCAGCCGAGCTTTCTTCCTATATCGTCAATAAGAGTTCTTATATATGTACCTTTCGTACATATGACATCAATTGTATATTCATTATTTGAAACATTAACCAGCTCAAGCTTTTTTATCTCTATCTCTCTTGCCGGACGCTCAACCTCTATTCCCTTTCTTGCAAAATCATACAGCCTTTTTCCGTCAACTGACACTGCTGAATACATCGGAGGAATCTGCATAATCTTCCCGCGAAATTCTGAAAGCACATTCTTTACATTATCAAGATTAACATCAACTGGATACTCCGCTGTTAACTTTCCTGTAATATCAAAAGTATCTGTAGTTCTTCCAAGTATAAATGATGCTCTGTAGCCCTTGTCACTATCGGGAAGGTATTCCAAGAAACGCGTTGCACCACCGAGCATAACAGGAAGCACGCCGGTTGCCATAGGGTCAAGAGTACCTGTATGTCCCGCCTTTTTTTCACCTGTGATTCCTCTTACTTTTGCAACAACACCGAAAGAGGTTATATCCTTATGCTTATTAATGCAAATTATCCCTGTCATTTAAGCAATTCTCCGCACTCTTTCAAAAGAAGCTCTCTTGCCTCTTCAACACCGCAGTCAAACCTACATGCAGCAGCCTGAGCATGACCTCCGCCGCCAAAGCATTTTGCAAGCCGAGCAGCATTTACACTTTCAAAGGTACGGATTGATGCCTTACATGTTCCGTCTGCTTTTTCTCTGATTGTTATACCTATTTCAACACCCTCAACCTGTCTTGTCAAAGGTGCAATTGCATCAGTCTCCTGTTCGCTTGAGCCTGTTTTCTGATACATTTCCTGTGTGATAGTAATAACTGCAACGCGCTCATTGTGATAAAAGCACATGGAGTCAAGAGCAAGCCTTTCAAGTCTTGCGTAAGTCTTGCTCTTTGTTTCAAACATAATGCGGTTAATTCTGCCGTTATCAGCACCATATTCAATCAAGTCCGCTGCCACTCTGTAAGTATTTGCGGTTGTTGAGGCGTAACGGAAGCAGCCTGTGTCTGTTGTCAGACCTGTATAAAGGCAGTCTGCTATCCCGCTATCAATATTCACACCAAGTGCCTTTATGACATAATACATAATCTCACACGCTGCAGGGCGATCCTCAATAAGAATATTGTCAGCATATTCCGTATTCGTTGAATGGTGGTCAATACACATATCAATATGATACTTTCCGTCAAGCGCGCCCAAGAGATTTGTAGTTGCTACATCAACTGCAACCACATAGTCAGGTCTGAACTTAATCTTTACAATATCGTCGTAAAGATAATCATATTTCTTTGGTATTTCGTCAGCATTCTCAACAGCACAGATTTTGCCTATCTGCATCAATGCCCTGCAAAGAGCAAAGCCGCAGCCTAAAGTATCACCGTCAGGATGAGCGTGAGTTAATATCAAAATATTGTCTTTTTTTGAAAGACGTTCTGCACACTGTTCAACATTAATTTTCATTGTTCAATTCCTTGATTTTATCAAAAAGATCCATTCCTTTTTCAATTGAATCATCTGCTATAAATCTGAGTTCAGGACTCTTGCGGAGATGAAGTCTTGTACCAAGCTGCTTTCTTATATATCCTGAGGCGCTTTCAAGCCCTTTTATTGAGCTTTTGGCGGCTTCAATTCCCTTTATTGAACTTATATATACCTTCGCATAACTCAGATCCTCGCTGACACTTACCTTTATAACAGTCAGCATATCATTTATACGAGGGTCTTTAAGCTCGCGCATAATATAAATTATTTCTCTTTTAATATCTTCCGATATTCTGTCAATATGAAATCCCGCCATAATTAATCCCTGTATTCTTCAACAATATATGCCTGAAGGATATCACCGGTCTGAATATCGTCCCATTTTTCAAGACTGATGCCGCATTCATAACCGGAAGATACTTCATTAACCTCATCCTTGAAGCGCTTTAGGTTTGCAAGCTTAACATCGGCAATTTCCTTACCGTTTCTGATAACTCTGACCTTGCCGTCTCTCTTGATTGTACCTGAAGTGACAAGAGATCCTGCGATAGTTCCCGCAGAAGAAATTTTATAAACTTCTCTGACCTCAACCTCACCGGTATCGACATCACGATACTTGGGCGCTCTCATACCGCGCATTGCGCGTTCAATATCCTCAATAGCATCATAAATTATATTATAAGTTTTAATTTCCACTCCGTCACGGTTAGCGTTATCTGCTGCAATCTGGTCAACATCAATATTGAAACCTACAATAATAGCATTTGATGCAGATGCAAGCATAACATCGCTTTCACTTACAGTACCGACTGCGCCGTGAATAATCTTAACATTAACCTCATCATTCTCAATCTTGAGAAGTGACTGTTTAACAGCCTCAACAGAACCCTGAACATCTGCCTTAACGATAATATTAAGCTCTTTCATTTCACCCTCCTGAATAGTATCAAAGAGAGTATCAAGAGTAACCTTCTGGAATAGATTAAATTCATCTTCCTTGGCTTTTGTTTTTCTCTGTTCAACAAGAGCTCTTGCAAGCTTCTCATCAGAAACCGCATTGAACTCGTCACCGCTCATTGGCGCACTGTCGAGTCCCATAATTTCAACGGGAACAGAAGGTCCTGCCGAATTTATTGATTTGCCGTGGTAATCTGTCATGGCTCTTACCTTACCGACTGATGTTCCTGCAACAATAATATCACCCGAATTCAGAGTACCGTTCTGAACAAGCAGTGTTGCAACAGGTCCGCGGCCTTTATCAAGCTTAGCCTCAATAACAATGCCCTTTGCTGCACGGTTTGGATTAGCCTTAAACTCGCCCATCTCTGCAACAAGGAGAATTGTCTCAAGCAGTTTATCAATGCCCATCTTAGTCTTTGCAGAAACAGGTACACAAATTACATCGCCGCCCCATTCTTCAGGAACGAGCTCGTATTCCGTAAGCTGCTGCTTAACTCTGTCAGGATTTGCTCCTTCCTTATCCATCTTGTTGATGGCAACAATAATATCAACACCTGCTGCCTTTGCGTGATTAATCGCCTCAATTGTCTGAGGCATAATACCATCATCAGCCGCAACAACGAGAACTGCAATATCAGTTGCCATCGCACCTCTTGCTCTCATAGCGGTGAAAGCGGCATGACCGGGTGTATCAAGAAAGGTAATTTTTTCTGAATTAACCTCAACCTGATATGCACCTATAGCCTGAGTAATTCCTCCGGCCTCTGTTGATGTTACATCAGTATCACGGATAGCGTCAAGGATTGAAGTTTTACCGTGGTCAACATGACCCATTACACAAACAACAGGAGGTCTTGTAACAGCATCCTTATCGTCCTCAATATCTTCCTCAATAATCTGCTCCTCAATTGTAACGATAACCTGATGCTTAACCTTTGCGCCTAACTCAGTTGCAACAATTTCAGCAGTATCATAATCAATAACCTCATTAACCGTTGCCATTACACCAAGAGCCATCAACTTCTTGATAACTTCTGTTGCCGTCATACGAAGGAGTGCAGCAAGGTCTCCTACTGTAATTTCATCTGGGATCTCAATAGTAATCTGCTGTTTTTTCCTCTGCTCAGCAATACGAGCAAGGCGCTGTGCCTCTGTCTCTCTCTTTGAACGGGCATGCATACCCTGAGGCTTTTTCTTCCTGTACTGCTTTGATTTCTGATTAAGCTTCTGCTTTTTCTGATAATCATTAATACTTGATGCAGGCGCAATATCCTCATATTTCTGGTTATATTTTTCAAGGTCAACCGTATTAACACGCGTGTCGATACGGCGAGCCTCTCCCTTTGTTCTTGCCTGAGGAGTTTTGTTTGCCTTTTTCCTTGCTTTTTCTTCATCACGCTTTGCAGCCTGCTCAGCCATCTGTAAAATTGCAGCCTGATTCTGACGCTTTTTGTTTTCTGTCTTTTTTGCAGGTGCAGATTTTTTCTGTACTTTGGTATTTTTTCTCTGTCTGTTTGCAAAGTATGCGTCAAAATTTTCAACACTGTTGTCCTGTGTCAGCTTATCAAAAAGCTTGTTGAGTTCATCTTCCTCAAGAACAGTATTTGCGGTTTTTTTACCCTCACAGAAATTCGCAAGAATGCCGATAATATCTTTATTGGTTTTTCCGAAATCCTTTGCGACGTCGGAAACTTTAACCTTTATAACCATTCACTTTTCCTCCTGTCTTAGTAGTTAAATAATTCAATAAATCGTTTAGAAAAATTTTCATCATCCACTGTAATTACACCGACTTTTTTACCAACAGAAAAATCAATTTCGTCCATAGTAATATCTGATTTTATTATGGGCAGATCAGCATTCTTTTTTTCAAACTCGCTAATCAGCCTCGGTGAAACATCAGAGCAGAAAATCAAGAGTCTTGCCTTACGTTTTTTTATTGACTCAAGTGCCATATCGTGCCCCATTGAGAGCTTCCCTGCCCGTCTTGCAATTCCCATCATAGATAAAATTTTACTATGCATTCGTCATTTCTTCTTCCATTTCATTATATATATCTTCACTTATCTTCATGGAAAAGGCACGTTCAAATGCCTTTTTCTTCCTTGCTTTTTTAAGACAGTCAAGATTTTTGCAGACATACGCTCCCCTGCCGGCTTTCTTTCCCGTCAGGTCAAGAGAAACATCTCCGTCCTTTGTCTTGACAACGCGCACAAGAGTACGCTTATCAAACATTTCTCCGCAGCCGCTGCACATTCTAAGCGGTATCCTTTTAGTTTTCATATCATCACCCGATAAGTGTAATTATTCCTGTCCTTCAAAAAATCCGCTTTCCGGCTTGATATCAATATTCCAGCCGGTAAGTCTTACTGCAAGGCGAACATTCTGTCCCTTATTGCCGATAGCAAGTGAAAGCTGATCATCAGGAACAGTTGCTCTGCAGGTTTTTGCCGATTCGTCAAGTATTTCAACTGAACATACCTCTGACGGAGCGAGTGCCGCACTTACAAATTCAGCAGGGTCGTCACTGTATTTAACGATATCAATTTTTTCACCGCCGAGTGCATCCACTATATTTGATACTCTCTGTCCTCTCGGACCGATACAAGCGCCTACAGGATCAACATCCTCATCCTTGGTTAAAACGGCAATTTTTGCTCTTGAGCCAGCCTCACGGGATACGGATTTGATTTCAATTGTTCCGTCGTAAATTTCAGGAACCTCCTGCTCAAAGAGTCTGCGTACAAGACCGGGGTGAGTTCTTGAAATCATAATCTTAGGACCTTTGCCGCCTTCCTTAACATCAACGACAAATACCTTGATTGAATCGCCTTCAACAAGCGCCTCACCCGGTATCTGCTCTGCTTTGGGAAGAACAGTCTGATTTTTACCTATTTCAAGAGTAGCATTGCCTGTAACAGGGTCAACTCTTTCAACCTTAGCTGTAATAATTTCCTGATTCTTTGACTTGAATTCTTCAAGCATCTGTCCTCTTTCCACCTCGCGGATTCCCTGACGGATAACATGCTTCGCAGTCTGAGCAACAATTCTGCCGAAGTCTTTTGTCTTAAGCGGAATGTCAATTGTCTTTCCCACCTTTGCAGATTTTCTGATTGCCTGTGCCTGCTCAAGAGTCAGATCAGTATCAGGATCTTCAATTTCTTCAACAACATTTTTTCTTACATAAACCTTAATTTTCTGTTTTCCTTCATCAATATCACAATGGACAATATCCTTGCCGTTAAAATCGTGCTTTGCTGCAACGATAATTGCTGCTGAAATTTTTTCATAAAGGTAATCAGCAGGTATACCTTTTTCAGCCTCAAGCATTTTTACTGCTTCAAAAAACTCTTTGCTCATTTTTCCTATCATCCTTTCCGGAAATTATTTATTATTTATTAAAATCATTGATGTCGAAATCATCAAGTTTAACATACGAAGTTTCTTTTTTTGTTGTATTGAGTATTTCACCGTCCGGAAGCTCAACGGTTATCTTGCCGTCACTGTATTCAATCAGTTTTCCGTTGAAATCCCTGACATTGTTGACTGCTCTTATCAGCCTTACCATAACATCTGCGCCGATATATTTTTCAAAATGCGCATCTGTTACCAGCTCTCTTTCAACTCCGGGAGAACTTACCTCCAGAGTGTAGCTCTGACTTATCGGATCAGCCTTATCAAGTGCCTTTGTAATTGCATGAGTCAAATCGACACAATCATCAATTGACACACCGCCGTCTTTATCAATAAAAATCCTCAGATACCAGTCAGTTCCTTCCTTCACAAATCTGATATCCCAGATATCAAGACCGAGATCTTTTGCAAAAGGAGTGACAATTTCAGTAACCTTGGAAACAGTATTACCTTTCCCCGCCAAACAAAAACCTCCTACAATAATATGAGAGCGAGTCGCCTGACTCACTCTCAATCCTTAAATTATAAACTTACTATTTAGTATAATAGCACTTTAACAAAAAATGTCAAGTGTTTTGTAAAATTAATTCTTTTAATAGTTTTTATAATAATCACAGTTTTCATAATTATATGTATCACAAAAGGTTTTATATTTTGCCTCAGGAACTGAATTGCATACTTTTTGCAATAGGATCAATTGTAAAGAACCGCCTTTGTCATCAAAATAAGGATACTGTACCGTCAGCACCAACTTCTTCAATCCGGAAATAATGTTTTGTTTAATTTATCACAATTCAGGCAATTCCCTTCTGTCTGACACCATCTTTGTTCCTCATCAGATAACGGAATAAAATCGACGCTGCAAACAAACATCTGTGCGTCATCATCATACTCTCCGCATTTCCCCGTATGAGAATACAGTGAATCTATATCATCATGTATATAGCCCTGTTTGGCATACTTATCGTTTAACTTTTTTATCTTTTCGCTGAACTCTTTAGTTTGTAATTTATTAGCATCAGCATCACTTTTTTCTAAAAGAATTACAGCTGAAATCAAATTAATTACGCCTAATATGATAATCACATATCTAAATAACGGAACAAATTTAATAAAGCATATTAAATACAAAGCAGCAAAAACGAAAAATAAAACTGCATTGATTAGCCAATAATTGTTTCCCTTTGATTCAAGAATTGTTTTGTATTTATTTTCATATTTTTTTCGTAAAGGATTATTCTTATTTTTTAAATACAATTTAATTCTCTCTGAATTCTTCATATTTTTACCTCATTAATGTTCTTCAATATTATTATACTGCAATTTGCGGTATTCGTCAATACAACAAAATGCAGTATAATATAATAACTA
Source organism: uncultured Bacteroides sp. (assembly GCA_964528285.1). Taxonomy (GTDB): domain Bacteria; phylum Bacillota; class Clostridia; order Oscillospirales; family Acutalibacteraceae; genus Eubacterium_R. The sequence continues at coordinate 20,506 of CAZGRZ010000002.1, read as the reverse complement.
TCGGTGATTATATGTATACAAGAATAAGAGATTTACGGGAAGATGCAGATTTAACACAAAAAGAAATGGCAAAAATACTCAATTGTTCCCAACAGGTATATTCAAATTATGAACTCGGTCAAAGAGATCTTCCTACATCTGTACTGATTACTCTTGCGAAATATCACAATACCACAACAGATTATATACTCGGCCTTTCAAATAATCCAAATAAAATATATTAATATTTATTTAAAAATAAGAATGAAAAAGGACTCGCTCAAAATTGAGCAAGTCCTTTGATTTGATGATAGACTTAACTTATTTAAGTTCAACCTTAGCGCCTGCTTCTTCAAGCTTAGCCTTGAGAGCTTCAGCGTCTGCTGTAGGAACAGCTTCTTTAACAGTTGAAGGAGCACCGTCAACGATTTCCTTAGCTTCCTTAAGTCCAAGACCTGTTGCTTCACGAACAGCCTTGATAACCTGAATCTTGTTAGCTCCTATTTCTGCAAGGACTACATCGAATTCTGTCTTTTCTTCAGCAGCTTCCGCACCGCCGTCTGCAGGTGCTGCTACTGCTACTGCTGCTGCAGCGCTTACGCCAAATTCTTCTTCTACTGCTGATACGAGTTCTGAAAGTTCAAGAACTGTAAGAGCCTTAAGTTCTTCAACAATTGCTGTAACTTTTTCTGATGCCATTTTATTTTCCTCCAATAAATTTTTTAAAAAATAATTTTTGATTTAATTATTCTGCTGTTTCTTCAGCAGGTGCTTCCTCTGCAGCAGGAGCCTCTTCTTCCGGTTCGCACGCTTCAGCGCCGCCCTTATCAACGATTGCCTGAACTGCACGGGCAAAAGCAGCGATAGGTGCGTTAAACACATTGCAAACTGTTGCAAGGAGAACTTCTCTTGAAGGAAGCTTTGCAAGAGCCATTAACTTCTCAAGTGAAATTACTTCTCCGTCAAGATAACCGCTCTTAAGAGAGAAATTATCGTTTTTATCAGCATAACTCTGAAGGATCCTTGCAGATGCAACATAATCGTCTGCTGATGTAGCAATTGCTGTTGTTCCTTCAAGAACAGAATTAATACCTTCAAGCCCTGCGTCCTGTGCTGCTCTGCTGAGGATAGAGTTTTTAACAACTGTGTATTCTACACCTGCTTCACGGAGCTCTCGGCGAAGCTTTGTATCATCTTCAACATTAATACCCTTGTAATCAACAACAACACCTGCGCAAGAATTCTTGATTCTTTCTGAAAGTTCAGCAACCATTTGCTTTTTCTTTTCAAGAACTGCTGTACTTGGCATATATCTTACCTCCATAAATATTTGCCACTGAAGTGGACTTTATGGCTGTTTAGCAAAAAAGTGCATTCCGAAAAAGAACGGAATGCACATAACAAACAAAATAACATATAGTCACTTGTATGTTCATTCCTCGGCAGGCGATAAACTTACGCAAAAATGCACCTGCTGTCTTTGGCTGAACAGCTATTGTATTTTATCACAGAGGAACTCCCCTGTCAATACCTTAATTATTCAGCAGCTGCTGAACCAACTTTGTTTGGATTGATTTTGATACCTGGACCCATTGTTGATGCAACTGCAACCGATTTGATATACTGACCCTTTGTTGCTGCCGGCTTTGCCTTAATAACAGCATCAAGAAGAGCATTGAAGTTTTCAAGAAGCTTGTCAGCGCCGAATGAAGCCTTACCAATAGGGCAGTGAATAATATTTGTTTTATCAAGGCGGTATTCAATCTTACCGGCTTTAGCCTCCTGAACAGCCTTAGCAACATCCATTGTTACTGTTCCTGCTTTTGGAGAAGGCATAAGTCCGCGCGGACCGAGCACTTTACCGAGACGGCCAACGAAGCCCATCATATCAGGCGATGCGATGGCAACATCGAAGTCCATCCATCCGCCCTGAATTTTCTGAACAAGGTCTGCATCACCGACAACATCTGCACCTGCTTCTTCGGCAGCTTTTGCAAGGTCGCCCTTTGCAAATACGGCAACTCTGACATCCTTACCTGTACCGTTTGGAAGGACTACTGCACCGCGAACCTGCTGATCAGCGTGGCGAGAGTCAACACCGAGACGAATGTGTACTTCAATAGTTTCATCAAATTTTGCTGTTGCTGTCTTGACTGAAAGCTCAAGTGCTTCAATTGAATCATAAAGATTTGAACGGTCAATAAGTTTTGCACCGTCTGTATATTTTTTTCCGTGTTTCATAATAAATTACCTCCAGTGGTTAATCGGATACTTCCTCCCACAAGGGAATTAGTCTTCTACTACTATACCCATGCTGCGTGCTGTGCCGGCTATCATTGACATTGCTGCCTCAAGTGAAGCTGCATTAAGATCCGGCATTTTTGTTTCAGCAATTTTTTGAACATCTGCCTTTGAAATTGTTGCAACCTTATTCTTGTTAGGAACACCTGATGCCTTGTCAATACCGCAGGCTTTCTTAATAAGAACAGCTGCAGGCGGCGTCTTTGTTACAAATGTGAATGAACGGTCTTCATATACTGTGATAACGACAGGAATAATAAGACCTGCGTCATTCTTTGTTCTTTCATTGAACTCTTTTGTGAATGACATAATATTTACACCGTGCTGACCGAGAGCCGGGCCGACAGGTGGTGCCGGAGTTGCTTTGCCGGCAGGAATTTGAAGTTTAATTAAACCTACTACCTTCTGTGCCATAATTTTTTCCTCCTAATATTGTGGTAAATGGCGAGACATAAATCTCTCCCACCATTGAAATGAAACGGCAAATTCATTTCAATGATAATAAGCAGATATACTGCGAATTACTAAATTAATCTTCTTTAACCTTTTCTAACTGGTCAAGTTCAAACTCGACTGTATTCTCTCTGCCGAACATAGAGACAGTGACTTGAACGCTGTTGTTTTCAACATCAATTTCGTCAACAGTACCTGAAAATCCTTCAAGCGGACCGTCAATAACATTAACAAGATCCCCGACCTCATAAGATACCTCAATGCTGACTTTTTCAACGCCGAGTTTCTTAACTTCTTCGTCTGTCAACGGTTCAGGCTTGCTTTCAGGCCCTACAAATCCTGTGCATCCGCGAGTATTGCGAACGACATACCAACTGTCATCTGTCATAATCATTTTGATGAAAACATAACCCGGCATCAATTTCCTCTGATACTCTTTTTTGGTTCCGTCATCTTTAACTTCAACGACAGTTTCAGTTGGAATTGCTACTTCATATATAAGATCATGAAGATTACGATTTTCGACAACAGTTTGAATATTGCTTGCTACTTTATTTTCATAACCTGAAAATGTATGAGCAACATACCATTTTGCTTCTTCCATATTTAAGCCTCCCGAATCAGTGATTAAAAAATAAAAACATCATTAATTATTCTTATTCAGCTGCTTCAGTAACTGCTTCTGTTGTCTCTTCTGCTGTGGTTTCCTCTTGCGAATCTGCTGTGGTTTCCTCTTGCGAATCTGCTGATGTTGTTTCATCAGCCTGCTGTGAAACAGTTGTTGTTTCAGCAAGGTTCTTAAGTCCTTTCATTCCGAGAGAAAGAACGGTATCAACACCGTAGATACAAAGGCCGACTATTATAACGACAACCAAGACAATAATTGTATTTTTAAGGACATCCTTGCCCTTTGCCCATACAACCTTTTTGCCTTCTGATTTTACACTTTTGAAGAATGACGCAATGGATTTAAAAGGATTTTTCTTTGACTTTTTGCTCTTTGTCTTAGACTTTTCAGCCTTCTTGCCGGCATTTTTTGAAGTCTTTTTTTCTTCAGCCATTTTCGTCCTCCTATTACTTTGTTTCTCTATGAAGAGTATGTTTCTTACAGAAGGGGCAATACTTGTTCATTTCAAGTCTGTCCGGTGAATTCTTCTTGTTTTTCATTGTGTTGTAATTGCGTTGTTTGCATTCAGTGCAAGCTAAAGTAATCTTAACTCTCATAAATAGCACCTCCGTTATAATTTCGATAAATAATCTCCCTCGTTGCCACGCAAAGCAAAGCAGGCAAAAAAATAAGGCCTATCGGCTTATATCATCAACCTACTACGAGGTATGATTACTATAGCACAGTTAAAGCCGTTCGTCAAGCCTTTTTGAAAAAAATTTGCAATTAAGGGCAATTTATACTATATTATATATAAAAACTTTAAGAACAGCAGTTGTCTATATACAGGAGATTGGTTATGAACACAATTATTATCGGCGCAGGAGCGAGCGGGCTTGCGTGTGCAATAAGACTGAAACAGAATATCCCTGACCATTCTGTTACATTAATTGAGCGTATGCCGCTGCCGGGGAAGAAAATTCTTGCAACAGGAAACGGAAGGTGTAACCTCTCAAATGTAAAAGCCGAAGGCTGCGGAGAAGTGCTTGATTTCTTTAACTCAATAGGACTGATAACAAGAACGGATAAAGCCGGCAGAATTTATCCTTATTCAAATCAGGCAGCCACTGTTGTTGAAGTGTTGACAGAGAAATGTCAGCAGCTCAATGTTGAAATAATAACCGACTGTACTGTAACTGACATTGATCAACAATTAAAAATAACTGCCGGTAAAGAAATATTTCATGCAGATAATATTGTAATAGCCTGCGGCGGCAAGGCACAGACAAGGCTCGGCTCAGATGGGAGCGGTTATTCACTTTTAAAAAAGCTCGGACATAAGATAACGCCTCTTTATCCGGCGCTGGTACAGCTGACATCGCCAAGCAAATATCCGCGTATACTTAATGGCAAAAGAGTAAAATGCAATGTTAAAATCACAATTAATGACATACCTGTCAAGGAGGAATTCGGCGAAGTGTTATTCACTGATTACGGACTTTCCGGAATTGTGGTGATGAATCTTTCTGATACAGTGAGCAGAAATTTCAACAAAAAAGCTCCCGACAGATGCCACGCTGTTCTTGATTTAATTCCTGAAATGAGCGCAGATGATATAAAAGGATATTTAAAAAAATATAAAAATCTTGACGGTATTCTCGGTAAGCCACTCGCACGTATTATTGAAAATCAGGCAGACGGCGATACAGAAAAAATTGCTCAGTATGCAAAAAACTGGAAGCTGATAATTAACGGCACAAAGGGATATGACTTTGCGCAAATAACAGGCGGCGGTGCCGATACAAAAGAATTTGACGGATTCGAATCAAAATTTGTTAAGGGCCTGTATGCCTGCGGAGAAATACTCAACAAACAATTTGGATGCGGCGGTTATAATCTTAATTTCGCGTGGTACAGTGCAATTAAAACTGCCGACGCAATAAGCAATAAGGTAAAATCATATGATAAGGATTAATGAAATTCGGATTTCTCTTGATGAAGAAGAAAGCAGTCTTTTGACAAAGGCTGCAAAAATTTTGAAAATCAACAGTAAATATATTGACTCTTATACTGTTTATAAAAAAAGCATTGACGCACGCAATAAAGACGATGTTCATTTCACTTATTCAGTTGATGTACGCATAATACTTGATGAAGAACAGATCGTTTCAAAATGCAAATCAAATAAAGTCCAAATAGTTAAACCGTATGTTTATACTTTACCTAAAAACAAGCGTATAAGTAAATTCAGCCCGATAGTAGTCGGCTTCGGTCCTGCCGGTATGTTTGCAGGTCTTATCCTTGCTCAGGCAGGATTAAAACCTATTATTCTCGAACGCGGTAAGGATGTTGACGAAAGGACCAAGGATGTAAATAAATTCTGGCAAACAAAAGAGCTGAACGAAGAGTCAAATGTCCAGTTCGGTGAAGGCGGTGCAGGTACATTTTCTGACGGAAAGCTCACAACAGGAATCAAAAGCCCATTCATAAGGAAGATACTTGAAGAACTGTATAAAGCAGGCGCTCCTGAAGAAATACTGTATTCCTCAAAACCGCATATCGGGACTGACCGACTTGCATCTGTAGTTAAGAATATCAGAAAAGAAATAGAAAAGCTCGGAGGTGAAGTCAGGCTTCAGTGCAGGCTTGAAAAACTGATTTCCGCCAACGGATTTATCCACGGAGTTACTTATTCCCACAATGGTGAAATGTTTGATATTGAGACAGACAGTGTAATTATGGCAATCGGGCACAGTGCAAGAGATACTGTTGAGATGATGTATAATATGGGTGTTGAAATTATTCAGAAGCCGTTTTCAGTCGGCGCAAGGATTGAACACCCCCAGGCCCTTATTGACAAAGCACAATACGGTAAATTTGCAGGTCACAAAAAGCTTGGTGCTGCTGACTATAAGCTGGCCTGCCATGGACTTCACGAAAGGGGTGCATATACTTTCTGTATGTGTCCCGGCGGAACTGTTGTTGCCGCAGCGAGTGAAAAAGAGGGTGTTATCGTCAACGGTATGAGCAGTCTTGCCCGTGACGGAGAGAATGCAAATTCAGCGCTCCTTGTCGGCATTGAACCAAAGGATTTTCCAAGTGGACACGCCCTTGCCGGAATCTATTATCAGCGTGAAATTGAACATACGGCATATACGCTTGCAGGGAGCAACTACAATGCGCCGGCACAGTTAGTGGGCGATTTTTTGAAAGGAATTGAAAGCAAGGCTCTCGGAAATGTAAAGCCGACCTGTCCTACGGGTGTCACGCTGACAAATCTTGACGAGTGTCTGCCTCAGAAAGTCTCTGCAACAATGAAATCGGCAATTGTTGAAATGGATAAAAAGTTAAATGGATTTAATCTTTATGATGCAGTCCTCACGGCACCTGAAACAAGGTCATCAAGCTCGGTAAGGATTCTGCGTGACGAATTCATGCAGTGTAATATCAGGGGCGTTTACCCCTGTGGAGAGGGCGCAGGATATGCAGGCGGTATTATCTCTGCCGCAGTTGACGGGGTAAAATGCGCCCACGCGGTACTTGATGACGAGCATTGATTGAGGATTGAAGGAATGAATTGTGGATAAGTACCTGAAAATCAAAAACGAATTTGAAAAAAGCAGAGATAATGAGAATGCCGTTAAAATGTCAAAATATATGAGAAATATGTTTCATTTTTACGGACTATCCACTCCTGAAAGAAAGCAAATATATAAAGACCTTTTAAAAGAGGACAAGGCACGAAAGTATTTCGATGAATACAGAGAATTTCAGTATTTAGTTATGGATTATCTCATATCAATGCAAAAATTTTTAACATATGACGATGTTCCTAAAATAAAGAAATATATCAAAACAAATCCGCAATGGGTTAAAAAATTTATAGAAAAATACAAAGACAGAATGGACAAATTAAGTATCAGAGAAGCAAGCAAATATATTTAATAAAAATACAATCAGATACTATGGTGAAGCTATGAGAATGAAGAGAAAGAAAAACCTTGACGAAAGAATTGAGGCGTCAGGTGATTATCTTATTATAATGAAAAACGACTCCCTCAATTATCAGGACGCAGTCAACGAGGAGCATTATATAGACCTGAAAGAATTGTTCGGCAATAACAATCCTGTTTATCTTGAGGTCGGCTGCGGTAAAGGTCAATTCGGCTGTACCTTTGCCAAGCAGAATCCCGATAAAAATATCCTTTGTGTTGAAAGAAACAGGAATGTTATTATCCTTGCGATTGAAAGTGCAAGAGCAATAGGGCTGAAAAACATACGCTTTATGTGCGGAATGGCAGAATATCTACCCTCATATCTTAAAGAAAATTCTGTTGAAGAAATTTATCTCAATTTCTCTTGTCCGTTCCCAAAGCACAAGCATATTGCCCACAGGCTGACAAATCCGAGATTTCTTGAGATATTCAGGAGAGTAATGAAGGATAACGGTGTAATCTGCCAGAAAACCGACAATATGCACTTCTTTGAATATTCGATTGAGCAGTTTTCCTCTTGCGGTTTCAGACTCAGCAACATTTCACTTGATTTGCACAACAGTGGCTTTGAAGGAAATATCGTCACCGAATATGAAAATAAATTCGCTTTACAAGGCTTACCTATCTACCGCCTTGAGGCAAGAATATAACAAAAAGAAAAAGTCTGCTATGGCATTAATCAAAATGTCACAGCGGACTTTTATAGATTTCATAGCTTTTAACATTAAACTGACTACTCATATCACGGGTGTTCCATACAAGAATCGCCATACCGTCAGGTTTCAAAATTCTTTTACACTCTGCTTTGAACTTTTCTGTATTATCCATTTCACTCTCCAAAATTAAATTACCTAAAAAATAAGGGCCGATAAAATCGACCCTTTAATTTATTTAATTAATGACTTACCTGTCATTTCCTCCGGCTGAGGAAGGTCAAGCATTTTGAGCATTGTCGGAGCGATGTCGCAAAGTCTTCCGCCCTCACGCAGTTCAATGCCTTCGCCGCAGTTCGCAGCAATAAACGGAACAGGATTTGTTGTGTGAGCAGTGAAAGGTGAACCGTCAGGCTCTTTCATTACATCTGCATTACCATGGTCGGCAGTAATGAAAAGACAGCCGTTCATCTTCTTAACGGCAGCATAGAGTGAACCGACACACTTATCAACAGCCTCAACCGCACTTACTGCCGCATCAAAAATTCCCGTGTGTCCTACCATATCACAGTTTGCAAAGTTAACAATAATAACATCATACTTGCCTGAAAGGACTGCCTCATTAAGCTTTTTTGAAACCTCATAAGCACTCATTTCAGGCTTAAGGTCATAGGTGGCTACCTTGGGCGAAGGGATAAGGATTCTGTCCTCGCCTTCATTTACTGCCTCAACACCGCCGTTGAAGAAAAAGGTTACATGTGCATATTTCTCCGTCTCTGCAATTCTGAGCTGTGTCATATTATTTTTTGCAAGATACTCACCGAGAGTATTTTCAAGACTTTGCGGCTTGAAAGCAACAATTACATTCGGCATAGTTGCATCATACTGAGTCATACAAACATATGTGAGCGGGAATTTCTCTCTGTCAAAGCCTTTGAAATCATCATCAACAAAGCTCCTTGTAATTTCTCTTGCTCTGTCAGGACGGAAATTGAAAAATACTACACTGTCATCAGCACCGATCCTTCCCTCGCCGGCAAGGCATACAGTCGGCTCAATAAACTCATCGGTTACATTCTTGCCGTCGGCATCAACCTTTTTATAAGATTCTTCAATTGCTTTTACAGGATCATCTGTCCTGATACCGATACCGAATACAAAAGCATCATATGCCTTTTTAATTCTGTCCCAGTTATTATCTCTGTCCATTGCATAGTATCTTCCGACTACTGTTGCAACCTTACCGACACCGATTTCATCGAGCCTTTCAATTGCTTCCTTAATGAAGTCCTTACCGCTGGTAGGCGGAACATCACGACCGTCCATAATGCAGTGGAGATAAACTCTGTCAAGTCCCATTCTTTTTGCAAGCTCCACTATTGCCCATATATGTGAATTGTGAGAATGAACGCCTCCGTCACTCATAAGTCCCATAAGATGAAGTGAAGTACCTTTATCAATCGCATTCTGAACAGCAGTTTTCATTGCTTCGTTATCAAAAAAGTCTCCGTCTTCAATTGACTTTGTTATTCTTGTAAGCTCCTGATAAACAATTCTTCCTGCGCCGATATTGGTATGACCGACCTCTGAATTTCCCATCTGTCCGTCAGGCAAACCTACATCAAGTCCTGAAGCTCCAATGTAAGTATATGGATTTTCAGCCATGATTTTATCAAGATTGACTTTGTTTGCAGCAACAATGGCATTACCGTAATCACTGTCATTCTTGCCAAATCCATCCATAATACAAAGTACTACCGGTTTTTTCATTTCAATGTCCCCCATAGATTTAATGGGTAGGACCTATCCCACCCATCAGTTTTATTAATACAGTTATTTACTTGCAGCTTTAACAATGATTGAGAAGTCTTCAGCCTTAAGTGAAGCACCGCCGATAAGACCGCCGTCAACATTCACTTTTGAAAGAAGCTCGTCAGCATTTTTTGCATTCATTGAGCCGCCATACTGAACAACAAACGCATCAGCAGCTTCTTTGCCGTAAAGTTCACCAATAACCTTACGGATATAGCCGTTTACCTCGTCTGCTTGTTCAGCAGTAGCTGTCTTACCTGTACCGATTGCCCATACCGGCTCGTATGCAATAATTACATTCTTGAGTTCTTCAGCGGATACACCGCGGAGTGCAATTTTTGTCTGCATTCCTACCACTTCAAATGTAACACCCTGCTCTCTCTGTTCAAGAACCTCACCGACACAGAGAATTACTGTTAAGCCGTTATCAAGTGCAGCGCGTACTCTTTTATTTACGGTTTCATCAGTCTCACCGAAATACTGTCTTCTTTCACTGTGACCGATAATTACATATGGAACACCCATTGCCTTAAGCATAGGAGCGGAAACTTCAGCAGTGAAAGCACCGCTTTCTGCCCAGTGACAATTTTCTGCACCGATTTTGATATTTGAGCCCTCTGCTGCATCGAGTGCTGCCTGAAGGTCCACAAACGGAGCACAAATAACAACATCACAGTCAGCGTCTGCAACAAGTGGCTTCATTTCATTAATAAGTGCAGTTGTCTGTGCAGGTGTATTATTCATTTTCCAGTTGCCTGCAATAACTGCTTTTCTGAGATTTTTGTTCATTATATTTACCTTCTTTTTATAATATTAGTCTTTATCAGCAAGAGCACAGATGCCCGGAAGGTCTTTGCCTTCAAGAAATTCGAGTGATGCGCCGCCGCCTGTTGAAATATGGCTCATCTTATCAGCAAATCCAAGCTTTGTTACAGCAGCAACAGAATCGCCGCCGCCGATTACTGAGATTGCGCCCGAGTCTGCAACAGCCTTTGCGACACAGATTGTACCTGCTGCAAAGTTGTCCCATTCTGATACGCCCATAGGACCGTTCCAAATTACAGTGCCTGCACCTTTGATGGCATCAGCAAATATTTTCTGCGTCTTAGGGCCGATGTCAAGCCCCATCCAGCCGTCAGGGATTTCGTCACTGCCGACAATCTTTGCCTCTGTATTTTCATCATATTCCTTACCGACTTTGTTATCAACGGGGATAAGAAATTTAACTCCCTTTTCTTCAGCAGACTTCATCATCTCTCCGGCTTTTTCAACCCAGTCTGCCTCAAGGAGTGAATCACCGATGCTGTGACCGAGATATTTCATAAAGGTATAAGCCATACCGCCGCCGATAATTATTGTGTCACACTTTTCAATAAGATTTGAAATTACTCCGATTTTGTCTGAAACCTTAGCGCCGCCAAGGATTGCAACAAGCGGTCTCTTGGGATCAGCAAGAGCACCGCCCATAAACTTGATTTCTTTCTGAATAAGATATCCGCATACTGCAGGAAGGTAAGAAGCAACGCCTGTCGTTGAGCAGTGTGCTCTGTGCGCAGTACCGAATGCGTCGTTAACAAAGACGTCGGCAAGTGAAGCAAGTTCTTTTGAAAAGCTGTCCTCATTCTTTGTTTCTTCTTTTCTGTATCTAACATTTTCAAGGAGCATTACTTCGCCATCTTTAAGCTCAGAAGCCATTGTCCTTGCATTTTTTCCGACAACCTCCGGATCCTCAGCGAGCTTAACCTCTGTACCAAGGTACTCTGAAAGCCTTGCAGCAACAGGAGCAAGGCTGAATTCAGGCTTGTATTCTCCCTTTGGTCTGCCGAGATGAGAACAAAGAATGACCTTTGCACCGTTTTCCATAAGGTACTTAATTGTAGGAAGAGCAGCGACTATTCTCTTATCATTTGTGATTTCGCCGTCCTTAAGCGGAACATTAAAATCACAGCGAGCAAGAACCCTTTTACCCTTAACATCAATGTCTTCGATCGTTTTTTTGTTTAAAGCGTCCATCATTATTACCTCTCTATTTATAGTTAATTTTCTAACACATATTTTTAATGATATAATTATATATTATTTTTTCCTGTATTGCAAGAAATAATTGCTTTATAAGGAACTTTTTAACTATCATCGGATTTTTTGGATAAAAATATTTATTAATTATAGATAAACGGCTTATGTATTCATTATCACCCACAATCAGTCATGCTTTAAGCTGACTGCTTCTCCTCTATTCTTTCTTATGAATAAAAGCATCGTCTGTATCTGCTTTCTGAAAATAATTAAAAATTATTGCAATATTCACTTAATATAAAACTATCTTAATAAAGGAATGATTTTTGCTGCAGCAATCTCAAACCCAAACACTGTCGGATGAAGTCCATCATAAGTAAATTCTTTTTTGAACTGACCTTCAGCATCAGAAAGATCATCAGTCAAATCAACATATATGACGTCATACTTTTTTGCAAGTGCTTTAAGTTTAGAATTAAGCGCAGTAATTGCTTTATTCGTCCGCCTTCCCTGACGGTTGATTTTTTCATTTATAGGATAAACGGATTGCAGCACAACATTTGTATCACTGCATTTTTCAAAAATGAGTTTAAATATATTCTCAACATTTTTGAGTGTATCCTCAATTGAAAGCCCGTATGCAAAATCATTTGTCCCTATCAGCAATACAATATCCGACGGACTAATATTGAGTACATTGGATTCAAACCTCTCAAGTAACCTGTCACTCGTATCGCCGCTTATTCCGCGGTTATATACAGCCTTGCCTGTCTCATTAACATAATCAGCAAAAAGCTCAGTATAGTTGAATATTTCAGTTATTGAATCACCTGCAAGAACTGTCTGCCCACGCCTGCAATAATGAGTATTCAGATGTTCATAATTAATCATCTTATTTTTCTTCTCGGGATTATATTCTGTTGATACTTTTCTGTTGAATATACTCATAAATTCACCTCTTCCTTTCAGTCTAAATAAAATCTTATTTTTTCAAGAAAAAGCACGGACAATGTCCGTGCTCAATACTTGATATTTAATTACTGCTCCACGGGATAAACAGAGACTTTCTTTCTGTCCTTACCCATTTTTTCAAACCTGACAGTACCGTCAATAAGAGCGAAAAGAGTATCGTCCTTACCTATTCCGACATTGTTACCCGGGTGAATATGTGTTCCTCTCTGGCGATAAAGGATATTGCCTGCAAGTACGAACTGACCGTCTGCTCTCTTAGCGCCAAGGCGCTTTGATTCGGAATCGCGTCCGTTCTTAGTAGAACCCATACCTTTCTTATGAGCGAAAAGCTGTAAATCTAATTTAAGCATTGTTACACCTCCGATAAATCACTTTTATTTTTTCAGGATAATTCTTTTCAAGCTCGGTCATATGAAGCTTAAGACCGCTGAGAACATCCTGTGCTGATGATGAGTTTTCTAAAATCATTAGCTTTAAATACCCATCATCACTTTGAGAATCGGCATCAAGCCCGAGGACCTCGGTCACGGTATTTGCTGTCATAAGACAGGCGCTTGATACGAATGCGCAAAGCACATCTTCACCATACTCACCGCTGCCCGAATGACCGCTTACTTCAAAGCCGCAAAGGCCATTGATACCTGAATAAAATTCTATTTTAATCATTATGCTTTAATATTGGTAATCTCAACCTTTGTATATGGCTGACGATGACCCTTCTTGCGCTTCGTGTCCTTCTTCGGCTTGTAAGTAAATACAGTGATTTTCTTACCCTTGCCGTTCTTAAGAACCTTAGCAGAAACAGTTGATTTTGCACAATCCTTACCAATCTTGATACCGTCATCAGTACCTACTGCAAGGACACTGTCAAAAGTGATTTTTTCATCAGCTTCAACAGGGAGTTTCTCGATGTAAATGACATCGCCCTCTGCAACCTTGTACTGCTTTCCGCCTGTTACAATAACAGCATACATAAGTAATAATCTCCTTATCCAAGTCTCGCTACGATAGGCGTATACAAATTCTGTATATCTTAACTGCCTATAATATGCGGCTTAATGATTATACCATAAAATTACATATTGTCAATAGATTAAAATAATTTATTTGTTGATTTTTGGATTGTGGCTTCTTGTCGGAAAACATAAAGGAACAGGAAAAACAAAAGTCAAAACTCAAACTTTTGGGCTTTGTCAAGATTGCGGACATAAATTTAAAATTTAAGACTACAAAAAATAAGAAACAAAATAATACTTTACAAATTTATATAATTGTGTTATAATCCTTTCGCTGAATACGAATTACTCGGTTACGGGTGCAAACCGCAAGGTGTTCACCTGTCCCGTTACTGAGTTTTTCGCTAATCGGTAAATAATATTAAATGAGGTGAAATTATGACACAGGCTGAAAAGCAAGCAATTATCAAAGAATATGCTACTCACGAGGGGGACACAGGTTCTCCTGAAGTTCAGGTTGCTGTTCTTACAACAAGAATCAACGAGCTCACTGAGCATCTTAAGGTTCACAAAAAGGACCACCATTCACGCCGCGGTCTTCTTAAGATGGTAGGCCACAGAAGAAATCTTCTTGTTTATCTTTACAATAAGGATATTGAAAGATACCGTGAGCTTGTCAAAAAGCTGGGTATCCGTGATACTCTTGACAGATAATTTGTCAATCAGGCAAGTGCTGATATAAAAGCACTTGCCTTGTTTACTTTTTTATTGTATAATTCTGTATGATTTAAGGAGAAGCAGACAATAGTAGTAAATTGAGTGTATATGCACAAATGTATGCTGAATTTATTACTATTGCCTCTCCTTAAAAATATATATTTAAGAAATGAGGTAAAAAAATGTTTTTCAAAAACTTCAAAGTATGGGAAACAGAGCTTGCCGGCAGAAAGCTCACACTTGAAACCGGCAAAATGGCAGGACTTGCCAATGCATCTATCCTCGCCCGTTACGGTGAGACTGAGGTGCTTTGTAATGTTACTGCATCAGCAAAGCCGAGAGAAGGCGTTGACTTCTTCCCTCTCTCCGTTGACTATGAAGAGAAGATGTACTCGGTAGGAAGGATCCCGGGTTCTTTTCTCAGAAGAGAAGGCCGTGCAAGTGAAAAGGCAATACTCACTTCGCGCTGTATTGACCGTCCTATCAGACCGCTTTTCCCTAAAGATTTAAGAAATGACTGCTCGGTTGTTGCAACAGTTATGTCTGTTGACCCTGACTGTTCTCCTGAAATCACTGCAGCAATCGGTGTATCTGCTGCAATAGCAATTTCAGATATTCCCTGGGACGGTCCTATTTCTTCAGTAAATGTCGGTCTCGTTGACGGTGAAATCGTTATTAACCCTACGCTTGAGCAGAGAGAAGAGACCGATCTTACACTCACAGTTGCATCTACCGCAGACCTTGTTGCTATGATTGAGGCAGGCGGTAATGAAATTGATGATGACACAATGTTCAATGCTATTATGGCAGGTCATGAAGAAAACAAAAAGATTGTTAAATTCATTCAGGGAATTGTTGATGAAATCGGTAAGCCGAAATTTTCTTATGAATCAAGTAATCCTGACCCCGAGATCATGGCTGAAATTGAAGAATTCTGTATTGAAGATGTAAAAAAAGCACTTGATACAGACGATAAACTCGTTCGTGATGAAGCGCTTCTTCCGATTTATGCTGCAGTTCATGAAAAATTTGATGAACAGTTTGAAGGCAGCGAAGGTAAAATTGACGAAATTATGTATCTTGTTCAAAAGCATGTAGTTCGCTCATGGCTCAAGGACGAACATAAGAGAGTTGACGGAAGAGGAATTGATGAAATCCGTCCGCTTAATGCAGAGATTGATTTGCTTTCAAGAGCTCACGGATCCGGCCTTTTCACAAGAGGTCAGACTCAGGTGCTTTCAGTAACAACTCTCGGTCCTATCAGTGATGCACAGCTCCTTGACGGACTTGATGAACAGACTGAAAAGAGATATATTCACCATTATAATTTCCCTTCATACTCCGTCGGTGAGACAAAGCCATCACGCGGACCGGGCAGAAGAGAAATCGGTCACGGTGCACTTGCTGAAAAAGCACTCGTCCCTGTTCTTCCTTCAGTTGACGAATTTCCTTATGCAATCCGCGTTGTATCAGAGGTTCTCTCTTCAAACGGCTCGACATCACAAGGTTCAATCTGCGGCTCAACCCTTTCACTTATGGCTGCAGGTGTTCCGATTAAGGCGCCCGTTGCAGGTATAAGCTGCGGTCTTATCACAGGCGATGAGGGCGTATACGGCGACTTTATGACAATGGTCGATATTCAGGGACTTGAAGATTTCTATGGTGATATGGACTTTAAGGTCGCAGGTACAAAGAAGGGTATCACTGCAATTCAGATGGACCTCAAGGTTCACGGCCTCACTCCTGAAATTATCAAGGAAGCATTTGCGAAAACTCATAAGGCAAGAAATTATATCCTTGATGAAATTATGCTCCCTGTAATCAGTGAGCCGAGAAAAGAGCTTTCAAAATACGCTCCTAAGATGTATACACTCACAATCAATCCCGAAAAAATCGGTGATGTTATCGGCAAGGGCGGTAAAGTCATTCAGGAAATTCAGACAGATTATGATGTTAAAATCAATATTGAAGAAGACGGCAGAGTATATATCAGCGGTGTTGATACAGAAAAGTGTGAGGGTGCAATGAACATCGTTAAGCTCATTGCTACCGATCCTGAGATTGGCGCTTTTTATAACGGTATCGTAACAAGAGTTATGAACTTTGGTGCTTTCGTTGAAATCGCTCCCGGAAAAGAGGGACTTGTCCACATCTCAAGACTTGATGTCAAGAGGACAGAAAGGGTTGAAGATGTTGTCAATGTCGGAGATTCAATTATTGTCAAGTGTATTGAGATTGATGACCAGGGCAGAATTAATCTTTCAAGAAGAGACGCTCTCATTGAACTCGAGGGTATGACTCCTGAAAATGATATTGAAAGTGCACCGAGAAAGCCAAGAAGAGATAATCGTAATCGCAACAAAAGATAATCTCATCACAAAATATTAAGGGGCTGTAAAAACAGCCCCTTTGTTTTTTTAAATCGGAGCAGCGCTCCATCAAGCTCGCTTGAAATGGGGCCTGCGAACGATTGCAACCTACGCAGGGAGCGTTAGCTCCTCAGGGTTTCAGTGGGAGATTATCACTCCCACTGAAATTCTGAAATGGACCCCGCCGCCTAAGAGGCGGGGGACATCGGCGAATAGGTTATATTTTATTTTTATTCGGCATCAGGCTTTTTCTTCCTGTGGATTATAAATCTGTTGCACGGATAGGTCCAGATAACAGGGACGGCCATTGCAATCATCTTAGAAATAAGAATGCCTAAATCTCCGACTCCCTTATTACTCAGCGGAACGGTAATCCACCGGTCGAGAAGCTGACCTATTACAAATGAATTCATAAATATTGTGAATATTACCATAAGAATATAAAGGAAAATACTGAGTGCAACATTCGAGTCGGCCTTGAATGAAACCTTACGATTGAGTACAAATGCAATTGCATAACCTATTGTTGTTGAGATAAGATAACTGAGCATTGATCCCTTGTCACCATAACCAAGCTTGGCAAATATTCCGCCGATTGCCACACCCATTAATGAGGCAAAAACCCATTTTTCAAGCACAAAATGAATAACAAGCTCAACCGCAGAGCTGAGGGCACCTGCAATATTGAAAAGAATGAATTTCAAAAGCTCCGAGTGTTTTGCAAAAAAGCCTTTTATGCCCTTTTTCTCTGACGGTGATTCGTTTTGATTTATTTCCTTCTCTTTACTCATAAGTTTTCTCCTATAATAATTTGATTAAAACAATTATAACTGCAATAATCAGTGCCAAAGCAACGACTGCCTTTGCTATCATCGGTTTTGCCATATCCATTGTGGTCGGCTGAAGCCTGTATATTTCATCCAGAAGAGGTTTATTCAGCTTACCGTCGCAGAGCTGTCTGTATGTCCTTGTATAAGTCTCATATTCATACGGCTTATTCTCATCAAGGATAAAGCAGCGTACACCCCGCTCTTTACCATTACCGTAAACATTAAATCCGCTTGACTGAGTAAATCCAATGTCAATTCCGTCCCACTTGCCAACATATGAATTCTTATGGTCATGACCGACATAAACCCCGAGTACTTCACCTTTTTCCTTGAGCGCCTCAAATTCGCCCGTATTCACATCGGGTATTGACGGCGGCTCAAGAAGAACAGAGCCTTCAACACACTTGCTTTCATCAATCTTATAATACTCGCCCTTGTGAATACGAAACGCCGGGACGGCGCCCTTTTCTCTCTTCTTAACCCTCTTTAAAACATTATAATGCTCAAACATAGGAATATGCTGGAACACAAGAGAAGGAACATAGCTTCCGTTTTTCTCTTTAAGCTCTTCTCTCGTTTTTCTGTACCAGTCAATTATTTTCGTGTCAAACGGCTCATATCCGCCGCCCTTAGCATCCGTACCGCTGTCAAAAATATAAATATTGAACGCATCATGGCTGCCGTCACTCGACTGAATCGGAATATTATATGTTCCGCCGCCGTCAATCCCCTCTGCCTGAGCCCCTATACATGAAGGGAATTTTTTATATATCTTTTCAAACTGGTCTTTATTGCTGATACCGACCTGTCTGTCATGATTGCCAAAGGTTACGGCAAAGGGAATATTTCTGTCAATAACAGGCTTAAGGAGTTTTTCAATCGTCTGTGAAACATTACTGACCAGTTCATCACCAAGTCCCTTATATGTAATTCCATAGCCTTTTATCTGGTCACCTGTATATACGACTAAATCAGGCTTTTCTGTTTCAATTGCACTTTCAAGAAGCTTCATTGTATCAGGAGATACATCA
Source organism: uncultured Bacteroides sp. (assembly GCA_964528285.1). Classification (GTDB taxonomy): domain Bacteria; phylum Bacillota; class Clostridia; order Oscillospirales; family Acutalibacteraceae; genus Eubacterium_R. Next base: position 1,815 of record CAZGRZ010000002.1, on the reverse strand, counting down.
CAAATTTCCTGCATATCGGTTATTTGCATTATTTTGAATTTTCCGTCTGTGTTAAACTTCATATAACCACCATTTATATATTACGGCAAATTTATTAAATTCAGATTTTATTTATGTAAAAATTGTGACAATTTAATATAACCATAAAAGCAGAAAGTTGTCAATAAAAAATAATGTCAATTTTTTCTAAGCTTGAAATAGTTCAGCATATTATGCAAAAGGTGTGTATTTAAATATGGATAAAATAAAAGGCTGAGAAATCCGGCAATTGAAGCGAACCCCAAACATCAGAAAAAAAGTAACTTTAATTGCATGAGATGAGTTCGGTACTGCACCGGGAATTGGATAATAATAGAAGTGAGCTTATAAAAGCAGTTTGTTTCATCTGAATTGAAATGGAATTATCAAGATAAATTGAAATTTGTGCATATACTAAAAACAATAAAACACAGGAGGAAAATTATGTGCACAGCAGTAACTTATAAAACAAAAGATTTTTATTTCGGAAGAAATTTAGATTATGAATTTTCATATGGTGATGAAATAACAATAACATCAAGAAGCTTTCAATTTAATTTCAGAAACGGGAAAAACATAAAATCACATTATGCAATAATCGGTATGGCACATGTAACGGAGGATTATCCTTTATATTATGATGCTGTCAATGAAAAAGGATTGGCAATGGCAGGCTTGAATTTTGTGGGGAATGCTGACTACAAAGAAAAAGAGGAAGGTAAAGATAATATAACACCTTTTGAATTTATTCCTTGGGTTTTAAGCCAGTGTTCAAATACTGCAGAAGCAAAAAATTTAATAAGCAAAATAAATTTATGGAATCTTCCTTTTAATGATGAACTGCCTGTGGCTGAACTGCATTGGATGATTTCAGACAGTGAAATGTCTATAACAGTAGAATCAGTAAAAGACGGAGTTAAAATATATAATAATCCGGTAGGTGTTCTGACAAATAATCCGCCTTTTGATATGCAGATGTTTGAATTAAACAATTATATGAATCTGTCAGCAAAATCACCGAAAGACACATTTGCAAAAAATTTGAACTTAAAGCAATACAGCCGCGGAATGGGCGCAATAGGACTTCCCGGAGATTTATCCTCGCAATCCAGATTTATAAGAGCATCGTTTGTCAAAATGAATTCTGTTTGTGATGAAGGAGAAAAAGAAAGTATCAGTCAATTTTTTCATATTCTTAATTCGGTGGATCAGCAAAGAGGCTGCTGTGATTTGGGAGATGGAAAATATGAAATAACAATTTATACCTCATGCTGCAATACAAGCAAAGGAATTTATTATTATACAACTTATAACAACCACCAAATTACCGCTGTAGATATGAATAAGGAAAATTTAGACAGCGATAAGCTGATTCGTTATTCATTGATAAATGAAGAACAAATAAAAGCACAAAATTAGTTCATTAAAATAATATAAGAAAAATTACAGCACAATTGATATTAAAATGAGTCTCAGATTAACAGGAGAGATATGTTTATGAACATACGAAAATTATTAAAACACTTCGTACAACCAATATAAAAGAATAATCCAATAAACTATGCAAAGTCAATCAAATCTAAACAGCAAAAATACACAAAAAGCCGATACATAACCCAAAATTTTAAGCCGGGAGTTTTAAAACTCCCGGCTGTATTTTTTAATAAACAATTTATAAGTTATACAAATTTTTCAAATCATTTTTCAGATTCTCAATAATAGTTTCATCATCAGCATCTGCAAAATATGTTTATGCGGAACATTAGAATGTTCCTTTGGGTTTCCGTGATTCGTATA
>CAZGRZ010000001.1:0-96344 GCA_964528285.1 uncultured Bacteroides sp. | reverse complement strand
ATCTTCTTGCTTTTCAATTGAAAGCTTAAATTCATTAAGCAGAGAATTTTTTTGAAAAAGACTATATAAAGAAACACTCATATCCTGTATATGGGCGTTTTTCTTTCGATAAACCACAATATCTTGTGGTTTTATGTGGTTTCTTGACACTGCATTTTGTTGCTTGTCGCTTGTTTGTCGCTTAAATGTGCAAGCTGATACTAAAAGATAATGAATTATGCTTGAAATAGTTAACCTGCAAATACAGGAATAAAGTATTGACTTATCAATACTTTTGTGGTATAATCTCAAATTGAAAGGCGGTGATTGATATGGCGTTTTCTTATAAACCCCTATGGAAACTGTTGATTGATAAAGAAATGACCAAAAAGCAACTTATGATAGCAACAGGCATTTCAAAATCAACAATGGATAAAATGGGACGGGGCGAACAAGTATCTATGGACATTTTAGACCGGATATGTAATTATTTCGGTTGTGACATTGAAGATATTATCTCGCATATCACAGAAACGGGGTGGGACAATAAATGAGCGAACAGAAAAATCTTAACAACGGTTCAATACACTTGTTCTGTGGTGATGCCCTTGAACTCTATGATACTTGGGAAACTCCAACGGTTATAATTTCTGATGGTCCTTATGGTGTAAACGGGTTTCCTGGTGATTTGGTTTCCCCGGATGGTCTTGGAAAATGGTATGAACCTCATATAAAAAAATGGAGTGAAATTGCTACGCCATTAACTACTTTGTGGTTTTGGAATACAGAAGTCGGTTGGGCGAACGTTCACCCAGTTTTAGAAAAATATGGTTGGTCGTATGTTTCTTGCTGTGTTTGGGACAAAGGCATGAGCCATGTTGCAGGAAATACCAACACAAAGACAATACGGCATCTGCCAGTTGTTACGGAAGTGTGCGTGCAATATGTAAAGAAACCATTTTTCAAGGTTAACAATGCCGAAATGTCAATGAAAGAATGGTTACGCTATGAGTGGGGACGCACGGGCATTCCCTTTTCTAAAACAAATGAGGCTTGTGGTGTAAAAGATGCCGCAACAAGAAAATACTTTACAAAATGTCACTTGTGGTATATGCCGCCCGCAGATGCGTTTGAAAAGATTACTACATACGCAAATGAGTACGGAAAAGCTGATGGAAAGCCCTATTTTTCAATAAATGGAAAAGCGCCCATTACAAGGGATGAATGGGCGCTTATGCGGTCAAAATTTTATTGCCCCGTAGGGGTAACTAATGTTTGGCAGGTTCCGCAATTACGGACTGGGGAACGTGTAAAAATAAATCAAAAAGCTGTTCACTTGAACCAAAAACCGCTTGTTCTTATCAAACGAACGATTGAAATGACATCTGATAAGAATGATACGGTATGGGACCCGTTTGCAGGGCTTTTTACAACGGCAGTTGCTTCTTTTGAACTTGAAAGAAACTGCTATTGTGCGGAAATAAGCAATGATGTATATAATTATGGTCTTGCGCGTGTTGAGGAACGATTACAAAATGGTTTGCAATGCACGCTCTAATACTTCATCGTCATTAGATGCAAGGACAGTGCTCCATTGTTTAATTGTTTTTCCGTGAAATACAGTGTTCAGAACTCTCGCTTTGAATGTTTCTATGTCTGCGTGCTCTATACGGTCGATTTTGGCATAGTTGGTATCAAGCCTATAAACAAATTGTCCGTAGAGAGTACGCAACAAGCGTTGATATTCCGGGGCGGGGCTGTATCTTTTCCCCTCTGTTCCCCACGTTTCAACTACTGCAATAGCATCATCCAAACTGCATTTATCTTGCTGCAATTTATAACCGTTAGTGTTGGTTTGCTGTAAATTTGCAGTGCGTTCTGACGTGTCCTCTGGTTCAAACACAAGATAGTCCGGCGGCTTGTGATAGTGTAAATCTCTTGCTTCTGCAACACTTTTTCCACTAACAACAAGAACGTCAATGATTTGAGGTTTCCCCCAAATAACATTTTCGGGCAGCCATGCAATCAACGCCATGTCTATATTGTTATCCTTAAAAATGGTAACACTATCCTTGAACCGTGCTGTTATCTCTGTTGCAAATGGAAACCATGCTTTTATCTCAATACCGGGATTCGGGAGAATGGTTGCACTTTGAAACAATGCGTCAGGGAAGCCGGGGTCTTGTCTTACCCATTTGCCCTCGTTTCCCCAATCGTGCTCGTTTAGCAGGTCAACTGTTGAAAACTCTATCATGTTCCCTAATAGCGGGGATAGCTTCGAGATAACTTTTGCAAGGTTCTTTGCATATGCAAGTGATGGTGGCCTTTTTATATCAAGTACGTCGATTAGGTGGCTGTCCAACGCCATTAACTCTTGCTTTGCAGCAGCGAGTATTTCTGAATAGTCCATAACATCGCCCTTTCTCTATACAATAATCCAATTTATAATTATAGCATAGAAACGGGCGCTTTTCAACTGTTTATTCCGTCTTGCAGTACAAAACAAAGTCGCTTTTGTACCCCTCGAATGTGTCAATGCGCGTGATTTCGTAATTCACGCCCCGGAAAGCAATAACATTCGCCGTCGTTATGTCCGTGCGGTAGCCTATTTGGAACAAAACTTCTTCCTGCGCCTGCGTTGTCACGCCGTAAAAGCCCGCGGGCGAACCATTTGTCATAGGGTATTTTGTCCTGCGTCACGCGCTCTTGCAGGAGGTCGGCGGGCAGTGTAAGCTGTCCGCTTTGCTTATTGACTATGGTAAAAAATTATAATATAATTATTTTGCTGAAAAATGCAGATACATGCAAATAATTAATAAGAAGTAAAAGTGTTATTCTATTTTTTTATAATCTTTGTATTTACATACAGGTAATTGTACTTAATATGTATATATGATAAAATAAAATAAGTTTTGACAAAAATGGACATATATAGTACAATTGAAGAAGAAAGCAGGTGAGTGAGATGGTTCGTGCAAAAAGACTGCGTCTGCGGTGTTTTGCATTAATTATTTCGCTTATCTTTTTGTTTCCTTATACCTGTTATGCGGTAAATACCGATTATCTCAGCGGAAACAGCATAGAGGAAATATACTGGTCGGGTTGTAAAAATGTTATAAATATCAACAACAATGATTTAATAGGAAATATCAAATATATCCCTGACAGTGAAAACAGTTGTTTTTATATACGAATCAGCTTTCACAGTACAGCTGATGATTATGACGCCGAAAAAGTCAGAATCAGCTTTACTGTTTCAAACAGTGTTAATTCATATAGATTTTCTGTGAAAAACACCGGTGATAACGGCGAGTTGATAACAGAAAACGGTGATAATTTTAAAATCTGTTATTCATTTGATTTGTACCCGAGTAAAAGGCGCGGCGGGTATATTTATATAGGCTTTGATTTTAAAAATAAAACGGATAAGTCACTTAATAATACGATAAGCTGTGAATACGCATGTGGCGATAAATGTGTATACAATTTGTTTGATAATGTAAGTGTTGATATGTATAAGCCTGCAAGTCAGAAAAGTTCCACAACGAAAAGTTCAAAAACCAATACAACAAAATCAAACAAAGCGACGTCTCAAAAAAGCAATTCATCTTCAAAAACGACTGTCAAAAAATCATCACAGACAAAATATGCAGGTTCAAATCTGTATAAGGCAGGGCAAAATACAACCAAAGAAGCTGAAACAGAGACTGATTTTGATGACCATACCATAAGCAATACGGATGAGGACGAGATTTCAACTAATGCTCCGAAATCACAATTATCGGAAACTGCAAAGAAGCTGTTGACAGCAGCGGCGGTGATAGCGGCAATTGGTGCTGCTGCAATTATAGTCGGTTTGGCTATAAAGCCTAATGACGCTGATCATAATGAGTCAAAAGATTAATTAAAGTTATAAATTTTTATATTCAGGAGGGCTTTATGGAAGTTGTTGCACAGAGAGTATTTGAGCCGTTTTATATATGGCTTGATATAGCGTTTCTTGTTCTTTTTGCGGTAATGTTGCTGTTTAAAAAGAAGTACACAACTGTTATTGTAGGTTTTCTTGCCGGAATTTTATATCAGATTGTTGATTTTGGTATTTTCCATTTGGCAACCGGCTCACGCCACTTGCTTATGAATGGGGTTGAAGGTACAGAAAGTCAGATGTTCTGGGTGCTTATGTGGATGTCTATGAGCTATGGCTTTACTAATTTTGCATGGATATGGCTCTGGATTTCCAAGGACAAAAACTTATTCGAGTGGACCACGCTTATACTCGGCTGGTGGTTATGCTGTCCGCTGCTTACCAAAACATTCGGACCTCACGACTACACCATTACAATCTGGAGGGAAACCGGTGCATACCACGGCTGGATGGCATTAATTCTGTTTGTTGGATACGTATTGCTCTTCATCTGGAATATGTCACGCAAAAAGAAGGATGAGCGTGTCAATATACCTTGGCTCTTAATTATAGGTATTCTTGTTCAGGCAGGCTGGGAGGTCGGCTTATATCTTGGCGGTATCCGCTCAGCTGACCTTGGAGTAACAGGTATGGACGTAAGTGCTATTTCTCCTATGATTATCAATTCCCTGCTTGAGACAAATCTTGGTATGCCGTATATCTTTATTATCTTTATTGCTGTATCAAGAAGATTCACAGAGTCACTTAAGAAGAGGGAAACAAAGCTTTCATTCACAGAAAGAATTGTCGAGAATAATCATGAAAAAGTAAAGGATTACGAAAATGTATCCGAATTTTTAGCATAATATAATAATAAAACCGTCAAATACTTATCATACTATGATTAAACCTAAATTAAGAGGCGGAATTATGTGGAATATCAGATGCGCATCAATGGAAGATTACGCCTTGCTCAGGAGCAGGGATAGTCACATAAAAAAAGAGGAATGGATAAAGACAATTGAAAACAAGCGTGAATTCATCCTTTTTGTTGACAATGAATTTGCCGGCTGGCTGAGATATAATTTGTTTTGGGACGAGATCCCATTTATGAATATGCTGTATCTGCTTGAGGAATACCGCGGTAAAGGCTACGGAACATTGATGGTTAAATTCTGGGAAGGGAAAATGCTCGATTTGGGATATGATAAGGTTATGACCTCATCACAGGCAGACGAAGGTGCCCAGCATTTTTACAGAAAGCTCGGCTACAAAGACGCAGGAAGCTTTTTCCCGTTTTGTGACGATTTGGAAATTATATTTACAAAAAAGCTCAATACACCTCAGACAATAGAATAAACAAAAAAACTGCAGGAATATTTCCTGCAGTTTTTATTATATCCCTTTTGCCGGTAAGTGCTTACCAACAGCATTTGATTTCTTTTTTTGCATTGCAATGTCTTTTTTAAAAAGGAACTTGAACACTGTCCTGACAAACGGCTGAATAAAGAATAATTGTGAAAAGAACGCAAACGGAAAATTGAAGCACATAAGCTTAAGCCAGTTTGCAAGCAGTGTCCATAGGTTAAAACCGTTGTAATACGGATAATAGAGCCATGCCGCAATTAAGCTCATTGTCGGACACATCAATCCTACTGTGGCGCAGATTATTGCTGTTTCAAAAATCATATGGTGATTTTTTGCCGGGTTAAAAACATTCTTTGCAAGCTTGAATGAACAGGGGCTTCCCATAACGCACTCAAGTACATAAGCAAAACAGAATTCAACGAGAATTACCACCCATATAGGAAACATCCTTCCGCACATATAGACGCCGCCTTGGGAATTGATTGCGTGGATTACGGAGTCAGCGCCTGTCATATTCATAAGTGTTTCACCGTTGACTACATACAAACTGAAAAAGACATAGGCATGAACTGTAACTAACACGGTAAGAAAGGCAAAAACCATTCTTTGAAATTGATTTCTTGGCATAATAAATCCTCCTGTTTTGGCATAAAAAACAAGCAATGAGGCATATTCATTGTTTAGTACATTGCCGTAATCAGATTTACATGCCTTGCATTACTTGTGTCGTTTATGCTAAATATTAATTTTGCTGAATTAATTTATCATAATTAAATTTAAAAATCAAGTTAAAAATTTAATTTTTTCTTCGACAAAATTCCTCTTGAAAAAAAGGTTTTGTATGTGATAATATTTCCTGTAAAAAACGCAAAGCGAGCAATTGATTTATGAATGATATTGATTTAATCTTTGAACAATTTACCCGTCAGACAGGCAAGGATATCAATATCAAAAATTTAAAAAAACATTCGGTTTTTATAGACCAGACGGAAAAAATATCAAGCGGCGGACTGACGGTTGAAACACTTTATGCACTGCCAACATCGTGCAGCGGTGAGGTAAGCTGTATACTTTATACGGAAACAAGCACCCCCGTTATCAACAGTGACGGCGATATTGAGGATTTTATAATAAACTGCTATAAACTTTTATTGAATAAATAAAACCGAGATAATAAAAACCTGAATTATTAAAATAACAATTCAGGTTAATCATTCAGCTCTTCTTTTATATAGTCACAATAGATTTTAATTATGTCAATATCTGTTTTTGAATAAACTGTTCTTGCACCGACCGTATCTTCAATTTCATTAAAAACCAATTCTCCGCCGTTGAACAAAAAATCAATTCCTATATAATCACTTTTAACAAGGCTTATTATTTTTTCTATAAGTCTTGTTTCTTTTTTATTGAGCGTATATATTTCCGCACTGCCGCCGAGGCAGAAATTTGAGCGGAAATCTGTTTTATTTTCTCGCAAAATTGATGTGATAATTTGATTGCCGATTACCCATACCCTCAGATCTTTGCCGGGAGTGTCGCACGGCTTTTGATAAACATATCCGCTTTCAAGGGGCTCTGCCTTATTAAGCATGAAAACCTCAGATCCGCCGTGACCGTCAACCTTTTTTTTAACCGCAGGGATTTTCGTGTAGTTGACAGGCATTATCGCAATATCGTTTTGCGCCATAAATTCATAGCATTTCTGCTTGTCATTTGCGAGTGCCGACAGTGCTGACGGATTAAAAACTCTTATGCCCTTGCTTTCAAAATATTCGCCTATTCTGTAATCGTTTGTGCGGTTAATTACAAAATCCGCATTGTTTCTGTAATTCTCATCCTTGAGCTCTATATCAAGAAACTGCCTGAATTTATTTACGGCAAAGGCATTACGCTTTGCTTCCTCTTTTGTGTAAATTAATATGCCGCTCATTTAAGTTTCTCCGTAATCGCAGTGAAAATCAGCGGTGCAATATCTGTGCCTGTTGATTTCATAATGTTGATTATGTGCGCGTTTGAATTCACCTCACATATCATACCGTTATTGAGAACATCAACACCGCCGAACATCAGACCAAGCTCCCTGCATGCTGCTGCGGCATTTTCAATGTCCGTATTGCCCGGTATACAGGGCGTCATTGTCCCACCGTTCGTTACATTGGAACGGAAATCACTGCTGTTAATCCTTTTAACTGCACATACACATTCCCCGTTGACTATCTCAATGCGAGTGTCTGTACCTGAACTTTCACTGATAAATTTCTGAAGGATAAACGGTTTTTCAGATATGTGTGAAAGTATATCCTCATAACAACGGCACAGATAAACCTGCTCGCCGAATGAACCGAAGCACTCTTTGAATATTATCGGCAGTCCCAGAATATCAACAGCTTTTTCAACAAATTCGTGCATATCCGATTCAAAATAGCATTTTGGCGCAATTAGAGTTTTCGGCTGAGGAACAATTCCCTCAAGCTCGATATATGTTTTTGCCTTATTGTCACAAAGCTCAATTGATTTTGCGCTGTTAAAGACGGGGATTCCATACCTTTCAAGTCTCCTTGCAAGGCAGATATCCTTATCCCAGAACAAAGCAAAGTCCGCGTCTGTACGCTTGACAGATAGTTCAAGGTTTGTATTTATTTTTAAATTGATGTTCATTTTCTCGGCAGTCTTTTTTAAATGCTTGTAAAGCTCCTTATATTTATCGTCTGTGAGAAAATGATTTACTACTAATATTCCGTTCATAAAATATATTGTATCATTGTGTATTGCTTTTTTCAATGCAATAGTATAAAATAACTATATTAATTACATTTTACTAATATTGAAGGGACAGAGAATATGACTGAATATAAACTTAAGTACGGTTGTAACCCAAATCAGAATCCTGCAAGGATTCATATGGACGGCAAAGAGCTTCCGTTTGAAATTCTAAACGGAACGGCAGGTTATATCAATCTGCTTGACGCATTCAATTCATGGCAGCTCGTAAAGGAGCTTAAAGAAGCAACAGGCTTGCCGAGCGCCGCTTCATTCAAGCATGTTTCACCCGCAGGTGCAGCAGTTGCACAGCCGCTTAGCGAGGTTGACAGAAAGGTTTGTATGGTGCCGGATGATTTGGAATTATCACTAATTGCTCAGGCATATGTTCGTGCAAGGAGCTGTGATAGACAATCATCATTCGGTGATTTTGCAGCGCTTTCCGATATCTGTGATGTTTCTGTCGCCACCTTCCTTCAAAAAGAAGTTTCCGACGGAATTATTGCTCCCGATTATACAGATGAGGCTCTTGAAATTCTTAAATCGAAAAGGAGAGGGAATTTTCTCATAATAAAAATGAATGCGGCTTATGTTCCTGAAGAAATGGAGACAAAGCAGGTTTTCGGCATCAAATTTGAACAAAAGCGTAATAATGCAAAGATTACTATGGATTTGTTTAACGATATGCCGACGAAGGTTAAGGAAATCCCTGAAATTGCAAAAATCGACCTGCTTATATCAATGATTACATTGAAATATACACAGTCAAATTCAGTTGTTTACGCCCGGGGCGGACAGACACTCGGCGTAGGCGCAGGACAGCAGAGCCGTATCCTCTGTACCCGTATGGCAGGAAACAAGGCGGATATGCTGTGGCTGAGAAGAAATGAAAAGGTGCTTAACCTTCCGTTTATTGACGGTATACGCAAGTGCGATGCAGACAATGCAATTGATCTTTATATCAGCGATGAATATGAAGAGCTGCTCAAGGAAGGCGTATGGCAGAGATATTTTACAGAGCGTCCTGCTGCGTTCACAAAGACAGAAAAGGAAGAGTGGCATAAAAAAATGACCGGCGTCGCTCTCGGTTCAGATGCGTTCTTTCCGTTTGAGGATAATATTGAAAGAGCAGTGCGTTCGGGTGTTAAATATATTGCTCAGCCGGGCGGTTCGGTAAGAGATCAGGCAGTTATTGACTGCTGTGACCATTACGGTATTGCAATGGCTATGACGGGAATTAGACTTTTCCATCATTAATATTCAGATTTATCACAAATTATGAAAGAATAATCACTGCGATTATTCTTTCATTTTTACAACAAGGCGGTAATAATATGAAAATGATTTCTTGGAATGTTAACGGTCTTCGTGCCTGTATGGGAAAAAATTTTGAACAATTCTTTAATGATATTGATGCGGATATATTCTGCTTGCAGGAGACTAAGCTTCAGGAGGGACAGATCGATTTTGCTCCCGAGGGATATAACTGCTATTGGAATTACGCACAAAAGAAGGGCTATTCAGGAACAGCAATATTTACAAAAAAAGAGCCTCTCAGTGTTTCCTATGGAATGGGTATAGAAGAACACGATAACGAAGGCAGACTGATTACCGTTGAGTTTGAGAATTTCTATTTTGCAACTGTGTATGTCCCTAATTCTCAAAGAGAACTTAAAAGGCTTGATTACCGAATGAGTTGGGAGGACGATTTCAGAAAATATATCCTGTCACTTGAAAAGTCAAAGCCCGTAATATATTGCGGTGATTTGAACGTTGCCCATAAGGAAATAGATTTGAAAAATCCAAAAACAAATCATAATAACGCAGGCTTTACCGATGCTGAAAGGGAAAAGCTTTCAGCTGTGCTTGACAGTGGCTTTACGGATACTTTCAGATATTTTTATCCTGATAAAGAGGGAATCTACAGCTGGTGGTCATATATGTTCAAGGCGAGGGAAAAGAACGCCGGCTGGAGAATTGACTATTTTATTGTGTCAAGGTCTCTTAATGATATGCTCACTGACGCAAAAATTCATACCGATATTTTAGGCTCAGACCATTGTCCGATTGAGCTGGATATTGATATATAAGTAAGAGGTTTGACATGTCAATTTTAATTTGCCCTGTTTGCAAGGAAAAATTGAATAAATGCGGCAGCTTACTCAGGTGCAGTAATAATCATTCATTTGATTATGCCAAGGAGGGTTATGTGAATCTGCTCCTCGGTTCAAAAAGCGGTGATAAAAAAGGAGACAGCAGGGACTCTGCCCGTGCAAGACATAAGTTCCTTGATAAGGAATATTTTTCCTGCCTGAAAAATTATATTGTCTCCAAAATGAGCGGAACAGTCCTTGATATTTGCTGCGGTGAAGGGTATTATGACGATTATAACGGTACTCTGTTCGGCTTTGATATCAGCAAAGAAATGGTGCGCCTTGCCTCAAAAAGAAATAAAAATCACAATTACTTTGTTGCAAACCTTTCGTCAATTCCTATTGAAGATGAATGCATTGATACGGCAATTCATCTCTTTGCCCCGTTTAATGAAAAGGAATTTTCACGGGTATTGAAAAAAGGCGGAAGACTTTATTCGGTTTCAGCCGGCGAAAATCATCTGTGGGAAATGAAACAGATTATATATGACCGACCATATAAGAATGATGAATGCCCGCCTGAAACATCTGTTCTCAAACTTGTTTCAAAAACAAGACTGACCGATATTATCAGGATTGATAAGGAGAATTTAATAACACTCTTTTCAATGACGCCGTATTATTACAGAACATCAAAAGAAGACAGAGAAAAACTAAACTCGGTCAATACTCTTGATTTGACGGTCGATTTTATAATCTTTGAATTTATGAAAGAGGAATGATTATATGGATTCTCTTTGTGAAAAATGCTGGTATAACGAATATGATGATGAGACGAATGAGGACTTTTGTTCGCTTGTGCTGGACGAGGATGAATATGCACGCCTGATGACTGAGAGTGACAAGACCTGCCGTTATTTTCGTCCCGATGGCAGTGAATATGATATAGTCAGAAAGCAGAACTGAATATTTAAAAAAATTTTCTTTATTTTTAAAAATCACCTTGCGCAACCTATTGCTCGTTACCTTAGGTAATGATGTAATATGGAGCTGTAAGGAGGTAAATATTATTATGTCAAACCAATATACGACCGGCGAAATGGCAAAGCTATGCGGTGTTACAGTGCGTACAGTTCAGTATTATGATAAACGAGGAATACTCACACCATCTCAGTTAACTGAAGGCGGAAGGCGTCTTTATAACGAGGATGATTTGAAAAAGCTCAGAATTATCTGTTATCTGAAAAACTTAGGACTCTCTCTTGATAATATTGCATGTATACTGAAAACAAATAACAGTAAGAATATCGTTTCAACAATATTGCAGGAGCAGATAGTTATTTTAAAAAACAATATATCTGAACAGAAGGATAAACTGGCAGTTACGCAGGAATTACTGAGTGAAATTGAGAACTGCCCATCACCGTCGGTTGAATTTATGAATGACATAGTTACTGTTATGGAAAACAAAAATTCGCTGAGGAAAACGCATATAAGAATGATTGTAATCGGACTGATTGCAGATGCAATTGAAGTTTCAACAATTCTTATCTGGATATTAAAAGAAATATGGATTCCTTTTGCGGTCGGGATGGTGATTATTGTGCTTCTTGTAACATGGGTATTTAATGATTATTGTAAGAATATTTCCTATATCTGCCCTGACTGCCACACTGTTTTCATCGACATTTGGGACAATGACAAATAAACAAAAAAACGGAACAGATGCCGAATACACATATCTGTCTGTGGATAACATTGAATAAGCAGGGCGAAAAGTTACTGTTTAGGTTAGAAAATATGTGATAATGGTTGATATTTATAGAAAAAGTCAAGGAGGTGGAAATATGTCAAACGAATTGAACGATATAGAAAAAGAATATATACTGTCATCATATAAGGACAGAAAGCTGACGATCAAAGAGCTTGCCCGTGAATTAAATAAGGATTATGAAACAGTACGAATGTATTTGGTGTCAGAAGGTTATAGTAATACCAAAAAGGTCAAATAACAAAAAATAACAGGTTAGCGTTTATACGCTAACCTGTTTTGTATATTTGAGTATTGATTATTTGCCTGCCTTGATAGCAGCCTGTGCAGCAGCAAGACGAGCAATCGGAACTCTGAATGGTGAGCATGATACATAATCAAGACCGATGTTGTGGCAGAATTCAACTGAGCTTGGATCACCGCCGTGCTCACCGCAGATACCGCAGTGAAGCTCCGGACGAGTAGCTCTGCCTTTTGTTACAGCCATCTTCATAAGCTGACCAACACCTGTTTGGTCAAGCTTAGCGAATGGGTCGTTCTCAAAAATCTTTGCATCATAGTAAGCATCAAGGAATTTACCGGCGTCATCACGACTGAAGCCGAATGTCATCTGAGTAAGGTCGTTAGTACCGAAGCAGAAGAACTCAGCTTCCTTAGCGATTTCATCAGCTGTAAGAGCAGCACGAGGAATCTCAATCATAGTACCGACTTCATATTTCATCTCAACACCGGCAGCAGCAATTTCTGCGTCAGCAGTTGTAACTACCATATTCTTAACATACTTAAGTTCCTTTGCATCACAAGCAAGAGGGATCATAATCTCAGGTGCAACAGTCCAGTCAGGATGAGCCTTCTGAACATTGATTGCAGCGCGGATAACAGCCTTTGTCTGCATCTTTGCAATTTCAGGATAAGTAACTGCAAGACGGAGACCACGGTGACCCATCATTGGGTTAAATTCATGGAGTGATGCAATAATAGCTTTAATATCTTCAACTGATTTACCCTGAGCATCAGCAAGTTTTTTGATATCTTCTTCTTCAGTAGGAACAAACTCATGAAGAGGAGGATCTAAGAAACGGATTGTAACAGGACAACCTTCAAGTGCTTCATAAAGAGCCTCAAAGTCATTCTGCTGATAAGGTAAAATCTTTTCAAGAGCTGTTTCTCTTTCTTCAACTGTGTCTGCACAAATCATTTCACGGAAAGCAGCAATTCTGTCTTCTTCAAAGAACATATGCTCTGTACGACAGAGACCGATACCCTCTGCACCTAATTCGCGAGCTTTCTTAGCATCAGCAGGGGTATCAGCGTTTGTGCGAACCTTAAGAGTTCTGTACTTATCAGCCCAGCCCATAATTCTGCCGAATGTACCTGAGATTGATGCGTCAACAGTCGGAATAATACCTTCATAAATATTACCTGTTGAGCCGTCGATTGAGATATAGTCACCTTCGTGATATTCTTTACCTGCGAGAGTGAATCTCTTGTTTTCTTCATCCATATTTATATCGCCGCAGCCTGATACACAGCAAGTACCCATACCACGAGCAACAACAGCAGCGTGTGACGTCATACCGCCGCGGACTGTAAGAATACCTTGGGAAGCCTTCATACCTGTGATATCTTCAGGTGAAGTTTCAAGACGAACAAGAACTACCTTTTCGCCCTTTGCATTCCATTCAACTGCATCGTCAGCGTTGAATACAACCTTACCGCAGGCAGCACCCGGAGAAGCACCAAGACCTTTGCCGGCAGGAGTTGCAGCCTTAAGAGCAGCAGCGTCAAACTGCGGATGAAGCAGTGTATCAAGATTTCTCGGGTCAATCATTTCAACAGCTTCTTCTTCAGTTCTCATACCTTCGTCAACGAGGTCACATGCAATCTGAAGAGCAGCCTGAGCTGTTCTCTTACCATTACGAGTCTGGAGCATAAACAGTTTACCATGCTCAACAGTAAATTCCATATCCTGCATATCTCTGTAATGATTTTCAAGAGTTTTACATACATTTGTGAATTCAGCAAATGCTTCAGGGAATTTCTGTTCCATTTCGGAGATGTGCATAGGAGTACGAACACCTGCAACAACGTCTTCGCCCTGTGCATTTGTTAAAAATTCACCGAACAGACCTTTTTTACCAGTTGCCGGGTCACGGGTGAATGCAACACCTGTACCGCAATCGTCACCCATGTTACCGAATGCCATCGACTGAACATTAACAGCAGTACCCCATGAATAAGGAATATCGTTGTCACGACGGTATACATTTGCTCTTGGGTTGTCCCATGATCTGAAAACGGCTTTAACAGCACCCATCAACTGCTCCTTGGGATCAGTCGGGAAATCTGCACCGATTTTTTCTTTATATTCAGCTTTGAACTGTGAAGCAAGCTCTTTAAGGTCATCAGCATCAAGATCAACATCCTGAGTAACACCTTTCTTGTCCTTCATTTTATCAATAAGCTCTTCAAAATATTTTTTACCGACTTCCATAACTACATCGGAATACATCTGTATGAATCGTCTGTAACAGTCCCAAGCCCATCTTGGATTGCCTGACTTCTCAGCAATTGCATTAACAACAGCTTCATTTAAACCAAGGTTAAGAATTGTATCCATCATACCCGGCATGGATGCTCTTGCACCTGAACGAACAGAAACAAGCAGCGGATTTTCTTTATCACCAAACTTTTTACCGGTGATTTCTTCCATTTTAACAACATACTCATTGATTTCCGCCATAATATCATCATTGATTTCACGACCGTCCTCATAGTACTGAGTACAGGCTTCGGTTGTGATTGTGAATCCCTGAGGCACAGGAAGACCAATGTTTGTCATCTCAGCAAGATTCGCACCTTTACCGCCGAGAAGTTCTCTCATATTGGCATTGCCTTCTGAGAAAAGATAGCAATACTTTTTTGCCATGTGGAAATTACCTCCTAAATAATATACTAAGTTTTAAATATTATACTAATACAGTATATTGCGATAGAATTATAACATAATACTTTATAAATTACAAACATTTTTTGTTAATTCTTGCTGTTTGGGTTGAAAATTTATTTCTTTTGGTGCATAATTATATCGGAGAAAATTGTATTATCCGACTTTGACGGAAATTTGATGAATATTCAGGAGACGGAATTATGAAATGTGCTATTATTCTTGCAGGCGGTAAAGGTACCAGAATGAAAGCTGACT
The DNA here is from genome assembly GCA_964528285.1 of uncultured Bacteroides sp. Classification (GTDB taxonomy): domain Bacteria; phylum Bacillota; class Clostridia; order Oscillospirales; family Acutalibacteraceae; genus Eubacterium_R. Next base: position 81,261 of record CAZGRZ010000001.1, on the reverse strand, counting down.
GCCCAAAAGTAATGTGTAATGTTTTATTTAAACCGATGATAAGTTATGTCGTTGACGCGGTTAAGGAAGCAGGAGCAGAGGATATCTGTGTTGTCACGGGTTACAGGCATAATGAGGTAGAAAAGTATCTTTCAGCTGATATCAAGACTGCTCTTCAGGAGCCTCAGCTGGGGACAGGCCACGCCGTTATGCAGGCAATAGACTTTATCAAGTCACATGCTGATGATGAAATTCTTATTCTTAACGGAGACGGTCCGCTTATGGACGCACAGACAATTAATAAGGCATATGATTATCATAAGGAAAACAATAATGTTATAACCCTCATCAGTGCTATTGTTGATGACACTGAGGGTATAGGGCATATAAAGCGTGACGAAAACGGAAAGCTACTGAGGATTGTTGAGCATAAAGATGCAACACCCGAGGAAAAGGCAATCAATGAGTCAAACGCAGGCTGCTATTGGTTCAGCGGTTCTGCCTTGCTTTATGCACTCAGCAACATAACAAACAATAATGTCCAAAAGGAATATTATATTACTGACAGTCTTGAAATATTGATTAATGCAGGCAAAAATGCAGGCGCATATGTTGTTGAAAACAGTGAGGTTGTACTCGGCGCAAATGACAGGAAGCAACTTAATGACCTCAATACAATTATGAGAAGAAATATCAATACCAAGCATATGCTAAACGGTGTTGATATCCCATGTACTGACGGTGTAATTATAGGAAAGGATGTTGTAATCGGCAATTCGACGGTAATTCTGCCAAACACAATTATTATTGGTGACACGGTAATCGGTGATAACTGCACCATAGGGCCTAACACATATATTGACAATTCAACTGTCGGCTGCAACGTTATTCTTGATAACTGTAAAATTCTTGACAGTACTGTTGAAAGCGGAGTTGACGCAGGTCCGTTTGTTAAGGTAAGGGCAAATTCAACGCTCAAAAAGGGCGTTCATATCGGCAACTTTGTTGAGGTTAAAAATTCAACTGTCGGCGAAGGATCAAAGAGCGCTCATCTGACATATATCGGTGACAGTGATGTCGGCAGTGATGTCAACTTCGGATGCGGCACGGTTACCTGTAACTATGACGGAAAGAACAAGTCACGCTGTAAAATCGGCGATGGAGCTTTCATTGGCTGCAATACAAATCTTATTGCCCCTGTTGAGGTTGGTGAAAAGGCATATATTGCAGCAGGCTCAACAATCACTGACAGTATACCTGAAAGAGCACTTTCAATTGCCCGCGCAAGACAAGTGATAAAAGAAGGCTGGGTTGACATCAAAAAGCCTTATAAGGAGAAAAAATAATTGAAAAAGCTTTTAGCATCTTTTTTGGCTGCGCTGATTATTGTCTGCATTTTTGCAGGATGTAAAAAGACTGCTAATGTCAATGCGACAACGCAGTCGGAAACAACAACCACTACAACCACAACGAGAACGACTGAAGATTTAAGTACGACATTTAAAGAGAGTTATACAAATAAAGTATACCCCGCTCTTGTAAAGGACAGCAGCGGAAATTATACATATGAAATTGCTACATATAAGACATATTATGATACCTCAAATAAAACAAGAACCGTCAATATAAATAATGCTGTTGAAAAGCTGAACAACATTGTTGTCCCTGTAGGTTCAACCTTTTCATTCAACCAGACTGTCGGCAAAAGGACGGTATTGGCAGGCTATGAGGAAGCAAAGATAGTTGAGGGTGACGAGTTTGTTGACGGACTCGGAGGGGGAATCTGTCAGGTCAGTTCAACCGTTTTTCAGGCTGTACTGCGTGCAAATATGGATATTACCGTGCGTGCCTGCCATTCACTTGAAATCAGCTATGTCCCGCTCGGAGCTGATGCAACTGTTCAGTGGAATTCACAGGATTTTCAGTTTGAGAATAATTCCTCAAGCGATATTAAATTGAAGGTAAGCGCATCTAACGGAACGCTGACCTGTACTGTTTATGCAGCTGACAATATCAAGCCGTCCAATGTTAAGATTGATGTTGAAAAGGATAAGGATTCTTATGTTTTGACGAGATCGGTCAACGGTAAGGTGAACTACACGACTTACAGTAAATACAAAAAAGCAAAGGTTACCACTACGACCACAACAAAGAAAAATTAATACCAATATCAATCCCGCTGAGATTATTATGTCTTAACGGGATTTTTTGTATTTTAACAATATTATTTGATAAAATAATAATGGCACCTCGGTTAAGCTGAGATGCCATTAATCTTTTTATGTTACCGTATTGCGTCTTTCATCGACTTTACATAGTCATAAACCTTATCGGGAGAGGTCTTTCCGTATTTTTCAATTATTTTTACTATTGCAGAGCCTACTATAACTCCGTCTGCAATGTCAGAATACTTCTTTGCCTGCTCGGGAGTATTGATACCAAATCCGATTGCAACAGGAATATCCGTCGCCTCTTTTATTGAGTCAGTGATTGACTTTAAGTCCGTTTTAATTTCACTGCGTGTCCCCGTAACGCCAAGTGATGAAACGGCATAGACAAATCCCTCTGCCTGCGAGGCAATCATTTTTATTCTGTCCTCACTCGTTGGTGCAATCAATGAGACAACCTCAATATCATAGTTTTTTGCAACGCTTTGCAGCTCATCTTTTTCTTCAAACGGTAAATCGGGAATAATAACGCCTGATATGCCAACATTCTTTGCTTTTTGTAAAAATTCATCATATCCGTATTTAAAAAGCACATTGAGATATGTCATATAAACAAGCGGAATATCAATTCGTGAGGATACTTTTTTTGTAAGCTCAAACACCTTATCGGTAGTCGTTCCCTGACTGAGTGAACGCAGGTTCGCCCCCTGAATTACAGGACCTTCTGCAATTGGGTCTGAAAAAGGTATACCTATTTCAACAAGGTCACATCCTGCTTTTGCCATACTGAGAATAATCTGTTCGCTTGTTTCCAGGTCGGGATCGCCTGCCGTAACAAATCCTATGAATGCTTTTCCGTTGCCGAACGCCTTTGAAATCTTATTCATTTATTTCTATCCCCCTGTATCTTGCTATTGCGGCAACATCCTTGTCGCCTCTGCCCGACAGACAGCAGATAATAATGTCATCTTTATCCATGGTCGGTGCAATTTTCATAAGATGAGCAACTGCATGAGCCGACTCAATTGCACAGATAATTCCCTCGGTCTTTGCTATATATTCAAATGCAGTTACAGCCTCTTCGTCTGTTACAGGGACATATTCTGCTCTCCCTGTATCGTGAAGATTAGCGTGTTCAGGGCCTATTCCCGGGTAGTCAAGCCCTGCGCTGATGGAATATACAGGCGCAATTTGTCCGTATTCGTTTTGGCAGAAATATGATTTCATTCCGTGGAAAACGCCGAGAGTTCCTGTTGCAATAGTCGCTGCGGTTTCACTTGTGTGGATTCCTCTGCCTGCGGCTTCACAGCCTATAAGACGGACATCTTTGTCTTCAATGAAGTTATAAAACATACCCATTGCATTTGAGCCTCCGCCTACACAAGCCATTACTGCTGTGGGTAGCTTGCCTTCAATTTCAAGAATCTGCTGTCTTGCCTCTCTTGAAATGACTGACTGAAAATCTCTTACAATCATTGGATAAGGGTGCGGTCCCATAACTGAGCCGAGAACATAGAGAGTATCGTCAACCCTTGATACCCATTCACGCATTGCCTCGTTAACTGCGTCTTTAAGCGTCATTGTACCTGTTGTTACGGGATGGACTTTTGCGCCAAGGAGTTCCATACGATAAACATTCAGCGCCTGTCTGTCCGTATCCTCTTTACCCATAAATATTTCACATTCCATACCCATAAGCGCGGCTGCGGTTGCAGTTGCAACACCGTGCTGACCTGCACCTGTTTCGGCAATAACTCTTGTTTTCCCCATTTTTTTGGCGAGCAGGCATTGACCGAGTACATTGTTGATTTTGTGGCTTCCGGTGTGGTTTAAGTCCTCGCGCTTGAAATAAATTTTTGCACCGCCGAGATCCTTTGTCATTTTTTTCGCATAATAGAGTAATGACGGTCTTCCTGCGTATTCATTGAGCAGGGTATTAAGCTCTTTGTTGAAGCTATCATCATTTTTGTAATACTCATAGGCATTTTCCAGATTGATGATTTCGTTCATCAGTGTTTCGGGGATATATTGTCCGCCGTGAATACCATATCTTCCTTTACTCATTTTTTATACACTCCATAATTTCTCTAATCTTATTGTAATCCTTCATACCATTTGTTTCAACCGCTGATGACAAATCTATGCCATACGGATTAATCTCGGTGATTGCCTTTTTAATATTATCCTTATTTATTCCTCCTGCAAGGAAAAACGGCTTTTCTGTTTTTGGAATTTTATCCCAATCAAAAATTTTTCCGCTTCCCGTACCTGAGTCAAACAAAAAAAATTCTGTTTCATATTGCCCTATACGGTCAAAACTTTCGGGGTTAAAATACTTTATAACAGGTGCATTGATTTTTTTGCAGTATTCGGGAGATTCAGTCCCGTGAAGCTGAGCTATATCAATTACTTTATCCTTGACAAGTACATTGATCTTTTCAATATCGTCATTAACAAATACTCCGACTGCTTTGATGTCTTTGTCAAGCAATTCTTTAAGTTCTTTTGCCCGGCTGACCGTTATAGACCGTCTGAACCCGTCTGACAGTATAAAGCCTGCATAATCAGGCTTCAATTCATTGATGAATTCTATATCCTTTTTTCTTCTTAACCCACAGATTTTAATTTTTACCATACAGAAGTTCCTTTAACATTTTACTTTTATCAGGTGATTTCATAAATGCTTCACCAATCAAAACGGCGTCTGTTTTGTTATTGATAAGCACCACAATATCCCGGTGTGTTTTAATTCCGCTTTCTGAGACGAAGATTATATTATCGGGGATCATTTTTCTGTATTTTGCGGAATTATTTACATCAACAGTAAAGTCTTTTAAATTTCGGTTATTGACGCCGATTATTCTTGCTCCGGCATTTACTGCCGACTGAATTTCTTTTTCATCGTGCGCCTCAACAACGGCCGATATACCGAGGCTGTCTGCGATTTCAATGTATTTTTTGATTGTATCAGTATCAAGCAGAGCGCAGATTAAAAGTACAGCGTCAGCTCCGAGAATTTTTGCCTCATATATTTGGTATTCGCAGACTGTAAAGTCCTTTCTCAGCACAGGGATTGATACATTCTGTGCAATTTCAAACAGATACTTATCTCTGCCCATAAACCATTTTGGTTCTGTAAGACAGCTGATACAGCTTGCACCTGCCGTTTCATATTCTTTTGCAATGTCAAGATAAGGAAAATTTTCTGAAATAATTCCCTTTGACGGTGAAGCTTTTTTAACCTCACAGATAAAGGATAAAGTATCTTTTTTTAAAGCTTTTTCAAATTCAAAGCTGCCTTTTGGAAGAGACAGTGCTTCAGCTTTTACTGCGTCAATAGGCTTTTTGGAAATTATTTTTTTATATCTCTCTTTTGTATATTCTGCAATTGTGTCTAATATAGTGGGCATAATTATTCACCGTTAGTAGTTTTAATGAATTTTTGAAGGATATTGTATCCTTCACCGGACATAAGAACATTTTCCGCCTTTTTTATTGCATCGGCGAGAGAAATATTTCTGTCAGCAACATAAATACATGCGCCTGCATTCATAATTACGGCTGTGTTTTGTGCCTTTGTGCCTTTTGAACTGAGAATATTTTTTGTGATTTCTGCGTTTTCCTCAGGCGTACCGCCGATAAGCTCATCTTTATTTACTCTGTCAAATTCAAACTGTTCGGGTGTGATTTCATATTCGGTGATTTTGTCGTCTCTTACTTCACAGACAAATGTTGGACCGCTTGCACTGATTTCATCAAGTCCGTCAAGTCCGTGGACAACGAGAGCGTCTGTTACGCCGAGCTTTGTGAGCGCATTTGCAATTTTAGGTACAAATTCCTTGCTGAATACGCCGAGCACCATTCGGTCAGCGTGTCCGGGATTCGTTAACGGACCGAGAATATTGAAAACAGTTCGGATTCCTATTTCTTTTCTGACAGGGCCGACAAATTTCATAGCACTGTGATATTTCTGCGCAAAGAAGAAGGCTATTGCATTATCAGTCAGACTCTTCTGCATAATCTCAGGCTCACAATCGATCTTAACTCCCAGTGCTTCAAGGCAGTCGGCAGTTCCGCATTTTGATGATGCCGCCCTGTTGCCGTGCTTTGCGATAGTCACACCTGCGGCCGCTGCAACAAATGAGGCAACGGTTGAAATGTTGAAAGAATTTGATTTATCGCCGCCTGTTCCGACGATATCGAGCGCATGCCCCTTTATTTCAAACGGCAAAGCCTTTGAACGCATCCCCTCGGCAGCACCTGCAATCTCATCATCTGTCTCACCCTTCATTGACAATGCAGTCAGGAAGGATGAAATAATAACCGGGGAGACCTCTCCGCTCATAATTTCATTAATCGCCTGTTTTGCTTCGTCGAATGTTAAGTCCTGCTTTGCGGCAATCTTGCCGAGTAATTCTTTAATCATAATGGTTCCTCCTGTTAAATTTCAAGAAAGTTTTTTAATATTTTCATTCCGTCGGGAGTCATAATGGATTCCGGATGGAACTGAAGTCCGTAAATTTCCATATCACGGTGTTTGACTGCCATAATTTCACCGTCGTCAGTTTCGCCTATTATTTCAAGACAGTCGGGCAGGGTATTCCTGATTGCTGCAAGTGAATGGTATCTTGCAACAGGTATCTGATTATCAAGCCCTTTAAAGATTTTTGCAGAAGTGGCAATACGGCACATACTCTGTTTGCCGTGCATAAGCTCCTTTGCATAGCTGACAACACCGCCGAACGCCTGACAGATTGACTGATGACCAAGGCAGACGCCGAGAATTTTTGATGTATTGCCGAGCGTTTTTGCAACCTCAACGCACACGCCTGCGTCATCAGGTGTTTTCGGTCCCGGTGAGAGAATGATATATTCAGGGGATAAATTCCTTATTTCATCAACAGACATTTCATCATTCCTGATTACACTGATGTCAGGATTTATTGAGCCTATCAGCTGATATAGGTTATATGAAAATGAATCATAGTTATCAATCAATAAAATCATATGAACCCTCCTGACTGATTTTTAAAGCATTGATTACCGCCTTTGCTTTGTTGATACATTCCTGATGCTCTTTTTCCGGTACAGAGTCCGCAACAATTCCTGCACCTGAGCGGATATATACCTTTCCGTTTTTCTTAAATGCAATTCGTATTGCAATGCAGGTATCGAGATTTCCCGTCAAATCAATATATCCTATAGCACCGCCGTATATTCCGCGCTTGTTGTTTTCAAGCTCATTAATGATTTCCATTGCTCTTATTTTAGGCGCACCTGACAGTGTTCCTGCCGGGAGGACGGCGTCAACTGCATCAAGTGCGTTTTTGTCCTCCCGTATCTCACCTTTGACAGTTGAACCGATATGCATTACATGGCTGAACCTGAGAACCCTGTGATATTTATCAACTCTTACGGTTGAGAATTTACTGATTTTACCCAAATCATTTCTGCCGAGATCAACAAGCATATTGTGTTCGGAAAGCTCCTTCGGATCAGAAAGCAGAGCTTTTTCAAGTGCTTCATCTTCTTTTTGTGTTTTTCCTCTCGGGCGAGTGCCTGCAAGAGGATAAGTGTATAGCGTTTTATTGTCAAGCTTGACAAGCGTTTCAGGCGAAGCGCCTGCGATTTCAATATCATCTGATGAAAAATAGAACATATATGGTGACGGATTAAGTTTTCTTAAAACTTCATATGTTCCAAAGAGTGAACCCTCCATTTCCGCCTCAAGCCTGTTGGATAACACCACCTGGAAAATATCGCCTTCACGGATATAATGCTTTGCTTTTTCAACCATTGCGCCGTATTCCTCAGCATTGAAAATCGGCGTGAAATCAGTTTTCAAAACAGGTTTCTGAGGTTCTTCAGCCTCTCCTTTTTCAATGATGTTTTTCATTATTTCAATTTCTTTTTCTGCAATTTTGAAATTTTCATCAACCTTGTCGGTCTGAAGATTTGCAATTAGGAAAATTGTCTTTTTTATGTTATCAAAGGCGATTACCTTATCAAACAGCATAAGGTCAACATCCTTGAAGCTGCCGTCATCCTTTGCGTTAAGGCTGAGTGTCGGCTCGCTGTATTTGATATAGTCATAGCCGAAATATCCTACCAGTCCCCCTGTGAAAGTGGGCAGAAAATCAAGCCTCGGGCTTTTATGCTCATCAAGAATGGACTGAATATATTTTTTAGGGCTATCTTTATATTTCCTAACTCCATACTGGTCAATGACAGTCACATTATTGTCTTTACAGCTTATCTCCATTTGCGGATCAAAACCGAGAAAAGTATATCTTCCTGTGTCATTGATATCCTCTGCCGATTCAAGCATATAGCAGTGTGAACTGATTTTTTTCAGTTTCTTCAGCACCTCAATCGGCTTGATTTCTGCCTGCATTTCCGCGCTTATCGGTACAGTCCTGAAGGATAAATATTTCTTTTTAATTTCAGATAATTCAGGTTTAATTACCATGTTCTCATCTCCTGTAAAAACAAAAAGTCCTTGGCAGTATAAAATACTGCCAAGGACGAAAATTACATTCCGCGGTGCCACCTTGATTTATGGCTTTGCCACACACTTTAAGCAAGATACAATCATATCTCCGACCGTTAACGCCGGTCAAAGCGTTGCAGGATACTCGGCATATGCCTTTCACTGCACCCTCTGCGGTCCATTTAATAAGCCGTTTAATGCTCCCTTTTCAGCAACGGGAACTCTCTGTGATTGCGTATCTTATTTTTATCTCCGCATCATCGGTTTGTTTATTGATTTAATTTATGATATCACTATTCTCAGCTTTTGTCAACTGTGATTTTTCTTTTTTCTTTCTCACCATCACACCTGAAACTGCAGTAAGGACAGGCAGGCATACCGACAAAACAGCCACAGCAGACATTGCAACTATATTTTCTGTATAGCCAAAGGTTAATATTTGGCCCCAATTGGAAAGCTCGTAATAATGGACAATATTCAATACCAATAAAAGTATATAAACCGCATGTGCCGAGACTCCAGATAAAACAAGAACAAGTGCTGATTTAATATAGTCTTTCATATTTTTAAACCTTTATGTTAAAAGTAACTTTGCATAGGCATTTTCAACCGTTGAATTAAAAATGATGCTGTCAAAATCCTTTGCGCTTTCATATTCCGCCTTATCCTTCGGTGTTACAAAATAAAAAGGAATGTTCCTTTCTTTGCATTTTGCGATAAAATCAAGAACTGTTTGCGGTGCAGTGGCAGAATGGTACATTGTATGGAGAACTGCGTCAACTGTATCAAGATTATAATTGCTGTACTCTATGCCTACATACGGTCTGATTACAAGAATATTCTTCCTTTTCAACACAGGATTTTCAAGGATATGATTCTGTCTGCCGGCAGAAATGAATTCATCATTTTCATTCGCGCTGACAGTTTTGACTGCTCTGTATAGAGTATTATAACTTATGAATACGCCGGTTATATCATTACAAAGGAATTCAACTGCTGTCTGAAAATTAGTAATGGCATTTGATGAAGGGTCTTCAACCGGCTTGTCACTTGCGACGAGAATTATCTTTCTATCATAAAATATATTTCCGAGCAGCGCACCCGTATACGCAAGTGTGTCAGAGCCGTGCAGGACGATTATTCCGAGATATTCGTCCCACACTGTCCTGTTTATGCAGTCAATAAGCTTTTGCCACAAATCAATATCCATATTTTCAGATAAGACTGAAAACGGTGTTACACACTCAAATTCAATGTCCTTATATTCAATATGATCCATAATTTTCAGCGGATTATCGAGATGAATATTTTCGCCCTTTGATGAGGCAATTGTTCCGCCTGCAGCGATAATCAAAATTTTTTTCATAATATTAATATGTGTTATTTTTCAAAAAATATTTTGAATGCCTTATATGCCATATATGTGTCAATCTTGCTGACAATTTCATACGGTGAATGCATGGAAAGAACAGGCACGCCGACATCAATTACATCAACATTGAGATTTGCGATATACATAGCGACTGTTCCGCCGCCGCCTGCGTCAACCTTGCCGAGCTCACCGCTTTGCCAGAGTACGCCGTTTGATTCAAGAAGGTTTTTAACGAAGCTTACATATTCGGCAGAAGCGTCGCTGGTTCCGCCCTTTCCTCTTGAGCCTGTAAACTTTGTTACAACAACACCGTTATTAATAAATGAGGCATTATTTTTTTCAAAAGGTGAAGCCCATGTCGGGTCAAATGCTGCGTTAACGTCCGCTGAAAGGCATTTTGAATTTGAAAGGACATCTCTGCCTTCGCAGCCCTCAAGCCTTGCCAGATCCTCAATGAAATATTTAAGATAGCTTGAATTGAGACCTGTGTTTCCGTCCGAGCCGGTTTCTTCCTTATCTGTCAATACGGTTAAAGCAGTGTATTCAGGGATTTCCCCAATGTCAAAAATTGCTTTCATAGCAGGGTACGAGCAAACACGGTCATCGTGTCCGTAACCGCCGATAAGACTTCTGTCAAAGCCGATGTCATCAACAGTGAAGGCCGGAACGAGTTCAAGCTCTGCTGAAAGGAAATCGCGTTCAACTATATTGTACTTTTCATAAAGAATATTTAAAATATTGAGCTTGATTTTTTCGCTTTCCTTATCGTCTTTAAAAGGACGGGAGCCGATAACAACATTGAGCTCCTCCCCCTTAACAATTTCATTTGCCTTTCTTGACATTTGTTCAGCACCGAGGTGCGGGAGAATATCAGTGATACAGAATTTTGGTTCTCCTGCCTCTTCACCGAGCCTGATATCAACATATGTCCCGTCATTTTTACAGATTCTTCCGTGGAGTGAAAGCGGAATTGCTGTCCACTGATATTTCTTTATTCCGCCGTAATAATGTGTTTTGAAAAATCCGAGAGCTCCGTCTTCATAAACAGGGCATTGTTTCAAATCGAGGCGAGGGGAGTCAATATGAGCCGCACTGATTCTTACACCGTCTTTAACAGGCTTTTTACCTTTTATACAGAGTATGATTGCCTTTCCTCTGTTGAAGTAGTAAACCTTTTCACCCGGCTTAAGCTCACTGCCGAATTTGTCAAATTCATTAAAGCCGTTTTCCTTTGCAAGCTCAAGTGCCGACTTTGCAAATTCACGCTCTGTTTTGTTTTCAAACAGGAACTTTTTGTATTCTTCACAGAATTCGTCGCAGCTCTTTAATTCCTCGTCGCTCATAAAGTCGATACCGTTTTCTTTCTTATTGAACAGGAATTCTTTGAGCTCCTGTGCTTTTGTTTTTTCGCTCATAGTCTGTCTCCTTTTATAAAATTTCTTTTATGATTTTATCAATTTGCTCTTTTATATCTTCACCGTTATTATGAATAATGAAATGTGAATTTTCAATATAATATTCCTCGCTCAGCTGTGCGTTCATCCTTTCCTGTGCCTGTTCTTTTGTTATGTTATCACGGCTGATAATTCTTTCAAGCCTTGTTTTATACGGCGCAATAACACTGATAACTTTGTAGCATTTGTCCTGAGCATTTGCCTCAAAAAGCTGCGGCGCATCCAAAACGGTAAGCCCGTTGGCGTCAGCCTCACAGAGCCTTATTATTTCAGGGTGGACAATTGCATTGAGCTTTTCTTTATTTTCTTTTGAAGAAAATGCAATTTTTGCAAGTGCTTTTCTGTCAAGCGCTCCGTCAACAATAATATTATTGCCGAATTGTGCCCTGAGTTTTTCTAAAATTTCAGAATTATTTTCATAAATTTTTTTAACATATTTATCACAGTCCAGCACGGTAAAACCGATTTCTCTCAGGTATTGCCCGACATATCCTTTTCCTGCGCCCGTCTGCCCTGTAAGACCAATGGTGAACGGCTTTTTTAAATCAATTATATTGAATGCGGCCGCTCTGATAAGCCTGTTGTATACCGCCATACCGACACCGTTTTTGTCAGGGATTCTGGCATAGACTTTTTTTGCCCCAAGTTCGTCAAGCTTTCTCAGTGCATCAAACAATTCTTTTGCCTGTGATAAATCATCATTGTTTCTGCCAAAGGTTACCTTTGGTATATTTATATTATCCTCTTCAAAACAGAGCGCAAACGCATTTTCCCTTGAATTGACAAAATTCTCGTATTCTTTTTTATCTGCATTTACGATAACAACCTTTGCTTTTGGCGCGTAATGCTTATATTTCATTCCCGGTGAGGCAGCAACCTCATCGCTCGCCATTTCATTAAGCACAGCGTTTGCAACATCAACCCTGCCGATTACAGCTTCAATCATCTCTTTGGTGACAGCACCGGGGCGAAGGATTACAGGTGTTTCAGGCACAAGTGTGATTACAGTTGATTCCACGCCGAGCTTGCAGTCTCCGCCATCGATTATGGCATCAATTTTTCCTGCCATATCCTCAATAACATACTTAGCTTTTGTGGGTGACGGTAAACCTGATGTGTTTGCACTCGGGGCTGCAATCGGACAGCCGCTGGCACAGATTACCTTTCGTGCAGTTTCATTCTCCGGCATACGCACTGCAACCGTATCAAGTCCGCCTGAAACCGTATTGCATATCTTGTCACTTTTCGGCAGAATTATTGTCAGTGCAGCAGGGAAGAAGGCATCAATCAGTGCCTGAGCCTTCGGGGTAACCTCTCTGACTAATTCCTTTATATCCTCTTTTTCGCTTATATGGACAATCAGCGGATTGTCAGATGGTCTGCCTTTGGCTTTATAAATTTTTTTAACCGCCTGCTCGTCAAGTGCATTTGCACCGAGACCGTAAACCGTTTCAGTCGGAAAGGCAACAAGTCCTCCGCCTGCAAGTATTTTACCTGCAAGCGCGATGTCGTATTCACTTGTAGATAAAATTTTCGTTTCCATGTTTTTACCTTATATGCCTGCCTTTAACAAGGAAGGCTTATTTTATTTGTCACCCTGTGCTTTGAGTTTTTCTGCTGTATCTGCGGTGATGAGTGCGTCAATCATTTCGTCCAAATCACCGTTGAGGAACTGTTCAAGCTTATAGAGTGTAAGTCCTATTCTGTGGTCGGATACTCTGCCTTGAGGATAGTTGTATGTTCTGATTCTTTCACTTCTGTCACCCGTGCCGACCTGAGCTTTGCGTTCTCCTGCAATTTCAGCATCATGCTTTGCCTTCTCTTCATCATAAAGGCGTGAACGCAGAACCTTGAGCGCCTTTTCCTTGTTCTTATGCTGAGAGCGTTCATCCTGACACTCTACAACTGTGCCTGTCGGCAAGTGGGTTATACGGATTGCGGATGAGGTCTTATTAATATGCTGACCGCCTGCACCTGAGGAACGGAAGGTATCAATCTGTAAATCCTTTGGATTGATTTCAAAGTCAACCTCTTCCGCCTCGGGAAGAACAGCAACAGTGGTTGTTGATGTATGAATTCTGCCTTGACTTTCTGTTTCAGGGACACGCTGAACACGGTGAACACCTGATTCAAATTTAAACCTTGAATATGCGCCGTCACCTTCAACGCTGAAGCTGATTTCCTTGTATCCGCCGAGACCTGTCTCATTGGCATTGAGCACTTCGGTTTTAAATCCCTTTGTTTCTGCATACATTGAGTACATTCTGAACAGAACGCCTGCAAACAGCGCGGATTCCTCACCGCCTGCACCGCCTCTGATTTCAATAATAACATTCTTGTCATCATTGGGGTCTCTCGGCAGGAGCAGGATTTTCAGCTCTTCGCTTATTCTGTCCATATCCTCTTTGCTCTGCTCAAATTCTTCTTTGACCATCTGGGCAAAGTCAGCGTCCATTCCGCCTTCATCAAGCAATTTTTTGGATTCTTCAAAGGTTTCCTCAGCCTTTTTGTATTCCCTGAATTTTTCAACAACAGGGGTGAGATGTTTAAGCTCTCTCATAAGCTTTGTATATTTTTCCTGATCATTAACAACTTCAGGGTTGCATACAAGCTCGTTAACTTCTTCATATCTTTTTTCAACTTCAATTAATTTATCAATCATTTTCCTTTTTCCCTTTAATACTTTTTTCGGCTTTGATTCTCGGTATCATAACCTCTCTGCCGCAGCCTGTGCATTTCAATTTGTAATCAACACCCAGCCGTGTGATTTCAAATTCCTTTGAGCCGCAGGGGTGTGGCTTTTTCATAATAACAATGTCGCCGAGCTTTAATTCCATAAAATCACCAAATTACCATAATTGAAATTATTATAACACTACAGTAAATATTTTACAACATCAGGTTTAAACCTTTTCCTTATTTTGCTTAAACCTATCATACACACAAAAATAATTTCATATACTACTAAAGCGAGCAGTAATTTTGCTTTTACATACAACCTATTCGCTGATGTACCTGCCTCTTAAGCGGCAGGGTCGCTTCAAGATTTCAGTGGTAGCGCCAATCTTCCACCGAAGCCTGAGGAGTTAACGATCCATTCGCAGGTTGCAATCGTTCGCAAACTCCATTTCAAGCGAGCTTGATAGAGTGCTGCTCCGATTTAAAAAAAAGAGAGTGATGTTATGAAGTTTTACCCGGAGGGGAAAAATCAGGATTTGGCAAGGCAGTTTTCAAGTGTTGACGAATTGAAGGAAGCAATGATTCAGGGAGATATTATTGAGTCAAAAGTACTGCTTTGTGACAGAGAGCATAATATGCATGTTGACCTCGGTGCAGTCAGGGGAATAATCCCGAGGATTGAGGGCGCAGTCGGTATTGATGACGGTACAGTGCGTGATATTGCACTTATTTCAAAGGTTAACAAAAATGTATGTTTCAGCGTACTCGGCTTCCAAAGGGATATTTATGATAACAGCTTAGCGATACTTTCACGCCGTGCAGTTCAGCTAAGGTGCATAAACGAGTATTTAAACAATCTTGTTGAGGGGGACATCATTGATGCAAGGGTAACGCATCTTGAAAAATTCGGCGCATTTATTGATATCGGTGCAGGTATTAATGCACTGATACCGATTGATATGCTTTCCGTTTCAAGAATAGGTCACCCAAATGAAAGGCTCACAGAGGGGCAGAATATCAAGGTTATACTCAGGAAAAAAGAACCCGGCAAAATGACCTTCTCACTTAAAGAATTGCTTGGAACCTGGAGTGAGAATGCACAGAGCTTTTCGGCAGGAGAAACTGTTACAGGAGTGGTAAGGAGTATTGAAGATTATGGCGTCTTTGTTGAACTCGCGCCTAATCTTGCAGGTCTTGCCGAGCCGCAGGATAATCTGTTCGTCGGTCAGCAGGTAGCAGTTTATGTCAAATCCGTAATCCCTTCAAAGATGAAAATCAAGTTGGTTGTGGTTGAAACTTTTGAGGATAAAGCAAAGCCGTCAGCGCTTACATATTATTATACCGACTGTCATATTGACTATTGGCAGTATTCGCCTGATGAAAGCTCAAAGCAAATATATACGGATTTTAATGAATGAAAAGAGACAGCTGCGTAAGCTGTCTCTTAAAATTTTTATTTACCTCTGCTGTATTCCAAGGCTGCATTCACGAAGCCGCGGAAAAGCGGATGGGGTTTATTTGGTCTTGATTTGAATTCAGGATGAAACTGACCGGCGATAAACCATGGATGCTCAGGGATTTCAATCATTTCAATAATATGATTATCGGGTGATGTTCCTGCAAAAATCATACCGCCCTTTAGAAGGTCTGCCCTGTAATCGTTATTGACCTCATATCTGTGTCTGTGCCGTTCATAAATCATTGATTCACCGTAAAGCGCAAATGCCTTTGACTCGGGATTCAGAGTACACGGATATTTGCCGAGCCTCATTGTTCCGCCCATATCCGTAACATCCTTCTGTTCAGGAAGAATATCAATAACAGGATACGGCGTTTCAGGATTGATTTCCGATGAGTTTGCATTTTTCATACCGAGGACATTTCTTGCAAATTCAATAATTGCAACCTGCATACCAAGACATATGCCAAGGTAAGGGACTTTATTTTCTCTTGCATATTGGCAGGCTTTGATTTTTCCTTCAATACCTCTTGAGCCGAAGCCGCCGGGCACTAAAATACCGTCCATATCACCAAGTATTGCCGATATATCAGCCTCCCCTTCAAGGCTTTCACTGTCAATCCATTTGATATCTACGGCACTTCTCGATTCAATTCCGCCGTGCTTGAGCGCTTCGTTGACAGAAATATATGAATCGTGGAGTTCAACATATTTGCCGACCATACCGATTTTAACTGTTTGGGTTGGATTTCTCAGAGCCTCAAGCATATTTATCCAGTCGTTGAGGTCCGGTTCATTACAGCTGAGCCCCAATCTATTTACAACAACATCATCCATTTTTTGCTGGTGAAGCATTATGGGTACAGCATAGAGAATATCGCAGTTGTTGTTTTCAATAACACATTCCTTATCAACATTGCAAAAAAGTGCAACTTTATTTTTTATCTCATCGGTTAACGGATGTTCTGTCCTGCATACGATGATGTCAGGATGAATGCCGAGCGAAAGCATCTCCTTGACAGAATGCTGAGTGGGCTTTGACTTAAGCTCGTCTGACGCAGTGAGATATGGAACGAGAGTAACGTGGATAAACAGGCAGTTATCTCTGCCTACTTCTAATGCAAACTGCCTGATTGCTTCAAGAAACGGCTGGGACTCAATGTCACCTACAGTACCGCCGATTTCAACCAAGCAGACATCTGCGCCCGTATCGGCATTAATTGCGATTGAATGTTTGATTTCGTTTGTCACATGCGGGATAATCTGAATAGTCTGTCCGCCGTATACACCCTTTCTTTCGTCACTGATAACCTTCCAGTAAACTCGTCCGCTGGTGAGGTTAGAGTTCTGTGACAGGCTTTCATCAATAAATCTTTCATAATGACCGAGGTCGAGGTCTGTTTCAGCGCCGTCATCAGTAACAAATACTTCACCGTGCTGGACAGGATTCATTGTACCCGGATCAACATTTAGATACGGATCAAGCTTCTGTGCTGTCACTTTCAAACCGCGTGCTTTCAGCAATCGACCGAGTGAAGCGGCTGTGATTCCTTTACCCAATCCGGACACAACTCCGCCGGTTATAAATATATATTTTATTGGCATAACGCTCTCCCCCTTAAAAGAAAGTTTTTAGTGTATTTTAAGCATGCTGTAATTATTTTTTATCTGTTACAGCAGTGCAGGTGACACGGATACCGAGCTTTTTCATTACATTTTCATCAACAGAAGAAAGCAAAACAGATGAATGCATTTCTGCGTTTCTGAGTTTTGAAAGCTGACTGAGCGCAAGCTTTGCGTTATTGTCACTGACTGCCGATACTGAAAGGGCAATCAGAATTTCGTCAGTATGAAGTCTCGGATTAATATTGCCCAAGTGATTAACCTTCAGCTCCTGAATGGGCTTGATAACCTCAGGAAGAAGCAGCAGTATATCATCATAAATATTACCAAGATGCTTGAGCGCATTGAGAAGCATTGCTGATGCACAGCCGAGGAGATCTGAAGTCTTCCCTGTAATTACAGTGCCGTCATTAAGCTCGATTGCAGCAGCAGGTCTGCCTGTCTCTTGTGCAAGCTTTTCTGCCTTGACGGTGCAGAGCCTGTTTTCAGCGGACAGCATTGCATTGTTCATCAAAAGCTCTAATTTATATATTTCGCTCTTCTTGTCTCTGCCTCTCAGATTGTCACAGCAGGCAGAATAATATCTTCTGATGATTTCCTGCTTTGACGCTTCTCTTACTGCCTCATCATCAATAATGCAGCTGCCTGCCATATTAACGCCCATATCAGTAGGCGATTTATAAGGACATCTGCCGTAAATTTTATCAAAGGTTGCTTTCAGGACAGGGAATATTTCCACATCTCTGTTATAGTTTACTGTGGTTTTTCCATATGCTTCCAGATGCCACGGGTCAATCATATTTACATCGTTTAAATCTGCCGTTGCTGCCTCGTATGCAATATTAACGGGGTGGTTGAGCGGAATATTCCATATAGGGAAGGTTTCAAATTTTGCATATCCTGCCTTGATACCGCGCTTATTCTCGTGATAAAGCTGTGAAAGGCATGTTGCCATCTTTCCGCTTCCCGGACCCGGAGCGGTTATAATAACAAGCTCCCTGCGTGTTTCAATATAATCATTTTTTCCGTATCCGTTGTCGCTTACAATTTGTTCTATATTTGAAGGATAACCGTCAATATTATAATGTCGGTATGAGGGGATACCCTTATCCTTGAGCTTTTTTTCAAATGCAGTAACCTTAGGTGTGGATACATATTTTGTCAGCACAACACTGCCAACCATTAATCCTCTGTCACGGAATGCCTTGATAAGCCTGAAAACATCAACGTCGTATGTAATCCCAAGGTCGCCGCGGACCTTTTCCATTTCAATATCATCGGCACTGATTACAATAACAATTTCAGCCTTATCCTTGAGCTGAAGGAGCATCTGCAGCTTGCTGTCAGGCTGAAAACCGGGGAGTACACGAGAAGCGTGATAATCGTCAAAAAGCTTTCCGCCGAACTCAAGATAGAGCTTTCCGCCGAATTCACTGATTCTCTCTCTTATCTTCTCGGACTGCATTTTCAGATACTTGTCATTGTCGAATCCAATTTTAAACATATTTCCCTCTCTTAATATATACTAAAGTAATATCCCTTCTTAATAATAAAAAATAAAAAAACGGTTGCACCTCGTACAACCGTCTGTACTTACATATTATACAGTAAAACATTTGGTAAATCAATAGTCTTATTGAACTTTTTTTGAAAATACCCTATATCTGTTGCCTTTAAATCGGAGAAGCGCTCCGTCAGACTCGCTTGAAATTGCGCCGACGCCTAATATGCCGGGGACATCGGCAAATAGTTTATAACAGCTATAGAGTACTGCATTTTTATTGACTACTTAACTGCAATTTTTTCTTTTTTGTTCTGAGTACAAAAAATGCAAGTATAAAGAAAACATATATTGCAATCCAGCAGAAATAACTTTTGCTTATATGAGTTCCCTGCACAGCCCAGATAATCACTGTGCATATACGCCTTCCCACATTGAGTATGAGTGCAACGAGTTCATAATCAATAATGAGCCTTGCACTTTGGAAATTTGTCTTTACCGCGCAGAAGAGAAGAACTATCAATGTGAATGAATAAATTATGAAGCATGCAAAGTAGCTATACAGCATATTTCCCGTAATATTCAACAAGGCTTCGGAAACATATGAGTAAACCTCAATGCAAAAAGGAATTGCAACAATTGTCACGAGAATAGGAATCGGTCTGATTTCCCTCGGAGTTTTTTGTAATCTGTAAAGCTTGATGATTGCAATTGCGAATATTATAAGAGCAAATTTCTGCACAATAAAATATACTAATCCTGCTTCTTCACTGAAGGAGGAAAGGTTGTTGATTTTCGTCGGCAGCATACGGAAACCGAACATTGCAGTGAGTATTCCGTAAAAAGGCTCCTCCGATTTAGTTACAAGGAAATACACAAGTGCTGTTGATAAACTGTAAACAATTGCCTCAATAATTGCGATTTCTCTTGTTACATCGATGCAAATATCCAGTACACGTTCCAATATGTAAAATCCGAATATAATTGCAACGGAGATTAAACAGTAAATCTTACCTTTTGATATTTTAGCTTTCATATCAATTCCCTCCTGTTTTATTAATTTGATTATACAATATGTGAAAATACTTGTCAATCAAATAAAAATTGACCAATTTTTGCTCATGTTTTGTTGACAAAGAGGAGAGAAGGCGGATTTTTATAATTTTTCTTGCACTGTCGGCTGTGCTTTTTAATCACTGCCCCGCTTTAAATATTCTTTCCCGTGTTTTTTATAGATATATATGCCGTCATTTCTGAAATCTCTGCGGTATTGATGATAATATTCGTTAAACGGGTTGTGCTGGTGCCAGATAACTGAATTTGTCGAAAGAACACAGACAAGATTTCCTGCACAGCGATAAAAAAATTCATGGTGGTCAATCATTCTTATGTTATCATCCCATCCGATTTCTTTGACTTTATCCGTGCGAGCAAGCCAGATATTCGGTACCTTCCCCATGACGATATGTTTTTTGTCAATCACCGTCATATGTGGGATAATCAGCTGCTTTGGTGCATTTCCCATATTGTATTTTTTATATGTCGGAATATTAATATCAATGTTATGACACAGCGGAGGAGAGGTAAACAAAAAACCCGTCAAATCAACATTTTTGTGATTAATCAGGAATTTAAGTTCATCAGCGATTCTGCTTGCCGCAGTAAGCCTTTCATCATCGTCCATACGCATAACATACGGTGTATGCACTTGCTCAATCGCTTTGTTCAAGCCCTTGCTCAAGCCACTGTTAAAAGGAAGATGAACTACAGATAAATTACAATCATCATTTATCTCAAGTGGGATTCTGCTGTCATCGGCAATAACGATTTTTGCAGTCGGATAACGATGACGTATATTTTTATACAGCCTTTTTGCATCTTTTTGCCTTTCAAATGATTTGAACATAAATGTAACATTATCACAGACAAGCCGGATATCCCCAGGCGTTTCCCTGCGATATCCTTTTATCTTCCAAATGAAATTCAGCGCGGCATATTCAATTTCAGCCAGAATATTGAAAAACATTCTGAAAACAGGCTCAAGCCTTGTTTGACTTAACCTTTTGACGAGTGCTTTAATTTTATCTTTCATAATTAAAATACCCATAAACAATAGTATAGGCTTTTGTAATAAAAGCCTATACCGTTAATGATTATTAATAAAATTATTGTTAAACAGCTTCCTCAACTGCAACTGCACAAGCAACTGTAGCGCCGACCATCGGGTTGTTGCCCATACCGATAAGTCCCATCATCTCAACATGAGCAGGAACAGAAGATGAACCTGCGAACTGAGCGTCACCGTGCATTCTGCCCATTGAGTCTGTAAGACCGTATGAAGCAGGGCCTGCGGCCATATTATCAGGATGAAGTGTTCTTCCTGTACCGCCGCCTGATGCAACTGAAAAATAAGTCTTACCGTTTTCAAGCGCCCACTTTTTGTAAGTTCCTGCAACAAGGTGCTGGAAACGGGTTGGGTTTGTTGAGTTACCTGTGATAGAAACGTCAACACCCTCATGCTTCATAATAGCAACACCCTCAAGAACATCATTTGCGCCATAACATTTTACTGCTGCTCTTTCACCGTCTGAGAATGCCTTTTCTGATTCAATCTTGAGCTCACTTGTATAAAAATCATAATCAGTCTTTACATAAGTAAAGCCATTGATACGGGAAATGATATATGCAGCATCTTTACCAAGACCGTTAAGGATAACCTTAAGAGGTTCCTTACGAACTTTATTTGCTGTTCTTGCAATACCGATAGCACCTTCAGCAGCAGCGAATGACTCATGACCGGCAAGGAAAGCAAAGCATTTTGTCTCTTCACTGAGAAGCTTTGCGCCGAGGTTGCCGTGGCCTAAGCCGACATTCCTCTGCTCTGCAACAGAACCGGGAATACAGAACGCCTGAAGTCCGATACCGATTGCAGCAGCAGCCTCTGATGCGGATTTAACACCTTTTTTAAGTGCAACTGCTACGCCGAGTGTGTATGCCCAGCTTGCATTTTCAAAAGCGATTGGCTGTACGCCTTTAACGATAGCGTCAACATCAATACCCTTTGATAAACATAAATCTCTTGCTTCTTCAAGACTTGAAAGACCATATTCAGCAAGACACTTTTCAATTTTAGCAAGTCTTCTTTCCTTGCCTTCAAATTTAACATCGTTTGCCATTTTATTGTCCTCCTTATCTTATTCTTCTCTTGGGTCGATATATTTTGCAGCGTTTTCAAAACGACCGTAATTGCCGATATTTGCTTTGTATGCTTCGTCAGGGCTCTTTCCGCGGCGGATATCCTCAAGCATTTTTCCAACTTTAACAAATTCATAACCGATAACTTCGCCCTCTTCATCAAGAGCCATACGGGTAACATAACCTTCAGCCATTTCCATATAGCGGACGCCCTTGAGTTGTGTTGAGAACATTGTGCCGACCTGTGAACGAAGACCTTTACCCAAGTCCTCAAGTGCGGCGCCGACAACAAGACCGCCTTCGGAAAATGCAGACTGAGAACGGCCGTAAGCAAGCTGCTTAAAGATTTCTCTCATAGCAACATTAATAGCGTCACATACAAGGTCGGTATTAAGACATTCAAGAAGAGTTTTTCCGGGCAGGATTTCTGCCGCCATGGCTGCAGAATGTGTCATACCTGAGCAGCCTATTGTTTCAATAAGTGCTTCTTCAACAATACCGTTCTTAACATTAAGACTGAGCTTGCAAGCACCCTGCTGAGGCGCACACCAGCCGATACCGTGTGAGAAACCACTGATGTCTGAAATCTCATAAGATTTCACCCACTTGCCTTCTTCGGGAATAGGCGCCGGACCGTGATGCGGACCCTTTTTTACGGTACACATCTGTTCAACTTCATTTGAATATACCATATGTTTACTCCTTCCAGGTGATTTGCAAAGGAATAATAAGCCTTTTGCAATCATATTTAATAATTTATATAATTACCACAGATTATTATACCCAATTTATTTCTGCTCTGCAATAGCAAATACGAAAAAATTGGTATGTTTTAGAAGCTTTATTTTGTGAACTTTGCCTATTTTGCCGATATTGAAATAAAGATTGTAATTTGCTATACTATATATACAAAATCATATCTATATTTTATTTTTTTGGGAGTTGTATTTATTATGAAAATAAAAAGCGGATTTGCAAAAAGAGAAATTGCAGGCTCAAATATTGTTGTCCCGGTGGGAAGACAAAGTATTGATTTCAACGGAATGATTACTCTCAATGACAGCGCAGCTTTTTTCTGGGATTGCTTTTGTAATGATATATCTATTGATGAAGCAGTAAAAATGGTAACCGAAGAATATGATGTTGACTCCAATACAGCAAAAAAGGATATTACAAACTTCATAAATATGCTCAAAGAGCATAATCTTATCGAAGAGTAATATCCTTAACTGTTCAGTATCTAATTCAGACTGAGCGAAACATATCTTCCTTTATTATAGTTTATGGTTGCTTTTAACTGATTGCGGTCGGAAGTGCCGACATTATTCTTAATCATATAGGAATAATCCTTTGCGTTGATGTATCCGTCAGTAATATAATCGCATGTGCAGATCCTTATCGGCTTTGATGAAAAATCATTGCTGTTGGCATCCGCAGAGATAACAACGCTGAAATCTCTCGGTATGGAATGAGAAGCACTTGCACTCAGATTATATTCACCCGGGAGCATAGGACACGAAAATTCACCATTTGTGTCGGTTGTTGCGATTGTGCTTCCGTTGTTTATTATAGCAGCGTTGCTGACAGGCTTGCCGGTCATATCGTTAACTATGCCTTTGAATGTATAAAGTGCGGAGTTTTCTATTTTTACGTTATAGTCAACTGACTTGTCAAGTATGGATATAGTCAGTATATTGCCTGTATATTCAGAATTGTTTTCAGGATACCAATGGTTTTCGATTTGATTTTGGAGGTATCTTATGTCATATCCGTCAATGACATCATCGCCTGTAACCGAACTGGTCGTGCCGTCCACATAGTGAACAGTTACAGTCATATTGGTTACGATTCTTGAGTAGTCATAATAGTAATATTGATTTCCGTCATTATCAGTCCGCCAGCTGCCGTTTGTATATACACTGAGTGTTGCGTCACAGGATACTTCAATTGATTCAATAACCTCTTCACTGTAGCTTTCACATATAAGCTTTACATTCATTACTCTGCTTTCGACATCATCTGTCCAGCCGGCAGCATATGTATAAGTTGTGCCTGCTTCAAGATGATGAGTAAGACAGAACTGTAATTGGCTTGACTGTCCGTATTCCTCGTAATTGGGAGAACTGTTTGAAAAGCCGAGCTGAACAATCTTTTTTTCATTAGTGGTGGAATCAACAACCTGTTTTGTATAAAGATATGCCTCTGATGCGTATACATTGTATGATAAAAATGAATAAAAGCCTGAAACCTTAGGGGTAAAGGTGAACATCACCATGTCTCCCGCGCCGTTTGTGGAATATGATACAGGAGTATCAACACTTATTTGGCAGGTAAGAGCCGGTGCGGATATTGAAACGCAAAAAGCAGTAATCATAATTACCGCAGCCATAATTATTGAAAGAAACTTTTTCTTCATTTTATCACCCACTTACAGCTATGTACAGCTATATTATAAATAATATTTAAAGAATAGTCAACAGGAATAAAAATACAGAAAAAGGGACAGGTATGAAAAAAAGCAAAGAGAAAAAGAAAAGAAGCTCCAAGAACTTAAAAATTAACACGAGGATAATTATCACTTCGGTTCTGGCAATTATTATTCCAATTATCATAATCGCCTTATTTTCAACCGTGTTTATTAATACGGTTTCGTCTTATTTCAATTTTTCTTCTGTAACGACAAATACATACAGTGCTGTCAATAATATGCAGTGGTCACAGACGCTTTCAAGTATTGCCGTTGAGCTTATGAGTGATAATGATGATGAAGAGAAACTGAAAAATTTATCGAATTTTGTCTCTCCGCTTGAAGAATTAAATTCACTGATTTATGTTGAGCGTGACGGGAAAGTGTTCTATACAACGGATTCGAGCATAGATATACTTGAAAAAGCGAACAGCCTGACTGAATTAAAGGACGGAGAAAATATAAATTATTTCAGCAGCAACGGACTGGTTATTGTCAATCATGCTCAGAAGGATGCTTCTTCACCAAAGTATAAGGTCGTTATTGTTAATGATAATTATATTGTAGATGATGCGTCAAAAAGGCTGAGCGCACAGAAGCTTTCCAGTCTTTTGCTTGGCAGGACAGGATTGATTGTGCTTGTTATCGTATTGCTGTTTGTAATGGCAATCGTCATTATTTCTTTCATTACAACTCAGACGATTGTCAAGCCGATAAAAAAGATTTCTCACGGTGCAGATGAAATTGCAAAGGGAAACCTTGATTATGAGATTGATTATAAATCAACAAATGAACTCGGTCAGACGGTTGACAGCTTCAACGATATGAGGCTGAGGCTCAAGGAGTCTATTGAAAAACAAAATAAAGCAGAAGAGGAACGAAAAATCCTTGTTGCTGGAATTGCCCACGATCTCAGGACACCTCTGACCTCGGCAAAAGGATATGCACAAGGGCTGCGTGACGGGATTGCAGATACTGTTCAGAAAAGGGACAGTTATATTCAGACAATTTGTAATTCAATTGATGATACACAGCGTATACTTGATGATTTGTTGACAGTATCAAAGCTGGAGCTTAATGGCTTTGAGCTCAATAAAACAGATGTCAACGCAAAGGAATTTTTTGATGACGGCGAGCAGGAAATCAAGCGCATTCTTGACAATGCTGATTTTGACTTTTACTATGAAAACAAATGCAAAGACACGACCTCAATCTGTATTGATACTGAGAGATTTACAAGAGTAATCAATAATATTATTTCTAACAGCATTAAATATGCAAAAGAAAATGTTAAGGGGAGAGTTGATATGATTATTGAGGAATATGACAGGTCAGTAATCATAGAAATCAAGGATAACGGCATCGGAGTTGACAGTCTGAGTCTCCCTAAAATTTTTGATACGATGTACCGTGCGGATCCTGCACGGACAAAGGTTTCACAGGGCTCAGGGCTCGGGCTTGCAGTATGTAAGCAGATTGTTGAACTTCATAACGGTTCAATATGGGCGCGCAGCAGAAATAAGGACGGCTTGGCTGTCTTCATTTCTCTGCCGAAGAAGGAGGAGAATCGTGAGCAGAATTTTAATCGTTGAGGATGATAATAATATTCTTCAGCTTGAAAAGGACTATCTTGAAGCAAGCGGATTTGTAATTGATTATTCGCTTGACGGAAAAGGCGGAATGGAAAAGGCTCTGAACAATGATTATGATTTAATCCTTCTTGACATAATGCTCCCGGAGGTTGACGGTCTTGAAATATGCCGGAAAGTCAGGGAAAGAAAAAACACTCCGATTATTTTTGTCAGTGCCAAAAAAGAGGATGCTGATAAAATTGACGGCCTCGGTTTCGGCGCAGATGATTATATTGTAAAGCCGTTTTCACCAAGCGAGCTGGTTGCGAGAGTGAAAGCACACATCAGCCGTTATAAAAGGCTTACAAATCCGGACAGTGACAGTGTTCTGAACGTAGGAAGACTGAAGCTAAACAGAGATACAGGCGATGTGACAGTTGGTGATATTGAAATCGCTATGACCAAGAAAGAATTTGAGGTTCTGTATCTTATGGCATCAAATCCCGACATTGTGTTCAGTAAGAATGAACTGTTTGAAAAGGTCTGGGGTTATGACTCCCTCGGTGACACCTCAACCTTGACGGTGCATATAAACCGTATCAGAGATAAGCTCAAAGAGGCTGATCCCAATACAGATTATATCAAAACAATATGGGGCAGGGGATACAGATTTAAATAAAAAGGCTCAGTCAAATGTTGAGGCAACCAAATAAAGATGAACATAATATATGCAACAGAGCAAGCTTGCCCTGTTGCATAATATATTAAGGTTATAACGATTGTAATCAGTTTGATTTATTGTGTTTAATTTTATATGTTATTGATGACGGGTGCTTTTTGCCCCACACAACATAGATTATCACTGAGACAATATTTGCGATTGCGATTATCATAAACATCTTATTATAGCTTACCAAATCAATAAGCACGCCTGCAAGTCCGCCTCCTATACCTATGCCGATATCATAAGCACAAAGGAAGGTTGAATTGGCTGCGCCGCGTTTATCAGGAGAAGCAATACTTACTGCCATTGCCTGTAATGCAGGTTCAAGACCGCCGAAGGCATAACCGGAAAGAAGAGAAGAAATGATAAATGTGACATTACAGGGAATGAAAGACAGAAGGAGCAACGCGGCAAACATTGAAATATTACAGGTATAAACAAAGATTTCCTCCCCCTTTTTATCTGCAACCTTGCCGATTATAACACGGGTTAAAAACAGTACTACTGCCATCAATGTGAAATACATTCCGCCTGATATAGTGATATCATCACTCTCGCTTGCAAATTTAAGAATATAATTTTCAAGTGCACCATAGGTTAGTAAAAATACAAGTGCTACTGCCGATGCCGGAAGTGCATTTTTATCAATCAGATTTTTAACGCTGAGAGGCTTTTTATCAAGCTGAATTTTCGGCGTTTTAAGTGCTGCAAGCAATATTAACGATACAAGCATAATTATTGCTGCGGTGAGGAACAAAACATTAAAGCCCTTATTCATAAGCGCCTCTCCGAATGCAGGGGCACATGCGGTTGCAAGAGCTGTTGCCATGCCGAACATACCCATACCCTCGCTGAATCTCTGCTTTGGTATTATATCTGTTGCGATGGTTGAGGTTGATGTATTTGAGCACGCAAGCGAAAAGCCATGCAGCATACGGAGAATTATTGCAAGAACAATTGACGCCGCAATTGTATATACAAGCAAATATCCAATCGGCATAAGCGCCATACCGAATATGCCGATAAGAAGTATAGTCCTTCTTTTTCCGTTATCGAGCATCCAGCCGACAAACGGTCTGCTGATTACGGCAATAAGTGAAAATATCGTTGCACATGTGCCGGAAATACTGTCGCTGTATCCCAAATATGAAATGAAAAAAGGGAATGTGGAAAGTATCATAAGATGATTTAAAAATACCAGAAAATTGATAACAATTATGATTATAAAATTTTTGTTCCAGAGCTTAACTTTATTATTTTTATTGTTCATTTTCTTACCTCTTCTTTCTTAATTGATTTGCCGAATATAAGTTTAAAAACGAATCTGGTGAAGCCTGTTGCGGCAAACATATTCCAGAAAAAAGCCATTGGGAAATTTTTAATAACCGTACCTACCCAGATAGCAGGAAGGTTATAAACAGACGAACCGCCAAGGATAACATTGAATAATATTGAGGCGACAAGGCTCATTGTGGGGCACATTACAGCGACTGTTCCTGCTTGAAGCATAAGTCTGTAAAAATAGGGGTTATCTGTTTCAGGATTGCAGTACTTGTTCGCAAATTTTGCACCGAGTCTGTTCCCCCAAAGGTTGGAGAAAACAAATACAAACAAGCCCATATAACTTGCTTCCTTAAGTGCCTCTGAGAATACAATATTTGTCATACTGCTGAAACCTTCACCATTTGTTAAATTGAAGCCCATTTTTATTGCTACATTATAGACCTCCATACCATATGCCATTGTGTATGACATTATAAGTCCGAATATTATTTTTTGAAATTTTGTTTTTGGCATCTACATACCTCCTTAAAATTAATCAAGTCTGCAAAACAAAACAAAAAAGCGTAAGACCAAACATTGTTTGGGCTTACGCTTTTGCAACTCAACATTAAGGATTATATCACTGAAAAATTTAAAAAGTCAAGATTTTTTTGTATTAAAACATTTGTCATTCTCTGTTCTTTTTTATTTTTTTAAATCTGTCAATAACCGGCTTTGATATTATTCCCATAAGGAATCCTGTTACCAGTCCCGCAACAAGAAGTACAGGCAGATAATATGCAATCCTCACGGTTTCCATAATTACAGCGGCAACAATTATCTGACCTATATTATGGCAGACACCGCCGAGCATACTGACGCCGATCACAGTAAGCTTTGTTTTCTTCATAATATACATAACAGCAAAGCTCAGCACACTGCCGCAGAGGCTGTATGCAATACTGTAAACATTACCGAATGTCAGCCCCGCAAGGAAAACTCTGATTAATGCAATTGCCAATGCCTCAGCAGGCTTCATAATATATAACGCAACCACAACGACGAGGTTTGCAAATCCAAGCTTTACTCCCGGGATTCCGAAATTAAAAGGAATCAGGCTTTCAAGATAACTGAATGTAAAGGCAAGTGCCACCATCATGCCAAACAGAGCAATATGCTTTGCCTTATCATTTTTCATAAAAATCCTTTCAGCGAAGATAAAAAATTATGCCACGGCATCAACTTCGCCTGTTTCTTTATCACTGAGAACTGAAACTACCACCTTATTTGGCAGACATATAATTGATTCACCCGGTCGATTAATACGCTTATGATTGACGCAAATTTTGTCAGGACAGCTCGCCTGAGTAACGGACGCATATCCGTCTTTAATGACAAGTGTATTTGTACCGCCGGTTTCTGTTTTTATTTCCCTTTGAGTATCTTCATCAAGAGGCAAAGTATCAACTACTTTTCCGTTCACCTCAATCTGCACAAACGAGCCTGTGTCTGATTTTGTGCCATAAAGAACCGCAAGTATAATTATTGCAGCAGACAGCACTGCCGCAATAACGATAAAATCTGATTTTTTCATTACTCAGCTGCTTCCGTTAAATAATTATCACAAACAAAATTCTGCGCATTATTTACTGCATCTATTACTGCCTCTGAGGAGACTGTTGCATTTGACAAAGTATCAATTTTTGAACCCCTTGATGTACTGTCTGATTTTACAACAGGGAGGAATCTGCCTGTGAATTGATTCTGAAATTCAGGAGTCTGGATTCTTACGCCGAGATATTCTGTCTCCTCCTGCTCAAGAACCTCAATACCCAAGACAATTGTACCGTCAGCAGAAATAATACTGTTCATTAAAATAGGACTTTCCTTGTTATATCCGACTGTTGTTCCCTCAACAATATAGCCGACGAGAGTGTTGTGTGTGTCATATGCTTGCTTAACAGACTTGATATTATAATCGCCTGCATTGGTTGATGAAATATCAATATCCTTGGTATCAGCAATAGTGAAATCCATTTCAACCGGCTCGTTGTACTTTTTATTTGCAAGATTATCAAGTCCTATTGAACCGAAAATTACAGCAGCGCTGACGATAATCATTGCCACAAGTGAAATTATCCAAGTTAATGATTTTGGATTAAAATGTGCTTTTTCTTTCATGCTTCTACTCCTTAACAATATATTGTTCAAAATTTGAACTGAATATTTTATTATACTCCTTATCAACCCAGACAGCTTCAACACCATCCATACTTTCAACCAGCTCCTGCCCCTCTTCAATAGGCATATTGAACAAAGAGGTGGATAACGCGTCGCCGAGTGCAGAATCACTGCATATTACGGATACGCTTGAAAAGTATTCGCTTGGCATTAAAGTATCAGGATCGATTATATGACAGTATTTTTTCCCGTCAACCTCAAAATACCTCTGATAATCACCGCTTGTTACGACTGACAAATCTGTTATTGCAACATTGAACATATAATCATCATTGGCGGAGGTATCAGGATTTTCAATTCCGATATTCCAAAGAGTTTTACCGTCATCATTCTTATAACCGAAGGTACAGACATTTCCGCCTATACTGACTGCAGCAGAGGTCCATAAATTTTCGTTTGCCCATTTACAGATTTCCCTTACTGCATAGCCTTTCGCAACAGCCCCTACATCAAGCTTGAGCAAAGGGTCGGAAAAATAAACAGTACTGTTTTCCTTATCAATTACAAGGTCATCAAAATTTGTATGCTCCGCCGCTGATTGCAGCTCCTTCATATCAGGCAATACTGCATTTTCCGGATTATTTGACGCATATTCTCTGCTGTCGTGCCATATTGACAGCACCGCACCGAAGCATATGTTTGTTTGATGATTACTTAAATCATACACATAACGGCAGTATTCAAGCAAATCAATAATTCTGCCGTCAACCTTAACCGGTCCGTCCTTTGCTTTTTTATTAACGGTACAGAGATTTTCCATATTATCATAAGAATTATAGATATCATAGAGCTTATCATATTCAGCAAGTTTATCGTGAAATTGATTGTAATGCTCATCAAAAGCATTATCACTGCTGTCATAAGCAATCACAGAAGAATAGGTGTCGAACAAATCAAGAAAGCCTGACTGATAACGCTCTTTTTTATTTATGCCGAAATCCGCACTGCATGAACAGCAAATAAAAACAAGCAATAAAGATAAAATAAAAGAATAAAATTTTTTCATAACAATGAAATTATAACAGAAAAAGTATATACTTTCAATACAAAAAGGGCTGTCTCACGAAAAAAGTGAGACAGCCTCTTAACGATTAATCAAATCAGATCAAGCCAATGTTGCAGCTTCTGCAACATTCTTCGCAATTGAGCTTAAAAGAATTGTGCAGCCGGCTTTGAGGTCAGCATCTGAAGCATAACCGTCTGTGCCTATACCTGCGGTGATTTCATCAGCAGTCTTGCCAATAGCCCATTTTTCAAATGCATCAGCCTGCTCATACCACTCTTTACCGATTGGTGAAGCAGTCTTCATTGCATAATCTTCCTTGAGCTCTTTCTTAGAAGAGAAGGCGCCTTCAGCAACTGTGAACTTACCGTCAGCGATTGTGCATTTAGCCTGTGAAGCATCGATAACACATGATGTAATTTTGCCCTCTGAATTGAGAGTTACAATAGCATAGTCTGAATCGTACTGAAGGTTTGTTTCGTTACTCTCATAATTCTTCTCAGTTGAAACAGCAAGCTTAAGGGTATCTGTTGAAGAAGCACCGAGATCCTGAGCGTTTGTTACAGCGTTGACAACAGCCTTTGATATATCAGCAACAGCAATTGTGCAGCCTGCCTTGAGGTCAGCATTTGAAGCATAACCGTCATCACCAACAGCAGCAGTGATTTCATCAGCAGTCTTGCCCTTTGCAAATTCCTCAAATGCAGCAATTTGCTCATACCATTCTTTGCCGATTCCGGAAACGCCCTTCAT
This sequence comes from uncultured Bacteroides sp., assembly GCA_964528285.1. GTDB lineage: Bacteria > Bacillota > Clostridia > Oscillospirales > Acutalibacteraceae > Eubacterium_R. Next base: position 49,319 of record CAZGRZ010000001.1, on the reverse strand, counting down.
ACCGTAATCTTCTTGTTTCTCAAGTTTTGTTCTCAAATCAGTTACATCACCGTCATTCGTTGCAAGATCAGGCTGTGTCTGTGCCTCATCAATCTTACAATCAATGATTTTTCCGTCAGCATCAACAAGTACGGCAGCACATACGGAATCAACGGTAAGCGTTGTTTCTTCAACATCCTGAATCTGGCTGATTACTGCGTATCCTGTTTTTGCTGCAGCAGCGTCTGTATTACTGTCATTTCCGCTGCTTTCACCTTTACTGCAGGCTGCGAAAGAAACAGCGAGAACAGACGCAAGTCCTAATGCAAGAACTTTTTTCATCTTTGTCATAATAAATCTCTCCTATTTATTTTTTATACATAAAGTATGATTATATGATATACAAAAAAGCTGAGATTGTCAATGTTTTATCAATATTTATTATACTTTTTGATTATTTTTCTCGGACATTTTTCATAACATAGTCCGCATTGAGTACACTTGCTGTAATCAATTTTTGCAATATTGTCTTCAAAAATAATTGCGCCCTCCGGACAGACCTTATTACAAATACCACAGGCAATACATCCTGAAGTACAAGCTTCCCTTACATCTTTGCCCTTTGAATGCGAAGAGCACTGAACTCTGATACTGTTCTCAGCAGGAATCAGCTCGATAAGATTGTGCGGGCATATCATAACACATTTTCCGCAGGCGATACAAAGACTCTCATCAACTACTGCCTTCCTGTCAATAATTCTGATTGCTCTTTGAGGGCATACCTTTGCACAGGAGCCAAAACCGAGACAGCCGTTTTTACAAGCGTACTGGCTTGAGCCGGGCATTCTTGAAGCATGAACGCAGCTGTCGATACCAAAGTAGTTATAATCCACTTTCCTTTTTTCACAGTTGCCGTCACATTTAACATAGGCAACCTTCTTCTTTATTTCTCCTACTTCCTGCCCCATTATAGCGCCAATTTCCTTTGCAACCTTTTCACCGCCCACAGGACAGGCATGAACAGGAGCTTCACCGTTTGCTATTGCCTTTGCAAGTGCATCACATCCTGCATAACCACAGCCGCCGCAGTTACTGCCCGGGAGCTTTTCCCTGACCCTGACTTCATTCTCATTGGTATCAACATGAAAAATCTTTTCGGCAATACTGAGAATAATGCCGACAACAAGGCTGATAATACACACTGTTGCAACAGCAATGATAATTTCATTAATATTCATATAAAATATCCCCCTAAGTTATGCCGATTATGCAAATAAAGTGAAACCGTTAAATGCAATTGACATAAGACAGGCAGTCATAAGAACTGCCGGTGTTCCTCGGAAAGCCTTTGGAAAATCATTATTTTCCGTCTTTTCACGCACACCTGCCATAATGACTATTGCTATACAGAAGCCAACTGCTGTTCCTATGCCTGTTACAACACTTGTTACAAAGTCATTGGAATTCTGAACATTTGTAAGTGCTGTTCCGAGAACGGCACAGTTTGTTGTTATGAGCGGAAGATAAACACCGAGACTTTTATAAAGAGCAGGCGACACCTTCTTTAAGAATAATTCAACAAGCTGAACGAGGAAAGCAATAACAAGGATAAATACAATAGTCTTGAGATAAGTTAAATCAAATTTAACAAGAACATAGTTATACAGCAAGCTTGTAACTGCTGAAGAAATTGTGATTACGAAGATTACCGCGCCGCCCATTCCTGCGGCTGTTTTCATATTTCTTGATACACCGAGGAAAGGACAGATGCCAAGAAACTGACTGAGAACTACATTGTTAATAAGTGCAGTTGTAAGAAGCACTAAAAATAAAGTCTTTACCATTATTCTTCACTCTCCTTTTCCACACATTCGGCACAATTGCCGCTGCAAGCACCGTTGCCCTTTATATGTCTGTTTGCACCTTTCAGCTTAAGCTTATTCTGAATGGCACAGAGAATTGCAAGAACAAAGAATGCACCGGGAGCCATAACAAAGATTGAAACAGGCTCATATGTTTCAGGCAGAATCTGTTTGCCGAAAAGCGTTCCTGAACCGATAAGCTCTCTTATCATACCGATTACTGTAAGACCGATTGTAAAGCCGAGACCTATTCCAAGACCGTCAAAGATTGAAAGGATGGGATTATTCTTTGAAGCATAAGTTTCCGCTCTGCCTAAGATAATGCAGTTTACAACAATCAGCGGAATGAAAATTCCGAGGCTCTCATAAAGAGCGGTTGCATATGCATGCATCAGCATCTCAACAATAGTAACAAATGATGCGATAATTATGATATACACAGGGACGCGGACGCCGTTTGGTATTATTTTTCTCAAAAGTGAAATCAGAAAATTGGACATAATCAGAACCGCCATTGTTGCAACGCCCATACCAAGACCGTTCTTTGCACTGGTGGTTACTGCAAGAGTGGGACACATACCGAGCATAAGGACGAACGTAGGATTTTCTTTTATTATGCCATTATATAATCTTTCCAATATTTTTTTCATGTATCTCACTCTCCTTTCAATTCTGAATTATAGAAATCAATTGCACCGTTTACAGCTGTTACAACAGCATTTGTTGTGTATGTCGCACCTGCAATTGCATCAATTTCATTGTTTTCAAGCTTTGCACCTGACGGAACAGAGGTGACTGTATCTGCCTTCATTCCGATAAATCTCTGTGCAAATTCATCGCTTGCACACTGACCGCCCAGTGCCTTTGTTTCATTACAAACGGTTGCGGCATAGCCCTTTATAATTCCGTCTGTGCCGATACCGAGTGCAATCTGCAAATCGCCGTCATAGCCTTTATGCGCTGTGCAGAGGATTATATAACCAACACCCTCTGCCTCTTTAACACTGTCAATAGTATAATCATCATTTGAAACAGCAGTAAATTCTTTGTCAAGTAAAGCATCCAAATCAGCATCGGGGAGAGCCTTCTGCATTGGGTCAACCTCTTCAGCTTCCTGAATACCGCCGCCGAAATTCTCCTGATAGAATACGATAGCCGAATTAACCGCTTCAGTCACTGCATTTGTTGTGATTGTTGCACCGCTTATTGCGTCAATTTGATTATCCTCTGCGGCACCGCTTTTTGTATATTCAAGAACAGTGGCAGGCTTATTTGCAAATTGTGAGGTAAATTCAGGTTCGGTACATTTTGAACCGAGACCTGCCGTCTCATTGTTTGATACAACATTAAAGCCAGTGATTTTTCCGTCTGATGAAATTCCTACGGCAATCTGAACATCACCGCCGTAACCGCTTGGAGAGGTGGCAGCAATAACATAGCCTTTTATGTTTCCGCTGTCATCGGTTACACTCAGGGCATCGTTGATAAAGCAACCGTCATATCCTGCGTTTTTAAGAAAATCTGCCGAGCCTTCAATGATTGACTCACTGTTTTCAACCTCGGCAAAATTTTCTGCATCAGGATAAACGACCTTGTAAACCTCTGCTCTTGCATTGATTTCCGCCTGTGCAATTGGCTCTTTTGTAACCTGATTAACAACTGCAAGCGCAGTAATTGCAACAAAGGTAACGAGAACCAAAACGAGTGTGTTGATAAAAATGCCTGATTTTTTCTTACTCATTATTTTTCTCTCCTTTCGCTTTTTCACAGCCGAAAGGCTTTGGAACTGTAATCTTTTCAATAATCGGAACAAGAAGGTTGCCGATTATAATTGCATATGAAACACCCTCTGCTGATGAGCCGAGCGTCCTGAATAATGCTGTAAGCAGACCTAAAATTATACCATAAATAATCTGTCCCTTTGACGTAATCGGACTTGTGGCATAGTCTGTTGCCATAAAGAACGCACCGACAAGAAGTCCGCCTGAAAGCACCTGTGCAAGCAGGTAAGCAGGAGATGTATTGCCGCCTGTGATGAGATTAATTACAAATATAAACAGTGCGGTTGAAAGAATATAAGTAACAGGCGTCCTTACGGAAATAACCTTTTTAATAATAAGATAGATACCGCCTGCTAAGACAGCAAGGGCAGAAACCTCTCCGATTACACCGCCGTGGAAACCGAGAAACAGGGTGAGCAAATCAACATCACCGCCGTCTCTCATAACAGCAAGCGGAGTTGCGCTTGATACGGCGTCGGCTGTATCTGAAATAGCCTTGATACCGCCGGTTTTTATAAGCTCAAACTGTTCTATAAGATTTCCCTTTGTAGAAAAATCATTCATTCTGGAGGTGAACGAAATCAGAAGAAAACATCTTGCAGCCAGGGCAGGATTCATAAAGTTCTGGCCTAAACCGCCGAAGAACATCTTTACAACAATAATTGCAAATACGCCGCCGATAACAACCATCCACCATGGTGCTGTCGACGGAAGATTTATTGCAAGGATAAGACCTGTTACAACCGCACTGTAATCAAATACGGTTATGGTCTTTTTTGCAAGAAGTTCAAAAATAAGTTCACTGAGAACACAGGTTATAACACTTACAACGATGACCTTTAATGCGCCCAGACCGAAATGATATACACCAAAAGCAAGAACAGGAAGAAGTGCAATGCAAACATCACGCATAATTGCTTTGGTCGTATTCTGTGCCCTCAAATGAGGAGAAACTGATACATTATACATAAACACTCATCCTTTCTTATTGATTAAGCTCAAGAATTTTTGATTTTCCGAGCCTGAATAATTGAGTCAAAGGAATTTTAGCAGGGCAAATGTATGAACAGCAGCCACAGCCGATACACTCCATTCCGCCCAGCTTTTCAAATTCCGCAAAATTTTCCGACTTAACAGCCTTTGCCATCATCTGGGGTACAAGAATCTGAGGACATACGCTCAGGCATTTTCCGCAGTGAATACAAGCAGACTGTGAAAGAGCGGCAACATCATCTTGAGTGAATGCAAGAATTGAAGCGGATGTTTTAATGACAGGGACATCAAGGCTGTCCATTGCCATACCCATCATAGGTCCGCCGGAAATAAATTTGACAACATCTTCGCCGGCGCCGCCTGCCGCCTCAAGCAAATCAGTATGGCTCATTCCGAGCGGGACATCAAGGTTACACGGCGAATTTGCGCCCTCTCCTGAAACTGTCATAATTTTATGAATTAAAGGCATATTCTTATAAACTGCCTCATAAACGGCATAACAGCTTGCGACATTGACAACAATACAGCCGACATCGGCAGGAAGCATATTTGAATTTATTTTTCTTCCCGTAATGGCATAGATTAGCTGCTTTTCACCGCCTTGAGGGTATTTTGTTTTTAATGAAGCAACAGCGATTCTTTCACTGTCTACTGCTTTTTCCTCAAACAGCTTTATTGCGTCCGGCTTATTTTTTTCAATTGCTATAACCGCCTTTGCAGATGGAAACAGCTTTAAAATTGCGTTTACGCCCTTAACAATTTCTTCACACTTTTCAAGCATAAGGCGGTAATCGGAAGTGAGATAAGGCTCACATTCCGCACCGTTAATTATGACAGTATCAATATCGTTCGGATTATTCGGTGAAAGCTTAACACCTGTCGGAAAGCCTGCGCCTCCAAGACCGACTATACCTGCGTCTTTGATAATACTGATAATTTCATCTGCTGAAAGGTCATCGACATTCCTGTCTTTGCCGAATGACTCAACGGTTCTGTACTCATTATCATTTTCAATAACAATTGATAAAACCTTTTCTCCGTCAGTGACGGCGCGCTTTTCAATTGCCTTTACCGTACCTGAAACCGCGCTGTGGATCGGTACGGAAAGAAGACCGTTTGCCTTGGCAATCATCTGTCCTTTAAGCACTGTGTCACCTGCATTGACAACTGCAACCGCAGGTGTATCAATGTGCTGTAACAATGGATATACCATTTGAGCAGAGGCACTGACACTCCTGATAGGGACATCCTTTGAAAAGGTCTTGCCTTCAAAGAGATGTACTCCGTTCTTAAACGCTTTTTTCATCAATCTACATCCTTTCGGGTTTACATTAAACCAATCTATATTGTAGCATATAAAAATCAAACAATCAATCCTATTGACAGAAGAAAAAGTTTTAAGTCCGCTTTAATTTTTTACAAAATTTTTGATTATATTTTCCATATTGCCGAGGAGAAATATCCGAGAATTGTCGTTATCTGTCTTTTCATAATAAATTCTGAGGAGCTGACGCTCCCCGCGCATGCTGCAATCGTTCGCATACCCCGTTTCAAGCGAGCTTTATGGAGCTCTGCTCCGATTAAAAAAACAGGGTAAGACGCCCTGCTTTTAAAATTTAGTTTCACTTTTATTATAATGAATGATAAGTAAAATTTGAGGCATTATAGCCGAAAAACTCTTCAACAATCGGGGTTAATTCATCAGCATCATTATAATCCTCACTCTTAAGTTCATAGATAGCCTCATTAATTGAGTCAGCCCACCAGTCATATTTTTTGAAAGCATACGCATAACTTATTGTATCAAGCTCTCCGTCAAGCACTGTGAACTGATCTTTATTGTCATTCACATTGAATGTGAACTCGTCAATAATAACTGCATCAAGACTCTCACCGGTTAAATCAGCGAGTGCCTCTTCGGTATTTTCATATTGCTTGACACTCTTCAAGCCCTTTTTAATTGCATAATTTTTATCAAGAGCAGTCGTTGCTGTATCCGTTACAACGCCGACTTTTTTGCCTGCAAGGTCTGCATAATTTTTAATATCGCTGTCCTGATTTGTTATTGTGACAACTCTGTTATCTATTATGCTTTCACTGAAAGTAACGTCCTTATTGAGTGAGCCTGTATTCTTGGCAATACCGCCAATCATAATATATGCTATGTATTCATTTCCCGCCTCGTCGGTATAAGCAATGTCTTCACCGACCCTGTAATCCTCATCAACCATGATAAAATAATAATTATCATAATCGTTTTTGATATCCTTAAATATTTTTTTAAAAATGCTTATATCAAAGCCGTCAAGCTCGCCGTCATTATTTGTATACACAAAAGGAGTATTCTCCTTAGTATAGGCAATCAGCATGGTTTTATCTGTGATTACATCAGTCGTTTCCGACTTTGAACAACCTGAAAAACAAAGAAGAACAGATATTGCTGCAAGAAACAGTGAAAAGCCTTTTTTAATTATCTTCATTATTAATTCCCCATTATGATTATTTCTGATATAATTTTATAATAAAGCTCATTTAAAGTCAATAGTAACAGTTACCGACAATCAGATATATATTTATAAATCTCATATGTGTATTTGACAAAATTACTGCATAAGAGTATTATAAATAAGTTAATCAAACAAGCAGGTGATGAAGATGATTACATTAGACAGAATTTACAAAGCAAAAAGTATTCTCAGCGAAGTTATAAGAGAAACCGATATGATTCTCGCTAAAAATATATGCCCTTATTCAGAGGTATATCTGAAGACGGAAAATCTCCAAGTTACAGGTTCGTTCAAGGTGCGAGGTTCTTATTTCAAAATAACACAGCTCTCAGAGGAAGAAAAGAAAAAGGGCGTTATTGCCTGCTCTGCAGGTAACCATGCGCAGGGGGTTGCCCTTGCTGCAACAAAAAACGGAATTAAATCTCTTATCTGTCTACCTGACGGTGCGCCTATAAGCAAAGTTGAAGCTACAAAGAAATACGGCGCAGAGGTATGTATGGTTAAAGGCGTCTATGATGACGCATACAAAAAGGCAATTGAACTTAGAGATGAAAAAGGATATTCCTTTATCCACCCATTTAATGACCCTGATGTTATTGCCGGTCAGGGAACTATCGGACTTGAAATTCTTGAGCAGCTTCCCGATGTTGATGCAGTTGTTGTCCCTATCGGCGGCGGCGGACTTATTGCCGGTGTTGCATATGTAATCAAACAATTAAAGCCCGACTGCAAAATATACGGTATACAGGCAAGCGGCGCTGCGTCAATGAAAGCCTCTGTTGCAGACGGGAAAATTCTTACAATAGACAAGGTTCAGACTATTGCCGACGGAATTGCAGTAAAGACTCCGGGCGATTTGACATTTGAAATCGTAAACAAATATGTTGACGGAATTTTCACCGTCAGTGATGATGAAATTGCACTTGCAATACTTACATTACTCGAACAGCAGAAACTTATTGCCGAGGGCGCAGGTGCAGTTCCTGTGGCTGCCGTGATGAACGGCAAAATACCCGACATTGTCGGCAAGAAGGTGTGCTGTCTTGTTTCAGGCGGAAACATTGATGTTACCATTCTTTCACGAGTACTTGAGAGAGGACTTAAGATGGGAGGCAGAACGGCAAATATCACAATTGCATTGTCCGATAAACCGGGTCAGCTTATGGGTGTAAGTGAAATTATTGCAAAGCTTGGTGCAAATGTTGTATCAGTCAATTATGACAGCACCGACCTTGATATGAATATCACTGACTGCTATCTCAGAATCGGAGTTGAAACAAGAGACTATAACCACATTGTTCAAATCAAAAATGCTCTCAAGGACGCAGGCTTTGAAGTTTGTGACTAATTATGTAAGGAACAAATAGTGTAAAAAACCACACTATTTTAATTGTATTGCCCTCATAATTTGCCGGTGGCATAATTTTGAAAAGGCGGAATTTTTATTACACCCTTGCCAGGCTGCAGCAAGGAGTATGGATAATGTTTAATAAATTATTTGCAGCCGGAAAGGCTATGGAAAATTATGGAATATGTATCAACAAATAATGCGCCGAATGCAATCGGTCCGTATTCACAGGCTGTTAAATCAAATGGTCTTTTGTTCACATCAGGACAGATTGCAATTGATCCGAAAACAAATAATGTTGAGGCAAAGACAATTGATGAGCAGACAACACAGGTGTGTGAAAACCTGAAGGCAGTTGTTGAGGCGGCAGGAACAACAATGGATAGGGTTGTTAAGACTGTATGCTTCCTTGCAGATATCAATGACTTTGCAAAATTCAATGAAATCTACGCAACTTATTTCACATCAAAGCCTGCACGCTCCTGCGTTGCAGTTAAGGATCTGCCTAAAGGTGTTCTTTGTGAAGTGGAATTAATTGCTGAATTATAACCTATTCGCCGATGTCTCGGCTTTTTGGCGGTGGGGGATATTTCAAGCGAGCTTGATGGAGTTCTGCTCCGATTTAAACATTATAATATTGTAATAAAATTATAAAAATAAGACTCCGTTTTAAAATAAAGCGGAGTCTTTTATTATATATAGATATTAATAACTAATACTTCTTTGAGTGAAGTTGCTGTCAGCCGCACACAAAAGGAAGATTAAAGAGGGAGAAATTATCCTTTTGATTCAATGAGTGTGCATTCAACCTCAAATGTCTTTATCTGCTGATTTTCAATTCTTGCTATTGTAAGCTTGATTGTATCGCCGGGCTTTGAATCTGAAAGGACAGATGTCATAACATCTGTTGTGGTAAGAGTTTCACCATTTACTGCAACAATCATATCATATTTCTTGATATCTTTGTTTGCAAGATCTGAGCTTTCATCGACACTGCTGATAACCATAGTACCCTGTGCATCACTGAAGCCTTTTGATTCAAGCTCACGGAGAACCTGTGAATAATTTGAAAAGTTTGTAATAGGACTATATTGAATACCAATCTTTGCTCTGCCCTCAACATAGCCGACCTTTATCAGGCTGTTTGCGGTTGAAATTGCAGTTGATGACGGAACGGCAAAGCCCATTCCCTCATATTCGGTTGAAGCAATTTTTGAAGAGTTGATACCGATTACCTGTCCCTGCATATTAAACAGTGCGCCGCCGCTGTTGCCGGGGTTGATAGCTGCATCGGTTTGGATACATTCATTGTCATAACCGATTTGTGAAGAAACAGGTCTGTCAAGAGCAGAAATATAACCGCTTGTAACTGAGTTCATAAATTCAAGTCCGCCGGGGCATCCGATAGCTACAACCTGTTCGCCGACAACAAGCTTTGAGCTGTCTGCAAATTCTGCAATCTTAAGTCCCGTTTCATCAATTGAAAGAACACCAATATCTGTCTGACTGTCAAAGCCTACCATAGTTGCCTCAACTTCTTTTCCGTCATTGAGTGTAACAGTAAAGCTGTCTCCGTCGCTAATAACATGAGCACAGGTAATCACATACGTTTTGCCGTCCTGCTCCGACATAAGCACGCCTGAGCCTTCGCCCGATTGCGTCTGTGAATTGCTGTCGCTGTTACCCTGTCCGTAAAAGAAATTATATGCGTCTGCCTGCTGAGAAAAAACAGTGATACCGACACAGGAATCCATTGTTTCCTGCGCCACGCCTGCAACAGTGTAATTATTTCCGCTGTCTTTGAGCGGAACATCCTCGCTGTCGGCTAATCCTGCCGAGTCACCGCTCTCTACCTGAGAAGTGCTTTCCTGCTTATCATTATTGCTGCTTTTCCCAATTACGCCTGTAGCATTAAGGACAATACATACGACTGCAACCAAAAGGCAGACACAAAGAACGGCGATAATTACTTTTATTGTTTTATTTTTCTTTTTCGGCTTTTTATTGTCATTGTCATTATCATTACCATTACTGTTATAATCGTTCTGTGAAGAGTCATCGTGCTGAACAGGGTTATATGAATAGTGATAAGTTGTGTTATTTTCCTCAGAGGACTTTTCGCTCTGCGGAGGGGTATAATAAGTGCCGCTGTTACTGTTATCATTCACAGGTTGATAAGAATCGGGCTTATGCTGATTATTATCAGAATTGAAATTGTTGTTAAAATCGTCCATTTTATTTTATCTCCTTTTTATAAATGGGGCTGTATGTCTTTGGAAGTCTGAAAATGAATTCCGCAGAATGCTCATCTTCACTCTTCGCCCATATACTTCCGCTGTGCATTTCAACCATCATTTTTACTATATACAGTCCCAAGCCTGCACCCTTTGCGTCAAGACTTCTGGACTTGTCAACCTTATAAAATCTTTCAAATACTTTTGAAAGTTCCTCGGCTTTGATACCGATACCGCTGTTTTTGATATGAACTTCAATATTATCATTATCTTCAAGCATTGAGACATTTATATATCCGCCGTCATTGGTGAACTTAACAGCATTGTCAAATAAATTATAGATAACCTGATAAATCATATCTGTATCTGCCACAATATATGTCTGTTTCAGGTCATCAAGTCCCTGAATTTCAATATGCTTTTTTTCTATTTTTTGTTCAAATGTAAGAAGAATATGAATAATCTGTTCGGAAATATCAAAATTAGAAGGCTTCATTTCAAAGCTGCCGGATTCAATTTTGCTCATATTAAGCATAGCAACAACCAGTCGTGAAAGACGACGAATTTCGTCGCTGACAATTTTAAGATAGTAATCCGATTTTTCTCTTGGTATTGTACCGTCAAGAATGCCGTCAATAAATCCGCCGATTGAAGTCATCGGTGTCCTGAGCTCGTGTGAGACGTTTGAAACAAAACTGCGCCTTGACGACTCAAGAGCATCAAGAGCATCTGCCATATCGTTAAATGCTTTTCCGAGTTCGGCAAGTTCATCATTACCGTGTACCTTTACTCTGTAAGAAAAATCACCGATAGCAAATTGCTTTGCAGCTGCGCTCATCTGGCGAAGCGGTTTTACAAAGTTTTTGGTCAGCTTCCATATATAGAAGAAACCAATCAAAAGGCATGCAAAAGCACTTGCAACAAACATCCTCAACACGGCAAATGTAAGAGAATCAACATTCGTTTGCGCCGTTGCAAAAACAGAACCGATAATCTGACCTGAGCTGTATACGGGGCAGCCGACAATGTATGACTTTTTTTCTCTGACCATACCTTTGCCGACATAACCGCCTTCATATACATCCTTAAGGACTGTATCGTCAATACTGTAATCGGAATGATAACTGCATTCGGGCAGCTTGCCCATAAACGGTACGGAATCAGCCCTATCCTTGCACATTATTATATTTCCCTCAACATCACAGACGAAGATATCCGCATCAATAGAATTAGAAATGATATACAATGTACTGCATATCATTTCTTTTTCAACGGAATAACTATCATTCATATCCTGAGCAATCAGTGTGGAATTTATACTGTCAGTAATTGTCTGGGCATTCTCTTTTAATAATTTTGTATTCTCATTCTGGGTATACACATTCACAAGGATGGTCAGCGTAGTCCCCAGAATTGTAAGTACTACCAAAAATATACTCGCAAAAAGAATAAAATACTTTGCAAATATATTATTGTTAAGGTAACGCAGCTTAAAAGTTTCTTTATTAAGCATTAATTTTAATCCTTTGTTTCAAATTTATAGCCAACACCCCATACTGTCTTGAGTGCCCATTTATCCGAAACACCCTCCAGCTTTTCGCGAAGCCTTTTAACATGGACATCAACTGTTCGGGAATCACCGTAATAGTCAAAACCCCATACCTCATCAAGGAGCTGATCCCGTGTATAAACACGGTTCGGGTTTGAGGCAAAGTGATAAATAAGCTCAAGCTCTTTCGGCGGAGTATCAACAGGCTTTCCCTTTACCTTAAGCTCATAGTTAACAATATTTATTTCAAGATTATCATAAACAACGACTTTCTTGCTGTTGTCATCTGCTGACGGAGTTCCGTTCGTCCTTCTCAAAACTGCCTTAACTCTTGCCATAACCTCTTTTGTATCAAAAGGCTTTGTTATATAATCATCTGCGCCGAGTTCAAGTCCGAGCACCTTATCAAAGGTCTCGCCCTTTGCGGTAAGCATAATGATAGGAACGCTTGAAATCTTCCTGATTTCACGGCAAACCTGCCAACCGTCCATCTTCGGAAGCATAATATCAAGCAGGACGAGTTCAGGCGTTTTTGACTGGAACATATTAACAGCTTCCTGTCCGTCATTGGCTACAAAAACAGTATAACCTTCATTTTCAAGATAAAGCTTCAGTAATTCACAGATGTTATAGTCATCGTCTACTACTAAAATTTTTGTACTCATTTCTTTTCTCCTTTACTGTTGTGGTCATTTTAACACTATAAATTGATAATTTTTTGTTGTTTTATTGAACAAACTTTGAAAATTTTTAACAATTTATAAATTTGGTAATTGCCATTATTTTACCATTCTTTTCCCCGATTTTCACAGCTTTCAACGAAATCTACAAACTGCTTTGCACATCTTGGGGACCTTCCGCCGCGTCTGATTGCCCACTTTTCAGCTTGCAAAAGCAGGTATTCTTTGTCAACGGTTATATTTCTGTCATCACAGATTTTTTCAACAATTTCAAGATAATTCTTTTTATCGGGATTCATAAAGGTTATTATTAAGCCGAATCTGTCTGAAAGGCTGAGCTGTTCCTGCATTATGTCATTAATGTTCATTTCGTTCTGCCTGTCGCTGTAGCTCTCTTTAATCAGATGGCGTCTGTTTGATGTTGCATAAATCAGAGTATTCGGCTGCTTGCCTGACAGTGAGCCTTCAAGTGCTGCTTTAAGCTCACTGAAGGAGGTATCATTTGAATCAAAGCTTAAATCATCAATATATATAATAAATTTCATCGGAGATGACGCAATTTCCTCACGGATAATTCCGAGCTGGGAAACAGTGCTTTTCGGTATCTCAATCATTCTGAGTCCCTGATTATGATATTCGTTCAAAATTGCATGAACGGTTGAGCTTTTGCCGGTTCCTCTGTCACCATAAAGAAGTACATTATTGGCTGGGTTGCCTGAAAGAAAACTTTCTGTATTATCAATAACCTGCTGTCTTTGAACCTCATAATTTTTTAAATCAGCAAGGGTAATTGCATCAATTGAAGTAACCGGGCAAAGCTCATTGTTCCTCCAAGTGAAGGCAATATTTTTCGCGAATTTACCATAGCCGTTTGCTTTATGATAAGAAATTAAATCATCAAGCTGCTTGTCCCAATCGGTTTTCAGCGGCAATTGAGCATCGCCGATCTGCCAGGACGGAATCGTTTTTAACACAGCTTTCAAATTTGAATCATCAACTGCATCAATGATATTCTCAGCAGTCACAGAGGATATTTCCTCCAGCTTCATCAAATCAAGCTTAACGCCGCGGAGCACACTCTCAGACAGATTATCTGTACTGCCTTCACAGGCGGATTTTGTAAAAATATTATCGTCTGTAAGAATACATTTTGATATGTATGATTTGAGAGATTTATGCTTAGATACAATCCTGAAAAAGCTGCTTTGAGCCTTAACTACCTTGCTGCTTCCGATTGATGACAGAAGATTATAGAGTAAGTTCATAAGCTCATCATCTTTAAAATTATATATACATAACGACTCAATATAATATTTTAATTTTTCTGCTTTGTTCACAATGACACTTCCATTATTACAGTTATGCTGCATATTTATATAATAAAACATTATATCATTTTTTACAAGTGATAAGGCAATAATTGGTGAAAATGTACGAAAAAACAAAAAAATTTTTAAAATTACTTGTAAGATGTCTGACAACATATTGACTTTTTTATTTCCATTATGTTATCATATAAAAAAGGAGTGAGCATATGAGTAAATCAGCAATGCTGGCAGACAGCACGGCACAGCAGATAATAAAAATGATTGAAGAGGAAAACCGCTTTTCCGTAGGGGACAAGCTCCCTAATGAAAATGATTTTGCACTTGAACTCGGTGTGAGCCGTTCCACACTCAGAGAGGCAATAAAGATACTTACCACCAACGGTATGCTTGAAATCAAAAGAGGAAAGGGTACTTTTGTTACATCAAATACAACAATCAATTCGGGAAATCTCAGCGATATTGCATCAGGACTCGATGATTTGTTTGAAATGCGCCTTATGTTTGAGCCTGACTGCGCCTATTTAGCTGCGGAAAGAGCGACTGACGAAGAGATTGAAACTATTTGTTATTACGGTGAAAAGATAGAGCAGAAAATACTCAGCGGCGAGGATCGAACCTTTGAAGAACAGAAATTCCACGAGAGTATCGCAAATGCAACCCATAATTCATTTGTAAAGCAGTTTATGCCTATTATATTTAATGCAATAAAAAAGGGGGTTGTTGTTTTGACTAAGGATCAGGATGTAAGCGATGACAACCTCAAGGATGACAGGCTCATAATGGACTTTATCAAAAAGAGAAATTCAGACGGCGCGAGAATTGCAATGAAGCTGCATATTATCCATGCGATCGAATGCCTGAAAAAATAATTTAATTTTACGGTTGACATTAGACATCATACAAGCTATAATATGAATTGTTAAAAGAATAAATGAGTGGTCATACAACTCATTTGAAAAATTTATTGATTTACGGAGGAAAATAAAATGGCAGAAGCAAAGATTTTTTACGAATCAGACTGTAACCTTGATGTTCTCAGCGGTAAAACAGTTGCTATTATCGGTTTCGGTTCACAGGGTCACGCACATGCACTTAATCTTCATGAAAGCGGCGTTAATGTAATCGTTGGTCTTTATGAAGGTTCAAAATCATGGAAGCACGCAGAGGGACTCGGTCTTAAGGTTATGACAACGGCAGAGGCTACTAAGGCAGCAGATGTTGTTATGATTCTTACACCTGATGAGAGGCAGGCTGCTATCTATAAAAAGGATATTGAGCCAAACCTCACGGAAGGCAAGGCGCTTGCATTTGCTCACGGATTTAATATCCATTTCAAGCAAATCGTACCTCCTTCAAACATTGATGTATTTATGATTGCACCTAAGGCACCTGGCCATACAGTTCGTTCAGAGTACAAAGAGGGCAAAGGTACGCCTTGCCTTGTTGCTGTATATCAGGATGCAACTGGTCATTGTCTTGATACTGCCCTTGCATACGGCGCAGGCATCGGCGGCGCTCGTGCAGCTATCCTTGAAACAACCTTCAAATGTGAGACTGAGACTGACCTTTTCGGTGAGCAGGCAGTTCTCTGCGGCGGTGTAACTGCTCTTATGAAGGCAGGCTTTGAAACACTTGTTGAAGCAGGTTATGACCCACGAAATGCTTATTTTGAATGTATTCATGAAATGAAGCTTATCGTTGATCTTATCTATTCAGGCGGTTTCTCAAAAATGAGATATTCAATCTCAAATACTGCTGAATTTGGTGATTATGAGACAGGCAAGAGACTTATCACAGATGAAACAAAGAAGGAAATGAAGAAGATTCTTGAAGAAATTCAGGATGGTACATTCGCTTCCAAGTTTATTACAGAAAGCAACAACGGCTGGGCTCACTTTAAGGCTAAGAGAGAGCTTGAAGCATCACATCAGCTTGAATCAGTCGGTGAAAAAATCCGCGCTATGTATTCATGGAACGGTGAAGACAAATACGCTGAAAAATAATAAATCATTTAATATACTGACCGGCAGGAATTTTCTGCCGGTTTATTTTATGCTGTCAACAATATTTTGACATTGTGCAATATATGATGATATAATAATAGCGGATTTATGATTTTATTTTTAGGAGAAGCATTATGAAAAAGTTTTTGGCTTTCATCACAGCGCTCATATTCGTATTAACCGCCTTTACAATACCTGTATCTGCAAGTGAAGATACAGTCCTCAATATTTCCGCAAAGGACAGTTCACACCGTATATCTGACAAACTGTACGGACTTTTTATTGAGGATATTTCTTATGCCTGTGACGGCGGTCTTGTATCAAACCTTGTCAACAATGATTCCTTTGAATATCAGTTTAACAATCTCACGGGATGGACAAGTGACAATCTGTCAATTGATGTTAAAAACGATGAGCCGATGAATGAAAACAACCCAACCTATGCTCTCATCAATGCAGACGGCAAAGGCAGCATAACCAACCTCGGCTATACGGAATTGTATAATTACAAGACATATGACAAAAATGAGAAAAAAGCATCCACTGCGGATATGGGCTTCAAAAAAAAGGTTGAATACAACTTTTCCTGTTTCATAAATAACAAGGACTTCAACGGAACTGTATCGGTTTACCTTGATTCCCCGTCGAACAAAATGAATATTACAGAGCTTGATATATCCGCATGCGGTGACGTCTGGCGTCAAATAGAAACAACACTCATCTCATATGCCGATGAGGACGGCGGACTTACAATTGAATTTAACGGAACAGGCACACTCTGTATTGACTTTGTAACGCTTGTACCGTCAAACAGTTATGGCTACGGAAGTACACAATGGAAATACACCACACTGCGCAGCGACTTAACCACTGCGCTGGAAAATCTGAATCCAAAATTCATACGCTTCCCTGGAGGATGCCTTGCTGAAGGTGACAGCCTGGATAACCTTTATAGCTGGAAAGACACAATCGGTCCGCTCGAGGAAAGAAAACAATCTTATAATCTATGGCGGGATGATGAAGGCAGGGACTATATCAACACAAACGCAATGGGATATCATGAATACTTCCAACTGTGTGATGACCTTGGTGCCGAGCCGCTGCCGATACTCAATGCAGGTCTTATCTGTCAGGCAAGAGCAGGATATGATGACTATGTGCTTGCATTGAAAAAAAGCAGTATGACATCAGACGAATGGGAGACATATCTGACTGAAACAAAAAATCTTGATCCGAAAAAGGATGCGGCCGAGCGTGCGGAATTTACATCCTATATTGAAGGACTTAATATCAACTCGCAGGCGGACTTTGACGCATATCTCGACACTATTGCACTTAAACCCGGGACCAAGGAGTGGGACTCTTATGTTCAGGATATTCTTGATTTAATAGAATATGCGAACGGTGACGCAAACACATCATACTGGGGAGCTTTGCGTTCTGCAAACGGAAGTACAGAGCCTTTTAAACTTAAATATATCGGAATCGGAAATGAGAACTGGGGAGAGGTTTATGAAAGAAATTTCAGAGAGTTATACAAAGAAATTAAAAAAATTCACCCTGAAATAACGATTATATCCTCGAGCGGCACTTACCTTGAAGGGGAGGCTTATGACGAAAATCAGCAGTGGATTAACGAAGATTTCCGAGATACAATAGCAGATGAACACTACTATACATATGACAATTACCTTTTCAGTCATAATGACAGATATGATGATTTTGACAGAAACGGCGCGCATATATTCGTCGGTGAATATGCCGCAACGTCAAAGGGAATAGGCACAATTGAAACAAAATCAAATATTATCGAGGCCGTTGAAGAGGCAGGATATCTAACGGGAATTGAAAGAAACGGCGATGTTGTTGAAATGGCGTCATACGCACCCACATTTGCAAAAGTGAACGCGCAGTGCTGGAATGTCAATATGATATGGTTTGATTCACAGGAAATTGTACTTACCCCAAGCTATTATGTTCAGCAGCTTTATTCCAACAATTACGGTACAAAATATCTTGAAGCAACATTTGAAAACGGAGAAACCGTAAGCGACGGCATTTATGAATCCGTTACAATTGATGAAACCTCACAAACACTTTATATCAAGCTGGTCAACAGCACAGGCAAGAGGCGAGATATAAATATTAATCTCGCTGATTTCGGCAGCATAAACAGTGTTTCTGCCCAATCAATCACAGGAAAATATAAATCAGCCTGCAACGAGATCGGTAAAAACACCACCTTCCCCGAAGAAAGGGAATTGAGTGCGAATGATAAAATTTCCGTTGAGCTTGGTAAATATGATGTTACTGTTATCCGTGTTGCTTATGATAAAAATGACGGAGCATCATTTTATACGCTGCCTGATTTTATCACAACTATGTCGGATACAACAAATTATATTCCTCCTGCAATAAAAATCGGTATTCCGTGCGGTATATTCGGCGGAGTTGTCGTTATTGCACTTATTACAGGAGCAGCAGCTATTATAAAAAAGAAATCTGATAAGAGTAAAAAATAATGAACATAACCTTTTATTCAAATGTTACAACAAAAGAAAAAGTATTAAAATATATTCCGCAGATAAGTGAGCACAATGTCAGATTCATAAAACTTGAGGACAAAAAAATTCTGCTTACACAGGCGAGAGATACGGAAATACTAATCATTGACGCTATGGGAACTGCTGACATTGAAATAATCAGCGCACTTCGCGAACTTAAGCTCATTCAGTCTGAGGGCGTAGGATATCAGGGCGTTGATTTGGATTATGCAACACAAATGAATATTCCCGTATGCAATAACAGAGGTGTAAACGACACGGCAGTGGCAGAGGATACATTACTCCTTATACTGTCCTGCCTGAAGCAGATTATCTCAGGTCATAAAAGTGTATATGACGGCAGACAGATTGAGGTAAAAAAACAGTCCTTCGGTGTAGTGAGGGAGCTGAGCCAATGCACGGTCGGAATTATCGGATTTGGTGACATAGCAAAAAAGACGGCTCAATTCTGTAATGCACTCGGTGCGAATGTAGTTTATTATAACAGAACCAGATACAGCGAGCTTGAAAAGGAATATGCTGTTGAATACAAGACTCTTGATGAGCTTTTAAGAATATCTGATTTTGTTTCACTGCATATTGCGTCAAATGAGGAAACCAGAAATATTGTAAACCGTGCTTTCCTGTCAAAGATGAAGAAGAATGCCTTTCTCATCAACACCGCAAGGGGTGACCTTGTGGATAACGAGGCATTATTCAAATCCTTGTTAAATGATGAAATTGCAGGAGCAGGGCTTGATGTAATATCACCTGAACCTGTAACAAGGGACAATATCCTGCTTGATGAAAGAATAAAGGATAAGCTGATCCTCACTCCGCATATTGCAGGTATCACAAACCTGACAGTACAAAAAATATACAGAAACATTTTTGAAAACATCACAAGACTGATAAACGGTGAAGAATTAAAAAACAGAGTTAATTAACTGAACAGTAAAAAGAGGCTGCCTCACTTTTTTGTGAGACAGCCTCATATCATGTTCGTCTTTATTCGGTTACACCATTATTGACATAAAACCGAAAAGAGTTCCTTTTCGGCACTTTAAATCGGAGCAACTCTCCGTAAAGCTCACTTGAAATGGACCTCGCCGAATATGTTATATAAAAACTGTTTTATTTAGCTGCAACTTTTTCCAAACGGCGTTTCTTTTTTCTTATTATATGTTTGACTATAAGTACGATAATCAGTATAACAAGAGAAATCAGAATGAGCACAATAGCTATAATAATTGCTGCATAAATATCGGGAATTACATAAACCCTGCATACTGCTGTGCAGTTGCTTGCATCAGCAATTATTGTTGCTTGCCCGATATTTTTTGCCGTAATGTTTCCGTTAACATCAATATCGGCAACGGTTTCATCAGTACTGCTCCAGTTTATTTCTCTGTTATCAGTCTGATCATTTGATATAAATGTTTTAAGAGTATGCTCACTGCCTGCTGTTGTTATAATTGCTTTTTTGCTCAGCTCAAGATACGCAGAGCTTGAATACGGTATTTCATAAAATGAATAATTATTATTGCCGTCTGCCTGTATTTTCGGAACATCACTGCTTATATCAATTACCGTCTTGTTTATATCACTTATTGCGCTATCCAATTTATATACTGAAACCGTATCGTTAATATTTGACTTTATTACAGTGACATTATCATGATTTACGTTGCCGTCAATATTGGTTTTTATATTTTTATTTTTAGTGTAAATATAATAATTGGTTGTATTGTTTTCGTCTGTGAAACAGTATGTACTTATATTGTCTTTTACAACAGCAGAACTGTTAGCGCTTAAATCAAACAGGCTTTTATTTCCATCGGTTAAATTCAAGCTTCCGCTGCCTTGGTAAACAATTTTGGTTATAGGCTCAATGTCATGTTTTTCTTGTGATTTCAATTCAAATTCATTTTTTGATTCATCGCTTCTGATTTGTTTTAAAGTGAAGGTATAATATAAATCTGTCTCTTTTGCATTGTCAGGTTTACCGCTGTATGAATCTGAACGTGTATTTTTATCCAATCTTGCAATAATTTTATTATCAAGATATATGCAAATATAATCAGTGCTTTCTTCAGTCGTTATTTCTTTGTCGGAATAGATAATAAGATTGTCATGACCTCCGGTATCTAAAATAGTGTCGGTTCCGTCGCCTTCATAATATAAGTATGTATCATTACCTGCACTTCCGTCTAATATATCATCACCCATACCGCCAATCAGTGTATCATTATTGTCACCTGAGTCAAGATAATCATTTCCATCACCGCCGTAAAGAACATCAATTCCACTGTAAATTCTTGGTGTTGTCAGTAAATTATCCATTGAGTTTCCTAGTACGGCTGAGCCATATTTATTCATAATCTGTATTTGCTTTTTCTGATTTGTGATATAGCTTTCACTGACAATATCAGAAAGCGAGATACTGTTCTTTTCTTCATCAATATGTATCATGTGATTGACTGAATGAGCAAAGAATTTGTTGCTCTTACTCCGGTTTTCGTGCTTTACTGAGTTTTTATACTGCCCGTATTCAAAAGTACCGACGATAAAATCATTCTCATTTACATGGTCAAGAGTATTCCATAAATCAAATCCGTGGAAAACAGCACCAAAGGTTTCTGCATTATCATAATATAGTGTTCCTGTCATTTGAGCTGCATTAAAGGTTTCTGCCTTCCATCCGTAATAATGAGCAATTTCCGTCGCCAATGCACCGCCCAATGAATGCCCGGTTGATGAAAATGAAAAATCAGAGTTTTCAAAAATATAAGCCTTTGTCAGATTAAGGGTATCGTTAATTTGCGGCGCATCTACGGATATCAAACCAAATTCGGCATCGTTTAATCCGTCCTTCCCGATTGCGTCCACAGTCCCTCTGAAAGCGATGATAATTTGTTTTTCATCATCGTTTTTAAATGCACAGGCAAAGAATCCGCTTTCTTCATTATCAAATATTTTGTCTAAAATCCAGCTTCCGACATATTTTTTTAAAATTTTTGCCGAACTGATTTTGCCCTCTGAATTTTTAAAATAAAGACGGTCTGCGTCTTTTAATACATCGCTGTCGGCAATACTGTTTACGGTTTTTCCGACACAGTCATCCAAATCACAATATACTAAATCACTAAAGAGCAAATACTCAATTTCTGTTATTCCTTTTTCACTTTCCTGTATTGTTTTGGAAGCTGCAAATACAGGTGTAGGGGCAATCAGTATAAAACAAACGGAAATTAATATGGCTGAAATTCTTTCAGTAAATTTTTTTAGATTCATTTTTTCGTCCTAATAAATTATTATTTTAAAAAAGTTTTTGGCTTACCAGTTATATTTTGTCAGCTTTCCTTTTTGTGAAAGTGCAGGGTATCCCCATTGCCTTAAAGCCTCATATGCGCCGACACAGACCGCATTTGAAAGATTGAGACTCCTTATTATTCCGCGCATCGGCAGCCGGACACAGGTATCGTGGTTTTTCTTAAGCAATTCCTCAGGCAGACCTTTTGTCTCCTTACCAAAGACGAGATATGCATTGTTCTCATATTTTATATCACTGTGGGCAATTTCACCTTTGGTGGTGAAATAATAGAATTTGCCGTCCTTGTTTTTTTCAAAAAATTCCTCTGTGCTGTCATAATATGATATATCAAGCTTATCCCAGTAGTCAAGCCCGGCACGCTTGACCTGTTTGTCTGTAATCTGAAATCCCATCGGACCTACAAGATGAAGCCTTGCGCCTACTGCTGCACAGGTTCGCGCTATATTACCCGTGTTCTGCGGAATTTCAGGCTCAATTAACACAATGTTCAAATAGTACTCCATTTATGTAGACCTCCTTGATATCTAAATTACTGTCAAGGAAAACCAAGTCTGCACATTTACCAACGGCGATTGAACCGATTCTATCATCCTCTTTAATAACTTTCGCAGGGTTTATCGTGCAGGCCTTTAATGCCTTTTTTATATCAATTCCGAATTTAATCAGATTTTTAAATTCCTGATGAATATTTGTTATTGAAGCAGCAATTGTTCCGTCTTCAAGCATGGCATATTTTCCGTCGGGTTTAACAAAAACCTTCTGCCCGCCGAGTTCAAATTCACCCTCGCCGAGTCCTGTGCCGCGCATAGAATCACTTACTGCAATTGCCCTGTCCTCACCGAGAATATCAAATGTGTTTCTCAGCACAGCAGGGCAGATATGGCAGCCGTCACAGATTAATTCACAGGTGACATTATCGTTATCAAGTACAGTTCCGACAATTCCTGCTTCTCTGTGTCCCATAGGGGTCATAGCATTATACAGGTGTGTTGCATGTGATATTCCGCAGTTAATTGCTTTTTGACATTCAATAGCATTCGCTGATGAATGTCCTATGGATACAGTGCAGTGCAAAGCAGCATTCTTTATGAAGCTGTCACTCTCAAACATCTCAGGCGCTATGGTGATAATTTTCATTAACCCTGCGCTTGCGGTGTATAAAGTATTAAAGTCCTTAATTGTTCCCGGGATTATATAATCGCCGTTTTGTGCGCCCTTTTTATCTTCACAAATAAAAGGCCCTTCAAAATTGATGCCCGTAATTTTTGCACCGTCTGTATTGCATCTTGCAATCGTGTCTGCAATTTCAGTCAGCCTCTCAACAGGGAGCGTCATTGTAGTCGGACAAAAAGATGTAATACCGTTTTCAGCAAGCTGCTTAGACATTATTTTAAGGCTGTTTTCGCTTGCATCATCTGTATCACCGCCGCCGCAGCCATGGATGTGTATATCAATAAATCCGGGGATAAGGATAAAACCGCTCATATCTTTTCCGTCTGAGTTGATTATTCCTATTTGTTTTATTAATCCGTTTTCAATTTCAATATCCCCGTATTCTTTTTCAAATACTTCATTGTAAAAGGTACAGTTTTTGAAAATCATTATTCGTTTTCCTTTGCTATTTTATACGCCAGTTCTTCAAGCTGTTCAAATTTTTCAAAAGTGCCTATTTCACGCCTGAAGGCAGCACCACCGCGCAGTCCCTTTGTATAATATGCCGCGTGATGTCTCGCCTCTCTCATAGCCGTGTATTCGCCTTTATATTCAATTATCTTCTGAATATGTCTGAGCATTACAATCATTTTTTCGCTTACACTGACCTCGGGCAGGACTCTGCATTCATTAAAATAAGCGTTGAGCCTGCGGAAAATCCATGGATTGCCGAGCGCGCCTCTGCCAATCATAATTGCATCACAATTTGTTTTTTCATACATTATTGCGGCACTTTGCTCGTCCTTTATATCTCCGTTGGCAATGACAGGG
The DNA here is from genome assembly GCA_964528285.1 of uncultured Bacteroides sp. GTDB lineage: Bacteria > Bacillota > Clostridia > Oscillospirales > Acutalibacteraceae > Eubacterium_R. The sequence goes on along the minus strand of CAZGRZ010000001.1, from coordinate 25,195 downwards.
ATTGACACTGCCTTTTTTACTTCTGAAATGATTCCATAATCAACGGTGCCCGAGTACATCTGCATTCTTGTCCTTCCGTGAATTGCTATTGCGGCTGCGCCGTTTTTTTCTGCAATCTGTGCAATTTCAACTGCATTTATGTTGTTGTCATCCCAGCTCTTGCGGATTTTTACCGTAACGGGAATAGTTACTGCATCTGAGACCTCTTTTATTATCAGTCCTGCAAGCTCGGGATTTTTCATAAGGCTCGCGCCACCGCCGTTTGATGCAATTTTCGGTGCCGGGCATCCCATATTTATATCAATAATCTGTGGATTAAAATCGAGGCATTTTACCGCCGCCTGCGCCATAATTTCAGGATTATCGCCAAATATCTGTGCAGCGGCAGGATTTTCGGCTTCGCCGAGAGTCAGTAACTGACTGCTTTTTTTATCACCCATTGTCAGTCCTTTTGATGACACCATTTCAGTTACAACATATCCTGCGCCGTAATTTATACATAATTCTCTGAAAGCTCTGTCGGCAATGCCGGCCATGGGCGCAAGGCATAAACCGTTTTTTATTTCAACATTTTTAATTTTCATATATTATCTATATCCTGACAGGAATTTGTTTTTTATAAAGATATTTTTTCAGCTCGGGGATTGGAAGCTCATTGAAATGGAAAAGGCTTGCAGCCAGAACCGCGTCCGCCTTCCCCTGTGTGAACGCACAATAAAAATGCTCTGCTCTTCCTGCGCCGCCTGATGCAATTACGGGAATACCGACATTTTCACTGATTGTTTTTGTAAGCTCAATATCATATCCTGTCTTTTGTCCGTCCTGATCCATAGAGGTGATCAATATTTCACCGGCACCGCGCTGCTGTGCTTCAATTGCCCATTTAACTGCATTTATACCTGTCGGGATCCGTCCTCCGTTGAGATAGACTTCCCATCCGCCTTTATTGTCACGCTTGGCATCAATAGCACATACAACACATTGTGCGCCGAATTTGTATGCCGCCTCATTAATCAGATCGGGATTTCTTACTGCCGCAGAGTTGACAGAAATTTTATCTGCACCTGCTCTGAGCAGCTCCTTGAAATCGTCAACCGTCTTTATACCTCCGCCTACGGTAAAGGGGATGAATACAGTTTCGGCAACTTTTCTTACAATATCAATCATTGTGCTTCTGCCCTCATGAGTGGCAGTGATGTCAAGCAGTACAAGCTCATCTGCACCCTGTCTGTCATATGCCGCAGCACATTCGACAGGGTCTCCTGCGTCTTTTAAATCAACGAATGAAACACCTTTTACTACTCTCCCGTTTTTTACATCAAGGCATGGGATAATTCTTTTTGCGTACATAATCAGCCCTCCAGTTTCAAAAAGTTTTCAAGCAGCTTCAGCCCTGTTTTGCCACTCTTTTCCGGATGGAACTGGGTTGCACATAGATTGCCTTTTTGTACCGCGCATTGAATGTTGACGCCATATTGTGTTGTTGCAGCAACAACATTCTCGTCGGCATCTTTAAGGTAATATGAGTGGACAAAGTAAAAATAACTCTCATCCTTGATACCGCTGAAGATTCCGTCTGTCTGCCTGAGACTGATCGAGTTCCAGCCCATATGCGGAACCTTGAGCCCTTTATCCTTTGGGATAGTTACAATATTTCCGCTGAGTACACCTAACCCTTTTATGCCGGGGCTTTCATCACTGCTTTCAAATAAAAGCTGAAGCCCAAGGCATATTCCGAGAAACGGCTTACCGCTCAGCGCTGCCTGTTTGACAGTGTCAACCAATCCGCGCGTTTTCATAGAATTCATTGCGTCACCGAATGAACCTACGCCCGGAAGGATGATATGCCCAGCTGACATTATTTTTTCTTTATCCTTTGTTATTTCACTTTCAACGCCCAGGTAGTCAAGCGCTTTTTTTACGCTTAAAAGATTACCTGCACCATAATCAATAATTGCAAGCATATTTTTCTCCATAATCTGTAATAAGAATATTTTATCACAAATAAATATCACTTTCAACAGATTGACAAAATAGATTAGAGATGATAAACTTTAAAACAGATTACTAATACGGAGTGGTACCGAAGAGGTCATAACGGCATGGACTCGAAATCCATCGTGTGAGCAATCACCCGTGGGTTCAAATCCCACCCACTCCGCCATTGAGCGTTGACATTTAGTGTCAACGCTTTTTTCGTAAAAGAAAGAGCGAACAGGTGGTGTAATTGTACTTGGAAAAATTTATTTTTAAAATAACAACTTCTCTTGTATTTTTATTAACTCTATATTATAATAATAATGAATAAGTAAAATGTATAAATATATAGTTAATTAATTATTATAGGGAGGGATAAATAATGAAAAAGTTTTCAAAGGCAGTAAGTATTCTGCTTGCTGTAATGATTATATTCCAATTTTCATTTGTTGCACAGGCGGATGATTTGCCTGAACAATACGACTCAAGAGATTTGGGATTAGTTACAAATGTTGAGCATCAGGGCGGAACAAACTTATGCTGGGCATATGCAACTATAGCTGCGTCTGAAACTGCCATATTAAAAGCGAAGCTTTGGGACGACCCTCAAACTCTTAATTTAGATGAGTACCAGCTTGGAGAAGGATATTTTGCCAGGAATGACGATCCGCTTCATAACTCCACGGGAGATGGAAATTATCCTTGGTTGACAGGCTCAGCCATAACCAATGGCGGTTACATTAAAAATGCTGCAATGTTTCTCTCAACCGGTCTTGGTCCTATGCACAGAAGCTCTATTCCTGAGATTGTGTATGATGAATCAGTATATCTTGATTATGATTTATCGGCATATAGATTGAAAAATGCAATTTTTATCCCGGAAAATAATGTAGAGGCATTGAAGAAAGCCGTAATAAAATATGGCGCAGTTGCACTTGCTGATGACTGGGAGACTCATGCAATTACGCTTATCGGATATGATGATACTTATTCAAAAGATAATTTTAATTCTGAATACCATGATGTTGAGATTGTTAACGACGGAAGATTCATAATTAAAGACAGCTACGGAACAGAAAATTATGATAACGGTTATCGTAATATTCCTTATGACCATATAACGAACAATAGATTTAATGCGGCAGTTGCATATGAATATATGCCATTGGATTCGTATCAGTACAACTATTTTTATGATGGAAGCGGAGCAACTTTATTCAGTTCTTTCAGTGCGCAAAAAGGTCAGGCAGCAAATATATTTGAAGCAAAAATGGGTACTGAGGAAAAAGCCGAGTATGTAAAATACGCATCGGTTGCAATTTATTCGGCAGGCAGCACAAGTATGGATTGCGAGGTTCAGATTTATACTGATATTCAGGATGAAACTGATCCTACAAGCGGTACACCAATGCTTGAAACTCCACAAAAAATATCAGTTGAATATCCCGGAATTTATACTATTGAGCTTGATACCCCTGTTGAAATTGAAAAGGGTACTAAATTCAGCGTTGTTGAAACGGTTACAAGCACAGCGGGAAGAAATGTTGGATATTACAGAACAAGAACTTACAGCAGTGTAGGCGCAACTGAAGTCAGTGCTGCAAATCAAAGCTTTTACCGTTCCGGCGATTCAGGCGCATGGAATGATATTTACAAAACAATGGGCAACAATTCTGTAATAAGAATTAAAGCTCAAACAATACTTGTAGACAGAGAAGAAGAACCCGAACCGGTTAATTATGATGTTCAAGCCTTAGGCGCCTCACTGAGAGTTGCAGACGGAGGACTTCGTCTGGGCTTCAGATATGATAAGTCACAAAATGAAAATGTTGATGAATACGGCTTTGTTTATTCACAGAGTTATATTGGTGATTTGACCGTTGATACAAACGGAGCAAAAGTTGTCAAAGCATCCAAGACAGCGGAAGAGGACGGCTATGTAAACTACAATCTTGTGTTCACAGGTATTCCGAAATCGGCGTATTCCCAAAATGTTTATGCAAAAGCCTATGTAAAAATAGACGGCGAATATTATTACTCAGATATGCTTGAACGCTCCTTCAACGGAGTTGCAACGGCTATTTTGAATGATGACGATGTTTCACAAAGTATAAAAAATCAAATTAACAATCTTTTAAATTAATAATACATTTGCGGTATGGACGGTTGGTAATTTATGAAAAAGATAATAAGTATAATATGTTCCATAGCAATGCTGATAACAACCTTCAATATCGCTCTACCGACATTTGCATCAACAGGCAATTCGATTGATACAGTTGTTGAAGAGCTTTCTGAACTGTATCAGGAAGAGACTGAAAACGGCAAAGAGCTTGAGGACTCTGCCGAGTGCAGAATTATTGTTAAAGCAAACCGCAAGCCTGATACATATGGTGTTGCTCAATTTGTTAAAGGAACAGATAAGCTATACATATATCAGTATTCAGATATCACCTCTGCAAATGAGGCCCTTGCGTATTATAATTCCCTCAGCTATGTTCAGTGGGCAGAAACAGATGGAATTATGGAAAGTCAGTCTCTGTCCTACGGCAATGATATGATGGGCAGTGATGAGGCTAAGAATTATATAATAAATAATAGCATCTCAACAAATGAGGTTAATGTTGCGGTTATTGATCAAGGAATAAATTTTAGGCTGAATAGATTTTCAACTACCGGCAGAGTTATAGACTCAGGTGTGAATTTAAGCACCTCCGGTAAAGAAGGCACCGCCCAATCTGATCCCGGGAGCTATCACGGTTCCAATATTACAAGTATTCTTTTGGACAATACGACTGATAATGTTAATATTATTGGTTATAAAGTTATGAATGATAAAGGAGAGACAACGGATTCTGCGGTATCGGCAGGTATTATCAAAGCGGTTGATGACGGCGCTGATATTTTAAATTGCAGTCTTGCCGGAGAAGGCACTTCAAGTATTTTGATGGAGGCTGTAAATTATGCAACAAGCAACGGCGTTGTTGTGGTAGCTGCCGCAGGAAATGAATGTGACGACGCGAGCAAATATTGTCCTGCAAATATAGAAAGCGTTTTTACTGTAGCTGCATTGGATTACAACGGTAACCGTGCAATATTTTCAAATTACGGTGATGTCGTAGATTTTATTGCACCCGGATATAATGTTGAAGTTTACGGCAAAGTAGGTCTTTCTTCAAATAATCCTGAATATGGAACAGGAACGTCGTACGCAGCTCCTTATATAGCCTCAGCTGCAGCTATGGTTTTATCACTTAACAACAATTTATCTGTTAACGAGGTTAAACAAAAGTTGATTGATTCCTGTGTTAATCAAAAAGAGTTAAATTACAGCAGTAAATATTTATCTGCCGTAGAAATGTCAACTGAATATTTAGGTGGCTTTACTGCGGTCGGAAATCCGACCGATGAATCACTTTGTTATGGTTATGGTATGCCGCAGATGCAAAAGCTCGTTGGTTTAAATGATAAATGCAGTATACCCGAATTTTCTGTTTCATCGGGAGTTTATAATGATGAATTTGAACTTGAAATAACTGCGGATAGTGATGCTGAAATATATTATACAATCGATGGCTCGTATCCGTCTGTAAATTCAATTTCTTATTTAGAACCAATCACAATATCTGAAACGACCTCAATAAGAGCAATAGCATATTCTGATGATAAGATAAAAAGTATACCGTCTGCACAGGAATATAAAATAGAATACCTTGCAGATGAGAATGATTTTGAGATTGATGAACGGGGATATCTTACCGGATATAATGGCAAAGGCAAAAACGGCAATTATATTGAAATAAAGGTACCTGATACGATTAACGGTATAGAAGTAAAAGGCGTTGCCAAAAATGCATTTCTTGATACCACCGAAGAGGAAGAAATTGAAGAATTCGGCGAATATGATACGCATTTAAAGGGAATCACTTTACCTGAAACTGTAACGGAAATAGAGGATTATTCTTTTGAAAATCTTTATTCACTAAAATACTTTTCTGCACCGGGATTAAAAATTGTTGGTGATTTCGCTCTTGATGCACCAATCGTGTATTTAGATTCTCCGAACATAGAAAGTATCGGCGTAATGGGTCTTGCAACTAATTTGGAAAAAATTGATTTACCAAATTTAAAAACTGTTGGTGAAAGTGCTTTTTGTGGGAATTCTTACTTAAATGAAGTTAATATACCTTCTGTTAGCAGCGGTGGAAGCACTGTATTCTCAGGTTGCTATAGACTTAAAAGTGTAAATATGAATAGTTGCGAAATCCTTGGCGACGAGTCTTTTGCTCTATGCCGTTCTTTGAAAACAGTTTCTTTGCCAAATTTATCCACAATTACTTATGAAGGCTTCGGTGGTTCTACATATAATGGTATGTTTGGCTTTTGTACGAGCTTAAACAGCATTGATTTACCAAGTTTAAAAATGGTAGAATCAGGTGTAAAAAGGCTGTTTTATAATTGTGAAAACCTTAACGATTTTAGTGCTCCAAAGCTTGAAACAATATGCAGTGAAATGTTTTACAATTGTTATAAACTTAAGACTGTTATAATATCTGAAGCGCAATCAATAGGTGAAAGTGCATTTTACTATAATACTTCATTGGACGATTTAACTATTCCCAATGTTACAAGCATATCAAAAGAGGCTTTTTGCAACAGCACAATTTCATATATTGATGCAGCTGAATTACTCTCTCTCGGCAGTTATGTTTTCAGTGGTAAAGGAATGGGCTCATATCTCATAAATGGTATGAGTTCAAGAGAAATATCAATAAAAGCTCCGAAGCTTAAAGCTGTGGCAGACTACGCATTCGCATATACGAAAATGATACGCAGCCTTGATTTGCCGAACCTTAAAACAATCGGAGAAAATGCGTTTTATAAAAGCTACGTTGATTATCTCTACGCACCTATGCTTCAAAGCACAGAGAGCTTGCCTACTGCGGATAATGCGGTTGTTGTAACATCAAGCGAACTGACTGATTGTACCGTAACTGAACCGAATCAATCCTTATATATTCAGGGCGAAAAGGACTCTTATGCTCAAAGCTATGCCGATGAACACAGCCTTGAGTTTATAGATATGGAAACGAAAGGACGGTCAATAAGAGTAACAAATCCGGGACTTCGCTTTGGCTATTATTTCTACGATACGCAGGATAAAGATGTTGAAGAGTATGGATTTATTTATCATTACAACTATGATAATGAGTCTTTTACATCAGAAGAATTAACTGTTGATAATATTGGTAAAGACAATATCAAAATGAAAAAAGCAGTTAATTTAGATGATTCAAAAGAAAATCAAACTACATTTAATTTGGTTTTCACAAATATTCCCGAGGATAATCAAATTACCAATATATCTGTAAGAGCTTATGTTTGTATTGACGGAATATATTTCTATTCAAACGCGCTCAACGGTTCATTTGCAGAAGTTGCCAGTCTGGTTTTAACTGATGATGAGGTAGACGAAACAACAAAAATTGCTGTTAAAAATTTGCTTTTTCAGGAGGCGTAATTATGAAAGAAACATACACAAAGCCACTCTGTGATGTCATTAATGATTATATTATCCCTGCTCTTGATGTTGTTACAACAAGTGGTATTGATGATACTCAAAAGGGTGATACGGATTTACCTTTTGGTGATTAAATGAAAAAGCAAGTTTTAATAATTTCGGTATTAGTTATTATAGTCAGTATATTTGTTTCTTGTTCTGCAAACAGCAGCGAAGATATTTCTACTACTGCTGTTACGGACAGTAATGGTACAACTCATTACTATGAACCGGTTACTGACGATAACGGTAACATATCAACAACTGACAACAATCAAGGAGTGTTTGCTGAAATAAAGACGGACGAAAACGGCAAGGCTGTTACAAATAAAGACGGTACATATGTTACGAATGAACACACAACAGTTATGCCTACTGTCAGAGAAAAAACAAAAACTTCTCAAAAAACAAACACGCCTGCAGCAGATGACGAAAATAATCCTGCTGATAATGATGTTAAATTTTCAACAGAAGCATCAACAACCGCTGAAAAAGCAACAAATTCCACCACGACTCAAAAGCCGTCAACAGGAAACAGCAAACCTGCTGAAAGTGCAGAAAAAGAAACCACCACCCAAAAAACCTCGGAAAAGATTTCTACAGATTCTGAAGGTTGGGTAAACAAATGGTATTAACAATTATGAATAAAATTATATATTTTATTAATTGTATATTGTTGATTGTTAATCTTGTTTTAGGCGTCTGGTTTTCGGTATATACAATATTAGGTTCATATCCCTTAGGCAGTTATATAACTGCTGATGATATAGAAATTCAGTTAATAGCAGCGTTGATTTTTGAATTTGCATTCTTTATCATTTCAAAATTAATATCGCTTAAATTAAATGTTAATTTATCATTCAAGGGAAAAGAAATATTGAATTTTGTTCCTAAATCAGCTATTATTTCAGCAGCAGTAATTGCAGGTGCCTTAATCATTTATTCGTTAATTGTAAAAATAAATTTTGAATTTGCAGTTATGATAATTGTTATGACATTCTCAATATTGCTTGAAATCGGCATAACGAAAATGCTTAAAACTGCAGCATAAATTAAGGAATACCACTTATTTTATCAAATAAAATAAGTGGTATTTTTGTTTTCAAACGCATACAGTCATACAAACCAAACTTAAAATTAATTTGCCGTATTTATTGCCCTACAGCAGACAAGCAGACAATAAGAAACACGCCTACGGCAGATGACGAAAATAATCCTGCTGATAATGATGTTAAATTTTCAACATAAGCATCAATAACCGCTGAAAAAGCAACAAATTCCACCACGACTCAAAAGCCTCGCTTTGCTGAAAAAAAGCAAAGGAGCCGGTCAATATGAAAAATCAAAAAATTCATTATCAAATGAAACAATTAAATTTCATAAGGCTTTATATGCCTTTGTTCGACTTAATTTTTCAGCTTTTTTGAAATAAATTTGCTGCACATAACATAAATAAGTATCAGGACAACAATGGCTGCCGCCATTATTATATACATCGTTTTTTGACCGACGCTGTTATCAAAAAAGTAAAGGTTACAGTCAACGCCGTCCTTGATGGATTCAATAATTTCCTTTGGAAATCCGATTCCCTTCATTTCTTCAAATGTACCGTTCAATGAATGATTGCGTATTAGCGAAGTTCCGTATGTACCGGGTAAGAATGAAATAATTTTTTGCAGTCCCGAACCAAAGGATGAAATAGGCATATAAGCACCGCAGAGAAATCCGTATCCTGCACTTACAATTGTACCCACTGCGGATAACTGACCTTGTGTTGAAAGAAAGAAATTTATAACAGATGAAAGAGCTGTTCCAAACATGACCAGTAAAAATACATCCAATAAAATCAGAATTATATCTTTTGCAGAAAGATACCAGCCGACTTTTGAGATATAAATAAAACATACGCCTGTTGCAATATAGCAAACGATGAGTGTCGAAATCAGTGTTGCAGTATAATAACTCAGCGACAGTACATAGCTTTTTACAGGCGCCATTGTTAAATCCCTTTTTGCCCCTGTTATTTTATCTTGTATCATAAGCATATTGCAGCAAAACGAAACCGTGACACAGCATACGGCAAGGAGTGAGGACATAAGCTCTCCGCCGACAAATCCATTAATCAGCTTTTCGGGAATAATGACACCTTCAGGCAACGCGGAGGAAAAGTTGTCGCGGTAAACATTAGCCAAAAATGTTGCGTAAAGAACGAGGAGAATTATAGGAGTAATAAGAGAGGTGAAAAACATTCCTTTGTCCTTAAAAAATAATTTTATATTTCGGTTAGTTAATGATGTAAACTTTTTCATCTTTGTTCTTCTCCTGATAATTTTTTGCCTGTTGCAGCAAGGAAAACATCATCCATCTTTCCTTTTATAACTTCATAATCAGTGAAAAGCTCCGGGTGCGCCATAATAAGCGCTGTCGCCTGTGATGCGTCTGAAACAGCTATGCGGTAAGCAGCATTAGACAGCTTTTCATATTCCATGCCGAGCAGCTCGATCTGCTCCTGCGCCGCTCCGTAAATAGTGATAAAGTCACCTGTAAATTTGTTTTTCAGCTCAGGAGGTGTTCCCTGTGCAACGATTTTCCCACTGTCAAGGATTACAACATAATCGGATTCCGCTGCCTCTTCCATATAATGTGTTGTTAAAAATACCGTGATATTCTCCGTCTTTCGCAGCTTATCAATAACACTCCATACGGATTTTCTTGTCTGTGGGTCAAGTCCCGTTGTAGGTTCGTCAAGGATTAAAATTTTCGGATTATGAAAAAGTGCTCTTGCAATATCAATCTTTCTTCTTTGCCCACCAGACAATTTGCCGACAGGTCTTTTAAGCAGATCCTCAAGATCAAACAAACCGCACAGCTCTTTGAGTCTGTTGTCAAAATCGCTGCCTGTAATTGAATAGAGTGCGGCTCTGCTTTTGAGATTGTCTTTAACAGTAAGCGATTTATCAAGGACTGAATTTTGAAAAACAACACCCAAATCATTCTTTATTTTATCCGTATCAGCGTCAAGGTCTTTTCCGTTAACAAATACTTTACCGCTGTCCTTGGCAAGCTGTGAACAAATTATTGAAATCGTTGTGCTTTTTCCGGCCCCGTTAATACCTAAAAAAGCAAAAAGTTCTCCCTTTTTTACCTTCAGGTTCAGATCCTGTATTGCTTTGACTTTGCCGAAAGCTTTGTTAAGGTGTTCTATTTCTATAATATTATTCATTCAGATACCGCCTTTGATTATTATATATTCAATTGCGAAACATATTTTTCGATTTTTTCAGCAATAGGCATCGCATCCTCTGCCGATACAGGAAGGAACGGGCTCCTCGGATCGCCGCAGTCAAGCTTGAACCTGATTGATATTATCTGTTTAACAGCGCCGTATAATGACTTGCAGGCAAGCAGGTCAAAGATACAATCATTAATTTTGAATTGGAGTTTTTTTGCCTCGTCAATTCTGTTTTCGTCAATAAGCCTGTTCAGTGCAACGAAAAGCTCAGGCATACAGCCATATGTTCCGCCGATACCTGAATCAGCACCCATAAGCCGACCGCCGAGAAATTGCTCGTCTGAGCCGTTAAAAATAATGAAATTATCACCAACTGCCTGTCTGTATCTCTCCATAAGGAAAACAGGCTCGGCAGAATTTTTAACGCCTATGACCTTTTCATTTTCAGCCATTTCCTTGAGGAACTGCGGTGAAAGATTGAAGCCCGTAAGCTGAGGGATATTATAAATTATGAACGGAACATCCGCCGCATCAATGATTGATTGCCAGTGGAGCTTTACACTTTCTTCAGAAAGGCGGTAGTAAACACTTGGAACAGCACTTACAGCATTCGCACCGATACTTTCAGCGTGTTTTGCAAGCTCAATACTCTCCTTGGTTGATGCACAGCCTATATGGACTATTACCGTGAAATCATCCCCTGCGGTGTCGCAGACCGCCTCAGCAACTGCTTTCCTTTCCTCGGTTGAAAGCAGGAAGCCTTCTCCCGTTGAGCCGCAGACATAAACGCCTTTGACGCCGAGAGATTTATATATATTCACAAGCTGTTTGATTTTTTCTTTATCAACATTATCGTTTTTATCATATATTGCATTCAGTGCGCAGAATATTCCGCGAAAGTTGTTCAAGCTAACCATCTGCTTAAGGTCCTCTTTCTTCATTTCGGTTTTGTTGATTATATCATAAAATTATGATATAATCAACAAGGTGATTATGATGACAAATGAAAAAATACTTGAAAAAATAAAGGGCGGACTTGTTGTTTCATGCCAGGCGCTTGAAAACGAGCCGCTGTATGACAGCTATATTATGTCCAAAATGGCATGGGCGGCATATCTCGGCGGTGCAGTTGGTATCCGCTGTAATACAGTTGCCGATATAAAGGCGATAAAGGAAAGTGTTGACCTCCCCGTAATTGCAATAATCAAGCAGGTTTATGATGACAGTGACGTTTATATTACACCCACAATGAAAGAGGTTGATGCTCTTGCAGAGACAGGCTGCGAAATTATTGCTGTTGATTCCACAGACAGGCTCAGACCAAGCGGTGTTACGCTTGAGGAGTTTTTCACTGAAGTAAGGAACAAATATCCGAACCGCCTGTTTATGGCGGATACAAGCTGTTTTGATGAGGGCAAAAAGGCGGAGGAACTCGGCTTTGACATTATAGGAACAACGATGGCAGGGTATACTCCTTATACAAAGGGCAGATCCCTTCCCGATTTCAGCCTTATGGAAAGGTATGTTAAAGAACTGCATACTCCTGTTATTGCAGAAGGCGGAATATGGACTCCTGACGAGTTGAAAAAGGCTTTTGATATCGGTGTTTATTCAGCTGTAGTCGGAACTGCAATTACCAGACCTATGGAAATTACAAAGAGATTTGTTAAAGCAATCAGTGAATAGATTGATTTGAGAGCGTATCAAATTGATATGCTCTTTTTATTGTAATGACTTTTTGATTGTGATATAATAATTTTGACTATATTAGATATGGGGATAGTTATGAAATTACTTGTTATAGACGGAAACAGTATTGTTAACAGGGCTTTTTACGGTATAAAACTACTTACATCCAAAAGCGGCGAATATACAAATGCAATTTACGGCTTTCTTAAAATTTTGCTGAAATTACAGGATATCTGCTCACCTGATGCTGTAGCGGTTGCCTTTGATGTGCACGCACCGACCTTCCGCCATAAAATGTATACGCAATACAAGGCAGGGAGACACGCTATGCCTGAGGAATTGAGGAGCCAGATGCCTGTTCTCAAGGAACTGCTCAGCAGTCTCGGATATACAACTCTTGAACACGAAGGCTGGGAGGCGGATGATATTCTCGGCACTCTTGCCCGGATATGCAGGAATAACGGTGACGAATGTTATATTGCAACAGGTGACAGGGATTCTCTTCAGCTTGCGTATGGCGGAGTGAAAGTGCTCCTTGCCCGTACAAAAGCCGGACAGGCAGTAACGGATATTTATGATGAAAATGTAATTATAAAGGAGTATGGCGTTACCCCTGCCGAGTTGATTCAGGTAAAGGCACTTCAGGGTGACAGCAGTGACAATATCCCCGGTGTTGCAGGCGTCGGTGCAAAAACAGCGCTTGATCTTATCAGCAGATTTCATAATCTTGATTATATTTATGAGAATCTTGACAGCCTGGATATAAAGCAGGGCGTGAAAACAAAGCTTGCAAATGACAGGGACAAGGCGTATCTTTCACTTGATTTGGGAACAATCCGTACAGATGCGCCTGTGAATACAAATCTGAGTGAATATAAAATTTCAGGCGGAGATAGCCACAAGGCAATTTCTATGTTTGTAAAGCTTGAGCTGTTCTCTCTTATTGACAAATTTAATCTTAACCCAAATGAAGCAGGAATAACAGATAAACCTGATGAAAGACTAAGGGAAATAAGCAGGCTTACCTGTGTTGACGCCGACTATCTGCTTGACAGGGTACGCGGAACGGACGCATATTTTTATCCTGATATAATTGACGGAACTATAACGGATTTGTATTTTCAGTTCGGTGACGAAATTATTGTTATGCCGAGCGAGGCTCCTGAATACTCGTATTTTGTGCGTAATTTCTTTCAAGATGAGAGTATAAAAAAATATTCATATAATACAAAGGAGCTGCACCGGCTTGCCTGCAAGTATGGTGTTGAACTGAAAAATGTTTGTGGGGATTTAATGCTCAGCGCATACCTCCTCAGACCGAGCGACAGTAATTATGATATTGAGCACCTTTGTATTGAATACGGCGTCAATATTCCTGAATTTTTAAACTCTCTCGGTGAAAAGGACATGACCGTTTCCCTCGCATCTGTAATAAAACCGCTGTTTGAAAAAACGAATAAGCTTATTGAAGAGGCGGACGAAGTATCACTGCTGACGGATATTGAGCTTCCGCTTTCTGCCGTGCTTGCAAAAATGGAATATGCGGGATTTGAGGTTGATGCAGACGGTATTGAGAAGTTTGGCAAAAAGCTCGGTGAAAAAATAAACGAGCTTACAAAATCAATTTATGACAGCGTTGGATATGAATTCAATATTAATTCACCAAAGCAGCTGGGGAAGGCTCTTTTTGAGGATCTCGGCCTCCCTTGTAAGAAAAAGACAAAAACAGGATATTCAACGAATGCAGAGGTGCTTGAAAGTCTTATTAACGAGTACCCTGCAATTTCACAAATTCTGGAATATCGTTCACTTTCAAAGCTGAAGTCGACTTACTGTGACGGTCTGCTGAAGGTAATTGAAGCTGACGGAAGAATTCATACAAGATTTAATCAGGTTGAAACAAGGACAGGCAGGATATCTTCACTTGAGCCGAATTTACAGAATATACCTATCCGTACCGACCTCGGCAGAGAAATGAGGAAATTTTTTGTCGCAGGAAAGGGAAAGAAGCTTGTTGATGTTGATTACAGCCAGATTGAACTGCGTGTATTGAGTGACCTTGCCGATGATAAAACAATGATAAATGCGTTCAACAATAATGATGATATCCATAAAATTACTGCGTCACAGGTATTCAATTTGCCGCTTGAAATGGTGACGCCGCAGATGAGAAGCAGGGCAAAGGCAGTTAATTTTGGTATTGTTTACGGTATCGGTGCGTTTTCTCTCGCCAAAGATATCGGCGTTACCAATAAAGAGGCAAAGCAATATATTGACAATTATCTTTCAACCTACAGCGGAGTTGATGCTTATATGAAACGAATGATTGAGATTGCAAAGGAAAAGGGTTACAGCGAAACTCTTTTTCATAGAAAACGATATCTCCCCGAACTTTCATCATCAAACTATATGATGCGTGCTTTTGGTGAAAGAGTGGCAAGAAATATGCCTATTCAGGGAACTGCTGCCGACATAATCAAAATTGCAATGGTCAAGGTTGACAGAAGACTCAGTGCAGAAAATATGCAGTCACACCTCATACTGCAGGTACATGATGAACTTATCGTTGAAGCCCCTGACAATGAAGCCGATAAGGCGCTTACAATTGTTACAGAGGAAATGGAAAACGCCTGCAAAATGAAAGTGCTTCTCAGAGCAGACGGCAAGATTGGGAATACATGGTATGATGCGCATTAAACCCTTTTCTGCCGAATATCTTGACGGCGTTTATAAAATAGAACAAATCTGCTTTTCAAATCCATGGTCAAAGAATGATTTAAAAAGACAGCTTGATACTGAGACCTCACATTTTTTGGTTGCTGAGGATGACGGAAAAGCTGTCGGTTATATGGGCTTGCAGATTTTTTCAGGCGAGGGATATGTTACGAATGTTGCGGTCCTGCCGGAATACCGCAGACAGGGTATTGCACAGGCGCTTATTGCCGAGCAGATGAAGAACGATATGAAATTTATCACTCTTGAGGCGCGTGAAAGTAATATCCCTGCAATCAATTTATATACCAAAATGGGATTTAAGAATGTGGGAATAAGACCTGATTTTTACAGTAACCCAACTGAAAATGCAGTCATTATGACAAAGAAATTTTAAATCGTAAGCATATCCGAGCTTAAGATTATTTTTAAGGAATCAGAATGAAAATATTGGGAATTGAATCGTCCTGTGATGAGACTGCCGCAGCAGTTGTTGAGGACGGACGGAAAGTTTTGTCAAATATAATAGCAACCTCACTTGAAGAGCATAAGCTTTATGGCGGTGTTGTTCCTGAGATTGCATCAAGACGACACGCAGAAAGTATAAGCGGTGTGGTAAAAGAGGCACTTGAAAAGTCAAACTGCACAATGTCTGAAATTGATGCTGTTGCGGTCACATATGCACCGGGACTTATCGGCTCACTGCTTGTGGGTGTGAATTTTGCAAAGGGACTTGCTCTTGCATCAAATACCCCTCTCGTTCCTGTGCATCATATAAGGGGGCATATTGCGTCAAATTATATTTCAAGTGATGTTAAGCCGCCGTTTCTCTGCCTTATTGTCAGCGGAGGACATACACATATTGTGGCTGTTAATTCATACACGGATTTTGAAATTATCGGTAAAACCCGTGATGACGCCGCGGGTGAAGCTCTTGACAAGGCAGGCAGAACAATGGGACTTGAATACCCCGGCGGAGTCAGTATTGACAGAATAAGTGCCGGCGCAGATGAAAATGCTTTTAAATTTCCGAGACCTAAGGTAACGGGAAGTCCTTATGACTTTTCCTTCAGCGGACTTAAGACAGCAGTTATAAATACTTTTCATAATGCAAGTCAAAAAGGGGAAAATATTAATATTGCCGATCTTGCCGCATCTTTCCAAAAAAGTATTGTTGACTGTCTTGTTACCAATCTTGAAAGGGTTGCCGCTGAAAAGAATTTTAATAAAATTGTTATAGCAGGCGGAGTTTCTGCCAATTCTAAATTAAGAGCAGAGGTACAGTCAATATGTGAAAGGCACAAATGGACGTTTTATCTGCCGGAGCTGAAATACTGCGGTGATAACGCAGCTATGATTGCATCGCAGGGATATTATGAATTTTTAAAAGGCGAAACGGCTGACGAAAGTCTCAACGCTTATGCCACAATGCCTATTGACAGGAATTACAAAACTATCTGAAGATAATTTATCTTATTGTTACATTTTAATGAATTTTCTTTTGTTCTATTGAATTTTTGCTATTATTTGGTATAATTACTACTGAAATTATTTTAGGCGGTTTTGCCATTTATAATTACAAACTGTATAAAGGAGAATACAATGATGGAAACTAATCTTACATCAAACAAGTCATTACTTGCATGGCTTGATGAAAAAGTTGAACTCCTCAAACCATCAAAGATTGTATGGATTGACGGGTCAAAAGAGCAAATTGATGCTCTCAAGGCTGAAGCTGTCGAAACCGGTGAGATGATCAAGCTTAATGAAAAGCTTCTTCCTGATTGCTATCTTCACAGAACAGCAGAAAACGATGTTGCCCGTGTTGAAGATAGGACCCTTATTTGTTCAAAGAACGAAAAGGACGCAGGTCCTACCAACCACTGGATGGATCCGGAAAAGTGTTATAAAATGCTTTATGATATTGCTGCCGGTTCATATGAGGGCAGGACAATGTATATTATCCCTTATTCAATGGGACCTGTCGGCTCACCTTTCTCAAAGATTGGTATCGAAATTACAGATTCGATATATGTTGTTCTTAATATGAACATTATGACAAGAGTAGGCAAGGCTGTTCTTGACGCTCTCGGTGACAGTGATGACTGGGTACGCGGCATGCACTGCAAATGTGATGTTGACCCTGAAAAAAGATGGATATGCCAGTTCCCTGAGGATAACACAATTATTTCCGTTAACTCAGCTTACGGCGGTAATGTTCTTCTTGGTAAAAAGTGTTTTGCTCTTCGTATTGCATCTTATCTTGGCAAGAACGAAGGCTGGCAGGCAGAGCATATGCTCATCCTCGGTCTTGAAAAACCAAACGGAGAAACAAAGTATATCTGCGCTGCTTTCCCGTCTGCCTGCGGTAAAACAAATCTTGCAATGCTTATTCCGCCTGAGGGATATCAGAAAAAGGGCTATAAGGTATGGTGCGTAGGAGACGATATTTCATGGATCAGAAAAGGTCCTGACGGACGTCTTTATGCAATTAACCCGGAAAACGGTTTCTTCGGCGTTGCACCGGGTACAAATATGAAGTCAAATCCAAATGCTCTTAAATCAACAATGCAGGGCACAATCTTCACAAATGTATGCCATAATCTTGACAATAATACTGTTTGGTGGGAAGGTCTTGATAAGAACCCGCCGACAAACGCTATTGACTGGAAGGGTAATCCTTGGAACGGTGCTGAAAGTTCAGAAAAGGGTGCTCATCCAAACTCAAGATTTACTGCTCCTGCAGTTAACTGTCCTTGTATTTCAAGTGAATTTGAAAATCCTCAGGGCGTTCCGATTTCTGCTTTTGTGTTCGGCGGCCGCCGTGCAAAGCTCACTCCGCTTGTATATCAGTCAAAGAGCTGGAACCACGGTGTATTCGTTGGTTCAATTATGGGCTCTGAGACTACTGCCGCTGCAACAGGTAAAGTCGGCGTAGTTCGCCGTGACCCGATGGCTATGCTTCCGTTCTGCGGTTACAATATGGGTGACTACTGGAAGCACTGGATTGAAATCGGTGAGACTCTTGATCCTGATAAGGCTCCGAAGATTTTCAATGTTAACTGGTTCAGAAAAGATGATGAAGGCAACTTTATTTGGCCCGGTTTCGGTGACAACCTTCGTGTACTTGATTGGATTATCGACCGTTGCGACGGAAAGGTTGATGCTCGGAAAACAGCAATCGGTTATATTCCTTATGCAAAGGATATCAATCTGGAAGGTCTTGATTTGACTGAAGAAGACCTTGATAAAATCCTTGATGTTGACAAGGCAGCTTGGGAAGAAGAGCTTAATGGCGTTGATGAGCTTTATGCTAAATTCGGCGATACTCTCCCTAAAGAGCTTGCTGACGAACTTGCTGAGGTCAAGGCTGATCTTGAGAAATAATTTAAAAAAATAGTTGATTGAAATGCAAAAAGGCTGTCTTACAGATGTAAGGCAGCCTTAATTTATATTCATTTAAAAAGATTATAAGGCAGGATTTCCTGCCTTATTTTAATTTATTTGTTCATTCCAATTATTTAAATCCTTTATTACTCCTTCAACTATATCGTATGTCGAAGAAGTAACTGACTGCACAGCGAAATTGTTATAATTGAAGTGACCGTCCTTTTTCACATTGTAGATAACAACTAAATATTCATTAGTAATATATCCGCCAAAGGAATTAGTTGCCTCAACCTCAAGATAAACTAAATACCTTCCATAGGAATCCTTATCCATAATTTTACTGTCGTGCCATATTGCAGATGATGGAGATTTAAGCTGTTCTGAAACAACAGTTTTTGCACAGCCTATTGCTACATTATCAATGCTTTGCCTGCCAAAAATATTAACGACAATAATAACTAATACAATGCCTATTATTATATAAACCAATTTAGGAACACTTTTTGTTTTAACATTGCTGTTTGTTTGTTGCTCGTAGTTTGACACAGTATTCTCAGCAACTGCATTTTGATTTGTAGTATTTTCCATAATAAACTCCTTTAATGACTTACCATTATAAATACTGTATCATTATTGATTCCAAATTTATAGTCAATCCCTTCGTTTGACCAATTAGAAATATCACCTTCGTTTAAATGATTCAAATATTCGTCTTGTATATATTCGCTGATTCTCTTATCATTAACCTGAGCACCATTAAATATAACATCTAAAAGCTCATAGGCTTTATCTTGTTCTCCTCCGCCAAACCATATCTGAATATTATCATTATCAGTAAAGTAATACAATCCTCTTGTTGTACTGCCGTTCTTATTTAAATTAATTACTAAGCAGTTGTCCTGTAACACAATACTTTCAGAACCGGTTTCGGCAGCAAATATCTCACCATTGTCAGCAGTTACATTCCAGCTGTCAATATCATAGCCGTATTTTTCAAAAAACGGTTTAACCTTTTCATAAATACTTTTTGGAGATAAAAAATATTGCTCGGGACTTAAATAATACTCAATTTTGCTCTCTTTTTCGCTGTAAAAATCTTTTTCAAAATAATCATTTAAAAATGAAGTTTTCGAAGCATCTTCGGAAATTTTAATGTATTCATGGGTTCCCGTTATCTCTTTAAAGTCATCATTATAATTGCTGATTTCCAAAGTCCCATTTTCTGTAAGCTGTATGATTAAATATCTGTTATATTCTTTTATAACACCCTTTTTTATATCAAAGAACACATCGTATGAATTATTAAAGCTAGCCTCTTTTATATCAGAAACACAATCGCGATATTCAGCCTGTTTTAAAGCCTCTATCCCGTTTTCATTTACCATATTCTCAAAAACAGATGAAGTAGAAAAGCTAGTAACTAAATTATTATCAATAATAATGTCATTGTAATACCCATCTTCGGAAGACACCCATATACCATTAAAAGCAGCATACATTTCCTCTTCACTTTTATATATAGGCTTATTGACAATAATTACAATAACAATAAGAACTATAATTACTGCAATACCGGCAATTGCTATTGCCTTTTTATTTATTTTCTTTTTTGCTGGCTGTGTACAGTATTCGTTAATTTTCCTTTCCGCTTTTTCAATAATCTCTTGGTTTTCCATATTTATTCTCCTTTTTTGTTTTATTTTAATATAGCACAAACTGTACTAAATGTCAATAAATGGACTGTTAGTCTGTGTATAAAAAGGACGAATAGTATTATTATATATATGGTGATTTATTTGAAAAATGTCGATTATACTTCTGTTGGCAGAAAAATAAAAGAGCAGCGAAAAAAGTTGAACATAACACAGGAGCAGCTTGCCGAAATGTGCGAGGTATCTCCATCTTATATCGGTCATATTGAAAGAGGAAGCAGAAATCTTTCCATGAACACGGCTGTTCAGCTTTGCAGTGTGCTCGGAATCGGACTTGATTATCTGTTTCTTGACAGTGCAGAAAACAACAGCGAAATAACAAACTGCATTAACTCTGCTCTTACCACCTGCTCCGAAACACAGAAAGAGAGCTTTCTAAAAATAATAAAAATTCTTGCCGACAATATACATAAAATTTAAAATAATATATTAGATAAAATGGACTGACTCAGCAAATCTGAATCAGTCCTTAATTTATTGTTTTGCTTTTTATAATTATTTATATTGCATTTTATTTGCTTTTTTGTTACTATTGGTTTAAACTTCCCATAAGGAAAATTAAAGGACGATTAAAGATGTTTGTTGATATTGCAAAGATAAAAATAAAAGCAGGCGACGGCGGTGACGGCGCAGTTGCTTTTCATCGAGAAAAGTATGTAGCCGCAGGCGGTCCTGACGGCGGCGACGGAGGAAAAGGCGGAGATATCGTATTTGTTGTTGATGATAATCTGGCAACGCTTGCTGATTTCAGATATAAGCGTAAGTACGCTGCAAAAAAAGGAGAGAACGGCAAAGGTTCTCGTCAGTATGGTAAAAAAGCGCCTGACCTTGAAATAAAGGTGCCGAGAGGTACAATTATCCGCGAGGTCAACTCAGGCGCCGTTATGGCGGATATGAGTAAAAAAGACAGATTTGTTGCTGCCAAGGGCGGAAAAGGCGGTTGGGGCAATATTCATTTTGCCACGCCGACGAGACAGGTGCCCCGCTTTGCAAAACCCGGTATGCCCGGTGAAGAGTGGGAAATTTCACTTGAGCTTAAGCTCCTTGCAGATGTCGGTCTTATCGGTTATCCGAGTGTAGGCAAATCAAGCCTTATTTCAGTTGTCAGTCAGGCAAAGCCGAAGATTGCAGATTATCATTTTACTACACTTGTACCTAATCTCGGTGTTGTTTCAATGGGTGAGGGAAATTCATTTGTAATTGCAGATATTCCCGGAATTATTGAAGGCGCGAGTGAGGGCATCGGACTCGGACATGACTTTTTGCGCCATATTGACAGATGCAGGCTTCTTGTCCATATTATTGATGTAAGCGGTCATGAGGGAAGGAATCCGATAGAGGATTTTGAAAAAATCAATGAAGAGCTGGTTAAATTCAATCCCGAGCTTGCCGATCGTCCGCAGATTGTCGCAGGCAATAAAATTGATATGGCTGAACCTGAACAGATAGAAAAGTTAAAAAATTATGTTGAGGCGAAGGGCTATGAGTATTATTCTATCTGTGCACCTATACTTGAGGGAACACAGGAATTGATGAATGCCGTGTGGAATAAGCTTCGGACTTTACCTCCGATAAAGGAATACGAGGCTGAGGAAATCCCGATTGAAGCATTAATCAAGGATGATAAAGGCTTTAAAATTACTGTGGAGGACGGTAACTATTATATTGTTGAAGCAAGCTGGTTCCCAAAAGTCCTTAAGGGAATTGATGTCGAGGATTATGAAGCACTGCAGTATATGCAGCGTGTTCTGGAAAAAAGCGGCGTATTCGCCGCCCTTCGTGAAAAGGGAATCCAAGAGGGAGATATTGTCTCTATCTATGACATAGAGTTTGAATATATACCTTAAGAGATAAGAGGAAAATATGAAAAAAGTTTTATAAACAGTTGACCATTCTTTTAATTAAAAACAGCACTTGTAATTATGAAATACAGGTGCTGTTTTATTGTATTAATGTTTTTTTAAATCCTTAATTATTTGTTCAATATGTGCAACTTCTGTTGCCGTCAATCCGTCAACATTGATTGATATTTTATTGTCCCTGTCAAGCAGATAATCTGTTGTAACAGAAAAACAATCGGCAATTTTAACAAGCATATCAATGGAGGGTTGAATATTGTTGTTTTCCCAATTGGATATTGTTTGCTTTGTAACAGAAAGTTTCTGTGCCAATTCAACCTGATTTAAGCTATGGGAAAGGCGTAACTCTTTAATTCGTGAACCTAACATATTAATATCTCCTTGACAATTATTACAATACTATTGTAATAAAAAGTCTTGACTTTATAAAAATACTATGGTATTGTAATAATTGACTTAAACAGAAAAGGAGAATCAAAATGTTTTGTAAAAATTGTGGAACAGAAATCAACGAAAATCAGGCAATCTGCTTGAACTGCGGAGTGAAAAACGGAGTGGGTGACCAATACTGCCACCATTGCGGTGCTGAGGTTAATCCGCAGGCAGAAGTTTGTCTTAGTTGCGGTATGGCAATAAAGAATAATGTTTCTGTCCAACAGTCTTCAGTTAAGGCAGGTACTCGGGAAGAAGCATATGCCAAACTTGCACAGTATGAAAAAACGGTTGCAATAATCTGGTTTGTAATTGCCGGATTGCAAATTATAATCGGTATCTTTTCATATTATACACCGGTGCTTATGGGACTATGGAATATTTATGCAGGTGTAAGCAGATTGAAATACAGCAAATCACTTGAGGAGACTCCAAATGGTGTATATGAATATTTCAAAAAACAAGGTACATCTAATATCGTATTTTTGGTATTGAATATTCTCTTGGGAGGACTGATAGGCGGTATAGCAGCAGGATTTGATATGTATATCAGAAAATATGTTATGGATAACGAAGAATTTTTTAATTAATTTTTATATTTCAAGGGCGGAATTTGAATTTCCGCTCTTTTTTATTTGCATTATAACTGCTTTTTTGATAATATTTAATCAGTAATTTTTGGAAGTGATGATTTGAGATTTGTTGATAAAGAAATTAACCCGAAGCAGCTGAGTCCGCTTAATCTTGCGTTTATCGGGGATTGTATATATGAGATATTAGTGCGTGAGACTTTAGTGGTTGATGCAAACAGACCTGTAAATGATTTGCACAGGGAAAGCGTTAAATATGTTTCAGCCAAGGCTCAAACCTCTGCTTTTGAAAAGATTAAAGACGTTCTTACTGAAGAGGAGATGGCGGTGTTCAAGCGCGGCAGAAATGCAAAAACAGGTCATTCGCCGAAAAGTGCAACTGATGGGGAATATCATTGTGCCACAGGGGTTGAGGCATTGTTCGGCTATTTATATCTCAAGGATGATATTGACAGAATAAATGAATTGTTTTCCTTAATTAATGCTTGACATCATGTTTTTGATGATATATAATAAATCTCACTGACGGGAGCATAGCTCAGCTGGGAGAGCATCTGCCTTACAAGCAGAGGGTCACAGGTTCGAGCCCTGTTGTTCCCACCAAAGACTTAATGGATTGAGTTCTGTTAAGTCTTTTTTTATGTTACTGATAAGAAAGGCTCGAACCTGCTAAGGCTTTGCTATTATCGTATTCTTTGTTAAAAAATTAACTATAAGCAATTGTCTTATTATATCGGTTTTTGTATAAAGTGTAAAATTTACAAATTTTTCTTGATTAATGCAGATAAACAGTATAAAATAATAATGCATAAAAGCAATAAATAAATTTATTTTTCGGAGGTAAATTCCAATGGTAAAAGTTGCTATTAATGGTTTTGGCCGTATCGGTCGTCTTGCATTCCGTCAGATGTTCGGTGCAGAAGGATACGAAGTAGTTGCTATTAACGACCTTACAAGTCCAAAGATGCTTGCTCATCTTCTTAAGTATGATTCATCACAGGGCAAATATGCTCTTGCTGATACTGTATCTGCTACTGATGATTCAATCATCGTAGACGGCAAGAAAATTAAAATTTACGCTAAGGCTGACGCTTCAGAGCTTCCTTGGGGAGAGCTTGGTGTTGACGTTGTTCTTGAATGTACAGGCTTCTACTGCTCAAAAGAAAAGGCTTCTGCTCATGTTAAAGCAGGTGCTCGTAAAGTTGTTATTTCTGCTCCGGCAGGTAATGACCTTCCAACAATTGTTTATAATGTAAACCATGATAAGCTTACAGCTGAGGATACAGTTATTTCTGCTGCTTCCTGCACAACTAACTGTCTTGCTCCTATGGCTAAGGCGCTCAACGATTTCGCTGAAATCCAGAGCGGTATTATGTGTACTATCCATGCTTACACAGGAGACCAGATGACTCTTGACGGCCCACAGAGAAAGGGTGATCTTCGCCGTTCACGTGCTGCTGCTGTTAATATCGTTCCTAACTCAACAGGCGCTGCAAAAGCAATTGGCCTTGTTATTCCGGAGCTTAACGGCAAGCTTATCGGTTCTGCTCAGAGAGTTCCTACTCCGACAGGTTCAACAACTATCCTCACAGCAGTTGTTAAGGGTAAGGACATCACAGTTGACGGTATCAACGCTGCAATGAAGGCTGCTGCAACTGAATCATTCGGATACAATACTGATGAAATTGTTTCTTCTGATATCGTTGGTATGAGATATGGTTCACTCTTTGATGCAACTCAGACAATGGTTCTTCCTATCGGTGAAGACCTTTATGAGGTTCAGGTTGTTTCTTGGTATGATAATGAAAACTCATACACATCACAGATGGTTCGTACCATTAAATACTTCTCAGAATTAGGTTAATAGGCAACCGACTTAATAAAATATTCAGGGACACAGTTGTAAGATTGTGTCCCTGTTATTTTATATTTTCATTTAAATAAAATTTATATTATAGTAATTCTTTAATTTATTGACTATAAATTGCAAAAAGCAGGTAATATTTGCCATTACCCGCTTTTTTTACTTTCCCAGTCCTGAT